>DASYWJ010000042.1:0-5165 GCA_035936155.1 Tepidisphaeraceae bacterium | reverse complement strand
GCAATGAACAAATTCATTTTGTCGAAGAAATTTTTCACTCACGACGCAGCAGCGCCCGGACGTGAAATGAGTCGCGCGGAAAGTGCGCGACTGAAATGAATCGCACCTGCGCGATCCTCAATAGCCCGCTGACCCACGGTGCACCTGCGCACCGCAACAGCATCGGAGACGAGTATATGAGGCGCAATTGAGGCGGTGCCGTCGAGATACGTTCCCGCCGCGGACCCGTAGGAGCAGCATTGCCCGCGTCATCGATGGCGACTGCCCAGAGGAGAATATCGCTGCGCGTCCGAGCTGGGGCTGATGGTGGGGATCGGCTTGGGGACGGGTGAGGCGTCGGTGAATTTCCTCGTTCACTTTTGTGGGAGACCTGCACCAGCCGCTGCACCGCGCTCATGTCAACGGGCACAAGGGCCGCCGCCGGTTCTGCCGCGGAGTACGGCGACGCGCTAAAGGGCAAGATCAGCGAGAAGCAGAAAAAGGCGTGGGCGACGGAGACACCGCGCGATGAGGCGACACTGCGCAATCGTACGGTCGTGTGCTACGAGGTGGCGCGGGAGTTCGTCTACCGCGGCATGCCGCGGCACTCCCGGCACCATCACGCCCCGGCGGCGGAGCTCGGCGGCCGTTCCCGCGCCGCTGTGGTCGGCGTGCCAGCCCCATGTACCCCATCGACTCGGCTCGTGGCGGGGACGCGGCACCCGGCGGGCGACCCCGCTTGTCCGGCGCAGGGGGTCGCCACCCGGCGCGCGGCGATTGGCCGCTGAATCGCGCGGGCACCCCTTGCCGCCGTGCAGCGTCGCCCTTACCTCACCGGCCCTGCTTCGCCCGCCTCGGCCGCCGGCAGCGCGCCCGCGCGCGTACGGTACTCCGTTCCAGGCTAGACCCAACCTAAAGATCGTGTTTGACACGCGTTGAGTGTCAGGCATAATTGACACGGAAGCTGTGTCAGACGTCTTCGTCTGGCCACCGCGTCCGGCCCCCGGACTCGGCAGCGCTGCGGACGCGCGAACGGTTCCCCCCGGGGGGCCGGCGAAACTGGAGGATGCGATCGATGCGCAAGCTGTTTTGCCCTTTATTAATGGCCTCGGGACTGGCACTGCTCTTCGCGGCCACGGCGCACGCCGCTGCGAGCTACTCGATCACGGACCTCGGGCGGTACGACGGCCGCGCGCACAACTACGGCGTCGCGCTGAACAATGCGGGAGTGGTCGTCGGGTACGGCGCGGACGGCATCGGCGCATTTGGCAGCACGGACTCGCGGCCCTTCCAGTGGCACGGGGGCGTCCTGACGGGGATCACGGTACCCGGCGGGGGATACGGCTACGCCTCCAACGTCGGCGGCGGCGGACACGTTGTCGGCTGGTACGCCACGGGAAGCACGCCGTCGCAACGGGCCTTCGCGTGGCAGGGCGGGACGTTCACCGCCCTTTCCTCGCTGGGCGGAGATCGTGCGGCGGCGAAGGATACCACCGGCGCCGGCGACGCGATCGTGGGCTGGTCGGACACGGCTGCCGGCGGGCGGCGGGCGACCCTCTGGAGGAACGGGACGATCATGGACCTGGGGTCCCTGAGCGGGTGGCACGACAGCGTCGCCAACGCCATGAACGACGGCGGTGGCACGATCGTCGGGCAGGTCAACCGCTACCAGCTCGACGGCTCGCGACCGGGCGTAGCGGTCATCTGGCGGAACGGCCTGCTGCAGCCGATGAGCAACGCCGACCCGCAGGGCTACGGGAGCTACGCGGCCGACGTGAACGAATCAGGTCAGGTGGTGGGCACGCGCGCCAGCAGCGTGGGCGGCGAGTACGACACCGCTTTCGTTTGGCATAATGGCGCGGTGACACTGCTGGGAAACCTCCCGCGCGGAATTTCCAGCACCGCCCACGCGCTGAACCACGCGGGCGTCGTCGTCGGCACCGCGACGGTCCCCTTTGGGCAGTCGTTCACGTACCACGCGTTCGTGTGGAACGGCGTCGGCGGCGGTGGGATCAGTGACCTCAACTCGCTCGTGCCGCACGATAGCGGGTGGACGCTCGTCGTCGCCTCGGACATCAACAGCGCGGGGCAGATCGTCGGGTGGGGTGTCCGCGACGGACAGCGGCACGGGTTTCTCCTCACCCCGGTTCCAGAGCCCTCGGCGCTGCTCGCCCTGTCGGTGCTCGGAGCCGCAGTCAGTCGCCGCCGGAGAAGCCACTCGGACGCTCCGGCTCGAGCCGCCGTACGGCTGGTTCGCCCTTGATGAGCGGCGTCCAGCCCGCGTCTGGAGCGTATCCGAAGGGTGTAAACGCGCGGCAGTGTACAAGGCAAACTGTGTTGCGGCCTTTGCGATGCCACTCGCGGAAAGCGGCTTTATCTCCGCCCATCGAATTGTTGTTGTGTGGAAGATATCGGTTTGAAGCCCTTGACTCACAGTGCCGAGACTACGGTTATGTTTTGTCCGCGGCATCCGTGGATGAGATGAAGGCGACCCGAAGAGTTCATTTAAATACCGTTACCACATCCGCCTCAGCAACGAATTTGAAGTCTCGTACCCGCCCCTCCAAGACCTTTTGCCGAGCCCCGCCGGGTTCTGCCGGGCGGAAGGTGATGACCGGGTCGCTGATGATCTCGGGAGGGTGGTTCCCGGCCACCGGCAGGACTCGGATGGTGAACGGTTGCAGATCGTGCGTGCCGCGCGCGACACCGTCAACTGGATTGCGATCGATGACCTTCAGCGTGATCGGGTAGTCCCCCACCGCGAGCGATGCCTTCTCCCAGGTCAGCAGTCCACCCGACGTGATCCCCAGGCCCGCCGGCGCCGCGTCCAGAATGGAGAACTCGAGGTTGTCGTGGTCCAGATCAGTGGCCGTGGCCTGGTAGGCGTAATCGCTGCCGATGCGCGCCTCGACAATGGGATCGGAGCTGAACTGCGGCGGACGGTTCAGCGGTGAATCCGTCACGGAAAGGATACACCCCTGTTGCGCCTGGCCGCTGCCATCGACGGCGCCGTCGTCTACGCCCAGGAGGATCGGGTAGTTGCCCACCTGAGCCCGCCAGCCGGACCTTCGAGCTCGCCGTTCCCAGCGGCTCCTACCGCGTCCTTCGACGTTCGACAGCGCCACGTGGGGACAGGTCAACGAGGGATACCGGATCGAGCGGCGCGACTGGAACGGCAGCAGCTGGTCGGGATGGTGGCACGTACGTCGATGATGCCTTCCCGCTGGCCGCCGCCAATGCCGGCGGCTTCTACCGCGACGGCGGGATGGACGTCGGGCGCATCGGCGCGCCAGGGTCCGGCGTCCACCCACTCAGCGCGTTCCCGCCGGAGCTGAGCGTCAGCGAAAAGCGTCTTCAAGTACACGCTGGCCGGCGTACTTGCTCTCCCGCCAGCGAGACGCAAGGCTTCGCCCGGGCAATCCGGGCCTGGATCTCCGGGATCCCCAAAACCCTTCAGCAAGGAATCCGTTGCCGGGGAACTGTGCTTGGTCCCGTAGCCGACCCAGACGACGGCGGGGTCTTCGCCGAATGACTCCGCCGGCGACGTCTATAGCAACCCGATCGCCGCCGCACTGAGAGCTGCCGTGATTCGCTGCGGCAGTAGCTCGGCCGGAGGGGCCGGTCCGCGGCGATCGATGAGCGGCATGAGCGCGTCGCGCATCTCTTTCCAGCGCGTCTTACGCACCACGTTATCCCAGCTCCGGCTCACTGGAGCCGAACCGCAGGATCGCCCAGCGTGACGTAGCTGCGGGCGTCGTTACGTTCGACCCAGTTCCAGACCAGCGTTTGGTCGTCCACGTTCGAGGCGTCCGTCCGGAGCAGTTCCAGCAGCTCGTGCGAGAGCACCGCGCTGCGGTCACTGAAGTCGCGCGTAGCGTTTCCGACGCAGCGGCCGAGCAGAATGCGACTAAGGAGGTTGCGGAACGGACCGAGTAGGTCGCCCCGGACTCCGGCCGGCCGGATGGAGCAGCCCCACGCCCGCTCGACGTGCCCGATGACTGCGAGCGCGCCGTTGGCCAACAGGGCCTGCGGAAGCGCCGCCACGAACGGCCCATCGGCGATCTGCTCTGGCGGCTGGGTCAAGTCCTTGCGGTAATCGTCGCGCAATGGGGTTCCCGCCCCGTAGCATGCGAAAAGAAATGCGACCATGCCGCTCACGTCGACCTGGACGTGCTGGCCGGCCAGGCACTTGTCCGCGCCCGCGGGGCCGGAGCCCGACCAGTCGGCCGTCAGCAAAGCGCCTTGTAGTGCCCGCTGCTCGGGGTCTCCACGATCGAGTCCCAAGCCGTGCGACGCCGTGAACAGGAGTGCCGGCTGTTCCTGGGCCAGCGACTTCAGCAGATTGGCGCGGGTTGCCTCGGCGGCCAGCAGCGGGACGTTCGCGTACCCGGCCGTGCCATGCGAGTCACCCGCCATGAGGGGTTTCACCAGTTCGTCATGGCTGAGCACCGTCGCCGGGTCGTGCCGGGGAGCGAACCAGACGGCCTTGCGTGCGCGCGACGTGCCCGCCGTCTCGGTTTTGACGACGGCCTGGGAATACGCCGTGAACCCCGTAAGGTCGTCGAACGAGAGCCGGCCGACGGAGTACTCCAAGTCCAGCAGGTACTGGAACTCAAACGAGATCTCCTCCGGCGTCCCGGCGAGCAGGAGGTGGTATGGAACGATGGTTGGCTTCTGCGAGCCGAACGCCATCCCCTGCTGACGGAGCCATTCCCGGCAGGACTCCCCCGTATACGTGAGCAGCTTGAGCCGGTCGGGGGGAACTGTCGCACGGCGGTGATCGAGCAGCGGCTTGAGGGCATCGAGCAGCTGTTGCTTGCGGCCTTCGGGCACTACGACACCCCAGCCGGCCTGCCGGAGGTCGTTGGGGTCGACGGTGTCCGGCAGGCCGAACGCGCGGAACCGCGCCGCCTGCACCGACGCCCTGACCTCTTGTGGAACATCCAACCCCCTCCCGCGCAGCTCGCCTGCCCACGCGGCAATGGTCTGCGACTTCACCAGCGGTTCGCCCGTTCTGGCGTGAATCCCGTTGACGTAAACGGTGTCGGATCGCACGTCCGTCACGCCCGCGCCGGCACCATTGTCATGGGTGTGCGGAGCGAATACCGGGAACGGGGCGGAACCCGGGTCGCCGGCGGGTGTCGGGCTCGGCGCGGGAGTCGCGGGAGCGGGGGTGGGGTCGGGGA
>DASYWJ010000041.1:0-23370 GCA_035936155.1 Tepidisphaeraceae bacterium | reverse complement strand
TCTGGGTGAATGACGGCTCCCGGCGCAACAGCGCTGGCTGACCATCGGATAGTTGTTTGAAGCGCACCGGCCCCCGACGCCGACGAAGCGACCCACACGCCAGGCGGCCACCGCACAGCGAGCGAGCAGAAGAATCAATCGGTAAACCGCCCGCCGCTCCGCGGCGGCATCAGGAACCGCCGCGCCCCAACCGCCCCCCCAACCGCCCCTTGACCCCAGGCGGGATTCATAGTGGCGGGTTATGCACCTATCGCCGACTCGCCGCTATCCCTCGCTCGCTGCCTCGTCGTCCGGCGGCAGAAATTTCACCTGGCCGTCCGGCCCGAAGCTGCTGGTGCGGAACGGCTCGCCCGAGAGCTCATCCTGTTCCCGCTGCCACCTTGCTTCCCGCTCTATGTCATCTACACGCCAGTGAACAGCTTCTTTGCTGCTGACGAGGTGCTTCCACTCTCCGCAACTGATCTGGCTGACGATCCCAAGTAGTTGCGCGACCTCCGGCCAGTATGTCTTGCCCGCGGCAGCTTGCTCGGCAGCCGTCACCTCGAACCGCTCGCCGCGCGGGATCAACTCGCTAAGGTTGATCCCGGACCCCGGCCAGCGGTTCCCCTCGGACTTGCAGAACTCCCATCGCTCGTCGCCCGGCGCGCAGCGATGGTCCGCGAACCAGTCGAGGAACGCATCCCTCTCCCGGTTGCTCGCCCACACGCCGACGTCGTTCTATCGGAGGAAGGCTCCCACGGGTGCATAACGGATGGACGTTCAATGGCCGCGGCCGCGCCGACGACCACTCGAATCACAAGTAAACGTCCCGCGGCCGCGGTCCAGTGCAGCGGCGGGTTAGCCCGCGCCGAAGGATGTTGGGTCACCAGATCACTCTCGTGATGTGCCCGAGACCGACGAGGAGCGTCACGAGGCAGATCGTCAGGACGATGGCCAAGCTCGTCCGCCGCCACAATCGGCAGAGCCCGCAGGCCGCCACCAGCAGCCCGACCGACGCCGGCGCGAACATCAGCGGCGACGCGCCGAGCGTGCGGATCCACGGGCGGTTGAACGGGTTGGCGCAGTTGTCGTTAGGGAACAGGAGGATGACGGCCAGCGTGGCCATGCCTACGACGGCGATCCTGCGGAAGCCGGCCGCGTACCCCGCCGCCAGCATGGCCGCCGCGACCAGCGCCGCCGCGGTCAGCGCGTAGTTGAACCGCAGCATCGGCCCGGGCGGTAACATCCCCAGCGGCAACCTATCCAGCCGATCTGCGAGTGCCGGGCGGAATGGGTAGAAGCTGTGGAGCGAGGACGTGCAGACGAAGGCGACGACAACCAGGAGCAACGTCGCGGTGGATATGCGGTCCAGCGTCGCTGGTTGCTTCAACTTGCCCCGCCAGCTCCCGCGGCCGCGGTCCAGTGCAGGCGGCGGGTTATGCGGCGGCTCCCGCAGGCGGCTCTGGTACGGCCCCGCACTCCGGACAGCAGCCGTGCGTGGCGCGCAGGTCGTAGCCGCAGTTGGCACAACACCTCGCGGCTTTCCACCGCCAGCGCCGCCGCCGCCTCAGGAACACGGCCAGCCGCGCGGTTGGGAGGACCGCCGTGAGCACCACGGCCGCCGGCAGCGGGAAACTAACGCCCCGAACCCGTGCCACCCACCCCCACCCTGCCTGTTGCGTGGACGCGTGTACATGGCGAAGGCGGGCGGAGTAGGGAGATGGCCCCATCCGGTCAGCGATTTCGCTTGGGAACGGATGACCTGTGGGTCCGTATAGGTCGCCTCCACGCGGTTCACAAACGCAAGGCCGTCCAGTCGGCCGATCCTCCACTCGACGCGCCGGGCGGTCCGACCGTCCAGCTTCAGCGGCGACGTGTGAATGAACGTGCCGTCAGAACGCGCTGGATAGCCAGAGGCAGGCTGTCGCTACGAATAACAGCACCGAGACGATCGAGCAGAGGGTAAAGAGGTTGCGCGCGAGGCGTTTCACATGCTCCTCCACCTGGACGATGCCCGACGTGCTTCACGCTGTCGATCGTCAGTGATCGCTGCTGTCGCCTAACGGACCGACGTTCAGCGGCCGGCCGGGCGTCGAGCCGCGTTGGATTCACAAGGACCGTTCCGCCCGGCCGGTCCGTTGCAGGGCTGGTTATGCCCTCGTGCCTAATACACGTGGTCAACCCCCCGCAACAACCGTGCCCTGATGATAAACCACCTGCCATCCGTTCGCGGCACGACGCCAGATTGTTGCGCGGCGGGTGATCCGGTCGCCCTGAATCAGCGTGTACGTCACCAGGTAGTGGTCGGCGGCGATCTCAAGACAATGAAAGTCTCCCACCTCCCACACATCCTCCGTTGCGTGTTCGTATCGCCGCTCCAGCGTGTCCAGCACGAACTGTCGGCTGAATCGGCGGCCCGATGCGCCTACTTCCCAAAACTCGGCTGCCGTCATCTTCTCGAAATCTTTGCGAGTGGCCCCGAACTGCTGTCGGTGAAACAGCGGCTCGCGCTCCATCAACTCGCGCAGCACCGCCTCGTGCTCGGACGCGGTGACCAGATGCGGCTCCATGCTGTCGGACTGCCAAATCCCCGGCGGCAACGGTCCATCAATCACCCTGACGCGATGTGTTTTCATGCCAGTTGTGGGCATAACGAAGAGGACTTTATGCGGCTTGCGCCGCCAGGCCAGCGGCTGCGGCCCGGTCGCACGCCGCATAAACTGGGGGTTGAACTGAACCGGCCGCTATGGGGATTGTATCAGGCGGGCGGGCGAGCAAAAGCGGTCATGTCGTTATGTCTCGATACCACCGTCGTCGGTAATCGCACGTGACCAGACGTGCCCTCTGATCTGTCTCCGCGGGTAAACTGCAACTGAAATGCGCCGCCGTATGCTTCACCCGCGGATCACGTTGTTGGGGGTCGTGCTCCTCACGGTCGCCGCGTTCGTGGGGCGGTCCCTGGGTCGCCTATTCCTTCTGGAGCGATATCGGGGAATGGTTGTGGGAGGGAATGGTCGCCGACGGCGTGATGGCCTGCGCGGGGGGGCTGACCCTCGCGGCCATCTTCATCGGCTCCTGGTCAAATATCATCTATCACCTGTTGGTGCTGATCATTCGCCTGTGGCGTATCGGCCGGCCCGAGGACGATCCGCAGTCGCCGCCCCCGCCGCGCCGCCTGCCGCCGGAACCAAGCCCCGTACCAGTTGGCGGTGGACCAACCCATCCGGCACCACTTGTCGCCCGCGCGCAGCCGCCCAGCGTGAGCGGAAGGTGAGGGGATGACAAGATGAGGGGATGATGGGGTGAACAATTCCGTTCGTCGCCTTGTCATCCCCTCATCCCCGCCTCACTCCCCGATGATCTTCACCAGCACGCGCTTCTTCCGCCGGCCGTCGAACTCGGCGTAGAAGATCTGCTCCCACGGGCCGAAGTCGAGCTTGCCGTCGGTGATGGCGACGACGACCTCCCGGCCCATGATCTGACGCTTGAGGTGGGCATCTGCGTTGTCCTCGCCCGTGCGGTTGTGGCGGTACTTCTCGGTCGGTGCGTGCGGGGCGAGCTGCTCCAGCCACTCATCGTAATCCTGGATCAATCCCGACTCGTTGTCGTTGATGTACACCGACGCCGTGATGTGCATCGCGTTGACGAGCGCGAGGCCGTTGCTCACGCCGCTCTTGCGGACGAGGGCTTCGATCTTGTCGGTAATGTTGACGTAGTCCCGCCGGTGGGGGGTGTTGAACCAGAGCTCTTCGCGGAGGTGTTTCATGAGGTCAATCCAGGAACGTCGTCGGCAGGGCTTCTTCGACGATGCGGCCGTTCTGTGCGCGGACGAGATAGCCCCGTGCCCTGGGACGTGATGCGACGCAAGTCCGGACTGACCGGCCGACGAAATGTATGGCCGCGCCGTCGTCCGCGGCGACACCGGGGGGAAGCGCTGCGGCGCGGATCAGCCGGTGGAAGGTCGGACGGCGACGCGATTCGCCATCATAGTGGGGGCACGCGCTGCCGGGGAGCAATCCCAGGCCGTCGTTGAGCGCGCGCAGCGGACCGAACGAGTCCGTCAGCGAGCTCTCAAACCAGCAGATCATCCCCGCGCTCACGCCGCACAGCACGACACCGCGCCGCCACGCTTCGCGCATCGCCCGATCGACTCCGTGCAGGCGCCATACCGCCAGCAGGTTGGCCGTGTTCCCGCCGCCGACGTAGATGACGTCCTGTGCCAGCAGGTGCGCGCCGGGGTCGTGGTCATTGCGACGGAAGAGGCCTAGGTCGGAGGGCCGGCAGTCGTGCTTCTTCATGGCGGCGTAGAAGCGCTGGACGTAGCCGCGTGAGTCGCCGCTTGCGGTGGGCACGAAGCAGATGCGCGGGCGCTTCGAGCGCGCGAGCCCGAGCACGTAACGGTCGAGCCGGAGGTTGCGCGGCTCCAGGGAAAAACCGCCGCCGCCCATGGCAACGATCTGTCGCGATGGGGCATGTGGGCTCATGTTGCGGGACCTGCGCCCAGCCGCCCGAAATACATCCTTTTGGGATCAACCTCACCCTTCGCGACGCCGCTGTCCTTGAAGTACTCGGTCTTGTCGCCGATGCCGTCGGTGGAGCCCTGGCTGCTGCGGTAGGTGAAGCCGATGCGCTGGCCGTCCTTCTCGACCCAGTTGAGGAACACGACGCTGTGGCCGCTCTTGGTGCGCCAGAACTGGAGGAAGTCGCCCGCTTGCGCTTCGTCGGCGGAAACCTGTTTTCCGATCCCCAGGTTGCCCAGCGCGACAGCGCACTGCTTCTCGCGGATGTCCGGCTCGGTGACGGCGCCGTACCACTCCTTCTGGAATCGCTTGATCTGCTCGACCGTCTTGTCCTTCAGGAGCCCGGCCTGGCCTGCGGCTTTCATGACGACGTTGAACGTGAACCCGCAGCAGTAGGTGCCGTTCTCGCCTTTGGCGAGGATGCGCGTGTTGTTGAAGCGAATCTCTTCGACCGTGCCCGAGCCGCCCCATTTGATGTTGTACCCGCCCCCGTCGGGGAATGAGCGGGCGACGGCGACGACATCGACCGGCTTGACAGACGTTTCCGCCACAATGGGAACAGCGGCCGCCAGCATCAGCAAAGCGACGGGAAGGAATGTGCGTCTGACGATTGTGCGGCTCACGGTATTCCTCGGTATCAGCGCCGGCTAACCCGCACGGCTGGGCGCGGCGGGAGATGCCTCTGTGCCTTCTGTGTCTCGGTCGCTCAATTGGATTTGATTTTGTCTTTGTACTTCGCCGGGTCCTTCTCGAATTCCTTCGGGCAGTTGTCGCAGCAGAAGGCGACGCGCTGGCCCTGGAAGTCGACGAACTTGGTCACGTCGACCGGCTTGCCGGAGACGGGGCACAGCGTGTTCACCGGCTCGCGCGACGCGACGGCTGCGGCGGTGGTCGGGGCGGTCGCGGATGCCACGACGGGGGCGGCGGGGTCGGGGGCGGGGGCGGTGGTGGGTTGCGTCGTCGCTACCACGCCCTGCACCACCTCGACTCGCTCGGCCCGGATCTGCGCCTCCAGCTGCGCGATCTGCTGCTTCCACTGGTCGATCTTGGCCTGGTCAACCATCGCATCCGCGAACGCCTGGGCGGCGGCGGGGTCGACCTTCGTGCGCCAGAGGTAAATCTGCTGAAGCTCCGGCAGCGCCTGCAGCGGCTTGAGGCCGGCGTCGGTGATCTCGGTGCCGTAGAGGTTCAGGTACTGGAGCTGATCGAGCTTGGCCAGGTGGCTCATGCCGGCGTCGGTTACCTTCGTGCGCTCCAGGCGCAGGCGCTGGAGGTTGGGCATCTGGGCGATGACGGCGGCGCCGGCGTCGGTCACATCCGTGCCGGCGAGGTTGAGCACCTGGATGTTCCGCGCCAGCGGCTCGAGCTGCGCGAGCTGTTCGTCCCCGAACGGCTTTCTGATGCTCGCGTTGATCGCCAGCCACGGGAGGTCCATGGCGACCGGCTCGATGACGATGTTGAGCTCCTTGGTCAGCCGCTCGATGTCGCCGGCGAGGGAGTCGAGCGGGACGGGGTCGATCTTCCTGGCTTCGGCTGGCTCCAGTGCCGTGGGGGCGGGGGCGGGCGCACCGAGCGCCTTGGCGATGAGGTTCATCACCTCCGCGGGCGGGTCGAGCTGCTCGACCGTCTTGTCTGCGGGCGCGCCCGCATCGACCCACCACTTCAGCAGCGCAATCTGCTCCGGCGACGGCTGCGGCTTGCCCTCGGGAGGCATGTGCTCGCCCTCCTCGTCGTCGATCGGCAGGAGCAATCGCGCGATCAGCGGGCTTTCCTTCGAGTTGCCGGGAACGATGGCCGGTCCCGATTCGCCGCCCTTGAAGGTTGCCTCGAGCGTGTCGAGGCGAAGCTCGCCCTTGGTCTTCTCGCCACCATGGCAGCCGACGCAGTATTTCTCGAGCACGGGCTGGACGACGCTCGTGAAGACGACCGCCTGCTGCGGATCGGCCGGCGGGCTGGTGGAAACAAGCGAGACCGCGGAATTGGTCGGCTGCGTCGTCACGGGACCGCGCGCAAAGTCACGGATCCATCGGGGCGCGTGGGCCATGAGATAGTCGCTGCCGTGGGTCATCGATCCGCCGAAGTGCGTGCTGGGGACGAGCAGGGCGAGCGTGATGATGAGAAAACCGGCGTACAGCCAGCGGCTCTTGCTCCAGAATGCCAGCGCCGTCGCGATGCACCCCCCGGCCAGGCCGATGCCCATCCACTTGTGCCAGAAGAGCAGGTCCTGGTTGTAGCCGCCTTCCTCTTCGAGCATGAGGCCGAAGATGACGGACAGGATCGACGAGACGACGAGCAGCCCGAGTACAACGGTGCGCGCCTCGGCGGCGCCGCGCCAGCGCTTGAACCAGCGCACCACCTCCAGCACCGCCAGCACGATGAGGAACCCGATCGGCAAATGCACGATCAGCGGGTGCATCCGGCCGAAGAACAGCACGAGATTCGTGGGGTCGGTGTCAGGCATTCCGGTTGCGCTTCCTGCGTAGCACGGGTTTTCAACCGTGCATTCTAGAACAAAGCACGGGTCGAAAACCCGTGCTACGGACAATTCAAAAAACAAGACGCCGTGCCAGAGTCTACACCAGCGCCGCCTTCACGACATGCCCGGCGACGTCGGTCAGACGATAATAGCGGCCCTGGAACTTGTAGGTGAGCCGGGTGTGGTCGACGCCCATCAGGTGCAGGATCGTCGCGTGCAGGTCGTGCACGTGGACGGGGTCCTTCGTTACGTTGTAGGAGTAGTCGTCGGTCTCGCCGATGGTGATCCCGCCCTTGATCCCCGCGCCGGCCATCCAGACGGTGAAGCAGCGCGGGTGGTGATCGCGGCCGTAGTTGTCGGCGGTGAGCGCGCCCTGGGAATAGACGGTTCGCCCGAACTCGCCGCCCCAGATGACCAGCGTGTCGTCGAGCAGTCCGCGCTGCCGCAGGTCGGTCAGCAGCCCCGCCGTGGGCTGGTCGGTGTCCATGCACTGCTTGCGGATGAGGCTCGGGAGGTTGTTGTGCTGGTCCCAACCCTGGTGGAACAGCTGGATAAACCGCACGTCGCGCTCGGCCAGCCGCCTTGCGAGCAGACAGTTGGCGGCGTATGTCCCAGGCTTGTGCACGTCCGGCCCGTAGAGGTCCAGAATCTCCTTCGGCTCGCGGGAGGTGTCGGCCAGCTCGGGCACCGACGCCTGCATGCGGAACGCCAGCTCGTACTGGCTGATGCGCGTGGCGATTTCCGGGTCGCCGACGACGTCGTGCTGCAACTCGTTCAGCGAGCCGACGGCATCGAGCATGTCGCGGCGCGCGCTGCGATCGACGCCCGGAGGATCATTCAGATACCGCACCGGCTCGCCCGACCCCTGGAAGCGCACGCCCTGGTGCTGCGTCGGCAGAAAACCGCTGCCCCAGTTGCGGTCCGACAGCGGCTGCGGCTGACCTTCCCCGCGCGAGATCAGCACGACATACGCGGGCAGGTCTTTGTTCTCGCTGCCCAACCCGTAGCTGAACCACGAGCCGATGGCGGGGCGTCCGGCGATCTGCGAGCCGGACTGGAAGAACGTCACCGCCGGGTCGTGATTGATCGCCTCCGTATGCATCGAGCGGATGACGCAGATGTCGTTGACGATCTTCGCCGTGTGCGGGAGCAGTTCGCTGATCCACGTGCCGTTCTCGCCATAGCGGTCGAACGCGAAGATCGAGTTGGCGACGGGGAAGCTCGTCTGGCCCGACGTCATGCCGGTGAGGCGCTGGCCCATGCGGATCGAGTCGGGCAGCTCCTTCCCGCGCTGCTCGTGCAGCCGTGGCTTGTAGTCGAAGGTATCCAGCTGCGAGGGCGCGCCGGCCTGGAACAGGTAGATGACGCGCTTGGCGCAGGCGGGAAAGTGTGGCAGCCCCGGCAACCCGAGCGACGGGAGCGTGCCGCCGGCTTCGCTGGCGCCCCAGGCGCTTTGCCCGAGCAGCGAGGCAAGCGCCGTCATGCCGATCCCGGCGGCCGACTGCTTCAGGAACGTGCGGCGGTTCATCGCGTCCTGGGCCTGGATGATGGGCAGGGATTTTTTGTTCATCGCTCTCTCCGATCACACCGACTGGCCGAGCACCGCAAGGATGACTGGACGACGGCTCTCCGCCGATCTACGGCTTATTGATCATCTCATCCAGATTCAGGATCACGCTCGCGGCCATGGTGTAGGCGGCGTGTTCGGCGGCGTCGAGCGTATCGTCGCGTTCCTTGGCGCCGACTGAGAGCAGCTTCGCCGCCGCCTCGTGGTCCGCCTTGTATCGTTCGAGCTGTGCGTTGAAGGCCTGAATGAGAATCTCGGCCTCCCGCACCGTCGGCGGACGTGCCGTGGCGCGCTTGAAGCCGTACGCGATCCGCGCCGCCGGGTCGGCGCCGCCGTCTTTCATCATGTGCTTGGCCAGCACGCGGGCGGCCTCGACGTACTGCGGGTCATTCATCGTATCCAGCGCCTGCAGCGGTGTGTTCGTGCGCGAGCGCTTCACCACGCAGTACTCGCGGCTGGCCATGTCGAACGTCATCATGTTCGCCGGTGCCGCCGTCCGCTTGATGAAGGTGTACATGCTGCGACGGTACAGATTCTCGCCTGAATCAGGGACATATTTCACGAGGTTGCCGAACAGGTTGCCTGCCCACAGGTCCTCCGGCTGGTACGGCTTGACGCTCGGGCCGCCGATCTTCGGCGAGAGCAATCCACTGACGGCCAGCGCCTGATCGCGCACCTGCTCTGCCGAGAGACGGAAGCGCGGGCCGCGCGCCAGCAGCCGGTTCTCCGGGTCGCGCTCGATCAGCTCCGGCGTGACGTGCGCCGCCTGGCGGTAGGTCGCGCTCATCACGATCATCTTCTGGAACGCCTTCTGGTCCCACCACAGCGCGATCAACTCCGTCGCCAGCCAGTCGAGCAGCTCGGGATGGCTCGGCCACTCGGTCTGCACGCCGAAGTTCTCCGTCGTCTTGACCAGCCCCGTGCCGAAGAACTTTTCCCACAGCCGGTTGGCCTGCACGCGCGCGGTGAGCGGGTTCTCCGGGGCCACGATCCACTTCGCCAGCGTCAGCCGGTTGCTGGGCGCATCGGCCGGCAGCGGGGGGAGGATCGCCGGCACCCCGTGCTCCACCTTCTCCCCGTGCAGGTCATACTGCCCGCGCGTCAGCACAAACGTGTCACGCGGCTTGGGCAGCTCCTCCATGATCATCGTCGTGTTCCGCGGATCGTTCTCGATCGCGTCCAGTTGCTGCTTGGCGCTGTCGCGTTCGGCAACGGCGGCGGCGTATTCCGGCAGGGGGCTGAGCAGCGCCGAAGCAAGCTTTGCCGTCTGCTCAGGCGCGCGCTTGTCCGGTTCAATCGCGAGCAGCACGTCCAGGTCCGGCCCCACCGCCAGCCGAGAGACTTCCGTCGGCGCCAGCACCCGGCTGTAGAACCGCACATCGTCCACCGATCCATTCAGCGGCGAGGAATTGATCCGCTTGCCGATCAGCAGCGGCTGCTTCGACTTGATCGTGCGCCGCAGGTTGTCCACCTCCGCCGTGGTCTCCTGCGGCACGCCGTCGAAATACACTTTCACGCCCGATGCCTTGCTCGAGCCGTCGTACGTCACCATCACGTGCGTCCACACGTTCATCGGGACCGGCTTGGCCGTGACCACCTTGATCGCGTTCTCCGGCCACTTGTTCACAAAATGCGGGGCGACTTTCCCGCCGATGAGGAACAAATCAAACCCGCGGTGGTTCGGGCCGTCGTCCATCTTCGAGAGAATGCACCCGTCGCCGGCCTGGAGGTTCACCCACGCGCCGAATGAGAACGTATCCGCACCATCAAAGGCGACGGCCTGGCCGGCGTCGACGGCGGCCGTACCCTTGCCGTCAAACTTGATGCCCTTGGCGAGCTTGGCATCGGCGAAAGTAGTCTCATCCCTTGGCTCAAAGGCGGCGGGGAGCGTGATCGGATGCGTCGGCCGGGTGGCCGCCGCCGGGACGATCGTCTTTTTCTTCTGCCCGGTCTTCGTAGTCGGCGCCGTCGCCGGCGCGCCGGCCGGCTGCGTCGCGGTCACCGTCGGCGGGGTGACCTGCTCAGCCGTCGCGCCCGGACCAGTGACCGCGTCGGCCGTCCCGTCCAGCGCAAACCGCAGCGCCAGCCCTTCCGGCTCCGGCGACTTCGCCCCTTGCTCCTTGTACTTCGCCTCCAGTTCCGGCAGGCGCGCGTGCAGCGCCGCGACCCTGGCCTCCGCGGCGGCCATCGCCTCATTCAGCTTCGCCTGCTGCTGTTTCACCTCGGGCCGAAACACCTTCATCGTCGGGTCGGCGTTCTTCCCCTTGTCCAGCCCAACACTGAAGAACTCCCCGCGCTCGTTGATCGAGTTGAAGTAGGCCGAGAACGAATAGAACTCCTTCTGCGTGATGGGATCGTACTTGTGGTCATGGCAGCGGGCGCAGCCGAGTGTGAGGCCGAGGAACGTCGTGCCCGTGGTCTCGACGCGATCGATCACGCCCTCCACGCGCCACTCCTCATCGATGATCCCGCCTTCGGAGTTCATCCGGTGGTTGCGGTTGAACCCTGTCGCGATCTTCTGCGACTCCGTGGCATTGGGCAGCAGGTCGCCGGCGAGTTGCTCGATGGCGAACTGGTCGAACGGCATGTTCTGGTTGTACGCGTTGATCACCCAGTCGCGCCAGTGCGACATGAAGCGCTCGGGATCGGATTGATACCCGTGCGAGTCGGCGTAGCGCGCCGCGTCGAGCCAGGCCACCGCCATCTGCTCGCCGTAATGGGGGCTGGCGAGCAAACGGTCAACCACCTTCTCGTACGCCGTCTCGGAGGTGTCGGCGAGGAACGCATCGACCTCGGCGACCGTCGGCGGAAGCCCGATCAGGTCGAGCGTCACGCGGCGGATCAGCGCGGACTTGTCGGCCTCGCGCGATGGCTGCATTCCCTCCTCTTCCAGCCGCGCCAGGATGAACCGGTCGATCTCATTGCGCGGCCAGCTGTTGTCGGTCACGGCCGGAACATCGGGCCGGCGCGGCGCGACGAACGTCCAGTGCTCCGACCACGGGGCGCCCTGTTCGATCCACTCCCGGATCAGGTCCTTCTCGTGCTGGTTGAGCTTCAGGTGCGGCACGGTGAGCGGCGGCATCACCTCCTGCGCGTCGGTCGCGATCATGCGCTGGTAGGCGTAGCTCTCGGCGACATTGCCCGGCACGAACGCGCGCTTGGCGGTGTGCTTGGGCAACGGCTCGAACAATCCTTTTTCCAGGTCGAGGCGCAGCCCCGACTCTCGCTTGTTGCCGTCGGGACCGTGGCAGGCAAAGCAACGATCCGAGAGGATCGGCCGGATGTCACGATTGAAGTTGATCCGGTTCTTCGAGGCGGGAATGCCCCCCCAGGCCAGGGCGGGCCCGAACAGAAGCGCAGTGATGGCGGCGAGGAGTCTGGGAAGCATGAGCCGGGTCAGTCGGGACGGTCTGCGCATCTGGTATCCGTCTGTACTTAATTCGCCGAGCGATGTTTATCGTACGTTGTGGGCGGTGATCCGGTTTCACCGATTGTATGCAAAGTCGCAAGGGATGCGAAACCCGCCGTCCGAGGAGCTGTAAACGCCGACGTCCTCTGCACTTGCCCATCCGCCTGCCGTGCCTTCCACTGGGGTGATCCGTGACAGCACTGGCCCGGCTGCCCCTTGCCAGCGGCCGGTGGTGCTTCATAATCGCCTCCCCCCAGATGAGCAGCATCGTCCCTGTTACTCGGTTTGCCCCCTCTCCGACCGGATATCTCCACGTGGGCGGGGCACGTACTGCGCTGTTTTCCTGGCTCCTGGCGCGCCACGCGGGGGGGCGACATCTCCTGCGCATCGAAGATACCGACCTCGCCCGCAGCACCGAACATGCCACGACGCAGCTGCTCGAAGACCTTCGCTGGCTCGGGCTGCTGTGGGATAACGAGCAGCTGGTTTTCCAATCAAAGCGAACGGACATCTACAACCGGATCATCGACGATCTGCTCGCGCGCGACCTGGCCTACGAGGCGTATGAGACGCCCGAGGAACTGGCGGAGCTCCGAAAGGCTGCGGAGAAGGAAAAACGTGCGTTCATCTACCGCCGGCGCGCCCTGTCGGAGGCGGACGTCGCGCGGCTCAAGACCCAGGGCCGCAAGCCCGTCGTGCGCTTTGCGATGCCGGTCGAGGAGTACCGGTTCCGCGATGAAGTGCTCGGCAAGGAGATCGTCCTGCCCGCCGAGGAAGCGCAGGACTTTGTCATCCGCAAGACCGACGGCATGCCCACATACCATTTCGCCGTCGTCGTTGATGACGCCGAGATGGGGATCACCCATATCCTCCGGGGCCAGGAGCATACGAAGAACACGTTCAACCATATTGCCCTGCAGGAAGCGCTGAACTACGCCCGCCCCGTCTACGGGCACCTGCCCATCATCATGAACACAGACGGCTCGAAGATGGGCAAGCGCGATCGTGACAAGAAGATCCGCCAGCGCGCGCAGGAGGTGATGAAGAGCACCAAAAGAACTGCGGCTGACCTGTCCGCCGCTTGCGGCTTGGCAGAAGAGCGGCTCGCGACCTGGTTAAGCGACTCGCAAAAGCAGCTGGACCTCGATGAGCAGCTGGCGGTAATGAACCTCATCGGGTTGAAGGAATCGGAGCTGCCTGAAATCCTCGTCCACGACTTCCGCAGGAACGGCTACCTTCCCGAAGCGCTGCTCAACTTCCTGGCGCTGCTCGGCTGGAGTCCCGGAGGCGACCGTGAGCGGATGAGCGTGGACGAGATGGTGCAGCTGTTCAGCATGGACGGCATCGGCAAGAGCAATGCGAAGTTCGACCGGGTGAAGCTGCTCGCGTTCAACACTGAGGCCGCCGCCGCCGCGACTTCGGAGCGGCTGCTCGCGGCGTTTAAGGATTTTCTCGCGGTCAATCCGGATTCGCCGCTGAACGGCGCCGCTGACGCGGACCTCTCGCGCGTGCTGGGGATGAAGAAAGGGTTCAGGCTCCTGCGCGAAGTCGAGGAGGCGTCGCGGTTTCTGTTCCTGCCCGACGACGCGATCGCTTACCAGCCGGACGCGATTGAGAAGGTGTTGAAAAAGAGCGACGGCCAGGGGCTGGCGGCGCTGCGCGACGCGCGGCAGGTGCTCGCCGGGGTGGCCGAGTGGAACGCGCACGCGCTGGAAGCTGCGCTGAACGATTATTGCGATCAGAAGCAGCTGGGCCTCGGCAAGGTGGCGCAACCACTGCGCGTGGCTGTGAGCGGCGGGACGGTGAGCCCGCCGATCTTCGAGAGTTTGGAATTCCTCGGGCGCAAGCGCACGCTCAACCGCATCGACCGCTGCCTCGCATTCGCGTCGTAACGGAAAACCCTGCGCGATCGTCGGCGTGTCATGCACCCGATCGAGCAGACCACTTCACGGCATGACCGAATCGATCGCTTCCTGGAGGTGCGTGAAGTTGACCGGCTTGGTGAGGTGCCTGCGGAAGCCGGCGGCCAGGCTCTTTTGCACGTCGTCTTCCATCCCGTAGCCGGAGAGGGCGATGCCGGTAACGGGGCGCTCCTGCTTGATGCGGCGCATCAGGTCGATGCCCGTGCCGTCGGGGAGGCCCAGGTCGCTGAGGACCAGGTCGATCGGCTCGCGCTGGAACACCTCGACGCCCTTGGCGACGGTGTGCACAACATGCACAACGTGCCCGAGCCGGCGGAGCAGGCGCGCCATCAGGCGCGCAGTGTCGGCGTGGTCTTCGACCAGCAGGATGCGGAGCTTTTTGGCCGCCTGTGCGGCGCCGGTCGTGCGCGGGATTTGCGGCGCGTGCTCGGGGGCGCGCGCGTCGGGCAGCTCGATGGTGAACGTCGAACCTTCGCCCGGGCCGGTGCTTGATGCAGTCAGCGTACCGCCGTGCGCGTCGATGAGTGTTTTGGAAATCGTCAGCCCCAGCCCCATCCCGCCGAAGCGCCGGGTAACCGTTTCACCGCCCTGCTCGAAGGCGTTGAATGCACGGCGGGCGAGGTTGGCGTCCATGCCGATGCCGGTGTCCGTGATGTGAATGCGGATGCGCTCGTCGTCGACGTCTTCGGTGCGGACGGTGATGCGACCGGACTCGGGCGTGAACTTCACCGCGTTCTTCAGCAGGTTCCACAGCACCTGCTGGATGCGCGTGGGGTCGGCATGCACGACGGTACGGGTCGCATTCAGCTCCAGCTTCACCTGCTGGCACTTGCCGTACATGTCGCTGCGGCAGGTCTCCATGGCGCGGCCGATCGTGTCGTGAATGTTGACCGGCTCGCGCTGGAAGTGGAGCTTGCCCTGCGAGACGCGCGTCAGGTCGAGCAGGTCTTCGATCAGCCGCGCCTCCAGCTCGACGTTTCGGCGGATCATCTCGGCCAGCCGGTGCACCTCTTCGGGGCGGTCAGCGTCCTGGTCCAGCGCCATGGCGGCGGTGAGCACCGGCGTGAGCGGCGTGCGCAGCTCGTGGGACAGCACTGCCAAAAACTGATCCTTGGCCTGGCTCGCCGCCGCCAGCTCCGCCGTCCGCTCGGCCACGCGGCGCTCGAGCTCCACGTTCAACATGCGCAGCCGCTCCGCGTTGCGCTTCTGCTCGGTGACGTCGCGGAGCATCCAGCGGAGGCTCATCACCTGCCCGTCGTGATCGCGTGCGGCGGCGAGCCGCACCGACGCCGTGATCGGTGTCTCAGGCCGGCGCCGCAGCGGCAGCTCGAACTCCTGCACCGTGCCCGTTGTCCGCGCCCGGTCGAGCTGCTCGAGGAACGCCGCTTCGCTCTCCAACGGAACAAAGTCGCGTAAAGAGCGCCCGACGAGCAGGTCCGAGCGGATCTTCAGCAGCGGCCCGGCGGCCCGGTTTGCTTCAACAATGCGTCCCTCGGCGGTGGTGACGAGGTAGCCGTCGGGGGCGAGTTCGAACAGCTCCCGGTAGCGCTGCCGCTCCTCGTCCACCATCTGCTGCGCCGCCGCCAGCTCGGCGTTGCGCTCATAGATTTCGGACTCGGCGACGTTCAGCTCTTCCAGGGCGTGGGTAAGCTCCTCGAAGGCCTGTTCGGCCGCGGCGTCGTCGCCGGAGAAGCGCGCAGGCACGTGCCGCTGCATCTCGACCACGCGGTCGCGCAGCGCGCCGATTTTCTTGAAAAAGTCCTCTCCAGTCATTCCGCCACACCGCTCCGCGATCGGTTCCCGCGCGGCTCCTGATCCGCGCACATCCTCTGGCTCAAGCTACTACCGCGGCTCCTTCTCTATCTCGTCCATGAGCAGGATCGCACCTTTGGCTGCCTTCCCGTCCGCTTTCAACGAAGAACAGACTAGCTTGCAGCGGATTTCCCGCCCACGCCGATTATGCGCCTCGACCACCACTTCGACCGGCTCTCCGTCGGTCAGGGCGCAGTTGCGAATATGCTGCTTCACCTGTTCGGTCGGCAGCCCGATGTCCAGGTTCAGGAAGTGCTGTCCGCGCACCTCATCGACTCGCAGCCCCCACAGGTCGTGGGCGCGCTCGTTCCACGCCGTCACGCGCAGCTTGCTGTCGAGCACGACAACAGCCGTCCGCAGGCTTCTCGAGTCTTTCTGCCCATGGAGAATCGAATGGCTATTGATGGGTACGAGCGGGCCGGGCGAAAGCTCGTCCAAAACGTGTAGTCCACAGATAGCACGATATTCCCCGCGAAACAGAGGGTTCTCAGGCCTCGTGTGAGCCATCTCACGCGCCAGGCGGCGCCCGGAGTCAGAGAAGCAAGACGACGCAACCTATCATGGCGACGTGCGACCGATTCCCGTTCACCCCCGCGGCCCGCGCCGCTCGGCCGCGTCGCGGCCGACGCGGCACGTGTTTGGCTGCCCGCGCATTTCGCCGCAGTGGGAACTGGGCGCCTTCCACGCGCTGATCAAGCCGCGCCCCGAGCGGGCTGGCTTCATTCGCCGCACAAACGCGCAGCAGCCGTGGAACCGAAACGCCGCCGGTGTGCTCGACGACGTCCGCCGGATTGTCGCGCAGCGCCTGGGGTATGAGCCGGCGCTGCACGTGTCGCCCGCGGGCGATTACCACGTCGTCGCCGAGGTGAACGAAGCCGAGATCCCGTTCGCCCGCGCGCTGGCGATACTGCTTTCAAGACGGCTGCCCAGGACGTGGTTCGTCGTCGGCACGATCTTCGTAAAAGACGGCCGATTCTTCCGCCGCGAGCGCGGGTACGGGTTGAACCTGATCGAGGCGACGAACGTCCACCTGCCGCGCGCGATCCGAGCCGCGCTGCGCGGCGCCCTGTAGGCGATTACAAAGTAGGAGCAACCGATGGCGTCAATCGAGACCGAGACCGTGAAAACCCACGCGCGCAGCGAGATGATCGATGTCACCGAGCGCGTGCGCAAGACCGTGACGAAGCACCGCGTGACGGATGGTTATGTCATCGTTTACGTCCCGCACACGACGGCGGCGGTCACGATCAACGAGAACGCCGATCCGGACGTGAAGTCGGACATGCTCAAGAAACTCCAGGCGCTGATCCCCCAGTGCGAGCCATACTACGAGCACGCCGAAGGCAACAGCGACAGCCACGTGAAAACCAGCTCGTCGGGAACAGCGTGACGGTGCTCATCGAGAACGGTGAACTGGTCCTCGGTCAATGGCAGGGCATCTACTTCTGCGAGTTCGACGGCCCGCGCGAGCGTGAGATGAAGGTGAAGGTGTTCGCGGCGTGAAAGGGATGTCGGGATTGTGCAAGCCGCAGGTTTCGCCAGGTGCCGGGATGCACTCTCACCCGCCTGCGAGCATCGTCTCGTCGCGCACCGTGGCGGTCGGGCGCAGCAGCTTCTGTAGCGCTTCGGCGGCGGTGTAGCGGTCGTAGCCCTCGCGGGGGAAGGGGTTGGTGGCGCCCAGCAGCGACACGACGATGCTGAACAGCAGTAGCGATGCGGCGGTGGCCCAAGCCACGGGGTGATGTCGCCGCCGCACCCAGGCGCCGGACCAGAACAGGAGCATGGGGAGGAAGACGACGAACCAGCGGGCGGCGAACATCGAGCCGGTGTGGGCGGGCGTGGCGATGGCGAACGTGATGATGACGACCGATGCCCCGGCGACGGTCGCGGCCGCCAGGACCTTGGTCGCCGTCGGCCAGTGCCGGTGCATGATCGCGCCCACCCCAAGCACGCCGAAAATGAGGATCGGGAAATGGCTGAACAGCCCGTGCGCCCCAACCAGCGCGCCGATGACCCGGCCGGTACCGGTCAGCAACTCCCTCCACCACGACGGCGGGGTCGACTGGGCCAGTTCCTCTTCGACCGTGTCGAAGCCCCCTTGGAACCCCCCGTCGAGCCCCCTATCGAACTTGCCGTCGAAGTCATCCACGGCGGAAAACAGCGGGGGGCGGTACGGCGCGCGGGTAACCTCGGCCAGCTCCGGGTGGAACATCCCGGGCAGCAGGTCACCCGTGATCGGGACGGTGAGGACGGCGTGCAGGACGAGCGGCGGGGTCATGCCGATCACGTAGAGCAGCACCCCGCCGATCTTCATCGTCGGCCTCCAGCGCATCGCCAGCGGCACGGCCGCAAGCAGCACCGCGAACACCGCGGCCGCCGGCTCGAGCGTCGCGGCCAAGGCGGCGCACATCCCCGCGATGATCAACCACACGCTGCTCACCGGCGTTTTCGAGATCGCCAGGTGCGTGAAACACGCACCCGCGCACATCACGAGCACAGCGGCGGGGGCGTGGGCATTGAGCACGACGCCGTAGCTCAACAGCCCGCTACCCAGCACCACGGCTGCGCCCAGCCCGGCGCGGATCGGGCGTTTCAGCTCGAACAGCCTGCCCATGCGGTAGACCAGCCCCGCCGCGCCGGCGACGGGAAGCGTGACGGCGATGATCGTCAGCAGGTAGGGCACGAGGATGGCATTCTCCTCCAGCGACAATCCGTAGCGGTACATGATCCAGTACGACCCGCTGAGCAGCACGGCCATCACCGGCGGCTGATCGCTGTAGCGCTTGCCGTCGAAAGAGCGAATGGTCTGCCCCGGCGGGTGCTTGAGGGTGTCGTCCAGCGCCAGCGTGCCCTGCTCGACCAGCGCCTGCACGGTGGCGAGGCGCGCCGTTTCATCGGCGGAGACATCGCGCGGGTCGGGGTGACGCAGGGGACGCAGCAGCGGCAAACAAATCAGCAGCACCAGAATCGGCGACGACAGCGCCCACGGCCGCACGTGCGGCTTCGTGAAGTACCGGCGGGTGTCGTTGAGAAGGTCCATGCGGGCGTCGCCAGTACAGCGCAGGCGAACGGTTAGTGACCATCAATACTGCTTCAGAAACTGCACGAAGTTGTTGAGGATGCGGTCGCCCAGCCTGGCATAGCGACGGTAATGCTT
Organism: Tepidisphaeraceae bacterium; assembly: GCA_035936155.1. Lineage (GTDB taxonomy): Bacteria > Planctomycetota > Phycisphaerae > Tepidisphaerales > Tepidisphaeraceae > DASYWJ01. The sequence goes on along the minus strand of DASYWJ010000041.1, from coordinate 4,528 downwards.
TTTCGTCTCTTCGCGCACGCTCGCCTCCGCGCCGGGGCCGCTGGCCTGGGCGAGCTCGTCTTTGCCGTGCGCCAGCACCGCTTCGATGTCGGCCTCGGTGAACTCGAAATGATATTGAAAGCCGAAGAGGCGGTTCTTGAACCGGAAGGCCTGGTTGCGGCAGGTCCGGCTGGAGGAGATCAGGACACTTCCGGTCGGTGGGGGCGGGGCGGGCGGGGGCGCTGGGTTCGCCGGCGCGGGCAACTTCGGGAGGTCGAAGGTGTCGCGGTGCCAGTGGAACATCTGTGCGCCGTCGTTGAGGCCGAAGACGATCGGCTCTGTCCCGCCGGGAAATGGGAACGTCACCGGACCCCAGCCGAACTCGGGCAGCGGCGTGATCGGCTCGACCGGCGTGGGGGGCTGACCCGGGCCGGCGGGGGGCGCCATCTTCACGTTCGGGTAGACTTTCGCCCCTGCCGCATGCGCCAGCAGCTGCGCGCCCAGCGCGATCCCCAGCACCGGACGATCGGCGGAAACCAAGCGCTGAAGCGTCTGCGCTTCCTGTGCGAGGAACGGATAGCGCTCGCTGCCGATGTCGCTCACGCCCATCGGGCCGCCCAGCACGACGAGCAGGCGAACCTCGTCCAGATCGGTCGGGACCTCGTCGCCGGCATACAGACGGCGGATCTCGGTGGGGATTCCGAAATCGCGGAAGACAGGGACGATTCGGCCCGGCCCCGCGTACTCGACGTGCTGAAGGATGATCGCTGTGCTCATTGCGAACAGCGGATGATCCGCGAGTTTCGCGTGGGTTGTCAAGCTTCTGAGGCTGTAGGACACGTCCGGTAACCTGGTGAACTGCACCCGAGTGCTACCGGGCTGAGCGGTCCGTTTTCAGTCCGGCAGATTCGCGCATAACCACGTGTTGTTGCGGCAGTTGCGATTAAGCTTGACAATTACCCACACAAATACCTAACATCCGCCGCGGTGGTTTACTACCTGTTAAACATCGCCTCGGGCGGAAAGGGAAGCGGCCATGTCAGTCATCACGCGAAGCGGCCAAAGTTGTGCGTTGGATCAGCGGGACGCTCAGATGCCTCTTGCTCGCGCGCCGGGTGGGCAGCAGATCCGGCCCCCGCGCGGGATGTCGCCGGCGCTCATGAAGCGGGTGGCGCTGCTGCCGCAGCGCGACCGCGCGATCATCGAGCTCACGCGCTTGCACCTCTCCCGCTCGGGCATCGCCCGTGCGCTGGGGATGTCGCCCGGACAAGTGTCGCGCCGCCTGCGCGTGCTTTACGCGCGGTTGCACGACCCGCTCGTCGTTGCCCTCTTCGACGAGCGCTGCCCGCTCGCCGCCGAGCACCGCCAGCTCGGCATCGAGCACCACCTGCTCGGCCTCTCCCCGCGCGAGTTGGCCGACAAGCACCGCATGCCCAGCGGGGAGGTCCGGCGGACGCTCGTGTACCTCCGCGGGTGGCACAAGGGAGCGGCGGGGCGGACGTAGCCGAAGGGGCGAGGACAACGACGAAGCAGCACGCACCAGATCCGAAACAACGTCCCATGAATTCCAAAGGATCAAATCAACGCAGACGCAGGGGCGCAGCGCCCGTCCGAACTGCTCTACGTATGACGTTTTCCCGTCCGTGCTTGAGATGTATTGTCCGGCTATGGGTTCCGAGAAGCGCTTCTTGAACAGGAGCTGTCTCATGCTTGATGCAATTGCTCCGTCTCCGGCCCCGCGACAGGCTTCGTCAGCGCCGCCGAAGCATACTGGACCGGTCGATCGCCCCCTGTTGATCCTCCCGCCGACGCCGCCGATTCGATCGCTCCGCGCTGCGACGATCGTCCGCTGGTTCGGTCTGGAGCAGGCGATCCGTCAGCGCGCCGCGGCGTCTGAAAAGGCGCCGCCGCCCATCCAGCTTGACCTCGCCCCCGGGACGATCACGCTCGTCACCGGTCCGAGCGGCGCCGGAAAGTCCTCGCTCCTGCGCGACGTGCAACGCGACCTCCAGCGCACCGGCGCCGCGCCCGCCGCACTCAACGCGCTCGATGTGCCCGATGCCCCCGATGTGCCCGACGCGCCCGATGCCTTCGCCCCGCCTGACCTTTCCCCCACGACCTGGATCGACCTCGCCGCCATCCCGCTCGCCGATGCACCCATCGTTGACTGCTTCCGCCAGCGCGACGACGCCGATGACGTTGACGACGACGCTGGCCTCCGCCACGCGCTGCTCGATCTCGCGCGCGTGGGGCTGGCCGAGGCGTGGACCTACCTGCGCACGCCCGCGGAGCTCAGCGACGGCCAGCGCTGGCGGCTGCGCCTCGCGCTGGCGCTGCACGCTGCGCGTCGGGCGACGCGCGCGCACCCGGCGGCGCGAGTGATCCTGCTCGCCGACGAGTTCGCCGCGCTGCTCGATCGCGTCAGCGCGTGCGTCGTCGCGCGTTCACTGCGCCGCCTGATCGCGGCCGGCTCGACACTGGCCGCGCTGGTCGCGACCAGTCACCCCGACCTCATGCGCGCCCTCTCCCCCGACGTCACGATCCACTGCGATTTCGGCCGCCTCCTCGTCGCAAAACCCCCTACCGTTCCCCACGTTATCCCAAATAAAGCCGCCGATGGTATCGGCGGTCTTGGTGCCACTCGCGCCACGGGCGCGGCCCGCGCCACTGACGCCACGTGCGCCCCCACCGCCGATGCCATCGGCGGCTTTATTCAGAAGCGCAGGCGCCATCTCACGCCCGGAGGTCCTATGCGAAAAATCGTGATTGCCTCCCTCGCCACCCTCGCCTTCTGCTCCCTGTCGCTTCGCGCCGACGCGCCGCCCAATCGCGCCACCCACGTCGCTCCGCGCGGCGGAAACGATCGGCTCCTGCTCGAACCCCGCTCCCCGTTCGAGCGCCCGCGCAGCCTCTTCGAGTTTGATCCGCGCCCCTCGCGCCGGCCGATCATGCCCCTGTACCCGACAATCGAGCGCGAGCTGTACCGCGGCGATGGGCGCATCGAGACAGACCTGAAGTTCGATCTCCGTCAACGCGCGCTCGAAGCGCAGCAGCGCGAATCGGAGCGATTCGAAGAAGCCCGCGACCGTGCGCTGCGCATCGAGCAGCAGCAGCGCCGCGCCGATCGCGACCTGGCCGTCCAGCAGCGCGTCGAGACCGAGTCCCAGCGCCTCGCCGCCGAACGCGCGCGGTTCTACAAGTCCGCGGGCATCGACGTCAGCGGCGCCGCCGCCGACGCCGCGGCGCTGCGCCGGCTCGAGCGCGCGTACCAGCAGGACGTCAGGCAGCTCCGCCGCGACCGCGACGCGGCGCTGAATCGGCTCGTGAAGAACGACGCGCTTTCGGGCGAGGCACGCCGCGCCGAGCGCGAGGCGCTGGATGTCCGCTACCGCGCCGCACAAGCCCAGCGCCGGGCCCGCTACGCCCAGGACCGCGCGCGACTGCTCGGAAATCAGTAGCAACCATGCCGATCACCGGGAAGCCGGAGAAATCACAAGATGCTGGCCACGAATGCACGAATCGACACGAATGAAAAAAGCAAGAGGCGTGTCTCTGATTCGTGCTCATTCGTGGCATTCGTGGCAAATTTCTTTTTTGTCTTCGCGCCAGCTGGCGACTGAAAGAAAGGAGGTGTGCCTGACCAACTTAAAGACCTTTCCGCCTCGCTGAGCGCGCGCCAAACGCTTCACTCCTTCCAACACCGCGCGCTGCCACTTTCCAACGCACAACTTCGACCACGAGGAGCAATCGATGGCTCTCCCTGACTACCTTCCCGGCCGCTTCGCGCTGGCGCGCGGGCGTCCGAGCGACTACTTCGCGCTGGAACATTTCCATTACCTCCCCAAACGTCCCGCGACCTACGCGGACGTGTGGGTCGTGCGCTACGACGAGCCCAATGTTCCAGCGCCGCTGGATCGGGTCCTTTCATTCCAGGCCAAAGCCTTCCCAGGGGTCGGCGTGGCGCTGGCGGAACAGGATGCGCTGGAAGCGCGCTGGCGATGCGACGCGAGGCGGGACGCGCAACAGCGCCAGGAGGATCGCTCCCGCGTTGTCGCGGTCGGCGTGCTCTCATTCCCCGGCTTCCGCTCGCTCCCGCGCGAGCGCGCGCTCAACCTGCTCGACTGCTCGCACCGCGAACGCTTGCGCTTCAACAACGCTCATCTGCGCACGATCAGCCGCGTCGTCGTCCACCCCCAGTTCCGCGGGCTGGGGCTGGCCTCCGCACTCGTGCGGCAGCTGATTGCGATCTGCCCCACGCGCTATGTCGAGTCCTCAGCCGTCATGGCCCGCGTCCACCCGTTCTTCGAGGCGGCAGGGATGCGCCGCATCGATCACAACGCCAGCAAACACGACGAAGCCGCGAAGCCGGCCTACTTCATCTTCGACAAGGAATCCACCCCATGCGAACGCTAGAGCATTTCGTCGTTCCGTGTAGCATTCTCAACTGGTTTTAATCAGGAGGTCAGGCATGGAGGCCTGTTCATTGGATCTGAGGGAGCGGATCGTTCGCGCGGTGGACGAGGGGCAGTCGCGGCTGGCCGTCGCGGCG
>DASYWJ010000040.1:0-28836 GCA_035936155.1 Tepidisphaeraceae bacterium | reverse complement strand
CCAAAAAAGCGAGCAAGCTCGCCGGCTACACGAATCCGTGCACGGGTGTAGAACAACGCCGATGCCAGAGCATCCGCCTAGGCGGGAATCGTGCAGCCGCTGGAAAACCGGCGGAAAATTGGACACTCGCGATTGGTGCAGCGCATTCGACACCCGCGCCCGGATGCGCGGCAACTGCGCAGGGTGTCAAGAAAGCAAACCGGCTGCCTAAGAAATCAGCAGACTTCTTCCAGGACGTGCTCGGCGACGAAGATGGGTACGCTCGTGGCAACCCCCAACGCGATCGCGTCGCTGGGGCGGCTGTCGATCTTCACGACCTGCCCATCCTGTCGGATGTGGATACGGGCGAAGAAGGTCCCGCCTTCGAGGTTGTTGATCTCAATGCGCTCGATCGTGCCCCCCATGCCGTCAATCACGCTGGCGAGCAGGTCGTGCGTCATGGGACGCTGCGTCGCCTGCCCCTTGAGCCGCCGGTCGATGGCCATGGCTTCGGAGGAGCCGATCACGATGGCGAACTTGCGCTCGCCGTCCACCTCGCGCAGCCAGATGAACTGCGAGTCCTGCATCTCGCTGATGATGATCTTGCTCAGCTCCATCTGAACGATGTTGTCGTCGTCTTCCAGTGCCATAGGTCGTCTTTCCACAGTAAAACGGCCATGAAATCGGGTCAAGCGGGAAAGAGCACAAGCCATCAGCAGAAGCAGGAGTCAGTCACACGGAGAGGCAGCTACCGCATCTTTCCAGTGGAGTTGGCTCCTTGCTCACTGGTGTTCGCCGGCGCCTACAATGAACCATTCCAATGGACCGAAGGCGCGCCCAGAGCACCGCAAAATGGATCTTCATCGCGGCGGTGGTGACGGCCTGCGCCGTAGCAGCGGGGTACATGGCGCTGCGGTTAGCCCGGCCCATCGTCACTGTCAGTGAAGCTGTCGAAGCACCGGTCGTGCAGGCGTTCTATTCGACGGGCACAGTTCAGCCTGAGCGCGAATATCCGGTTAAGAGCAACGTCGCCGGCATCATCACCGAGGTGCGCGTCGACAAGGGCGATCGCGTGAAAAAGGGCGATGCGCTGGCGATCGTGTCGGTTCCGGAGCTGAAGTATGCCGCCGACAAGGCGCGGGCGGAGCTGATCGAGCGGCAGAAGCGGGCAGATCCAAAGACTTCGCCCGTGCTGCGGGAGTACGAAGCCCGCATCTCCGCCGCGCAGGACATCCTCGAGATCGCCCAACGCGAGGAAAAGCGAGTTTCCCAGTTGGTGGCGCGCAACGCGGCGTCGCAGACTGACTTGGACAAGGCACTGGACCGACTGAAGGTGGCCTGGGGCGATCTTGAATCGTGGAAAGCCCAGCGCGCGGCCAAGCAGTTGGAGCTGGAGCGCGAGCTGCAAGTCGCGCAGGCGGCGGTTGCGACGGCGGAGTGGAACCTGCAGCAGCAGACGCTGCGCGCGCCGGTCGATGGGGTCGTGCTCGATCGCCCGACCGCGCTGGGAACCCGAGTGGCCATCAACGATCCGCTGATGCGCATCGCCGACGTCACCCCCGCCAATCTCGTGATGCGCGCCGCCGTCGATGAGGAGGACGTGACGAAGGTTCACCACCGGCAGGACGTGCGGATGACGCTCTACTCGTTCCCAGGGCAGATTCTGGAGGGCACGGTCACGCGAATCTACGACCAGGCCGACGAGGCCCGGCGGACGTTCGAGGTCGACGTGCGCCTGACCGAGCGAACCGACCGGCTGGCGCCCGGCATGACGGGCGAGCTCGCCTTCATCATGGATGCGAAGGAGAAAGCCATCGCCATCCCCGCACAGGCCGTGCAGGCAGGTGCCCTCTTCGGCGTACGGGACGGGAAGGTCGTGCAGTTTGACGCGCAGATCGGCTTGCGCAGCGTTGAGCGCGTCGAGGTGCTGAAGGGCGTCGCGCCCGGCGATCGCGTCATCATCAGCCCCATCGGCGAGCTCTCGGAAGGCAAACCAGTGCGCACACGCTATGTCGACCCCGCCACCGCCGCCGGGCTGAACAAGCCGGAGGTCGTGGATGACAGCTTCAAAGGGTTCCAATAGGTAAAGGCGCCGGGATGAAGGATCCAACCGCACCAGAGTCTGTTTCCATCCTTCATCCCTCCGCCTTTATCCTTTGATTCGCATGCGTTGGTTCATCTCCATCCGCTATCTTCTCACGCACGTGCGGCAGTCGCTCGTGTGCATCGCGGGCGTGACGATCAGCGTGACGATGTTCCTCGTGATGACCTCGATGATGCAGGGGTTCACCGACAAGTTCATCATCGAGACCGTCGAGTCGTCCGGGCACATCATCGTGCACGACGAGCCGCGCGAGCTGCGCACGCCCATCCTCGAGCAGGCGTTCCCCGCCCAGCACGCGGTGCTCGTAATGGAAGGCGTCAAGCCGCGAGACAAGATTGAGAAGATCAAGAACCCGACCGGCCTCATTGCCACGCTTCGCCGGCTGCCTGGGATCCTCGCGGTTGCGCCGATGGTCGAGGGGGACGTCATCGCGACCTACGGGACGAAGACGCTCGGGTTCAACGTGCAGGGCGTCGATCCCGATGCCCACCTGATCGCCACCACCATCGGCACGAATGTGACGCAGGGGGACTTCAAGCGGCTCAAATCCAGCGCGGATGGGATCATCATCGGCAGCGGCATCGCGCAGGTGATGGGGGCGACCATCGACGACAACATTTCACTTTCCAGCCCAACCGGCGGGCGCACGACGGCCAAGGTAGTCGGTATTTTCTCCACCGGCGTCACCCCCGTCGATTACTCGCGCGCGTACATGCTCATGAGCGACGCACAGACGCTGCTGGACAAGAAGAACATCATCAACGAGATTATTCTTCGCACCGACGACTACACGAAAGCCCGTCAATACGCCGCCCAGATTGAGTCCATCGCCGGCTACAAGACCGAGAGCTGGCAGGAGGCGAACGCCAACTTCCTCAAGATCTTCCGAATCCAGACGATCATCACTTACTTCATCACTGGCGCACTGCTGCTCGTGGCGGCGTTTGGAGTGCTGAACATCCTGATCATGGCGGTGCTCGAGCGCGTCAACGACATCGCGATCCTCAAGAGCTTTGGCCTCTCGCGCTGGGACATCACGGCCATCTACATCTTTCAGGGGCTGGTGATCGGCCTGATTGGCTCGCTGATCGGCCTCGGCCTCGGAAAACTCGGCATTGAAGGGCTGCGGCGGCTGCCGATCCAGATGGAGGGGCTCGTGAAATCAGAGGGGCTGCTCATGAGCGAGCACACGAGCAACTACGTCACCGCGTTCGTGTCCGCCGTGGTGATCACGCTGGTCGCGGCCGTGTATCCCGCGCGGCGGGCGGCGAAGTATGATCCGGTCGAGGTGATCCGGGGAGCGCACTAGCACTCGCCGGTCCGGCTTCGGGGGAATTGGTGACGTGTGGTGTTGACGTCGTCCCGCTTGCTGGGAGGACCAAAGCGGACGTGGCTTTGCTTAAATTCTCCGTGATCTCCCCGTTGGCGTCGGCCAGTGATCGGCCTCACGTTATGCCTCTCCCTGGCCACGCGCAATTCAGCGACCTGGTGCGAGGCGTGATGGGTGGCTGCCCGTGTGGCCGCACTTTACCCTCTCGATCGCCTTCGGCCTTGGTGACGTGATATCATGACGTTGAGAGGTCAGTCATGACGATCAAAACTGCTGCGACCGTGGACGACCTGTACCGGACCGAGGGCAAGGCGGAACTGGTCAATGGGGAGTTGGTACTTATGCCGGCGACGGGTAGGGCTCCGGGTTACGCAGGGGATGAGATCATGATCTCATTGGGGCAGTACGCGAAGCGGATGAAACGCGGGATCGCGGTGGGGGACAACAAGGCGTTTCTCGTCGACCTGCCGCACCGTCAGTCATTCAGTCCGGACGTCGCATACTACGTCGGGCCGAACTCGGGCATGAAGTTCTTCCAAGGCGCGCCGGTGTTCGTCGTCGAAGTGCGCAGCGAAGGAGATTACGGCCGCGCCGCTGAGCGGGACATGGCCGCGAAGCGGGCCGATTACTTCGCAGCTGGCACACAGGTGGTGTGGGACGTCGACGTCTTGGGCAAAGACGTCGTGCGCGTCTACCGGGCCAGCGATCCGGACAAGCCGACGATCTATCAGAAAGGCGAAATGGCTGAAGCCGAGCCGGCTGTTCCCGGCTGGACGATGCCGGTCGATGACTTGTTCGAGTCGACGTGACGCGCGCTGCTGTGCCATCGTCCGCTGTCGCACCGTCACGCGAGTGTGCCGACCGGCCCTTGCTCCGCGCGCAGAACGTCCAGCGGTTCCTCGGGCGCGACGACGCGCTCACGCACATCCTCAAAGGCGTCGACCTGTCGATCGAGCGGCGCGAGTACGTGTCGATCGTCGGGGCAAGCGGGTCGGGCAAGAGCACGCTGCTGTACCTGCTCGGCGGACTTGATCGCCCGACGCGCGAAGACCCCGACGGGAATGCGTTCGCCCCGCCCAGCGCCGTGTTCATCGATGGGCACGACACGGCCGAGCTTTCCGACCCGCAGCTGGCGGAAGTGCGAAACGAGAAGATCGGATTCGTCTTTCAGTTCCACTACCTGCTCAAAGAGTTCACCGCGCAGGAAAACATCGCGCTGCCGATGTTCAAGCTGGGACGGTTGTCGCGCAGCGACGCGATGGAGCGAGCGGCCATGCTCCTGAAGCAGTTCGGTATCGGTGATAAGCTTCGCCGGCGGGCCAACCGGCTGAGTGGGGGGGAACAGCAGCGCGTGGCGATCGCGCGGGCGCTGGCGAACGAGCCGGCGGTGCTGCTGGCGGACGAGCCGACGGGCAACCTCGACCGCAAGAACGGCGAGATCGTCGCCGAGATATTCCAGAGCCTCGCTGGCGCAGGACAGGCGATCGTGATGGTGACGCACGACATGAACCTCGCCCGGCGGGCGCGGCGGCTGGTCACGATGGAAGACGGGCGAGTGATCAGCGATAATCTGACCTGAGGGTCCGCGGGCGGCGGCGAAGTGGTCGCCGTCACGTGAGTCCCGTGACCCCACATCGTTTCCCGATGAGCACTGCCACGATCGAGCAACCGGCGGCGGAAGCGGCGTCCGCGACGGCGGATTCCTTGGATCCGTGCGATTCAAGTGCGGTCGGCGGAAGGGCTGCCCATGTGGTGCTCGTGCTGCTCCTGCTGGGCTGCGCGCTGGTGCGGTTCTGGCGGGCGCCGGTGGACGCGGGCGGGCGGCTGACGACGCCGGACGGCGCGGAGTACGCCCTCGCCGCGCATCGCCTCGCGGCGCACGGAACGCTGGACATCGAACTCGCCGGCGCGCGCTTCCCCAGCCGCTACCCGCCGCTGTTCTCGGCCATGCTGGCGCCGGTCTACTTCGTCGCACCAGGCGAGATTGGCAACGCGATCGTTGTGGTGCTCGGGTTTGCCATGCTGATGGTGGGGGCGGCGTGCGTGCTGGGATGGCGCATCGCCGGCACGTGGGGAGCGGCGACTGCGTCAATGGCAGTCATCTTTCACCCGCTCATTGCGGAATTCGCGCGAACGATCATGAGCGACTTGCCCGTCGCCGCGCTGGCGGTGGTTGGACTGGCGGTGTTCCTGCGCCTCAAGCGCCCGGCAGAGCACCATAGCCAGGGATGGACATGGCTGCTCGCGGGGCTCATCGTCGCAATCGCTGCGGGGTTGCGCCCGCTCGCCGGGTTCTTCCTGCTTCCGTTCCTGGCGTTGCTGGTGCTGTCGGGTCGGCGTGGGGTTGTGGTCCGGTTTGCGGCATTGCTCGGGCCGATGCTGCTGCTGGGGGTCGTTACGGGCATCTACAACCACGACCGCTTTGGCGCCTGGTGGCGGACCGGATACCACTTCTGGTGTCCCATTCCGTACGAGTTCCCGCACCTCACCTGGTCGTGGCGCTTCCTGGAGGATAACGCGAGGCTGTTCGCGCGGCCGATACTCGGACTCACGGTCATCGGTGGATTGGCGGGGATCACAAGCCTGTTTGTTCGCAAGCATGCGACGGGGCCCGGTGTTGCGGCGTTCTTCGTGTTGGCTGCGCTTCCGATTTCAGTGGCGCACCTGTATTACTTCCACGTCGAAACGCGCTTTCACCTGGCGCTGGTGGCGCTGTGCTGCGTTGCGGGCGCGGCCGGATTGATTTTGTGGCTGCCGCGGTGCGTGCGGTCGCGGCCGTGGGGGGCGGTGGTGCTTGCGGCGATGGGACTGGCCCTGGCGCGTCCGCCGCAGGACGTGCATGGGTCGTATCGCGAGTCGGCGCAGTACTTGGCCACGTACGTGCCCCCGGGGGCAACGCTCGTCACGGGCGCCGACCCAGTTCAACTGGACCCGCTCGTCCTGCGGCCGGCCCGACGGCAGTGGGTGCCGGTGTGGCGACGGCAGAACTACGCGGGGCATGCGATTGCGCCCCAGCCGATCCAACTCCCGGAGACGGAGGTGCTGTGGCCGGGTACCCACCGCGCGCCGGCCCTGATGACGGCGGGCGCGCGTGAGGCGGTGGCATGGACGGCGACCGAGCGCCCGGACCTGCTCGCGAAGCGCATGGCCGGCGGTCCCGGCGTCTTTTTCGATGCCGCGTCCCTGGCGTTCGGCAGCGAGCCGTACAAGCGCATGCACCGGCTATACGTGATGCAGCCGATCGATCCGCAGGGGCGGATCATGCGGCTACTTTCAGTCCGGCCCTCCGAAGAGGCCGATAAGCCCGAAGCGGCGGAGTAGCCGCCAGATGCTTGGGCTGCGAACAAGGGTCCTGAGAAAGCGATAGTGGATGAGCACTCCTGCAGTCGAATCGATCCGCAAGCTGTCGGTCGTCATTCCCGTTTACAACGAGGAGGCCACGATCCAGCAACTCGTGGGGCTTGTCGTGGACGCGAATCTACCCGGTGGGCTGACGCGCGAGATCATCTGCGTCAACGACTGCTCCAAGGACGGCACGGCCGCTAAGCTTGATGAGCTTCCTGCACTCTTCCCGGGGGTGGAGTTCAAGATCCAGCACAAGCCGGTGAACGAGGGCAAGGGCGCCGCACTGCGCGACGGGTTCAAGCTGGCTACGGGCGATGTCGCACTCGTGCAGGACGCCGACCTCGAATACGACCCCCAGGACTACGCCAAGCTCCTCCAGCCCATCCTCGACGGCAAGGCCGACGTGGTCTACGGCAGCCGGTTCATCGGCGAACCGCACCGCGTGCTCTACTTCTGGCACACGATGGGGAATCGGTTCCTCACCTCCATGAGCAACATGTTCACCAACCTGAATCTGACCGACATGGAGGTCTGCTACAAGGTGTTCCGCCGGGACGTGATCGACCGCATTCAGATCAAGTGCAACCGGTTCGGCTTCGAGCCGGAAGTAACCGCCAAAATCGCCAAGATGCGCCCGCGGCTGCGCATTTATGAGGTTGGTGTGGCTTATTACGGCCGAAGCTACGAGGAGGGCAAGAAGATCACGTGGAAAGACGGGGTAAAGGCCATCTTGGCTATCATCCGTTTCCGATTCACCGATTGAAAGGAGAGGGTTGAGGCTTTAGGGTTCACGGTTCAGGAGGAGATCCATCTTCCTCCAAAAACCCGGAACCCTGAACCCTCCGCTTACTTCATGAGAATTCTCGTTTCCGGCGCCGCCGGCTTTTTGGGCTCGCACCTGACTGATCTCCTGCTCGCGCAGGGGCATTCGGTTGTCGGCGTCGATAACCTCATCACGGGCAACGTGGCGAACGTCGCACATCTCGAAGGCAACAAAAGCTTCTCGCTCATCCGCCACGACGTGATCGATCCGCTGAAGGTCGATGGCCCCATCGACCGGATCTACCACATGGCCTCGCCGGCGTCCCCGGTCGGGTACGTGAAGCACATGGTCGCCACGCTGAAGGTGAATTCCGCCGGCACGTGGAACCTGCTGGAGCTGGCCGAGGCCAAGGGATCGCGGTTCCTGATGGCGTCTACATCGGAGTCGTATGGTGACCCCCACGTCAACCCGCAGCGCGAGGACTACTGGGGGAACGTCAACCCCATCGGCCTCCGCTCGATGTATGACGAGGCCAAGCGCTTCAGCGAGGCCTGCACGATGGCCTACTACCGCGAGCGCAAGGTTGAGACCCGCATCATCCGCATCTTCAACACCTACGGCCCGCGGATGGACCCGTACGACGGGCGCGTCGTCATCAACTTCATCCGTCAGGCGCTGAACGACGAGCCGCTGACGGTCTTCGGCGAAGGCAAGCAGACGCGATCGCTGTGCTTCGTCTCCGACCTGGTCCGCGGCATCAACCTGACCATGGAAGGCGACTTCATCGAGCCGATCAACCTCGGCAATCCGGATGAGGTGACGATCCTTCAGATCGCGAAGGAAATCATGGAGCTCGTGCCGGGGACGAAGAGCGCGATCGCGTTCCACCCGATGCCGCCCGACGACCCGCGCGTGCGCTGCCCGGACATCACGCGCGCCAAGCAGGTGCTGGGTTGGACGCCGACGGTCTCGCGCAAGGATGGGCTGGCCCGGATGATCGAGTTCTACCGCCCCCAGCTCGTCAACAAGTGACACAAGCGGCCGCCAAACGATCGCGCCGGACGTTGCACGTCGTCCTGCTCCTGCTGATCGTTCCACTTGGGCTTGCATCGCGCCGTTGGCCGATCGGCCTGCCGCTGTACGATGATGCGCTGGGCGATGCGCTGTACGCCGTGATGGTGTACCTCGTGCTGGCCATCCTGTTTCCCGCGCGGCGGCCGCTCGCCGTCGCAATCGCCGCGGCGGTGGTGTGTCTTGCGATCGAACTGTTCAAGCTGACGGGTCTGCCGCACGCGTGGCGGCGCTCGACACTGTCGCGGCTCGTGTTTGGCACGAGCTTCGGGTGGCACAATCTCGTGCGCTACGGAGTGGGGATCGCGTGCATCGCGCTGGCAGACGGACTCCCTGTCCGCCGTCGATCGGCCGCGCAGGATACGGTGCAGTGAGAGCAGCGTTTACGGCAGCGGCGCCATCGTGCGGTTCCAGCGAGGCGCGTACGTTGAGGGATCCAGTGAAAGGACGACGGCGGACGACCTGCCGGTGATCCTGTCGGCGGGGACGAAGCCAAAATAGCGCGAGTCGGCGCTGTTGTCGCGGTTATCGCCGAGCATGAAGTAATGGCCCGCGGGCACGGTGATGGGGCCGAAGTTCCGCCGGGCAGGGGCGCCGGGCGTAAGCAGGAGGGGGTGTGTTCCGCCGGTGGTCGTTTCCGTCGCCAGCACCCGACCGTTTCCCGGACCGCCCCAATCATTCCATTGGTACGCGGACGGTTTTCCGTCGATGAAAAGCCGATTCTCGACCAGCTCCACCGTCTCGCCCGGGAGGCCGATGACACGCTTTACAAGCCGCTTCCCATCCGCCGGCGACGCGAAGACAACAACCTCACCCCGAACCGGTTCCGACCACCGCGCGACATACCACGGCGTGAACGGCACGCGTAGCCCGTAGGCCAGCTTGTTCACGAGGATCCGATCCCCTTCGACGATGGTCGGGTTCATCGACCCCGTCGGCACGGTGTTCCAGTCCGCGACGGCGGAGCGGAACGTACCCATGATCGCGAGCATCAGCGCGAACGGCGCGACCTGCGTGCGGACGAACTCCCGGAATCGACGCGAGCGGGGCTGCGACACGGGGCCTCCTGAGTCAAGTATTCACTCTACTGTACCCGCAAGTGGGCCAGGCGTTTCAATCCCGCGCACTCGGTTTTCCTTCGGCTATTACGTCCGGCGGCTGCGCGACGCGCTCTGCACGGAACGTGCCGTCGTACCCGAAGATGGGGCCGAACAGCGGGTGTGTGATCAGCAGGTCAATGTGCACGACGTTTCCGTCCGCCGGGTCGACGCGCTGGGTGAATGCGACCGTCCCCAGGAGCGGCTTCCACGCCCACCGCGGCAGCCATAGCTTCCACCTGCCGATGCGGATTGCGTTGGCGCAGCTGTCGAGCGTGAACGTGTCCGGGGGTCGAAATCGCGCGGCCCAGACCAAGTACAGAACCTGCTGCGGACCGACCAGATCGACGACCGTCCCTCGCTGGGCGTCATAAATGATCGACGTATCGAAGCGGATCTTTTTGTTCGGAAACCTGATCGTGCGGCTCCAGCGGTGCACCGGACGACCGGCCGGATCGCGTGAGGCGATCACCTCAAGCGTCGTCGGTAAGTCCCGCCCGGCATAAGGGACGAGAATTCCGGCCCAGCCCAGCGCGCGAAAGAGCGGCATCAGCACCGGCGGACGGTGCCACACGCGGTGGAGCACGCCCTCGAGTCGTACGCGGTAAGGGAGCGTGTCCCGGTAGAGGAACTGCTCGCGGAACGCTCGGGGAACCGGGGCGGCAGTCGGATGAAAGATCGGATCGAGCGGTGAACCCGTGGGCGCGTTCATGATTACGGAAAGGTAGTGTCAGCGCTGCGGATTGGTCGGACCGTTCACATCTTTCAGCAATCGTGAAAGATTGCACAGAGTCGCCGCGAGGTCGTATGATTTCAGTAACTACTGAAAGGATGAGTCAATGACCACGCTGGAAACCCGTGCGCCGATCACCCAGACCGAGCTGAAGCTTCGCACCGCGCAGGACCTGTTCATCCGCCGATGGGGCGAAATGGGAGCCACGTGGGGCATCAATCGCACGCAGGCGGAGATCCATGCCTTGTGCTACATCACGGCTCAACCCGTCTGCACGGACGACGTGATGGAGCGGCTGAACATCTCGCGCGGAAATGCGAGCATGAGCTTGCGCGCCCTGTGCGACTGGGGCATCATCCGGCGCCTGCACAAGCGCGGCGAGCGGCGCGAGTATTTCGAATCGCTCTCGGACGTGTGGGAGATGTTCTCCATCATCGCCGCCGAGCGCAAGCGCCGCGAGATGGACCCGGTCCTGGAAACAATTCGCCAGTGCCAGCAGATGCTGGACGAGGCGTCGCTCGGCAAGGCCGCGGCTCGGCAGGAAGCAGTCCAGCTCACGCGTCAGCGCCTCGCAGGCATGGAAGAGTTCATGGAAGTGACGAACAAGATCTTCCAGCAGTTCATCGGAAACGCCAGGAGCGGCTTGACGAAGGTCGTGAAGGTGCTGCTGAAGGCATTTTGATCGGCCGGCGCGAGCACCGCGCTCATTTTCTGGTTCATCCTGCCGCTGTTGTTGGTGCATCCTGGCAGATCAGGTATGCCTTCGCGAGGGCCTGTGTCTGCCGGCGAGCCCCCGGCGTCCCCCACCCGTGAATAGGACGACCACCCGATGACCCTTTTCCTCGTTGCTGTTTGCCTTGCGCTCTCGATTTCGGCGTTGTGTTCGCTGCTGGAAGCGACGCTGCTGAGCCTCACGCCCAGCCAGGTCGCCGAGCTGTCGACGCGTCGTCCGCGGGCAGCAGCCATCTGGCAGGAGTTCAAGAAGAGCATTGAGAAGCCCATCGCCGTCATTCTGATCCTCAATACCGCCGCCCACACGATTGGCGCCAGCGTTGCCGGTGCGGAGTTCGAGCGTCTGTGGGGGGAGAAGTGGCTGCTGGGGTTCTCGCTGCTGCTGACCTACTTGATGCTGCAATTCACGGAGATCCTGCCCAAAACGCTGGGGGTCACGTATAACCGCACCCTCGCTGTCGTCATCGCGCGACCGCTGGCGACGCTGGTGTGGGCGCTATCGCCCGTTCTGCGGTTCATTCACCTGGTCAACCGCCCCTTCGAGCGAAAGCACCGGCCGGAAGGGTCACGCGCGATCGAGGAGATCAGCGCGCTTGCGAGCGTCGCACGCACCGCCAACGCGATCGACCTGCAGCAGGCCCGGTTGATTCAGGCCGCCTCCCGTCTGCCCGACATGAAAGCGCGGCAGGTGATGACCCCGCGGCTGGACATGGTTCTTCTCACGCTCGGCCAGCCGCTGGCGGAGGTGCTCAAGACGGTGCAGACCAGTCCGTTCACCCGTCTCCCGCTGTGTGAGGGGGATATCGATCATGTCATCGGGATGATCCATGTTCGCGACCTGTTCAATCACCTGAAGCTGATCCCCGGAAAGCTTCGCCTGACCGACGAGCGGGACGAGCACGGCGAAGCGATTGCCGTCATCGATGGGCTACCAGGTTCGGCGATTCATGTGATCGGTTCGGGCGACGTGGACCTGCGGAGAATCATGCGGCAGGTGCTGTTCGTGCCCGAGTCGACGCCCGTCCCGCAACTGTTGAAGCAGTTCCAGGAATCACGGATCCACATGGGGCTCGTGGTTGACGAATACGGCTCGACGCTGGGGGTTGTAACGCTCGAAGACGTGATTGAAGAGATGGTGGGCGAGATTCAGGATGAGTTCGACGTCGTGCCCGCCGCGCCCATCGTCGCCCGGGGCGACGTCTACCACGTCAGCGGCAGCCTCGGGCTTCACGAGCTACGCGAGCAGATCGATTTGACCGGCGTCGAGGAGGAGCAGGTCGATACCATCGGCGGATACTTCCAGAAGCAGCTCGGACGACTTCCTGAACTGGGCGATGTGGTCCCCATCGGACAATTCGATGCGAAGGTGCTGACGATTGACCGCCGCCGCGTCGGCACGGTCGAGCTTCGCCACCGCCCGGCGCCGGACGAGCCGGTGGTCCCTGAGGCGGCCGATTGAAGGTCGCGTTTCAGACAGGAGCTGGTCCTAGAGGCTGGCCGACCGCTCCGCCAGTGCGAGCAGTCCGTGGCGGATCAGTTCGAGCCGCTTGCCGATCGCGCCCATGTCATTCGGGCGCTTCGATGGGGAGGTGCGGACGCATTCCATCACGAGCTGCGAAAGCCCGACGGGCACCATCGGGTTCAGGTCGCTGGGCGTGGGGATCGAGTCGGTGAGGACGAAGCTGTTGTCCTTTTTGCCTGCGGTGAAAAGCGTCGGGAGCTTCCGCCGCGTCAGCGCCCAATACATCGTGGCGCCGAAGTTGTAGACGTCGGTGCGGACGGTGACGGCTGCCAGCTTCACCTGCTCGGGGGCAATGTAGTCGGGCGTGCCCTGAATACGCTTCTTCTTCGTCCCCACCTTGACCGCCTGCCCCAGGTCGATCACCTTCACCTCATTGCGGGGGGAGACCAGGATGTTGTTGGGCTTGAGATCGCAGTGGACGTAGCCCATCGCGTGCAGCGAGTCCAGCGCCTTGGCTGTCGTGATGAACACGTCCACGATCCCCCCGACCGAATCGGGCAGGCGGAACTCCAGCGGCTCGCCCTCGAATAGTTCCATGATCAAGGCGGCGTCGGTCACCTTCCACAGCATCGTGCGATTGAACTTCAGGTCGTAGCAGCGGCGCAAGGCGGGGTGACGGACCTTGGAGGCGACCTCAAACTCCGCCTCGAGCTGGTCGATAAAGCGCGCGTCCTTCTCCGTCTTTCGGATGACGTGCTTCAGCGCGTAGCTCTGTTTGGTGGTCGGATCGGTGACGCGGTAAATGACGCTGGCAGCGCCTTCCCCGAGCGTACCGATGACGCGGTACCCGAAAAGCGAGCTCGGAATCGGCATGCCGTGCGCCTGAAACATCAAACGATTCTCCAAATCATGGCCGGCTCGTCGGCAATTGCGGTGCCGCTTCTCAGGAATATACGGCCGAGCGCTGGCTGTATTCGCGGATTCCGGGATTTTTGCCCGATGAACCAAATACGGGCCCGGCTGCTTATCTATCTTGCCATGGGAATGCTCGGACGGCTGCGCAAAACAAAGGCGGCCGCGTGTGATTGCGCCGCCGCCTTGGGCTGTGTCGTCCGCTCAGCAGGCTACTTCGTCCACGCCTTGGATTTGAAGTCACTCAGGGCGGACTTGAGGCGGTTCTCGATGTCCTCGGTGAGTTCCTTCTTCTCCGCCAGGTCCTGCCGGAGGTCGGCCGCCGAGGCGTCGACGTAGCTGAGGAAGGCGGTCTGGAACTCCTGGATCCGGTTCACCGGGACATCGTCCATGTACCCCTTGGTGGCGCCGTAGATCACCATCACCTGCTGCTCAACCGGCATGGGCTTGTACTGTGGCTGCTTGAGCAGCTCGACGAGACGCGCGCCGCGATCGAGCTGCGACTGCGTGGCCTTGTCCAGCTCTGTCCCCAGCTGGGCGAACGCCTCGAGCTCGCGGTACGCCGCCAGGTCCAGCCGCAGCGACCCGGCGATCTTCTTCATCGCCTTCGTCTGCGCGTTACCCCCCACACGGCTGACGCTGATGCCCACGTTCACCGCCGGGCGGACGCCGGCGAAGAACAGTTCGGGCTCCAGGTAGATCTGCCCGTCGGTGATGCTGATGACGTTGGTCGGGATGTACGCGGACACGTCACCGTCCTGCGTCTCGATGATGGGCAGGGCGGTGAGAGACCCCCCGCCTTTCTCCTTGGAGAGCTTCACGGCACGTTCCAGCAAGCGGCTGTGCAGATAGAACACGTCGCCCGGAAAGGCCTCACGTCCGGGGGGTCGGCGGAGCAGCAGCGAGAGCTGACGATACGCCGCGGCCTGGCGCGTCAGGTCGTCGTACACGCACAGCGTGTGCTCGCCCTTCCACATGAAGTATTCGGCCATGGCGCAGCCGGCGTAGGCGGCGATGTACTGCAGCGGCGCCGGGTCGGCGGCGGTGGCGACGACCACCGTCGTGTACTCCATCGCGCCCTTCGCCCGCAGCACTTCCACAATGCCCGCGACGGTCGATTCCTTCGAGCCGATCGCCACGTAGAAGCACTTCACGCCCTTGCCCTTCTGGGCGATGATCGTGTCCAGCGCGATGGCCGTCTTGCCCGTCTTGCGGTCGCCGATGATGAGCTCGCGCTGCCCCCGGCCGATCGGGATCATCGAGTCGATCGCCTTGATCCCCGTCTGCAGCGGCTCGTGCACGGGCTGGCGCTCGGCGATCCCGGGGGCGACGATGTCCATCTTGCGCGTCTCGGTCGACGCGATGGCCGGGCCACCATCGAGCGGCTGGCCGAGCGGGTTGACCACGCGCCCGATGACCGCCGGGCCGACGGGTACCTCAAGCAGACGGCCCGTCGCCTCGACCGAGTCCCCCTCCTTGATCTCGAGGTAGTTGCCGAAGATGACGGCGCCGATGCTGTCCTCTTCCAGGTTGAACACCTGGCCCATCGTGCCGTTCTCGAACTCCAGCAGCTCACCGGCCATGGCTGAGCGCAACCCGTAGATGCGGGCGATGCCGTCGCCGACTTCGATAACCGTGCCCACCTCGCTGACTGCGAGCTTCTGCTCAAAGCCCGCGATCTCGCGTTTCAGGACGCTGGTGATTTCCGCAACATTGATGGCCATCTGTCTCTTCTCCGTAGCATGGGGTCTCGCCCATGTCTTCTCTTACATCTGCTTCTTTGTCATTCACCGGAACATGGGCGAGACGCCCACGCTACTTCGACCGCGCCGCGAGGAGCTGTTCCCGCATCGCGCGCAACTGGCTCTTTACGCTCGCGTCGATGAGCTGGTCCTGCACGCGGAGAATCAGCCCCCCGATGATGGATTCGTCGACGTACTGGTGGACCACCGCGTCCTTGCCCAGCGCCTGGCTCACCTTCTGTCGGACCTGTTCGAGCTGATCCGGCGAGAGCCTCTGCGCGACGGTGACGTCGACCTCGACCTTGCCCAACTGCTCGCCAAGCAGATCATCATAGGCGCCGGCGACGTCCGCGAGGATGCCGAGCCGGCCGTGCTGAGCGAGCACCCCGAGAAAATTCGTCAGTAGCTGCGAGCCGCCGACGCCCGACAGCGCTTTTGTCAGCACCGCAAGCCGATCGTCGTCGCTGATGGACGGGTTGCGGAAGAACTGGGCGAATGAGCGGTCCGACTCCATCGCCTCGCGCAGCGCCTGCAGGTCGGCGTTGATCGCTTCGGCCTGACCCGACTCGTTCGCCAGCTCCAGCAGCGACTTGGCGTACGCGACGGCAGTCTGAGAATGTTGGTTGTTCTGAGCCATATTCCAAAGCCATTTCACCGCGGAGACGCGGAGACGCGGAGAGCGCGGAGAAGAGAAAGACACCAACGCTTCGTTTTGTCTCCTCCGCGCTCTCCGCGTCTCCGCGGTGGATCATCCTTACTGTCTTCCGATCGTCTGTACCTGTTCGAGGCTGCGGCTGACGAGGTCGCGCTGGTCGTCAGCGTTGAGGTTGCGGCGGAGGATCTTCTCCGCCACGGCCGTCGCCAGCTCGGCCGTGCGCTCGTACACCTCGGCCAGCGCCTGGTCCTTGGCTGCTTCGATGTCGCGAGTCGCGCGGTTCTTGATCTCTTCCGACTCCTGCTGCGCCTGCATGCGCAGGTTCGTCCCGATGCGTTCCCCGTCGGCCTGCGCTTTGGCCAGCATCTCGCGGATCTGCCCCTCGGCGCTGGCAAGCTGCTGGTTGTACTCGCGGAGCGTTCCCTCCGCCCGGGCCCGTGCCGCTTCGGCGTCGGCGATATCGCGGCGGATGCGCTCCTCGCGGGCCTTCAGACCCGCCAGAACGCTCTTCCACGCCGTGGGGTACAGGATCGCCAGCAGCGCCACGAAGATGATGATGACCCACATCGCCTGCAGCCAGGTCTCGCGGCTGGTGGGGTCCGGCAGGAGCTCCGGTTTTACAGCGTGGGCTTCGCCGCCGTGATCCGCCTCGACGGCGGCCGTGTTGGCGGCGCCCTGGCCTGCCGTATGCACGTCCTGCGCCTTGCCGGTCGCGTCCTGGTGCGTCCCGCCGTGGTCCTGTGCCAACGCCGGCGCGTTCAGGCAACCCGCCAGCGCCAGCGCGAGAATGATTCGTTTCAGCATCACCGTCACCTCGGTCCAATCGATCGTCGCACGCGCGCCACACGGTCGTTGCGGCGCGAAGGCGGACGGCGGGCTGTTCACCCGCCGCGCCGCTGTAAGGTCGTCTCTCTTACCAGGCCACGGTGCCGCCGGCGATCTTGCCCGCCAGCTGCAGCGCGATGACCAGCGCGAAGAACGTGAACCCTTCGATGAGGGCCGCCGCGATGATCATGTTCGTGCCGATGCGCCCGCCCGCTTCGGGCTGGCGAGCGATGCCTTCCATCGCCTGACCGGCGAGGTGGCCGATGCCCCTCGCCGCGCCGATGCAGATTAGACCCGCGCCGATGCCCGAGCCGAGCGCGATGCCGGCACGGTCGCTGATGCCCCAGCCGGTGTTGGCCGCCTGGGCGAGAATGGGAAGCAACACGTCAATCTCCTCCCGGACGCGCTGGTCCGGACTGTGCGCCGCGCCGGGCAATGGCCTCGCGTCGCGCCGCGGATGGATGGGTGCCGATCTTAAGTAAAAGTGCCCCGGCGTCGGCTGCTCATGGGCGAAGTTTGTGGCACGGGCTTCCAGCCCGAATTTTTCAGTCGGTCAGAACACGGGCTGGAAGC
Source organism: Tepidisphaeraceae bacterium (assembly GCA_035936155.1). Taxonomy (GTDB): domain Bacteria; phylum Planctomycetota; class Phycisphaerae; order Tepidisphaerales; family Tepidisphaeraceae; genus DASYWJ01. Next base: position 11,513 of record DASYWJ010000040.1, on the reverse strand, counting down.
CCGTCCCACACTCAGTGTTCCGGCGCCACCGCACTGGCGATGAACAGCGTCGTCAGGAACGTGAAGATGTACGCCTGAAGAAACGAGACGAACAGTTCCAGCATGCGGATCAACAGGCTCAGCACGGTCACCGGCACGCCAACCCCGATCTGCGCCAGCAAGCCGCCGGTCACCGGGATCAGCAGGATCAGCGCCGCCAGCACGATGTGCCCGGCGATCATGTTTGCGAACAGACGAATCATCAATGCGAACGGCTTGATTGCCGCACCGATCAGCTCTAGTCCGAGCAGAATTGCCCACATCACTGTGTCAAGAACGGTTTGGACGAATGCTTTGCCCGGCGATGTTCCCGGCTCAGGCTTGAACGGGTGCGGGGCGAAGTTCCAGAAGTACAGCGGAACCGCAAGCATCGCGGCGGCGGCGAAGTTCATTCCTTTCGCGTGCGCCTGCTCACCGCGTTCATGATCGACGTGCGTGCCGTCCTGGCGGATGCCGTCACCCTGGTGGGTGATGTGTTCATCGGCCTCGTAGTGCTTCGTCGGGTTCGTCAGCGCCCGCATGTCCTGCGGGACGTCGGCCCCCAGCGCCTCGCCGCGGTGGTGGTCCAGGTCGTGCGCTGTCTCGTGGTGCTTCGTGCCGTTGGAGGAGTGCTCCTCATGATGGCCGTGGTGGCCGTAGGTGCCGTCGATCAACGACCGCGCGACCTGCACGATGCCGTTGAAGTGGATGAAGAGGAAGGCGCAGACGGCCAGGGCGCCGGTCGTCGTGAGCGTGCCGGTCGCGGTGCCCCCGAGGTGCGACGGCTTTCCGGTAAGCAGCGTCACGATCTCACCAAAAGGGACCTGCCCCAGCAGGTTGCAGAACAGGATGAAAAAGAACAGCGTCCAGAGGAACGGGACGAACCGGTCGGTGTGTTCTTTGAGCGCCGGGCGGAACACCTCGACGCGGAGGAACTCCATGATCGACTCGAAGAAGTTGCGCGCGCCGGTGGGGGGGGCGCCGTCGGCCACCCGCGCCCGCCGAAACAGCACCGGGAAGATCAGCAGCATAAGCACCGCCGCCACCAGCGCCATGAACATCTGGTTGGTCAGGTGGAACGGGCCGATCGTCAGGTGCATGTCGTGCGGGAGCACGTGGTCGATCGGGTCACCGGCGGCGAGCAGCGTCATGATGGAAGTCATGGTTGTTGTGCGGTTACGGCATCGCTTCGTGGCGTCGGCAACGTTTCCGGCGGCGCCTGTCGCACGGCATGGATGGCCGCGATGGCGACCGGCACGAGCGATGCGAAGTACAGCGGGATCAGCCAGTACAGGAACGGCTGCGACAATCGCCCGGCGATGAGCATGCCCGTCGCCGTTCCGATGGTGACGAACAGGTGCAGCATCGTCGCGACGAGCCCTGCCTGCGCGACGCCGGCCTGCGTTGAGCGCCGCGCGAGGAAAAGCGGGATAGCGGCGAGGGCGGTCGCGATCAGGCAGGTCCCGGCGGCATTGAGCAGGGCGGGCGCGTACGCCGCGCGACCGGTGCCCCACAGCAGCGCAACCCCGCCAGCGGCGATGACCGCAACGGCAAGAGGAGCGAGGAGCAGGGCACGCATGGGCGGGGTCAATCCTTGTTGATGCGAATCGCGTCTTTGATCAGCAGATACAGGCCGCCAGCCAGTCCGACCAGCGACCCGACAACAACGGCCTGGGACCAGCCGTAGCGGCGCTCGAGCCAGAGTCCGACAAGGTAACCGAGGCCGACGCCGACGAGGATTTGCAGCCCGTAGGCGAGTCCGCGGAAGTCGCCGCCGCCGCTGCCGCCTTCGGGTGGGTCCGGCTCCGCCATCGTTTTCACACCGTCCGCAATGCAGTTCGTGCAAAATTGCACGAATTCGTGGCGGACAAGGTAGGCAAGCAGGGGGTAATGTCAAGAACCGCCACGATTCGGCGATCCATCCCGGATCCATCCCGCCACCCCGCGAGCGCGCCCGCACCTGCATTTCGTCGGCCCAGCGCAGCGCCAACCCGCGCGGCAAAGACTGAGCGCTGATCTGTTCCATTGTTCTGGGGGGAGACAATATTCCCGCTGCAATCGATCTCCGTCGATGGCAAGTGAACGGGCGGCGTGTCAGTTCAGGGGCGGTCGAGAGCGGGACGCTTCGGCGCCGCCTGGCGACTCCGTCGGGCAAAGGTGCTGCTGAACGGATTCAAGCAGTTCGCTCATATCGTATTCCGCCTTGCGGAAGACCCGCTTTACGTCCAGCGCGCGCACGCGATTGGCCAGCGGCCCTTCGGACAGCGCGGTGACGGCGATGACCGGGATGTGGCGGCGGCGCTTGTCGTTGCGCATGATGCTGAGAAACGTTGCGCCATCCATGCCCGGCATCATCAGGTCGAGGATGATCAGGTCGATGTGCGAAGCGTCCAGAACGAGCAGCGCTTCCCACCCGTTGCGCGCGCAGAACATATGGTGACCGCTGCGCTGCAGGAGCTTCGAAATCATCTCGCAATGGTCGGGGTCGTCATCTACAACAAGTACAGCAGCCACGTGAACTCCGGGTACGACTAGAGTTAAAGTGCCAACCTAGTGCAGGATGCCCCAAGGCGACAAGGCAGAATCTTTGAATAATTAAAGAGCGACACTGCTCCGACGCGAGAGGCGTCCGGGCGCATCAGACGCCGCTGTGCTGCGTCACCAGCTTTTCCCGGTTGCTCAGCGAGCGCAAGCGATTGATGGCGGCGAGGTACGCCAACGCGCTGGCCTCCAGGATATCCGTGCTCAACCCGCGCCCGCGGATCTTGCGGCCGTTGTGCTCCAGCTCGATCTGCACTTCACCCAGCGCTTCCTTGCCCTTGGTGACGGCGCGGATGCGGTAGTCGCTGAGCGAGACCTTGATTCCCGTCAGCCGCTGAATCGCTGAATAAATCGCGTCCACGGGACCGTCACCGATGCTCGCGTCCTGGACCGTCTCGCCGGCGGCGTCCTTCAGCGTGACCGTCGCCGTGGGGATCGTGTTCGACCCTGCCGTCACCTGTAAGCCCGACAGCTCCCACAGGCCCGTGCTCAATTCCAGCTGGTCATCAACCAGGGCTTCGATGTCCTCGTCAAAGACCTCCTTTTTCTTGTCCGCCAGCGATTTGAACTTCGTAAAGGCCGACTCCAGCTGCTCCTCGCTGAGCTTGTAGCCCAACTGCTGGACCCGGTCCTTGAACGCGTGTCGCCCGGAGTGCTTGCCGAGGATCAGCGAAGTCGCAGGGATGCCGACGGTGGTGGGGTTCATGATCTCGTAGGTCTTGCGGTACTTCAGCATTCCATCCTGGTGGATGCCGCTCTCATGGGCGAAGGCGTTCTCGCCCACGATGGCCTTGTTGCGCTGGACGACCAGCCCGGTCAGCGTGCTGACCATGCGCGACGCCGGGTAGATCTTGGTCGTGTCGATGCGCGTGCCCACCTGGTAGAAGTCCGCGCGGGTCTTCAGGGCCATCACGATCTCTTCCAGCGCGGCGTTGCCCGCGCGCTCGCCGATGCCGTTGATCGTGCACTCGACCTGCTTGGCGCCGTTTTCGACCGCCGACAGCGAATTGGCTACCGCCAGCCCCAGGTCGTCGTGACAGTGCGCTGACAGGACGACCCCGCGCGCATCGGTGTTCAGCTTCTGGCGGATGTACGAGAAGATCTCGCCGTAGCTCCTGGGCGTTGCGTAGCCGACGGTATCCGGCATGTTGATTGTCGTCGCGCCGGCCTCGATGGCGGCCTGCACGATCTCCTCCAGGAACTCCAGCTCCGTGCGGCTGGCGTCTTCGGGGGAGAACTCGATATCGGTGGTGTACTCCAGGGCCTGTTTGATCGACTCAGTGCTGATGCGGATGATCTCCTGGCGACCCTTTTTCAGCTTGTGCTCGCGGTGGATCTTGGACGTGGCGCAGAAAATATGGATGCGGCCGTGCCGGGCGTGGCGGATTGCTTCGCCGGCGCGGGCAACATCCTTGGGTGTCGAGCGCGCCAACCCGCAGACGACGGAGCGCGTGATCTCCGCCGCGATCGCTCGGACGGATTCGAAATCGCCGTCGGACGCGATGGGGAACCCCGCCTCGATGACGTCCACGCCCATGTCCTCGAGGTGGCGCGCGATCTCGACCTTTTCCGGGAGGGTGAGCGTCGCGCCGGGAGATTGCTCGCCGTCGCGTAACGTCGTGTCGAAGATGCGTACCGTGCTCGTTTCCATGGCCGACTCCATAAACGAAAAAACCCTACGATTGGCATCGCAGGGTTCGCGGAAGTTCATCTAGGCAGCGTCCCTACGATCGTGCGCGCGACTGGCTGAGGCCCAGAAGGACCTGCGGAAGTCGAAGCGACAATCGGGGGGACGACTGCATGAGTGCAGGCCAGTAAACCACCCGCCGCCGCCGGTGTCAAGTGGCCGCCTGCGATTCAGGGTTGTTGCGCTTCTCCACCGACGTGGTTCATTGATGCGGGTCAGGCGCTTGGGTTGTGGATCGAACGGGCGTGTAGTCGGCCGGCGCGGTTGGCGTGGCCGGTCTCGGCCGGTACACTTTTGGGCAGGTGCGCACGGGCGCCGGCGGAGCCGCGCTTCAACGCTGTTGGGACGGCACGGTAACACGAGGAGCCAGGTAATGATCCGCCGACTCGGCTGCATCGCGGTGGGGTGCCTGCTGGCTTTGGCGGTGGCTGGCGCACAGCAGCCGCCCGGGCCCGAGGCGAGCACGACGACCGCGCCGGGGGCGAGGACGACGACCGGCCCGGCGACGACCACGACGGCCGTGCCCCTCGAGACGATCGGCTCAAGCACCCCGCCCATCGGCGCGCCGATCGGCGCGATCGTTCTGTTCGATGGCGAGAATACCGACGCGTGGGTCATGCGCAAGGACGGCGGGCCCTGCAAGTGGCAGGTGCTGGAAGACGAGTCGATGGTAGCCGGCGGCGGCGACATCATCAGCAAGCAGAACTTCGAGGACTTTCAACTGCACGTGGAGTTCTGGCTGCCCAACAGCCCGCCGGAGGTGAAGGGACAGGCCCGCGGCAACAGCGGGGTATACCTGCAGGGTCGCTACGAGATTCAGGTGCTCGATTCCTACGGTTTGCATGCGGAAAAGCACGGCTGCGGCGCGATCTACGGGAAGAAGAAGCCGCGTGAAAACGCCTGCACGCCGCCCCAGACGTGGCAGTCCTACGATATTAAATTCACGGCCCCTCGGTTCGACGAGGAGGGCAACAAGATCAAGAGCGCGCGCGTGAGCGTGATCCACAACGGCGTGACGATCCATGACGACGTGGAGATCGACGGCCCGACGCGCGCCGCGATGGACGACGAGGAACAGCCCGGCCCGGCGCCGATTATGTTGCAGGACCACGGCAGCCCGGTGCGCTTCCGGAACATCTACGTCATCCCCGCCAAGCCCGAGCCATCGGAGAAAAAAGCGCCGACCACACGGCCGGCCGCGGTTCGACCCGCCTTGTAGTTTCGACCGCGCGCCAGACCCCGGACGGAAACGCGCGCGACACCGCAGACAGAATGCACAAGACAGAACGCACACGAGAGGATGACTGCATGATGTTCACCCGCTTGGCCCGCACCGCCTTTGCCTGCACCGTCATTGCCTGCGCGCTGGTCGTCTGCTTCACGACGCCCGCCGCCACCGCGCTTGCGGGGGACGCGAAGGAACACGTCCTGTTCGACGGCAAGAATACAACGGGCTGGAAGATGTGCGGCCCCGGCTCGTTCGAGCTCGTGGATGGCACGCTCGTCTCGCGCGGCGGCATGGGCCTGTTCTGGTACGAGCGGCAGCAGTTCGGCGACTTCATCTACACACTGGAGTGGAAGACGACGAAGAAGGGCGACAACAGCGGCGTCTACTTCCGCTTCCCCGACCCGGGCGACGATCCGTGGAATGCGGTCAAACAGGGGTACGAAGCGCAGATCCATGATGCGGCGGGGAAGAACCGCACGGGCTCGGTCTACAACGTGAAGGAAGCGACCTCGCTGGCCAGCAAGGCGCCGGGCGAGTGGAATACATACGAGATCCAGGCGGTCGGGCAGCAGATCACGATCAAGCTGAATGGTGTGGTCGTCAACGAGTTCACGGGCAAGCTCGCCACGAAGGGGTACGTCGGGATCCAGAACCACGACGACAACTCGACCGTCGCCTACCGCAACATTCGGGTGATCGAACGGGGCGACGGCGCCGGCGCGGATGCGCCGTCCGCCGCAGATGAGGCGAAGGGGGACCTCGTGCCCGGCCTGGTCGGTGAATACTTTCGCGACGTCACCGAGCTGGACAAGCTGAAGAACGCCAAGCCGTTCCTCGTCCGCATCGACAAGAACGTCGGCTTCCGCCACTCCGATGGAGAGTTTCACGGCACGAAGCTGGCGACGAACTTCAGCGCCCGCTGGAGCGGCGTCCTGCGCGTCCAGAGTGACGGGCCGCACGTGTTCACGCTCCAGAGTGACGACGATTCGCGGCTGGTGATCGACGACAAGGTCGTGCTCGAGAAGATTCAGGCGACGCATGAAAAGCAGTTCGCCAGCGAGCCGATCCAACTGACGAAGGGGGATCACGCGATCCGCGTCGAGTTCACGCAGGGCGGAGGCCCCGCCGGCATTACCCTGCGCTGGCAGCAGCCGGGCGCGGAGAAGCCGACGACGATCGCGCCGGAGTTCCTCTTTCACGCGAAGGGTTCCGAAGCGATCGCGTTCGATAAGAAGGCGTGGGACGAAACGAAGGTCGAGAAGGCCCAGGCGCGTCCGTGGGAGCGGATGAACTACGGCCCGTTCCTCGCGCACACGATCAGCGCGGGCGAGGACAACGTCGCACTCAAGGGCATCGCGATCAAGCTCGGACAGCAAGAGGGGGAAGCGACCGTGCTGTTCGACACGGAACTGCTCCGCTACGCCGGCGGCTGGACGGGGGGGTTCCTCAACTACACGGGCGTCGCCTTCGACGGCTCGCACGGGCCGCACCCCACCGCCAAGGGTGAGATGGTCTTCACGACGAAGCCCGAACCGGGTGTGGCACCGGGTGGCGAGAAGGGCGTGATGCGCGACCCGATCGCGGACCCGCGCCCCAATCCCTTCGGGCCGCTGCCGCGCGAGCTGGGTCGTTACAAGGGGATGTATCGCAATGGCGACAAGGTGGTGCTCAGCTACACGATCGCCGGGGTCGACGTGCTGGAGCACCCCAGTGCGGCAACGGTGAACGGCACGGTTTACTTCAGCCGAACGTTCCGCGTCGGCGCGAGCGACAAGCCGGTCAGCGCACTGTTATTCCAAGACCCGCGGCAGGGGGAGCACGTGGTGGGGCTGTCGTGGCCGGACGGCGTCGACGGCTCCCCCGGGAGGGACGGCCGCTACTACGCGGTCTTCCCGCCCAGCGACAAGCCGCGCACCGCCAAGATCACGATGTACCGCTCGACGCTCCTTCCGAACGACGGCGGCATCCCGCCGGAAATCGCGGAGCCCGCGCACGAGATTCGCCAGAACGTCGAGGACGTCGAGGCACTGACGAAGGCCGGCCCGGGAATTTATCCAAAGACGGTCGAGGTGAAGGGCACCGTCGGCACGGGCGATGGGCCGTACGTCGTGGACACGATTCCGGTGCCGGAAGAGAACCCGTACGACGCGTGGATCCGCTTCGCCGGCCTCGACTTCTTCTCTGATGGCCGCGCAGCGCTGTCGACCTGGAGCGGGGACGTATGGGTCGCTTCGGGTGTCGATGAGAAGCTCGACAAGATCACGTGGAAGCGCTTCGCCTCCGGACTGTTCCAGCCGCTGGGGCTGAAGATCGTCGACGACCGGGTCTATGTGCTGGGCCGGGACGGGATCACCCGTTTCACCGACAGCAACGACGACGGGGAGGCCGACTTCTACGAGAACTTCAACAACGAGGTCGAGGTCTCCGAGAGCTTCCACGAGTTCGCCTTCGACCTGCAGACGGACAAGGAAGGGAACTTTTACTTCGCCAAGGCCGGGCCGGTCCGCCCGGGCGGGCGCGGATGGGAGACGCTGACGAATCACAATGGCACGGTGTTGAAGGTGAGCAAGGACGGGTCGAAGCTCCAGGTGTACGCGACAGGAGTGCGCGCGCCCAACGGCATGGGCGCGGGCCCCAACGGCGAGATCAGCGTTGCCGACAACGAAGGCACCTGGACACCGCAGTGCCGGCTCAGCATTGTCAAGCCCGGCGGGTTCCTTGGCGTGGTCGATCTGGCCAAGACCGACAAGCCGCCGAGCGAATATGATCCCCCGATCTGCTGGCTCCCGCACGGCGAAGTCGACAACTCTTCCGGCGGGCAGGTCTGGGTCCCGCAGGGCGAGAAGTGGGGCCCCTTCGGGGGCGAGATGCTCCACCTGAGCTACGGGAAGTGCGCGCTGTTCAAGGTCCTCAAGGAAGACATCGGGGACGGCTTCTACCAGGGCGGCGTTGTGCAGTTCCCGCTGGGCTTCGAGAGCGGCATCTGCCGCGCGCGGTTCAACGAGAAAGACGGCCAGCTCTATGTCGCCGGGCTGAAGGGCTGGCAGACGACGGCGGCGAAGGACGCGTGCTTCCAGCGCGTTCGCTACACGCGCACGCCGGTCATGATGCCCACGGCCATGCACGTGGCGAAGGACGGGATCTCCATCACGTTCACCCAGCCGCTGGACAAGTCGTCGGCGGCGAATCTCGACAACTACGCCGTCGATCAGTGGAACTACCTCTGGACGAGCGAGTACGGCTCGCCCGAGGTCAGTGTTGAAGATCCGACGGTCAAGGAACGGGACATGGTCGAGGTCGACGAAGCCACAGTGTCCGAGGACGGCAAGACCGTGTTCCTGAAGATCCCGGACCTCAAGCCGGTCATGCAGCAGAAGATCGAGTTCAGGCTGAAGGGCGCCGACGGCAGGGACGTGAACCAGTCGATTTACCACACCATCAACGAGCTTGGCGCCCCCGCCGGCGGCGCGACGGCTGCGGCAGGGAAGTAACGCGTGACGAAACCGATTCGGTGGTTGCTGCTGCTGGGGGTGGTCGGCTTGGTCGCGGCGCAGACGTCGCGGTCGATCATCGCCGCTGCGTCGACCGAGGCCGTCCCACCGTTCACAGGCGCCGCGCCCGCCAAGCCGCCGGCGCTGGCGGCGGCGTCGGACAAGACCGCTCCCGGGGTCGCGGCAACGTTCGAGGCCGGCGGCAACTCCGACTTCCGCAGCTCGCGCCTGATCGCGCTCAATGTCCCCGCGGGGCAGGCGCCCTCTGCGCTGCTTCCCCCCGGCCCGTTCAAAGCCACCTTCACGGCCGAGCTCACGCAGCGGTTCCGCATGGACGCGACGCTGAGCGCCCAGGGCCGCGGCACTCTGAAAGTGAGCGTCAACGGCGAAGAAGTCTTGCAGGGCGCCGGCGACGACCTCTCGCGCGTCGAGGGCAAGGTCGCCAAGCTCAAGCGCGGCAAGAACCAGATCGTCGCCGAGTACACGAGCCCAGCCGAGGGCGGCGACGCGGTGATGCGGTTGATGTGGTCGTCGAAGGAGTTCCTGCCCGAATCCATCCCGCCGACGCTCCTGACGCATGACCTGTCCGAGCCGCTGCGCGAGCACGCGCGCATCCGCGACGGGCGCGAGCTGTTCGCGACGCTGCGCTGCGCCAAGTGCCACACGCCGACGGGCGACGCTGCCATTCCGTTGTCCGATGTCATGCCCGAACTGGCGATGGACGCGCCGAACCTCTCCGACGCCGGCACGCGGCTGAATGCTGGTTGGATGGCGCGGTGGATCGCGGATCCCGCGTCGATCCGCCCGGATGCGTCGATGCCGCGCGTGCTGCATGGCGAGCAGTCGCCGCAGCAGGCGGCCGACATCGCCGCCTATCTCGCGAGCCTGGGCAAGCAGGCAGTCAACATCGCCCTGCCCGATGAGAAAGCCGCGGCGGCGGGGGCGCGGCTCTTTGCCGGGCTGGGTTGCGTCTCCTGCCACACGATCCCGCCCGCTGACGCGACGGCGGAGCCGCTGCGGCGGTCGCTGAAGTACGTCAAGCAGAAGTACCACCCGGCGGCGCTGTTCGACTTTCTCAAGGCGCCGCAGCAGCACTATGCCTGGATCCGGATGCCTGACTTCAAGCTCAGTGACGAGGAGGCTACGCAGCTCACCGCGTTCCTCCTGAGCCGCGCGGAGGACGAAGCCGGCCAGGCGGCGCCCGCCGGCGACCCGGCGCGGGGAAAGGCCCTGTTTGCCTCCTCCGGCTGCGCGAGCTGCCACACCGGCGCGGGGGAAAGCACCCTCGATGCGCCGAAGCTCGACGCGCTGGTCGCGTCCGACTGGACGCGCGGTTGCCCGACTCCCGCCGATCATGAGGGACGTGGCGACGCCCCGGTCTTCAACCTCACCGACGACCAGCGCGGCGCGCTGCTCGCTTTCGCCGCCGCGGGCTTCGAGTCGCTCAACCACCGCACCGTCGCCGAGGCCGCCGAGCGGCAGATCACGCAGCTCAACTGCGTCGCCTGCCATGTCCGCGACAAGCAGCAGGACGTGTGGTCGAGCCTCAAGGGCGAGATCGATGCGTTCCTCGCCACGCTCCCGCCCGCGCCGCCCAGCCCACACGAGCACGAGCTGGCCCCGGATCAAAACCGCCCGAACCTCACGTGGGCCGGTGAGAAGCTCAAGCCCGAGTGGATGGCGAAGTTCATCGCCGGCGAGATTCCCTACAAGCCCAGGCCGTGGATCTTCGCGCGCATGCCGGCGTTTCCCGCCCGCGCAGGCCTGCTGGCGCGCGGGATGGCCGCCCAGCACGGCTGCTCGCTGACCGACCCGCCGCTGGACACGCCCGACGTGGCGCTGATCGAACCGGGCCGCAAGCTCGCCGGCCGCGAAGGCGGCTTCAGCTGCAACACCTGCCACGCCGTCGGCGACACCAAAGCCCACAGCGCCTTCGAAGCCCCCGCGCCGAATTTCGCCTACGTCAGCGCGCGCCTGCGCGATGAGTTCTATCACCGCTGGGTCCGCAACCCCCAGCGCGTCGAGCCCGGCACGCGCATGCCCACCTTCGCCGACGGCGACGGCAAGACCGCCCTCAAAGACCTCTTCGACGGCGACGCCGCAAAGCAGTTCGAAGCCATCCGCCACTACCTGCTTCAGGGCGAAGCAATCCAGCCGGCGGAATGAGGCGTTGACCATTGGTCAGTAGTGAGTGATCACTGGTCAGGGAAAAGGCGAAACTCCCCCTGTCCCTCTGGATGTCCCCTTTTCTTCTCCTGCGCCGACCAATGAGAGTCGCATCGGTTGTCGTCCCTGCGTACGCAGATCGTTTCGCCCGCGTGCCGCCTAACGGAAGGCCGATCAGTGGCCGAGCCGGCGCCGCGCCGGCCTTCGAACTACGGGAAGCTTACCCGCCGGCTCGCTCCACTGCACAGGATTTTGCATGATCGACTTGGCCATGTCGTTCCCGACGCGGCTTTACCGAGACGATCGGCACTATAACTCGAACGAGATCATTGCAATGGCGCAGTGTGCGCAACGCGCGCTCGGCGCGCAACTTACCGTCGAT
>DASYWJ010000039.1:0-17961 GCA_035936155.1 Tepidisphaeraceae bacterium | reverse complement strand
GATCATCGGCAGCCAGAGCTATCAGGCGGTCAGCAACGAAGCAATCCGGCTGCGGAACCGGCCGGACCTGGCGAAGGCCGAGCTGAAGGAGCTGACGGCGAATGCCGGCATGGAGCAGTGGGCGAAGGAGAGTTACGACCTAGCCGTGGAGGTGGCGTACGCGAAGGGGACGCTCAAGGGCAGCAACGATCGCAACGACGGGCCAGTGCTGCCCACCGGCTACACGGACGTGGCGAAGGCGGTGGCCGAGCGGCGGGTCGTGCTGGCGGGATATCGCCTGAATGACGTTCTACACGAGATCTACGGGGAGTAACCGCGCAGTAGAGCCGTAAAACGCTGTCGGCGGCGCTGCACCACCACGAGCACTAGGAAAGGGAAAAGAGCCCCTTGGTCCGGGAGGGCATCGGGCCAAGGGGCGGGGGGAGAGAAGGACGGGGAAGATACACGCCGGAAGTTACGAAGTCACTTTTCAAGCAACATGTGTTGCTAATCTTTTTTAGGAGGTGAGGAGAGCGTGTCGGTCCATTGGTCAGCTCGAAGTGCCATCCGTTGACGGCTGACCTGCCATGAGCATGGCTATCTGTACTACGAACCTGCGACCAGCGAACTCGGCGGCGGTGACTGACGCCGAACGGCAGAGTCGCATAACCTGCCAATGCATCGGACCGCCACGGCGTCAAGCGGCGCTGTAGAATGGACGGGCGCGGTCGCCGTGGCGGCCGCTGATTGGCCTCACGTTATGCGGCGGAAGCTCATGACTCTCTCCGCGGTCGTTTCGCTGCTGCTGTGCGTGGCGGCGTGCGTGCTGTGGGTGCGGAGCTATTGGCTCTGGGAAGGGGTTGCATACCAGACGACGTCGGGAAGGCTCTGCACCGTGACCAGCCGGTTGGGCGCGTTGAGTTTCGATGTCACCGACGGTTGGCCGGCGGGACAGTTCAAGCCACTCGAATTGCATAGCGATCCCGTGCTCGTAGCGGGATTGTCGTCGCCGAGTGAATGGCATCTGCTGGGCTTCGGTGTCGATCGCCATGCGCAGATGGTGGGCGTGGGAGACTGGACGGGTCCGTCGTCCGGCACGTCCATTATTGTCCCGTATTGGTTGGTCTCGCTGCTCGCGATGATCTCCGCGTTGGTGATGTCGTTCCCTCTGCTCATCCGCCGCCACAGACGCCGCCTCGGGCTCTGCGCCGCCTGCGGGTACGATCTTCGAGGCACTCCCGACCGCTGCCCCGAGTGCGGAAACGTTGCAGCCATAAACACCACCGCAGCCGCATAACCCCACTACGAAGGCCTCCTCGTCAAGCCACGGTCGGGAGCTGATTGGTGGCCGCGAGCTTGGCCAGCTTGAGGGCGTCGTCGCGATCGGTCTTGCGCTTCACGCGCTTCCACTTCCACGCCTCGCCCAGCACGTTGGCGACGGCACCTCGATGCCCAGCGACTCGTTCGGCCTCACGTTATTTCGCAGACTCGAAACATCCGCCTTGGCGAGGCGTCAAATTGAGCAACGCAGGTGGTCGGCCGGAACTGACGTCCGGCGAGCACCGGCGGTGGTCCCTTTCGCGAAAGGACGAACCCATGACCCAACGACTGACCGCCGTGGCCGCGCTTCTTGCGGTGGTCGGCGCGCTCGCGACCGCGAACCGCGCCGCCGTGCCGGACCAGAAGCCCGAGCAGTTGCGGGAAGGTGCGAGCCACATCGTCACCGGCAAGGTGACAGCGATCTACACGCGCGAGCAAAAGGGGGACAACTTTCACGACACTCAAGGCGTGGTGGAGGTTGCCGTCGCCGGGGTCGAGAAGGGGGACGGGATCGAGCCCGGCGACGCGGTCTACGCGCGGTTCCACACGCGGCGGTGGGTCGGCGTCGGACGCCCCACGCAGACGTACGGGCGGGGGCACGCCGTGCCCAAGCAGGACGAGGAAGTCCGCGTCTACCTCGACCGCAACGCGGGCGGCTACGACGCCCTGCTGCCGAATGGGTTCGAGCCGCTGGCGAAGAAGCCCGGGGCGCCGAAAGCGACTCCGTAAATTGGGCGTGCAGTATCGTCAGTGGAAGTGTCCGGCATCGACGACGGGACGGCGGCGGGGATGCGGGATAACCCGCGGCTGCACTGGACCGCGGCCGCGGAACGTTTGCCGTCCCTTGATGGTCGTCGACGCGGCCGCGGCCAGTGAACGGCCTTACGCAGTATTCCCCGCATCTTTGAGCGTCGCAGAGGCGAGCAAGGTGTTTGTCGGTCAAGAGCCGCGTGTGCGCCGCCGTGGCCGCTTAACGCCTCACGTTAGCCCGCAACGAGTAGTCGATGAGAACCACAGGGTTGATCGTCGCGGTACAGCGGTGACCGAACTTTTGACGCCGAGGAATGTTGTTGACACCGCCTCACCACCGAACGGCGTCTCAGTAAAGAACGGCTTGAGATCTGCGCAGCCGGTGTCGAGCGCGGCTCTCCCCGCGCGAGCCCGCGTGCCAGCTCGAACGCGCTGTTTCGACGCTTCGGCCTTTCGCGACGGCATCCGTTGGCCTGGCTGTACCCGGCTGAACCAAAAAAAAGTTTCAAGGGTCGCGCGAAAAACGGGGGCGGGCGTCGTATAGGTCACCGGTCACTCAACTTCACCTGCAAGGAGCGGAGCATGTTTCGGGCTACCCGATGCTTGATTGTCCTCGCCATCACGATGTCTCTGACCGCTGCGCAGCCTGCCGCAGCGCAACAACCGCCGTCTTCCGCGCCGACGTCCGCCGCAGGGGTGCCCGACATGGGGGCGTTCGGCGACCGCTCGCTCGGCATTGGCGAGGGGACGATGCAGGACCTCTCCTCGCCAGACAACCCGATGCTGCCCGATGTGAAATTCGACAGCGTGTCCGTAGAGGAGGTGGTCGAATTCCTGCGCCAGGCGACGCCGCGGTTTCAGGCCGTCCTCGTCCGCGAGGACCCTTCCGGCACCGGATACCCCGACACCGAATTCCCGAAGGTCCGCCTTCGGCTGAAGAACGTTCCGGTCTCCCAGGTGCTGGGCGTACTGGAGGCCGCGTACCCGCAAATCACGGTCACGGCCGTCGCGCCGCCGCCGAACTCCCATGCCAATTACGTCCACGTGATCCGCGTGGGAAGCAGCCCCGGCCGCACAGAGGAGGCGGCGAGGGAGGCGGCGAGCACGTTTTCGCTGTCGGTGTACCGCGTAGGGCCGGCACTCGATCCGCGTCAGATCGGCCCGGGCCACCCCGAGGCCGTGGCAGCCCAGCGATGGTTCACGGGCGTCGTGTCCCTGCTGAAAGAGGCCATGGGCAGAGTGCCCAACCAGGGCGCCATCACGCCGGAACTGTTCGTGCACGAGCCGACAGGATCGGTCATTGTGAGGGCCACGCGCGCGCAACACCGCGCCGCGGCCGACGCGCTCGCCGCGCTCGCCTCCGACACGGGCACGTCCGAGGTTTCACGGCTGCGGCAAAGCCTCGCGGAGGCGCAGCAGCGGATCGAAAAGATCGAGGCGCTCATGGCCCCGAGAAACGCGGGGGTTCCTTCGACCGCGGCTCCGGCCGCGAGCCCGTACCCCAGCCCGTACCAGGTTGTTCCGGCCCCGCCCGCGTCGGCGGCGCCGTGACGGCAACAGCGACCTTGGGTCCGGCGGCGGGCGTTGAGGAAGAGGAATGAACGCGATTGTGCGACTCCGACGACAAGCTGGTGGCCGCGATGACCAGGGGCATGGCGGCGGGAGAGGAGCGGGCCGTGGAGATGTTCTATCGCCGCTATTTCGACCTGCTGTACGCCGCCGCGCGGCGCGCCACCGGGCGCGACGAAGCGTTTTGCCTCGATGTGGTTCAGGATGCGGTGCTCCGCGTCATCCGCACGATTCGGCCCGTGGGCCACGAGGCGGTACTGGTGGCCTGGCTGCGGCTGGTCGTCCGCACCACGGCGTACGACCTGCTCCGCCGCGAGCGGCGGCAAGGGCGCCGGGACGCGGCAGCCCACGCGGGCAAGGACCAAGGCGCGGACGAGTCGGAGCGGGAGGCGGCCGAGCGGCTCGAGTGGCTGCGACGCGAGATCGTGCAGTTGGACCCGCAGATCGTGCGGGCGATCGAGTTGCGGTACCACGACGGGTGGACGCTGGCCCGGGTGGCGGGCGCCCTCGGCATCTCCGTCGGAAGCCTCGACGGCAAAATGCGGCGGGCGCTGCGGCGCTTGCGTTCCCTCGCCCCAGAAGAGTGGAAGCCGACATCAAACGAGTGAAAGGGCCCGTATGAAGGATGAAACACTACCTGCGCTGTCTCGGGATGGGTTGGCCCGGCGGGAAGAAATCCTGAAGACCATGCACCGCGCGGCCTCCCGCCGCCGAGCCGCGCGCCGGGCACGTCTCACAGCCGGATTCGTGGCAGCGGCGGTGGTTGTCATCGGGCTGCTGCTTTCGGCGACGAATCAGCATCGCGATCGGCAGCTTGCCATTTCGCATATACCAACCACTCGCTCGGCCGACGTGACAACGGCGGAGGGCAACGCTGAGCGGGAGAAGAAGGGCGTGGGGGGAGCGTCCGGCGAATCAACGCCCGCGCTTGTACCACTCGCTCCGGAAGCGCCGCCCGCCAAGTACCTGAATGACGAGGAGCTGCTGAAGCTCTTGGCCGACGCCGGCCAACCCGCCGGGCTGGCCTACGTCGACGATCGGGCGCTGCTGGTGTTGCACTGAGCGGACGCTGGCGCCATGCGTGGCGACGCGCTTCCGAAAGCGATTAGTGTGAGCCAAGGCGGCTCTACCAACTCAATGGTCACGGCGGACGCAGAAACTCGCGGCCGCCGCCTAACCGAAACGCGGCACAAGGGAGGCGATCGTGCGGCTGTACCTGAAGCTGATCATGATGCTGGCCGTCGCGGCCGGTCTGCAACTGGTGATCCACCCTCCCGGCGAGTGGGTCTACGAAACCAAGTTCGCCGCCCGGTGCTGGCTGGCGCACCGGCTTGGTGACGCCGAGGGGGAAGAAGCCTTGGTCGAAGAAGCGCGGAAGCAGTTGGTGATGCAGCTCGAGCGCGAAAGAGCGGCTCTCCAATCCGAAGCGGTCCGCGTGGTTGCCGCAGCACCGGGGCGGGCGGTGCCATGAACATCCTCAACGGGAACACCCGCAGCCGCACCCAGCAACATGCCTTTGCGTCGCGACGGGGGCCGCTGGTCCTTCGGGCGGGGATGGGCGTGTTTTTCGCTGTTGCTCAGCGGAGCCACGCTCGCCGCGGATGCGCCAGCCGCGTCGCCGCGGGAGCAACTCCAAGGGCTGATCCGGGAATTCGACGAGGACGCCGCGCGGTACGCGGAGGCCATGGCGGCGCCTCGCGCATCGCCCGCGTCAGCAGGTTGTACGGCCGCTGCCGGATGGCGCCCTCCGGGAGCAGGTATAGTTCGCGCCGGCGAAGTAGCGGGGGTCGATCATGTCGCAGTCGACGAAGTGCTCGATGCTGATGGCTTTGTCGCCCCTGGTCTTCAGCCGCTCGATCTCCGAGGGGTCGATGATCGCGTATTGGTTCTTGGCGTACTGGTAGCCCTTCACGATCTTGTCGTTGCGCACCTCGCCGTGGACGAAGCAGATCTTCGAGTACTTGATGCGCTGGTTGCAGTCGCGGTGGATCTGGTTGAACGCGATGCCGCCGCCCCCGCTTCTCGCGGCGGTGTCGGCCGCGACGGGAACGACAACCATGTTGAACCGGAGATGACCCGTCCAGACGGCACGGCCCGCGGGCATAGCGCACCTTCAGAGGCGTGAGCCTCAAAAGACCGTCTGTGGTGCTGAGAAAAAGAGAACCCGGCGAGAGGTTGGGCGGCTTTCCCGTCCGCCTGTGGAAATCATGGTGATTCGGCACCGGCTGCGGGAACTGGTGGTTAATTCAGCACTGAACGAATCTGCACCGCCTGCATATGGCTGGGGCATTGGGGGCGGATATGGGAGCGGCCGCCCGCTTTGCGGTAGGCGCGGGAAATGTGACACCCCAGCAGTATTTCATTGTCACCTCTCCTCGCCGCCGGGCATGAACCTGTAGAGCGCGTGGCATGACAGACAGAGAGCTTTTAAATCAGTACGTCCAATCCGCGTCCGAACCCGCATTCGCCGAGCTTGTGAGGCGTCACGCCGGCTGGGTTCACTCTGCCGCCGTACGACTCGTCCACGACCCGCACTTGGCGGAGGATGTCGCGCAGGCAGCTTTCATTACTCTGGCCCAGAAGGCGCCGACGATTGCTGCTGGTGCGTCGGTCACTGGATGGTTGTTCAACGTTGTCCGGTATTGCTCGGCCCACGCGCTTCGGGCCAGGCGGCGGCGGGATCGGCATGAGAGGAGGGCGGCGGCCATGAAGGACGAAGCCGCACCGGCGAGATTCTCCCCCGGCTGGGAGCAGATTGCGCCGCTACTGGACGAGCTTGTGGCGCGACTGTCGCGCGAGGACCGCGAGGCCGTGTTGCTCCGCTTCTACCAGCGCAAGACCATGGCGGACGTCGGGAAAGGGCTGCATGTCTCAGAAGACGCGGCTAAGAAGCGCGTAGCTCGAGCGGTGGAGAGACTCAGGGGCTTGTTCGCCCGCAAGGGCGTGAGCTTGCCCGCGGCCGCCCTGGGGTCGGAACTCTTGGCGCGAACGACGGAGGCGGCGTCGCCCGCGCTGGTACAAACGATTGCGGCTCTGGCGACCACAGCACCGGTAGGCGGGGTTGCCGCATCAGCCGCAGGTTTCATGATTGCGAAAGGAGCACTGACGGCGATGGTCATGACGAAGGTGACGACGGCGGCACTGTTGGCACTGGTCATTCTTGTTCCTGTGGGGGTCGCGTGGGCACTCGCGGCCTCGAAGGGCGAAACTGCGAAGGAGGAGATTCCCCCCGGCGCACAGAACGTCGGGCAAGTGGTGCCCCAAGCTCAGCCGGTCTTCACCTTGCTGAAGGCCGTGAAAGAGGGGGACCAGCAGCAGCTGAAAACTGTGTTCTCCGAGAGGATGCAAAAGACGTTCGACGAGGAGGGTTGGGAAAAGGTCTTGAAGAGCTACCAGGAAGCGTTCAATAAAGAGTTTGGCGAGTACAAGCCGGAAGACTTCGCCTTCGAGTACGCCGGCGGAGAGGGGGAAGGAAGGGTGTTGATCGTTCATAGGGGAAAGAAACTCCCCGGACTGCAGGTCATCAAGGTAGAACCCGGCTGGAAGGTCGACGAGCGCTGAAGCGTCCGAACTGGCCGGTGGCCGAGAGGGTCAGGGTGGCTCGAGAGCGATCGGCGATTGGGCCCCCGCGATATGCCCGGCTTCGTTCGCGAAGCCTCCGCAGCGTGTTATGTTGCCCTGTCGTCGAAGCATCTGGCCGACGCCGGTTTGTAATATTGAAAAACCCGTTCCACGAATTCGGTGGACAGCCGGTCGCGCTGCCTGGCGGGAGGATCTTCCAGATCGACCTCGAAGCGTTCGGTAAGGACGCCCCCGCCGCCAGGGCGCATTGAAACGGCCGCATGACGCGCCGCTGGAGCGGCCCGTGCCAGCGGGTAAAGTTTTGGTCGCTCGAGAGCCGCGCGTGAGCCGGCCCGGCCGCTCCGCGGCGTCACGTTAGGAGCACGCATGAAACATCCCCTCAGCGTCTTCCTCATCGGTCTGTGCCTCGCGTTCGCGTCCTGCGATTCAATCGCACCGCCGGCTGCTGGTACGACGCCGCCGGCGGCAACCCACCAGTACAGGTTGGACATACAAGGCACGCCCGGTACTCGCACGCGCATGCTCCTTGTGACCAAGCCCTCGGAGGGAGCCAACCCGGATCGCCGGGAGGAGATCGTGAGGGTGCCGGCACAGATCGATTTCCGAGCCGTTCGCTGTTACGCCTGGTTTGATTCGCTGCCGGAGGGCGAAAGCGGCAAGGAGGGCGACGCGTTCACCGCCCACCTGCTGAAGGACGCCAACCCGCAGCGACGTATGGGATGAAGGTTAAGCCTCTGGCTAAACAGAGCGGCGGCGTGGGTGACCTGTGAACGTGAAAATACTGCACTGGACCGGTGGCCGCGATGGTTCTCGTGAACCGAACGCTGGTCGTCGGGGCCGGTGAATCTTGGTCCGTTACCCGGCAGGGAACTTCACCGGCCACCATGTGTCAAATCAACAGGGGCCGGCCGGCGCGCGCTTGCTGCGCGAGACGTCGTGCTTTGGGTGACGAGTTTGTCGAAAAGGAACGCGACAATGTGGATGCGAATTTCTCGCTGGGCGGCGGCGGTCCTGATCGCCGCCGCCGTCGTGTGGACAGCGGATCGCGCCTGGGGCGTCGGCTTCACTCTCGGGCAAACAAAGGAGCAACTCCAGCTGAAATACGATGTGGCGGTGGAGCACCACGCCTTCGACGAGCGCGGCACCGGGCGCGTGACCGTCGAGTTGACCCTCGCCGACGAGGGCAGGCTCAAGCCGCTCGACGCGGTGCAACTCGTCATCCCGGGAAAGGAGAAGAACAAGGACGGCAGCTACTGGATGGACCTCGTGGTGTCGATCGACATGGTCAAGGTCGACGACGGCAACCGAGTCGGGCGCGTACACATCCTGAGGGAACTGGCTGAACGCGCTGAAATCCAATTCAACACGCACACGATGGATGGAAAGACGGACCCGCTGACGCGGCTGCACCACGTCATCCCGATCGCCGCGTATTTGCAGAACCCTGCGACGCCCAACTCGCCGCCGGCGCCGCGCTCGTAGTGGCTGGCGCCAAGTGAATTCACCTCGAGGCCGGATCATCGCCGACCACTTCTAGGTCGTGCCGCGGTAGGCAGATTGAAGTCGACGCGAAGGAGAAGAGAACGTCGGCGGGCACATACGTGCACCGCCGCAGATCACCCGTCCTGTCCAGCAAAAAATCTAGCCGGACGCGAAAAGCGACGGCCGGCGTCGTATATGAGGCTGCTGTCGTGATTCCCAACTGAGAGGTGCCAAACATGCGGCTTCAATCCGATCCCTGCTTCTTCCCGCCGTGGCAGTGCTGCCAATGGCTCCCACCTTCGTGGCCGCCCAAGCCAATCGCCGGCTGCCTCGGCGGCATCGCCCGCCACTCAGGCGGCGCTCCCGGCGGTGGCCAAGGACGTGCCCGCCGCGTCACCGAGGGAGCAACTCCGGGGGTTGATCCGGGAATTCGACGAGGACGCCGCGCGGTACGCGGAGGCCATGGCGGCGGCGACGACCGATGACGAGCGGGAGGCGGCCCGTGCGGCCCGCCGTGGCCCCGAGGGGTTCACGCACCGGTTCCTGTTCCTGGCCCGCAAGCACCCGTCCGACCCAGCCGGGGTCGACGCGCTGATCTGGATCGCCAGCCATGACCCCGCCGGTCCCGAGGGCCACGAGGCGATGGAGCGGCTGGCCCGGGATCACGCCGCCCACCCGGGGCTGGGGCCGGCGTGCTCAAAGGTCCGCGGACTGCCGGTCGAGCCGGTCGAGTCGTTCCTCCGCGCGGTCCTCCGGGTCACCCCGCACCGGGACGTACGCGCAGGCGCGACCTACTCGCTGGCGATGATCCTCAAGCGGTGGGCGGACGATGCCCCGGAACTGGCGGACCCCACCACGCCGCGTGCCCGCCAACTCGCCACGTACTTCGGCGAGCCGCTGGCCAAGCGGATCCGCACGGACCCCGGCGCGATCCAGGCCGAGGCCGAGGCGCTGTTCGGCCGACTGCGCGACCGCTACGCGGACGTGCCGGCCGACGACGACTCCGCCGATGGTGCCGGGCGGCAGCTCGGTCACATCGCCGAGCGGACGCTTTACGAGATGCGACACTTGACGGTCGGCCGGCCGGCCCCGGAACTGGCCGGCGAGGACCTTGACGGCGTGCCGGTCCGGCTGTCAGACCACCGCGGGCGTGTCGTCGTCGTCACTTTCTGGGCGACCTGGTGCCCGCCGTGCATGACGCTGGTTCCACACGAGCGGGCGCTGGCCGAGCGGCTGGCGGGGCTCCCGTTCACGATCCTCGGGGTCAACGGCGACGAGGACCGCGGCGACGCGCGCCGGGCTGCCGCCCGGGAGCGGATGACCTGGCGGTCGTGCTGGGCGGGCGGGCCGGACGGGGAGGTCGTCCGGCAGTGGAACGTGCACGCGTGGCCAACCGTGTACGTGATCGACGGCGGCGGCGTGATCCGGCACAAGTGGACGCGGGCACCCGAACCCGAAGCCTTGACCGCCGCGGTGGACCGGCTGCTCCGGTGAGGCCGTCTGGATGTCCCTTTATCTTCTGGTGGGCTTGTCGGATCTTCAGTACGTCGCTTGCAGGTGGCCAAATTGATCATTCGTTTGAATCGCCGTCGTCTAATCGTCGGACTTCTTGTCTTGTTCGCGGCTATCGCGGTTGCCGGGAGCTCCCTATTCCAGCGAGCGCCCGATGTCCGCGAGTTCTGGGCGGTGCGAGACGCTTGGGACGCGAGCAGGAAGGGCACGGACGAGGAAAAGAATGATCGCGCCCAACGCTGTCTCGAAGTCGCGCAAACGCACCCGGGCACGGTGGGCGGACTTTCCGCCCTCTTCCTGGCTGCCACTCGTGCTCCGGAAACGGCTGCGGGGAAGGAAGCCAATCAACAACTCGCACGACAAATCAAAACCGCTGAGATGGACAACCTCGTCGCGGCGTTCAACGGGGGCGTTGTGGGGGTGTGGCGGCCATTGCACAACGTCGCGCCGGCTTTCCTCGCTCGTGCCCGCCAAAGCCCCGATCATCCGAAAGCCGCTCGCTTGCTCGCCGCCGTGTGCAGCGCGACGCTTCCGGACGAGGATGGAAATCCGCCAGCGATCTACGAGGAAGCCGCCAACCTCATCGCGGACAGGTACGCATCCAGTCCGGATATCAGTAACTTTTGCGAAGGTCTTCGTAGCGCGCCCTGGGCCGTACCTTACGAGCGGCACCTTCGGGCCGTCCTTCAGGTGAACCAGGATCGCTTTGTCCGCTGCTCCGCTCAGTTCGCGCTGGCGAACGTCGTGCAGGCGGCCGCCGAAGATCAACAAGCCGAGGCCGAAGCACTGTTCGAGCAGTTCCTCGCGGAGTTCGACGGCAAGCATTCCTACCACGCGCAAGGGATCGAACAGCAATATATCGCCGAGGCCAAGGGCCAACTCGTCGAGCTTCGACAACGGGCCGTGGGCAAGCCTGCACCTGAGATTGCCGGCATCGACTTGGACGACAAGCCGATGAAGCTGAGCGATTACCGGGGACGCGTGGTGCTGCTGAACTTCTGGGCGACGTGGTGCTTCCCCTGCATGAAACTGATCCCGCACGAACTCGAGTTGGTCAAGACGTTCCAGGAGCAGCCGTTCGACATCGTCGGCGTCAACTGTGATTCCGACATCCCCAAAGCCCGCGCCGCTGTTACCCGAACCAAGATGACGTGGCGGTCGTTCCGCGATCAAATTAACGACAAGCCGACGATCACGAAGCAGTGGAAGGTCGCGGGGTACCCTTGCCTGTATTTGATCGATCACCACGGCACGATTCGCAAACGGTGGATTGGCAGCCCGCCGACGGATGAGTTGGCGCACATGGCTCGCATATTGGTGGACGCGGCCAGGCGGAACGTTTCCCTCGACGCCATGCAACCGGTCGTCGCGGCACTGCCCTTACCCGCGGCGAAGGCGTATCCCGTTGTCACGTCGGCAAGCGTGGTGCCGCAACCAGGTTCAGGATTCGTGGAGAAAGTGTATCGCGCTCCGGACGCTTCCGACTCAAAGTATAGGGTATTCGTTCCAAGGACCTACGACGGTACCAAGTCCTTCCCCGCGATCCTCTATCTCCATGGAGCGGGTTCTCGTGGGACAGACGGCCAACTTCCCATGAAGTACGGCTTGGCCGAAGCGATCCGTGCGAAGCAGGAGGACTTCCCTTTCATCGTGATCTTCCCCCAGGCGCGCGAAGGAGAAGACTGGACGGCCGGATCCGCAGGCGGCAAGCGAGCGTTGGCGATCCTGGATCAGGTCCAGACGGACTATCGGATCGACGCCGATCGCGTTTCGCTAACGGGCCATTCGATGGGGGGCCAGGGGACGTGGGGTCTTGCAGCGGCCGACCCCAAGCGCTGGGCCGCCATCGTGCCCGTCAGCCACGGCGGCGACACAAAATCGGCGGCGCGGTTGATCGACATTCCCTGCTGGAGCTTCCACGGTGACGCGGACAAGATGATACCGGTTCAGCGATCACGCGAGATGGTCCTAGCCATTAAAGAGGCGGGTGGGCGGCCGTTGTACCACGAGCTCAGCGGTGTCGGCCACGATGACGGTGCCGAGCGCGTCTACGCCATGAATGATCTGTACGAATGGCTGCTTGCGCAGAGCCGTTCACGCCGGTAAGCGCCGGGCGCCGAACCGGCGCTGCACCTAACCGGCGGGGCATAAACGCGTTCCCAGGTTCCTAGCTCACTGATGCCCAGCCGGCAGCGGGAACCGCGACGTAGCCGATGCAGCCCTCCGGCGCAGCGCAGTGGCGGGCGCCGTATGCCAAAGGTCGCAGTGGTCGCGTCGGCCGCTAATCGGCCTCACGTTATGCGGCAGAAACTTTTCAACCTCATGGCTGCGGCGTCGCTGGCGCTGTGCCTCGCGACCCTGGTCCTCTGCGCGCTGACGCTCGGAGACTTCCAGTACGCCAAATGGGCCGGCGCCAACCACCAGGTCAATCTCTATTCGTGGTCCGGCAGGATGGGCCTCGTCGGCACCGTCGAAGCGGAGCTCCGCCGGGCCACAGGCCGCCCCGATGGGGCGAGGCCGGGTGACGGCCCGCTTAGGCTGGAGCCGGGCGTCTCGGTCAACGCGACGACGATCTGGACCGACGGGGAGCACACGCTGACGATCACGACCGGCCAGTCGGGTGATGCCGACGCGAAGCCCGAGCGGAAACTCGTGGCGAAGGACAAGGACGGAAAGGTCCTGTTCGAAGGCCCGATCGACACGCCCGAGGCGCGGCAGAAGATACCCGCGGCGGTGGGCGATAAGCTGCGCCGGATGGAGTCGGCTCGCAGCGCGCCGCTCGGAGATCGGCCAGGGCACGGCGGCATTCCGAACGGTGGGGCACCGCACGGCGGGTTTGGCGGGACGAGCGGTTCGGTGCCCGGAGGTGCGGGAACGGAGCGGCGGTAGGCGGCTTGCGCTAGCGTGCCTCATCGGCCGCGCGGACGCTGCGGACTGGTCTCCCTACAAGATGCCTCTGGCAATGCGGGCCCGGTCTTCGCGCCGGCGCTGGCGGGCTCTACCGCTACCCGCTGGAGAAAATCTACAAGGGTGCACGCGAAAAATGGCGTCCGGCGACGTATCGGTCACCGGGCTTTGCCCGCTAACGGCTCGGATAACGCGGAAAGTGCCAACGCTGCCGGCGACGCCGGCCAGTCCGCCGACTTTGTCCATGTCGCGAGCCGGGCACTGCTCGTGTTCCTGGGCGCTCGTCGAAAGCGGTCCGGTAAGCAACGGCGTCGTAGCAACCCAAAAGAATGACGGTCGACGCCGAATACTCGCTGCCGCCACTGTCGCAATCAACGCCCTTTCGCGCATCTCTTCAGGCGCTGGTCAAGACGCCGGTCCGTGCCGCCTTCGGACCGTCAGGCGCAGTGATCAATAGCAAACTGCCATGCGGCAAACGGAGGCGATCGTGCGGCTGTATGTGAAGCTGATCTTGATGCTGGCGGTCACCGCGGCGCTGCAAGAGGCGATTCGGCCGGCCGGTGCGTGCGCTTACGAGGCGTCCTTCGCGGCGCGGTGCTGGCTGGCGCACCGGCTTGGTGACGCCAAGGGGGAAGAAGCCTTGGTCGAAGAAGCGCGGAAGCAGTTGGTGATGCAGCTCAAGCGCGAAAGAGCGGCCTTTCAGTCGAAAACGTTCCGCTTGGTTGCCGCAGCACCAGGGCCGGTGGTGCCATGAACATCCTCAACGGGACCACCCGCAGCCGCACGCTGCCGTGCCAATTCGCTGTCCGTGCTCCTGGCGATGAGCAACAGAAGAGGGTGGTAGAGCCACTGCATCGCGATAGCATGCGCGCCGCGACCTGCAATCCGGCGCGGGCCGAGGGTTTTTGAACACCGTGCAAATGGCCTGCGGGCCGTGCGACGAACGGAACGCGCTCTATCGGCGCTCTAACTTCGCCGCGCTGCACCAAGTGGGAACCGGAGCTTCCGCGCAATTCCTGCTGTCCGCTGAAGGCCACAAATACCGGTCCAACCGCCTGTTAACTGGACTCGTTTCGCATAACACCATTACGCCAATCCAGTTATTGGTCGTCCACCGGTTAGCCTCTGGTCACCTGCGCCTCCGTCGAAAACAGAGAGCGGTTCGTAAGAGGGTTTCGACCGGGGAGCTTGATAAAAGGTTACGGAAACCCGTGACCGACCAGTTAACGGAGAACCCCGAGAGGATGCCTCTCGGGGTTTTCGCGTTTTCGGGCTGGAATTTCAGGCTTTTCAGCAGGGGCGCCGAGGCGAGAGAGCGCGGCGCGAGCGCAAATGAACTCAGTCTCGCCGTCTTCGGTGCCGGCGGTGGGGCAGGACTCTCTGATTCTCTGTCTGAGCGACCTCGCCAGTTAACAGCACCGCGTCGACCGCGGTCCGGTCGAAACCCTATTACGAAATAGAGCGCCGAATGATCAGGTCCCGCAGCCACTGGATCCTCGCCAGCCGCCATCTGGTATGGTGTGCGTCTCGGTTCCCGCAGACGCCAGGCTGCGTGCCCGCCACGGGGTCCACATGCCCATGCTGAAGGTACCGGTCTCCAAGGAGTTTCTCGAATTCCTCGAACCCCGCCACATGCTGAGCTTCACGCCCCTTGGCGGGGAGCGGGTGGTCGAGGAGTCTTCGCCGTTGTCGAGGTTCGACGTCGCCGTCGCCGACGACGGCAGCTACTGGGTGGCAAGCATCGTCATCGACGAGCCGTCGCCCGACGGCCGGCCGAATGACGCGACGCTGACGGCCGTCCGGTACTCCGCCGCCGGCGAGCAGGTTGGGCAGCCGGTAACCGTCACCGACGGCCGGTTCCTGCCGCTGATCTCCGCCTCGGCCGACGCCGACGGAGACCTGGTCATCGCGTTCCAGCGGACCGCCGACGCCGTCTACGTCAGCCGGATCTCAAAGGCCGGCGTGGTGAGTGCGGCGCAGCAGGTCAGCCGTGCGCTGGCCGGCGCCGAATCCGGCGTGTACGAGCCAGCCGTGTCGATGGACGCCCGCGGCGGATTCTTCGTCGCGTGGCGGCAGAGCGACTCGGACGCCGACGTGGACCGCCTCCAAGTCCGCGCGTTCGACACCGCAGGCGTCCCGCGGGCGCCGGAGTTCACGGCGTCCTCCGCCGAGCGTAGCGTCATCTACGACATCGACATCGCGGCCCGGCCCGACGGGTCCGGCGCTGTGTTCACCCACGTCGTTTTCAGTGAGGGCCCGACGGGCGTGCGCTTCGGCCGCGTAACCACGAGCGCGCAGGTCGGGGAGTTGGGGGGGCCGCCCGGCTCCACGGAGGAGAAGGCGTCGGCCGTCGCCGTGCACCCCGACGGCTCGTTCGTCATCGCGTTCGAGCGGGTGAACAACGGCCCCGCGGGCGGCGGATGGAAAGACTTTGCCGGCTTCGCGCAGCGCTACGATACGGCGGGGGTGCCTCTGGGCGGCGAGATCGAGCTGGGGGCGTCCCTGCCGGGCGAGGGGCTCAAGAAACTCATCCACCACGTCGAGGTCGACGCGACGCCCGACGGCGGGTTCGTGGCCGCTTTCGTGCAGCAGTCGACGGGGCTAAACACGTACTACGCGCGTCGGTACGGCGCCGATGGCACGCCCGACCCGGCCGGGCCGGTCGTGCTGGACACGCAGGCGGGCGAGCCGCAGCCCACGATCTTCGTCACCCCCGCCAGCCTCGCCGTCGGCGTCGCCGCCGACGGGACGACCGTCGTCGCCTACCGCGACGAGGCGAGCGACGCCGTGCACTACCGCCGGCTCACGACGGATGTGGCGGTGAACGATCGGGGCGACCTGTACGTCTTCGGAACCGACGCCGGCGAATTGATCACGGTCAACACCGTCGGGTCGAACGTCGTCGTCAACGTCGGCGGCACTACGCGCACGTTCGCCGCCGCCGATGTTCAGCACCTCTCGATCAACGGCTTCGGCGGCGACGACGAGATCGACAACAACACCGCCATCCCCTCCAGAATCCACGGCGGCGACGGCTCCGACACGATCTGGGGCGGCACGTCCAATGATCGCATCCATGGATTCGGCGGGAACGACTTCCTGCGCGGCGGGCACGGGAATGACACCGTTCTCGGCGGGAACGGCAGCGACTCTCTCCACGGCGGCGATGGCGACGACGGATTGCTCGGAGACGCTGGCGAGGACACGCTGATCGGAGCAAACGGCAACGACGTCCTCCGCGGCCATCGCGGCAGCGACATCCTGTACGGTGAAGCCGGCAACGACACCCTGCACGGCGACGAGGGCGGCGACTACCTCGAAGGCGGCGCCGGCCACGACGCGCTCATCGGCGGCGGCGAGGCCGATGAGCTGTTCGGCCTCGCCGGCAACGACCGGCTGTTCTCCGCCGGCGACGGCTTCCGCGACACGGTTCGCGGCGGTCCGGGCGACGACAGCGCGGACGCAGACGAGGCGGACGATGTCCTGGGGGTTGAACTTCCTTAGAGGTTACGGAAAGCCGTAGCCGCCCAGTTAACGGAGAACCCTGAGAGGATGCGTCTCGGGGTTTTCGCGTGCGCGAGCGCAGGTGAGGTCGGTCCGGCCGTGGTGGGCGCCTGAAGTGGGGCGGGACTCTCTGATTCTCTGTCCGGGCGACCTCGCCAGTTAACAGCACCGTGTTAACCGCGGCCCGGTCGGAACCCTCTTACGGAACAGAGAGCGCTCAACCCGCGGCAACGGTACCGAACCACGCGTCGGCCGCGCCACCCGCGCATCCGGTAGAGGTACGGGCGAAGGAGTTGCTGGTCGATGGTCGCCCGTTCCTCGTCAAAGGCATTTACTACGGCCCGTGGCGCCCCGGCACGGGTCCGAACAAGGGTTACCCGTTCCCGGTGCCGGAGCTCATCGACTCGGACCTGGCGCTGATCCGGCAGCTCAACGCAAACACGATCGCAATCTACGACCCACCGGGGTACGTGTTGGACCTGGCGGAGAAGCACGGGCTGAAGGTGCTGTGCACGTTCTCGTTGAACTTCTATGCGTTCGGGGGAAACGAGTTCGCCGCCGAGCGGGAGAAGGTGCGGGCGCGCGTGAACGAGCTGAAGGACAAGCCCGCCCTTCTCGGGTGGATCCTCGGCAACGAGGTGCCGGTGTACGCGATCGAGCAGCGCGGGACGGACGCGATCGAGCAGGGGCTGGCGGAGCTGTACGGCGACATAAAACAGCTCGACTCGAACCACCCGGTGACGCACTCGAACTGGCCGCCCACGAAGGACCTCAAGCTGGACTTCCTGGACTTCGTCAGCTTCAACCTGTACCCGCTGTGGCCACCGGAGGTCGTCGCGCAGGGCTACGGCAACTACATCAAGAACGTCCTGCAGCCCATCGCGGGCAGCAAGCCGCTCCTAATGACGGAGTTCGGCGTGAACCGAATAGAGGCCGGTGACGAGGGACAGGCGCGGCTGGTGAAGCAGTGTTGGCATGATCTGCTCGGGGCGGGCGCCTGCGGCGGGGTGGTGTTCGAGTTCGCCGACCAGTGGTGGAAGAATTACGACAACCCCCTTCGCCTGGGCAACTGGTGGCACCGCACTGCCGCGCCGGATGATGAGAAGCAGCACGATCAGGATCCCGAGGAACACTACGGTCTGGTCACAGCGGACCGGCAGCCAAAGCCCGCTTTTCACGTTGTCCGCAACCTTTACGATGAGCCCGCTGTAGCTGCGCTTCCTGCGCCGTCAGCTGTAGCTTCTCGTCATTACCGCCACTGCCACCGGCATTGTCATTGGAATAACGGCGGGCGCTTCGTCGTGGTCGAGGCGCCGCGCTTAGCCCGTCACGGTTGTTCGCCCCTCCAGCGACAGG
>DASYWJ010000038.1:0-59256 GCA_035936155.1 Tepidisphaeraceae bacterium | reverse complement strand
TCGGGGCAACAGTGGCTCGACCAATTCCCACAGGTCGTCGGGTACGAGCGGCTTGGCCATGGCGTCCTCCGTGACTGCGGCCAAGCGAGATTGTCGGGCGGCATCGGATCATTCGGAACCGAGGTTTTGTTAGGAGCTCTTACAACATTCTTGGCATTGACACGGGGCAAGGGTACAAGCTGCGGGTGCCGCTGTCTGTGAATGAAGACGGCTCCATCACCTGCGCTGCGGAAATTCCCACCGGCGCAACGGTATGCATCATGGCCACCGACGCCCGTTCAGCTGGAGACGCGGCGGCAACCGCAACTCGCGCGGCGGTCGAGCGACTGAACGGGCACGAGCCGCAGGTTGCGCTGTTCTTCGACTGCGTGGCAACGCGGCTGCGGCTGGGGCGGAAATTCAAGTCGGAGCTGCAGGCGGTAGAAGAAGCACTGGGCAGCGCCCGCTTTGCGGGCTGCAATACCTACGGTCAGGTCGCTCGCGCCGAGGGACAGTTTGGCGGATTCCACAACTGCACCGCCGTCGTCTGCGTCATTCCCGGCTAGCGGGTTGGCTAAACCCCTCGCCGAGTTATACGAACTCGTCGGGCAGTTGGCCGATCCCAGTCGTCGCAGCGACACTGCGCGCGCTCTGGCGTCGCGCGCTGGCGCGGACGACCTCCTCATCTTTGTCAGGGACAAAGAAATCGGGATCTTGCTTCCGGCTCCCGGATTTCCTCAAACCCTTCCGGACGCTCGTCGTTGGCGCGGCTTCCTCTCCGAGCTTGAACAGAGTTCGCCTTTCGCGGGGTTTCTGCCCTGCCATGATAAACACACTGACAAGCCCGCGCTCGGCCTACGCGGCGCCGATGACTCAGCTCTCATCCTCTTGGGTGGAAGACCGTCGCCGGACGTTGCGTCCGCGATTGTGTTGGTCCTCCCAGCGTTAGCGGCGGCATTTCGCGGTGAGCAAGCGCTTGTGGCGGCTGAGGGTCATGCGGCAGTAGCACGCGAAATTGCAGGACAATCAAAACTTTTGACCGCCTCTCTCGAAAGCGCGCGGCAGGCTCTCCAAGAGGCGCTCGCTAAGGCCGAAGCTGCCAACGCCGCGAAGGATCAGTTCCTCGCGGTCTTGAGCCACGAACTGCGCACCCCGTTGGCGCCAGTGCTGGCGGCGGCGACGACCTTGCTCAGCGACAAGCTGCTTCCCCACGATGTAAGGGACTCGCTGGAGATGATTCGACGGAATGTCGAGCTGGAAGCGAGGCTGATCGACGATCTGTTGGATCTAACCCGCATCGCCAGGGGAAAGATGCAGCTCAGCTTCGATGTAGTCGATGTGAACGCTCTTATCGGGCAGACGGTCGAAATCTGTCGAAGCGACATTTATCGGAAGCAACTCGATCTGTCCGTCCGGCTGGATGCCGCTGAACACCACACCAGAGCGGATCCGGCGCGGTTGCAGCAGGTGCTTTGGAACATCGTCAAAAATGCCGTGAAATTCACACCCGCGAAGGGGCGGATCGAAATCGCGTCGAGCAATGAAGGCGACCAGCTACACATCGAGGTCAGCGACACGGGCATAGGTATCGAGCCTCAGCACCTCGCTACAATATTCAACGCTTTTGAACAGACGAGCGACGACGTGACCCGAAGTTTTGGCGGCCTCGGCTTGGGGCTAGCGATTTCGAAGGCGCTGGTCGAGGCCCACGGAGGGCAGTTGCATGTCAGGAGCG
Organism: Tepidisphaeraceae bacterium; assembly: GCA_035936155.1. GTDB lineage: Bacteria > Planctomycetota > Phycisphaerae > Tepidisphaerales > Tepidisphaeraceae > DASYWJ01. The sequence goes on along the minus strand of DASYWJ010000038.1, from coordinate 57,542 downwards.
AGGGGAGGGGCAAGGGCGCTACTTTCTCGATCCGTCTACAGGTCGCAACAGCGAGAGTCGTAGTTACGTCCGCATCAAGCAAAGAAACTGCTGCTGGTCCGTCGCATGCGATGAAGTTGCTCCTCGTCGAGGACCACGCGGATACCGCAAAAGTCATGGGGGTGCTGCTCCGAAATCTCGGCCACGAAGTTGCTACCGCTCATTCCGTGACCGCCGCCTTGGAGCTGGCGCATGAGCAGCGGTTTGACATCGTGCTGAGTGACCTTGGGCTGCCGGACGGGAACGGTTTGGATCTGATGAGAGAGCTGGCGCAAAAGTACGGGTTGCGTGGCGTGGCAATCAGTGGGTACGGAATGGAGGAGGATTTGGCCCAGGCTGAGCGTGCAGGGTTTTTTGCGCATCTGACGAAGCCCGTGAATTTTCAACAAGTACAGGCGGTCCTAACCCAATTTGCTGCCGCCAAGCAATCACGACATTCGCGGTTCAAATAGCGCGCAGAAGAGCGGCTCCAGTGCCGTGGCTTCCCGCAGGAAAAGTTCCTAACCGTGTCCCCTCCTCCCCGTATTATGCTGAGTGCCAGACCCCATAGCGGGCAAAAGCGCTTGCGTTGCCAGCGTTTGTCATTGGGGCACTGGCATAGCGGATCACCCGCCTGATCGAGGACGCGAAAGCGGTAGACGCTTGGGTACGCTAGACTAATCCAGCTTCAGCGGCTCGCCAGCAAGCTCACAAATCCGGGCGACCAGCTTCTCGAATGAAACTGTGCCTTTCACCAGGAACTCTACCGCTCCCAGCCGCCTTGCTTCGACCATCGTTTCGTGCTGCGTGTCGGCGGAATACATCGCCACCCGCACGTCCTTCAACTCATCGCGTTGTTTGATCGTCCGCAGAACAGTCAGGCCGTCCATTTCGGGCATGTTCACGTCGAGTACGACCAATGACGGCTTGCGGAGGTGGAGCATCGCCAGTGCTTCCGAACCGCCCGTCACCGATACTGCTTCGTGCCCGGTGTAACGCAGTAGCCGCTCCAAAGCGGTTCCACTGTCTTTCTGGTCATCAACAATCAAGATCATTTCAATCCGAGTCTCTCACGTGACTGCGCCACACCCACCTCGGATTGAACACGAATCGACACGAATGAACACGATCTCACGAATGCATGGGCAAGCGGAATCCCGTTACGGGTTGATGGATTCGTGAATTCGTGCAGATTCGTGTCGATTGGTGTTCCATTTTCTTCGCGGGCCCGTGACGTCAATCGTTTTCAGAGCAGCATTTGTACATTCAGTTTCTTCGTGACAACCGACTGACCACCGCCACCAATTCGCCCGGCTCGACCGGCTTGGCGACGTGAACGTCAAACCCCGCGAGCATGGCCTGCCGTCGATCCTCCGACCGCGCGAAGGCCGTCAGGGCCACCGCCGACGTGCGACCGCCGTCCTCGGGCTTCAACGCCCTGATCTTTCCGATCAGCATGTAGCCGTCCATGTCGGGCATGCCGATGTCCATGACGATCACGTCCGGCCTCATTTCGGTGAGGCATTTGAGACACTCCGCGCCCGAGGTGCATGCCTTCACCGTTGCGCCGCAATCCTCCATGATCCGCTTAACCAGCGTGATGGCGTCCTCTTCGTCGTCCACCACCATGACCTTCATGCCCTTCAAGTCAGGCGTATGAAGGAGCTCGTCATTGCGGCTGAACTTCGCATGCTGTCGGTTTTCATTCCTGTCCAGAGTGTGGACGACTGAGATCGGCAGCGACACGATGAAGGTGCTGCCTTTGCCTTCGCCGCCGCTCTTCACACGCACGGACCCGCCGTGCAACTCCGCGAGGCTCTTCACGATGGCGAGCCCCAACCCCGGGCCAGTGCTCCTGCGCCTTGATGAGTCGTCGTCTTGACTGAATCGTTCGAAGACGTGTGGGAGGAACTCGGCGGCAACGCCCTTCCCAGTGTCGCTCACGGAGAGTTCGACGTGCGAGTTGGACCGCTCCACCACAACCTGCACCTTCCCGCCCTTCGGCGTGAACTTGATCGCGTTGCTGAGAAGGTTCCACACCACCTGCTGCAGGCGGTTGGGGTCGCCCGTCACCGGACCAGCAATGGGGTCAATGACTTTCTGTATCTTGATGTCCCTCGCCTCGGCGGCTGGCGTCATGGATTCGATGGCGGCTTCAATCACCGCTGGTAAATCCACCCGCTGAACGTCAAGACGCATCTTCCCCGAGATGATCCGGCTCATGTCCAGCAGATCGTCTATCAACCTCGCCTGTGTACGGGCGTTGCGGGTGATGACACTCAGCCCCTCGGCCAGATCGGCTTTGGTGACCGATTCGGGCTTTAGAAGCTGTGACCACCCGAGAATGGCGTTGAGCGGCGTGCGGATTTCGTGCGAGAGGTTGGCGAGAAACTCGTCCTTGATCCTGCCCAGTCGCTCTGCTTCGGTGCGCCCCGTTCGCTGCACTTGTTCCGCTTCGACGGCATCGTGGCTGACCGCCCGGAGCTTGGTCAGCTCATCTTCAGCAGCCCGGAGCTTGTCCTGAGAGGACGCTAATTCGGCCTGAGCGGATTTCAACGTCGAGAGCGAGGATGCCAGCTCGGCCTGTGCCGCTCGCAGCAACAACTGGTCGCGCGGTTGCGCTGTCGGTTCCTTCATCGGTTTCACTCGCTTTTGCTGAGGGCAGGCCGGACGCGGCAGGCAGGCGACCGGGACATCCAGATGGATTCGGGGAGGGCTGAGTGCCGGGTAAGCGGGCATTGTACAGCACTTTCCCCGGAACACGCATCGCGCACGACGATTTCAAGTCTTTTTTGAAGACGGAAACGCCCCACTTGACGACGGTAACGTCGCTTAAGTTCAACAATCGCTGATCTCGGCCATCCTCGTGTCTCGCGGGCGGCGGCTCGTTTTGAGCGAGATCATCGCCGACGCAGGCACGCGAAAAAGAAGCCGCCGAGCGGGTGACGAAGGAAAGGATCGGTCGTCGCTCCGGCAAGCCGACTTCAGCCCTTCGGCTCGGTTTTTGCCCCGGATGTGGCACCCCCCCCGAGCTGTACCTAACAAAATCCTATCTTCTGGCACCATGATTGCATCACCTTCTGCAGTGCTTTCAGGAGGTTTCATGGCAGTTCAGGACATGCAGCAGAACGAAATGATGTCGCACCTGCTGGGCGCGCTCGACAGGGGTGAAGATATTGGCCATCACGGCAGGCTCGTGTTTGCCATGGTCGCGCGGCACTTTCTCGAGGAAGACGAGCTTTGACCTGGTCCAGGCCCGGGCGCTGGTCAAGCAGGTGCAGGGCAGGGATTACAACCCGCCGAGGCGCGACAAGATCATGCAGTTCCAGCGCGAGCAGAAGTTCCCCATCTGCCCGACCGACGATCCGGACGGGTGCAACGTGTACAAGAATCTGCAGTTCCCTGAGGGCATGTACGAGAAGATCAACCAGTACTACGAGCAGAAGGCGCAGGCGTAAGCGCTGGCGGATTGCTGGATCTGCCGAAGATGCTACTTGCGTTGCGCGGTTAAGGGCGCTGCTGAGGTTGTGATCCGCGCGAGCGTATTGACGCTTTTTGACTCTGACGCGTAGGCTGCGGCGATGGCCCAGTGGAAGTTGCAGCAGCCGGCATCTGTGGCGGCACGTCGCCGACAGGGGAAGGGGCAGGTGGCGCGCCGATCGGAGCGTGGATCCCAACGTGGCTTGAGACGCGCGCCGGGGCGGCGGGGGCTCTCCTCGATCCGGGGATATCAGAGCAGCGCGCGTCAGCGGCTGCAGCGGTTCCGGCAGGGGTCGATGCTGGCAGTGGCGCTGACGGCAATGATCCTCCTGCTCATCGGCGCGCCCGCAGACGCTCAGGACGCGGAACCCGTGCCGCAGACGCAGACCGAGGAGGTTGCCGAACCTGCGCCAGTCGTGCCGAGCGATCCGGGTGTCGGCATTCAACAAGCGACCAACACAATCCGCGATCTGGTCTGGGCGGCCTACGGAATGCTCCCGAGCATCCTGATCGCGCTCCTGCTGATCGTGCTGGCCTGGGTGGCGGCCCGTGTGGCTTCGGCGCTGCTGCACCGCACGCTGCGCGGATGGGAGCGGACGGAGGCGGCGGCGGCGCTGGTGCGGATTGGACTGTTTCTCCTGGCGATCGCCGCCGGCCTTTCGATTGTGGCCGGTGACGCCCGCGCGCTGCTGGGGTCCGTCGGCCTCGTCGGATTGGCGCTGAGCTGGGCACTGCAGACGCCCATCGAGAGCTTTACCGGCTGGCTGCTCAACAGCTTCCGCGCCTATTACCGCGTGGGCGACCGCATCGAGGTGGGCGAGGTATTCGGCGATGTTTACAAGATCGATGTTCTCACCACGACCGTTTGGGAAGCCGGCGGGGCGGGAAAATCGGTCGCCGGTGCGCAGCCGACGGGGGCGATGGTCACCTTCCCCAACTGGGAAGTGCTTCGCAGCAACATCATCAACTACAGCCGCGATTTCCCGTACGTGTGGGACGAGATCACGATCAGCATCACCAATGAAAGCGACCTTGCCTACGCGTCGGAGGTCATCGAGGCAACAGCGCGAAAGCTGCTGGGCCCCGAAATGGTCACGCGGGCCGAGCAGTACCAGCAGCTCCTGGAACGGGCGCGCCTGGCGTTTGAGGTCGAGGAACTGCCACGCGTGTTCCTCTCGCAGGCCGACGCGTGGACCAACTGCACGATTCGGTACCTCGTGCCCGCCCGGCAGCGCCGCAAGTGGGCGAGCAGCCTGCTGCTGGCGATCGCGACGGAACTGGCCAAGCCGGAGCATCGCGGCCGGCTCACCACCGCCTATCCGCGCCAGGAAATCCAGATGCGTACCACCTGGGCGCCTAACGCCGACGCCGACGTTGACGCTGACAAATCCCGCTGATCCGCGATGGCTCGCGCTCCACCCGACACGCGCAGCTTCTGCCGGCGCGGGACGCAGCGTCTGCGCTTCATTGCTGGTCGCTCCACCCCCAGATGCTCGTTGATTCCCGCCCGCCAGATTTTTGTCGGTCTCGCGCAAGCCTCGGCACATGCGTCGGTAACAAATCACCCCCGGAGCGATTTGTCCCGCGCACTCACCCCCTGCGGCTCGTGCGGCACGCGGATTTCTATGGGGCCGGCGGGTCATTTCTTTTCGCGACCCGGAAAGTGACGCGCGACATGGATGTTTCGCAGGTGCTCGGACAACGGATTGTCGAAGCCGCCCGCCTCATGGTGGCGGCGCATTTGCACGCGTCGCTCGACAAGGTGTCGAACTTCAGGCAGCAGGTCGTGATCGGCGGAGCCGGTCCTTCCGCGGCGCATGAAAGCGGCCACGGCGACAGCCTCACGGACGAGGCGCTGCCAAACCACCCCACGATGCGCACCCGCGCCTTCGTGGCTCCCGCCGACGGAGGGGCCGAGTGATATACGGCCTGTACTTGTCGGCCTCGGGCGTCCTGACCAATTCGTACCGGCAGGACGTCATTGCCAATAACATCGCCAACGCCGAAACCGTTGGCTTCAAACGCGACCTGGCGCTGTTCCAGGAGCGCCTCACCGAGGCGCAACACCGCCGGTTTCGCGGCGGAATGGGGGGGCAGTCCAACGACCTGCTCGAAAAGCTCGGCGGCGGGATGTTCGCCTCTCCCACCTCGATCGACACGACCAGCGGCGAGCTGGAACCCACCGGCGGAAACCTCGACCTGGCCATCGAAGGCAACGCGGGCTACTTCATGGTCCAGGACCACGAGGGCGCCGCACGCCTCACGCGCAACGGCAGCTTCCTGGTCGACGATTCGGGGCACCTGATCCTCGCGCATTCCGGCGACAAGGTGCTGGACCGCAACCGCAAGCCGATTCTCCTGAACGGCGCTCTCCAGGCCCAAACCGAAGTCACCAGGGACGGCCAGATCACCCAAGCCGGCACCCCCGCGGCTCGGATCGGGCTTTTCGACGTCCCGGACCCCAAACAACTGACCAAGCGCGGGCAGATGCTCCTGGACCATCCCGAGGTCAGCACGCTCGCCGCCTCAAACGCCCAGCTCCGCAGCGGCGCGGTTGAGCGCGCCAACGTCGACCCGACGACGGAGCTGGCACTGCTCATGGACGCCCAGCGCCAGCTCGAAGCCAACGCCAACATGATCCGCTACCAGGATGCGACGCTGGGCAAGCTCGTGAACGAAGTTGGGAAGATCTAAACGGGTAAACGCGCGGACCTGTCATCCTGAGGTACTCCGAAGGATCTCCCGCGTCGGACGCTAGAGATCCTTCGCAGTACTCAGGACGACAAGTGCGACTCCTGATTCAGTGAAGTCTCCTTTTACGCTCGTCCGATAACCAAACCATGGCCATTACTGCCCTCCATTCCGCCGCTTCTGGGTTGAAGGCGCTGTCGACGCGCATCGACGTGGTGGCGAACAACCTCGCCAACGCCGAGACGACCGCGTTCAAGCGCTCGCGGACGAACTTTGAAGATCTCATGTACCTGACCCTCAAGCAGCCGGGCACGAGCACGGCCGCGGGCGAGATCTCGCCGGCGGGCATCTTTGTCGGCTTGGGCGTGCGCATCAGCAACACCCAGTTGGACCTGGAGCAGGGATCATTGGAGCGCACCGATCGCCCGCTGGATGTGGGTATCGAGGGGCAGGGGTTCTTTAAGGTGAAGGTGATGGACACCGTCGGCGACGGCACGGCCTACACCCGCAACGGGAACTTTTTCGTCAACAGCGAAGGCGAGCTCGTGCTGGGAATGGGCGATGGTTACAAGATCATCCCGCCGATCAACGTCCCCCCCGACGCAACTGACATCAGCATCAGCCAGGACGGCAACGTGCAGGTGATCCGTGCCGGCCAGCAGCGGCCGACCGACGTCGGTCAACTTCGATTAACCAACTTCGTCAATCCGCAGGGGTTGAAGCTCATGGGCGGCAGCCTGTACATCGAAACGGCCGCCAGCGGCGACCCCATTGAAGGCAACCCCGGCGAGAATGGCACGGGCACAATTCTGCAGGGCTTCCTGGAAGCGAGCAATGTCGACCCGGTGAAGGAACTCGTGACGCTCATCAAAACGCAGCGTGCGTTCGAGCTGAACAGTCAATCCATCCAGACGGCGGATCAGGCGCTGCAAACCGTGGGAAATCTCAGGCGTTTCTGATGTAGGGGCGGCACTTGTGTCGCCCGGATCGCAAAGCGGGCGAGGCAAGCCCCGCCCCTACAGGCAATCACCGTGACATGGAGGTCGCGCGATGATGAACAACAACAATGGCTATCGGCCACTTGGGATGCGGAAGACGGTGCAGTTGATGGTGATCCTCACCATTCTGGCGTGGGCGACGCAGACGTTGCTCAGCCAGTGGGGTTACGGCGCCACGCCGGCACAAGAGATCAGCCAGCAAGAGCCGCAAGAGCCAAAGGAGTCATTCGTTCCCGCCGCGGGCGGGGCGAACACGGCGACTGCGACACTCGAAATGCGCGGCGAAGCGACCGTCATCGGAGACGCGGTCAAGCTCAAGCAGGTCTGCCGGTGGAACGCGAAAGACAACGCGTTCTTCGCCCCCGTGGCCGATCTGGTCATTACCCGGCTCGACATCAACGCGCCGTACCGCACGCTTAGCGTGCCGCAACTGAAGGAACTGCTGCACGATGCGGGCGTGAACCTCTCGAACATCAACTTCTCCGGCGCCGTGACCTGCACCGTCGATCGCAGCGACGTGCTGATCGATGAGACGCAGGCGCTGGAGAAGTGGCGGACCGCGAAGGAAGCGCCGGGCAAAGTTCCCGCGCCCGATGCGCCGGTGATGCAGCAGCCCGGGCAGCAGCTGCCGCCACAGCTTGCGGCGCCCGCGGCCGACGCGGCGCCGCAAGTGCTCGTCGCATCCGAAGGACCCTTCCACACGCTGCGCGACGTTCTCACCGAAGACCTTGCCGCTCGGCTGTCGATGGACCCCAAGGCGCTGCAGATTACGTTCAACCCAAGGGACGAAAAGGCCCTGAGTCTCGCCGAGCCGCAGTTCCGTTTCCAGGTCGTCCCGCAGCGGGCAAAGAACCTCGGCCCCGTGTCGTGGGAAGTGCACGTCACCACCGACGCGGGAATCCAGCGGATCGACATCAGCGGGATGGCAAAGGCCTGGCAGGAGCAGGTCGTCCTGGCGCGTCCCATTTCGGCTCGGCAGCTCATTCGCGAGGAGGACGTCGTCGACAAGCGCGTGCTCGTCGACAAGCTTGATGACCAGCCGCTGCTGAAGCGCGAGCAGGTCGTGGGCAACCAGTCGGCGCGCGACCTGAAGCCGGGGGCGGTGTTCACCGCGAAGATGGTCGAACCCGTGCCGCTGGCGCGTGCCGGGCAGTTCGTCACGATCACGCTGACGACCGCCAACGTGAAGGTCAAGACCGTCGCCCGCGCCATGGAGTCCGGGTCATACGGGCAGACGATCCGGGTCAAGAACGAGGCGACGAAAGAGATTTATGAGGTCATCCTGACCGGCCCGCAGACGGCGGAAATGAACGGCGGGGCGATGCAGGAAAGTCGGGACGCGAAGGTCGCGTCGGCGAGCGAATAAGTCGATTCCGAGGCAACCACCAGGCACGCGAACGCGCTAAGAAAAGCCGCGGAGCACTTTTAGCGTGACTTACCTTCGCGGCTGTCTTCGCGCCTTTGCATGCTTCGCGGTCTCCCCCCGTTCTTGAGGAATTCCCAATGCGTCTTACCACTTTACACGCCCTCGCTGCGCTCGTGCTGATCGCCACCATCGCCTCCGCGCAGACCGCGCGTGCCCCGGCCGCCACCGCGCCGCGCGTCGCTGCGACGCCGGCCGAACCGTCCAAGCCGCTGAACAATAACGACGCGCAGAGCGCCGCTCAGGCGATGCAGCGCAACGGCGGGTCGCTGCTGAAGGCGACGCTTGCCGTGCCGGTCGACCCCGGACAGGTGCCGCTGGCGCAGGTGAGCTACTTCGCCGTCCCCGAGCCCGAGCCCCGGGTGATTAAGAAGCACGATCAGGTGACGATCATCATCCGCGAGGAGAGCGAGTTCAGCTCCGAAGGCACGACGGAGACCATGAAGGAAGCGGCGATCGACGCCCGAATTACCGAGTTCATCAAGCTGGACCTGCGGGACGTAGCGCTGCGCGGGGGCGGCATCGGTGATAACCCGCCGTCCATCGTCGCCGACGCGTCGCGAGAGTTTACCGGCGAAGGCACCGTCGAGCGCGAAGACAGCTTCACCGCCCGCGTGACGGCCAAGGTGATCGACGTGAAGCCCAACGGCACGCTCGTGCTCGAAGGCCGCAAGCAAATCACGACCGATGACGAGTACCAGCGCTTCCTCGTGACCGGCATCGCCCGCGCCGAAGACGTCAGCGCCGACAACACCATCCTCAGCACGCAACTCGCCGACTTCAACCTGCGCAAGACCCACAAGGGCAACGTGCGCAACGCCACGAAGAAGGGCTTCATCCCGAAATTATTGGACGTGATCAATCCGTTCTGACGAAAGCAGTTGCTAGTTGCTGGTTACTCGTTGCTGGTGGGGCGGGGCCCCGGGAGCGATTCGCGTTTACTGGTAACCAGCACAGCAAACGAGCAACTGCCTTCGGGGCGGAGCCCAATGAAGAAGTTCGTCATCATCCTCATCGCGCTGCTCGCTGCCGCCCGTCCCGCCTTCGCGGTGAAGGTCGCGGACATCACGCGGCTGAGCGGGCAGCGCTCCAACCTGCTCACCGGTTTTGGACTGGTCATCGGTTTGAAGGGCACCGGCGACGGCGGGAAGTACATGCCGGCCATCAAGCCGCTGGCATCGATGCTGGGTAAGTTCTCCAACCCGACGACGGTCGCGGAACTCAGCAACGCGAATAATGTGGCGATTGTCAGCCTCGTCGCGACGATCCCCGGCAACGGCGTGCGCGATGGGGACAGGCTCGACGTCTACGTCATGAGCAATGGCGCCGCAGCGAGCCTCAAGGGCGGGCGCTTGTTCGTCACGCCGATGCAGGGCCCGCTGGCGGGCAGCGGGATTTTCGCTCTGGCCGAGGGCCCGGTCGTCATCGAAGACCCGAGCACGCCGACCGTCGGCGTTGTCAAAGGCGGCGTGGTGATGGAGGCCGACCTCCCCGCGAACTTCATCGAGAACGGTAAGTTCACGCTGATCCTGGAAGATCCCAGCGCGTCGTGGACGATCGCCAGCACGATCGCCAAGATCATCAATGACGCCGAGAGCACATCTGGCGAGACCCTGGCGATCGCTGTCGATCCCAAGAACGTCGTCGTGACGATCCCGCCCATCGAACGCGAGCGCCCAGACAGCTTCATTTCGCGCGTGCAGCGCCTGCCCGTGCCGCTGTTGCCTACCGAAGCGCGGGTGCAGATCAACGAGCGCACGGGCACGATGATCATCACGGGCGATGTCGAGATCAGCCCCGTCGTGATCAGCCACAAGGGGCTCACGATCAGCACGATCAAGCCCGAGCCGATCCCCACGCCGCAGCGGCCGGTCATCATCCAGAAATCCACCGTGGCATTGGACACGACCAGGGCCGGCGGGGCGAAGCTGCAGGATCTCGTGGACGCGCTGGAGCAGCTGGCGGTCCCGGCTGAGGACCGCATCACCATCGTGAAGGAGCTGTACCGCATCGGAAAGCTGCACGGGAAGCTGATCACGGAGTGATCGACTTCCCGTAGCACGGGTTTTAACCCGTGCCTGCGACCGGAACACGGGTTGGAAATTCGTGCTACGAAGAAGCGTCGGAGACGCGCCAATGGACATCCCTGCCACGCAAAAGTTCCTCCCCCTGGACCTCGCCAACGGCGGGGCGGGCAAGCGAGCGCTCAAGCCGCTGGACCTCGCCCAGCGCCCCACGTTCCCCCTCAGCGCGCTGGAACTCGGCCGGCACGACACGCCCGATCTCAAAGCGGGCTCCCTCGCCGCTCTCCAAGCCGTTCCCGTCGCACATGAAGACGCCCGCAAGCAGGCGCAGACGTTTGTCTCCCAGGCCTTCTTCGGCACACTGCTCAAGCAGATGCGCAACAGCCCGTTCAAGAGCGAGCTGTTCTCCGGCGGCCGCGGGGGCGAAGCCTTCGGATCGCTCTACGACCAGCAGCTCGCCGACCGCATGGCCACGGGCGTGGGCACGAAGCTTGTCGACAGCATCGTGCGCAAGCTCCAAGCGGCCAAGGCGTACCGCAAGACATCCAAAGACGTGATCGAAAGGAGCGGCCGCAGTGCGTCAGCTCACTGAACTTGAAGTCACGCTCCAGCAGCTCACGGCCGAGCACCACCGGCTGATCAAGCACATGGACGCGCACCAGGCGGCGATGAAGGCGTTCGACCTCGGCGCAATGGACACAGCGGCGCACCAGCAGGAAGCCGCGCGCCTGCGCATCGGGATGCTCGAGAACAAGCGCAAGACACTAGTCGGCCAGATCAGCCAGCTGCTGAAGCACGAGGGAGCGCCGCTCACCATTACGCGCATCGCCGAATTGAACCCCCAGCGCGGCCCGCTGCTGATGAAGCTGCGCGACGAGCTGAAGACGACGATCCAGCAGACCACCGCCAAGTCGCACATCGCCGGCAAGCTCGCCGGCGCGGTGCTGGGTCACCTGAACACCGTCGTCCGCCTCCTCGCCGGCTCGGTCGAGAACGCGGGCGTCTACTCCAAGCATGGCGTCCCGCAGGTCTCGGCACGGATCGGCGTGATGGAAGCCGTCGGGTAGGGATGAGGGTTGAGGGCTGAGGGATGAACAAAGGCGATGCAAATCATCGACAGGACTTACGGGAGCGCACCAAGCGCTTCGCTCTCAGTGTGGTCGCGATGTACGTGCACTTGCCGCAAAATCCGGCTGTAGCGGTGATGGGACGGCAGTGCCTAAGAAGTGGAACGTCGGTCGGCGCACACTATCGCGAAGCGTGCCGCGCTCGTTCCGACGCAGAGTTCATCAGCAAGCTGGAGGGCGCTCTACAGGAACTGGACGAGACCGCCTATTGGCTCGAGCTTCTCGATGAATCGCGCCTATGTACGATTCCCAATGTAGAGGCGCTCCACAAGGAAGTCGACGAGTTGATTCGCATGTTCGTAACTATGGTCCGCAACGTAAAGGGCGGCTGAGTTCATCCCTCATCCCTCACCCTTCATCCCTATGTCCCTGACCCGAACCCTCAACATCGGCAAGTCCGCCCTGGCGACGCACCAGGCGGCGATTCAGGCGACGGGCAACAATATTGCCAACGCCGGCAACGCCGATTACACGCGCCAGACCGCGCAGACGGCGCCGAGCCGAGACCACCAGATTCGCCCCGGCGTCTTCGTCGGCACGGGCGTTAACCTCACCGGCATTCAGCGGCACATTGACGAGGCGCTGGAGGGCCGCATCCGCGGGAGCATCAGCGACAACGAAGGCGCCGCCACGACTGAGCAGTGGATCAGCCGCGTCGAATCGACCCTCAACGAGCTCAGCGAAGATGACCTCTCGACGCAGCTCAGCACGTTCTTCAACAGTTGGTCGAACCTCGCGAACAAGCCGCAGGACGTCGGATATCGACAGGTCGTCGTGCAGAACGGCGAAATGGTCGCATCGTCGCTGAAAGATCTGCGCGGACAGCTCTCATCGCTGCGGGCGGATGTCGACGGTCGCCTCACGGCCCAGGTCGATGACGCGGACCGGCTGGCGAAGCAGATTGCGCACCTGAACAGGGAAATCGTCCTCAGCGAAGGCGGCTCGGCAGGGCAGGCCAATGGGCTGCGCGACCAGCGCGACGCGGCGATGAAGCAGCTGTCGCAGCTGATTGATGTCCGCGCCGTCGAGCAGAAAAACGGAACGCTCAACGTCTACGTCGGCTCCGATCCGCTCGTCATCAACGGCGACAGCCGCGGGCTTACCATACGCAATGAAACGATCGACGGCGTGGTCACGCCCGTCGTTGCCTACAAGCATGACAATGGCAATGTCCGGTTGACCAGCGGCCAGATCGGCGCGCTAACCGCCGTCCGCCAGCGCATCGGGGGGTACGTCGATAAGGTCGATGAAATTTCCGGCAACATCATCTTTGAGCTGAACAAGATTCACTCAGCAGGCCAGGGCATCGAAGGATTTGCCGCCGTCAGTGCAACCAACGTGGTCACCGACTCGACCGTTGCGCTGAACGATGACCGCAGCGGCGTTCCGTTCAAGGCGACGAACGGCAGCTTCGTTGTTCACGTGAAGGACAAGACCACCGGCCTTGTCACGAGCACGCTCATCGAAGTCGACCTGGACGGGCTCAACGCCGATGACACAACCCTCGACGACCTCGTGGCCAGGATGGACAACATCGGCGGCCTCTCCGCGATCAACGCCAGCGGGCTGCTGAAGCTCTCGGCCGACAGCACGGGCGTGGAGCTCAGCTTCAGCCAGGACAGCAGCGGAGTGCTGGCGGCCCTGGGCGTGAACAGCTTCTACAGCGGCAGGGATGCAACCGACATTGCGCTCAGCCCCGCCATCAAGGGAAACCCGAACCTGCTGGCGGCGGCGAAGAACGGCGAGAAGGGCGACAACCAGACGGCGCTGGCGATCGCGGCGCTGGAATCGGCGAAGCTCCCGTCACTCGGTGGCGCGAGTCTGAAGGAGCGTTACCAGTCGTTCGTGAATGAGATCGCCATTGCCGCCGCCGACGCCAAGACCGATGCCGAAGCCAGCGCGGTCGTCAAAGAAACGCTCCTGGCCCAGCGCGAAGCCCTCAGCGGCGTGAGCCTCGATGAAGAAGCAATCAATCTGATTCGGCAGCAGCGGGCGTTCCAGGGCGCATCGCGGTTAATCGCGGCGGTGGATGAGCTGATGCAGCAGATTCTCGCACTGGTGTAGCACGGGCTTTGAGCCTGTGAAACGGAACGCGGGCTGAAGGCCCGTGCTACTCATGGCCATCCTTTCCACCCAACTCGCCCGCGTGAGTAATCAGCTGCGAACGAGCGTGTCGCAGAGCGCGATTTCGCGCACGCAGCGGTCGCTGCTGGAAGTACAGAATGAGCTGATCACCGGCAAGCGGATTAACGCGCCCAGCGACGATCCGGGCGATGCCGCCATCGTCCAGCAGCTCCGCAAGACGCTCGAGCAGCGCGCGGCGTACCTTGGCAACGTCAAGCAGGCGGGCAGCCACCTCGGCGAGGTCGATGCAACGCTGGGCGACCTCACCGATCTCCTCCAGCAGGCGCAGGATATCGCTTCGGCCAACGTGGGCTCGGATGTGACGGCGGAGCAGCGCAAAAGCGCCGCCGCCGTCGTGGACAACATCTACAGCCAGGTGCTGAGCCTCGCGAACAAGCAGTTCGAAGGGATGTACCTTTTCGCGGGCGACCGGCTGACGGATCCGCCGTTCGTCTCCGAGGGCGGCGGTGTGAAATTTGTTGGCTCGACCAACACGCTCAGCAATGCCTGCGACGAGAACAGCGTCCGGCCCTTCATGGTCAATGGCGAGCGCGTCTTCGGCGCCCTTTCGACGCGCGTCGAGGGCACGGCCAACATCACGCCATCGGTCAGCGCTGCGACGCGGCTGGTCGATCTCGCCGGCGTCAGCGGCAACGGCATCCGATTGGGCGCAATGAACCTCTCCAACGGCGGGGCGAGCGCGCTCGTGGACCTGTCGCAGGCGGACACAGTCGGCGACGTGATGGATGCGATCAACGCAGCGGGCGTAGGTGGCATCACCGCATCCCTCAGCGCCCGCGGGCTCGTCCTGACGGGCGGCGGCGGCGATGATATCACGGTCACAGATGTCGGCGGCGGCACGACCGCCAGCGATCTGGGCATCCTCCGCGCGGTCGGCGCGGGCGCGGGTCTGCCGCTCAACGGCGCCGACACACAGCCAAAGGTCACGAATTTCACGCCCCTCGCAGCGCTCAACAGCGGCGCGGGCATCGACCTGACCAGCGGCATCACGATCCAGAACGGCCAGCAGTCTGCCACGATCGATTTCGCCGGCGCAACGACCGTGCAGGACATGCTCAACCGGATCAACAATTACGGCACGCACGTCCGCGCCGAGATCAACGCCTCGGGCACGGGAATCAACCTCCTCAACCCCACGCAGGGGACGAATCTGAGCATCGCCGAGAACGGCGGGACGACGGCGGCGGACCTGGGCGTCCGCAGCTTTGGCCCGGCATCCGCGCTGAGCGAGCTGAATCTCGGCAAGGGCGTTCGCATGGCCGACGGCGCCGATCTCACCATCACGCGCAGCGACGGCACGAGCTTTCAGATCGACGTGAACGGCGCGATCACCGTGCAGGACGTGATCGACGCGATCAACACTGCCGACGCCGGCGGCGGCGTCACCGCCAGCTTCTCCACCACCGGCAACGGCATCGTCCTCACCGATACGTCTGGCGGCGCCGGCACGCTTGTCGTGGCGCCCGCGAACTACTCCGAGGCGGCGAAGGACCTGGGGCTGCTCAAGCCGTCCGTCGGAGCTGTTCTGGCGGGTGACGATGTGAATCCGGTGAAAGCTGGCGGCGTGTTCAGCAACCTCTCGACTCTCCTCGCAGCCCTGCACGGCAGCGACCAGCAGGCGATCACGGATGCCGCCGCGGGCCTCAAGGCCAACCTGACGAATCTCACGACGGTGCGTGGCGAGACGGGTGCTCGCGTGCAGGAACTGGAGAGCCGACAGAACCGGCTCGAGGACGAGAACCTGGCGACGCAGTCGCTGCTGTCGAACCTCCAGGAGGTCGACATGACCGAGGCGATCTCGCGCTTCCAGACGCTGCAGACGGCGCTGCAGGCGAGCATGATGACCACCTCGCGGATCATGAACCTGTCGCTGCTGGATTTTCTGAGCTGATCACTCGTGGCACGGCGGTTGCTTTGGATGAGGGCATAGTTGGATATAAAAGTAGAATAAGCAACCAAACGCGGGACGCGCAGCAATTGTTGCCGACCCGCGCAGGATCGGCAGGAAAAAACAGAGCCGATGAAAATGGAATGCACGGGAGCTGTCATTCTGAGGTACTCCGAAGGATTTCCGATCACCAAGCCAAGAGATGCTTCGGAGTACCTCAGAATGACACGGCGCACGGCATTGTGATGCGATCAAATCGCCCAATGCCGTCGCTCTGACGAAACATCGAACGCGGCCGGGAAGGAAACCCGTCGCGGCGCAGCGGGCGCGGTCGCCCGGGGCGTGCAGATGTTCGGATGTATCCGCCGCTCACGCAGGATGCGCGATGCGGCGGTCAAATGGGTCCCCCGGCGGAGCTGAGGGATCGGATTGACAAAGCCCGGCGACGGAGATCGCAGGGCATGTTGCCACGCGACGGGTTCAACCCCCGCGCGCGTGGCGGGAAATGGAGTTCGCAATGGAGATCCAGACCACTCGTTTCGGGGAGTTGACGGTCGAAGACGACCGCATCATGACCTTCCCGCATGGCCTGCTCGGGTTCCCCGAACAAGGCCGCTTTGCGCTGATCCAGACGGGACAGGAGAACTACTTCTTCTGGCTGCAATCGGTCGACGAGCCGAGCCTCGCGTTCGTCGTGACCGACCCGAGTATCTTCTTCAAGGACTACGAAGTCCCCATTCGCGAGGAGACCACGCAGGAACTGCAGCTGACGGACAACAGCTTTGCGCAGCTGTTCGTCATCTGCAACAAGGTCGGCCACTGGCTGACCGGCAACCTGCTGGGCCCGATCGTCGTCAATGCCCAAAACCGCATGGCGCAGCAGGTGGTGCTGACGGAAAAGAAGTGGACGACGCGCCAACCGCTGATCAAGCTCCAGTCGGAGGTGCCGCTGGCCAAGTCGGCCTGAGCGGAATCTTTGCACCAGGGATCGCATCGACGGGCCTATCATGTGCAAGAGGCCCGCATCGGTGCGCCGCGACAAGGACGTTGCGGGATACACGTTTCGCCTCGGCACACCGATGGATCGGCGAGCCGTCGAAAACGGCGAAACGTTGCGGGCCTGAATTGTTTTCAGGCCCCTTACCCAGGAAGGAGCCTTCACATGTTGGTGCTGTCCCGTCAGCGCGACGAGACGATCATGATCGGCGACGACATCGAGGTCACCGTGGTTGACATCCGCGGCGACAAGGTGCGTCTGGGGATTAACGCCCCCAAGGCGATCAGCGTCCATCGCAAGGAAGTTTATGACGCCATCCGCCGGGAAAACCGTGCGGCGGCGGAAGTCAAACCCGAGGATCTTTCGGGGCTTGGAAAGATCGGACCGCAGAAGAGCAGCGAATCGAAGGACGAGAAGAAGTAGCCCTCAGTAGAGTGCGATTGCGGATCTGGGATCGCGGATTGAATTCCGCCGTTTGCAGTTCGAGGTTCGCAGTCGAAATGGCCCCATGGACTGGGGCCTCATCGCCCGGGCGATTGGGCCCGGCATGCCATACCAATCATGGAGGATTGACATATGGCCCGCATCAATACGAACGTCGCGTCTCTTACGGCCCAGCGCGGGCTGTCGCGGACGCAGAAACAACTCAATTCAACGCTTCAGCGTCTCTCGAGCGGCCTGCGGATCAACCGCGGCGCCGACGATCCGGCTGGTTTGATCGCATCCGAAGGGCTGCGATCGGAAATCTCCGGCATCACCCAGGCCATCGACAACTCGCAGCGCGCGTCGAACGTCATCTCGACGGCCGAAGGCGCGCTCAGCGAAGTGGCGGCGCTGCTGCTGAACGTCAAGGATCTCATCGTCGAGGCGGCCAACAGCGGCGCGCTCTCGCCGGAGGAGATCGAGGCCAACCAGCTGCAGGTTGATTCCGCGGTCGAGTCGATCACCCGCATCAGCAACACGACCACGTTCGCCGGGCTGAACCTGCTCAACGGCAGCCTCGACTACGTAACGAGCGGTATCGACGAGAGTGTTCTGGAGGCCGTGCACGTCTCGCAGGCGAACTTCGGGATCAATGACACGATCCCGGTCCAGATCAACGTGCTCACCAGCGCCAAGACAGCTGAGCTGAATTTCACGGCCAGCGCGATTACGGGCGGCTCGGTGACGCTGGAGGTTGCTGGAACGGAGGGCGTCGAGGTTCTGACCTTCACGAGCGGCACGACCGCCTCGGCCGTCGCGTTTGCCGTCAATCGCGTCAGCGATGCGATCGGCGTGACGGCGGAACTCATCAACTCGGCCGACCCCACCGCCGGAATGGTGTTCCGTTCCGTCGGCTACGGCAGCCGTGCATTCGTTTCCGTCACGGCACAGACAGGCACTTTCACCACCACGGACGAGAACGGCGCCGGCGTTACCCGCGATACCGGCGGCGATGCCGTTGCCACAGTCAATGGCGCCCTCACAGTTGGCGACGGCTTGAATGTCAAGCTCAATACGACCACGCTGGACATGGAGCTGAAGCTCGACGAGAGCTTCGGTATCGGTCAGACCGACTTCGCGATTACGGGCGGCGGCGCGCTGTTCCAGCTTGGGCCGCAGGTGACCAGCAACCAGCAGGTGAACATCGGCATCCAGTCGGTGGCCGCCAGCAAGCTGGGCGACGCGGACGTCGGCTTCCTCAACGATCTGGTTACGGGCGGCACGAGCACGCTCGTGAGCGGGCAGACCCGAGAGGCCAGCCAGATCATCGAACGGGCAATCCGGCAGGTCGCGGTGCTTCGCGGGCGGCTGGGCGCGTTCGAGAAGAACACGCTGGAGACCAACATGAACAGTCTCAGCGTCGCCTTGGAGAACGTGACGGCAAGCGAGAGCAGCATCCGCGATGCCGACTTCGCCGCCGAAACCGCCGCCCTCACCCGTGCGCAGATCCTCACGCAGGCCGGCACGAGCGTCTTGGCGACGGCCAACAGCACCCCGCAAAGCGTGCTGTCGCTGCTGCAAGGCTAGCGGGGCTCGTTTCACAGCAAGGGAAGGTAGCGCACGGGCGCGGCGACAAACATGGCCGCGCCCGTCGCGCTGGCCCCCGCGCCTGAACCGCGGCAGCGGGCTTCGCACGTCCTGATAATGCGCAGAATCCGCGGCCTGCAGAGCTCCGCATCGCAGGCGGTTGATCGTGCCTCCAGATCCCGTCCCATAAGACGCTCGGCAGACCACCTGATGGTGCCGAACAGTCCATTTCGCAACAAAAACCGACCTTCACCGATCTGTCACGCCCATAACTCAACCGGAAAATCCGGCACTTCCTTACCTCAAGTGCACCCATAACCGCCGTCGATGAGAGGGCGGATTCAATCCGTGCCTCTTTCGCCCGCGCCAAGTGGGCGGGAGGCGCGGGGGGGCAACTGCTCCGGCTGCGTGACGTTCCCTCGTACAGGAACGACTCCGGTCCTGGGCCGATTGTTCCGGACTTGTGGGAAAGGAGGTCGTCGATGGGTCGATAGGGAGCTTTGTCAGGCCTTTCGCGTGAAGGGTCAGTCAATCTTCCCGAGGTAGCGGCTGCTGCCAGGTTGCGTCCCCTTCAACCTGCACGCGAGAGCCTTCAAGGGAATGAACCGTCGCAACGGCAAATTTCACCGGACAGCGGACTGCAGATCCGACCCCGGAACACCGCCCGCGACATACTTAGTCAAGGAAAGACAGAGATAGCTATGAGCAGGATAAACACCAACGTCAGTTCGCTGATCGCTCAGCGCGTGCTGAAGAAGAACAACAGTAATCTGAACCAGAGCCTCGAACGGCTCTCGACGGGTCTGAAGATCAACCGCGGCGCGGACAACCCGGCCGGTCTGATCGTCAGCGAGAACCTCCGGGCCGAGAAGGCCGGCATCTCGCAGGCTATCGAGAATGCCGAGCGCGCGAGCAACATCATCGGCACCGCCGAGGGTGGCCTCACGGAAATCAGCTCGCTGCTTACGGAAGTCCAGAGCCTGGTTTCGGAGGCGGCCAACAGCGGCGGCCTCTCTCAGGAAGAAATCGACGCCAACCAGCTCCAGGTCGATTCGATCCTCTCGACGATCAACCGCATCGCGCAGTCGACCTCGTTCCAGGGCGCTAAGCTCCTCAATGGCACGTACGACTACACGACCAGCTCAGTCACGAGCACGGCCATCGACAACCTCCGCATCAACGCGGCGCGTTTGGCCGACGGCGCCACGGGCGCGGTGGTCGTCCAGGTCGTCGCCAGCGCCGAGACGGGCGAGCTGGCCTACACGGGCGGCACGCTCACGGGCGACACGGTCACCATCGAGGTGGCTGGCACCCGCGGCTCCGAGCAGCTTTCCTTCGCCAGCGGCACGACGGTCGGCTCGATCGCCACGGCGATCAACGCGGTGAAGGAAGCGACCGGCGTGAGCGCGGTCGTCTCGGGCACCGCACTGGTTGTCAACAGCACCGAGTACGGCGCCAACCAGTTCGTCAGCCTCAAGGGCATCGCCGGCACGTTCACGATGGCGACGACCAAGGATTCGGGCGTCGACGCGAATGTGACGGTCAACGGCGCGACGGCTCAGGCCGACGGGCTGCGGGTCAGCTTCCGCTCGAGCAACCTCGACGTGGAGTTCGACTTGGACACAACGTTCAACCTGCCGGGCACCACGACCTTCGGCATCACCGGCGGCGGCGCGACCTTTGCGCTGGGCAGCAAGGTGACCGAGGGCGACAAGGCCTCGATCGGCATCGCATCGGTTACCACAGGCAGCCTCGGTGACAGCACCAACGGCTACCTCTCGAGCCTCGGCTCGGGCGGCACGAACTCGCTGACCAGCGACAACCTGACGACGGCCCAGAAGGTCATCGACAAGTCGATCAAGCAGGTCAGCCAGCTCCGCGGCCGGCTGGGCGCCTTCCAGCGGTTCACGATCGGTTCGACCGTGAACAGCCTGGGCGTCGCGCTGGAGAACGCCAGCTCGGCCGAAAGCGCCATCCGTGATACCGATTTCGCAGAGGAAACGGCGAACCTCACCAGGAACCAGATCCTGGCGCAGGCGGCCACGACGGTGCTGAGCCAGGCCAACGCGTCCCCTATGGCCGCCCTGGCGCTCCTGCAGTAATGCAGCGGACAGGGTACATGAGGCTCGTACGGGATTAACCTTCCCAAGCGAGCGCGGTTAATCCCGGCCTACTTTCTCACAAGTCCAGACCACCCCCGGCTCATAAGGCTGGGGGTGGTTGTTTTTTGAACTCGCCGGAATGCACCGCGCGTCGATGATGATCGCACGTTGCTCGTTCCCAAGGTAACTTAGCGTCATGATCGCGATGTCCTCCTCGCGGATTGGGCGTCTCGCCCGAGCATGCTTACCTTCCATAGCGCTTGGACGGGCCGCGCCAGCCACCGCGGTTGCTTTGGCGTTCATCCTCATTGCTGCGGGATGCGCGAACAAGCGCCCGAGCCTGCCGCCGCCCGCCAACGCGAACAGCGACGGGACAGCGCCCGCAACGGCTGCCCCGAAGTATGATCTGCTCCTCCGCAATGGTCGGGTGATCGACGGCTCCGGCAACCCCTGGTTCTACGGCGATGTCGCGATCTCCAACGGCAGGATCGCCGCCCTGGGTTCGCTGCCCGACGCGCAGGCGGAGCGGGTCATCGACGCCACGGGTCTGATCGTCGCCCCCGGCTTCATTGATGTGCACACGCACGCGGATGAGGACGTTTACCGCATCCCGCTGGCCGAAAACTTCATCCGCGACGGCGTCACGACCATCGTCACCGGCAACTGCGGGGGCAGCGTCCGAGATGTCGGCGCATACTTCGCGCGGATCGACAAGCGCACGACCTTGAACGTCGCCACGTTGATCGGCCACAACACAACGCTGCGCGCCGTGAAGGGCGACAAGGCGGGGGACCTGACGCCCGAGCAGATGGAGCAGGCGAGGCAGATAGTCCGCCAGGCGATGCTCGACGGCGCCGTCGGGCTCTCGACAGGCTTGATCTATATCCCCGGCCAGTGGAGCAGCACCGAAGAGATCATCGAGCTCAATAAGGTCTGCAGCGAATTCGGCGGCATCTATGCCAGCCACATGCGCAACGAGGGGGGCGAAATCCTTGCGGCGATCGACGAGGCGCTGCGCATTGGTCGCGACGGCGGCACGCGCGTGCAGATCTCGCACTTCAAGCTGCCGACCGACGTCGCCCGGCGCATCGGCGGGAGCGATACGACGCTGAAGCGCGTCGCCGACGCCCGGGCGGCGGGGCAGGAAGTGTGGATCGACCAGTACCCCTACACCGCCTCGAGCACGAGCCTCACCACCCTCATCCCCGACTCGATCTTGCAGGGCGGCGGCGACGCGGCGCGCAAGCTGCTGGGCACGCCCCAGGGGCTGGAGCAGGCGATGAAGGCGATGCACCACAGCCACGTGGTCGGCCGCGGGCGCAAGCACTTCGGCTACGCCATCATCGCCAGTTGCCGGGCATTTCCGCAATACAACGGCAAGAGCATCCTGGAGGTCGCGCAGATCCGAAAAGCCACGCAAAACGGCGCCGCCGAGCTGCTCACCAGCGCCACCCAGCCGTCGGGCGCGGGCCATGTCACGATGGAGGACCAGTATCGCACGATCATCGACCTCTATCTCAACGGCGGCGCGCAGATGGTGTTCCACTCGATGGACGAGACCGAGGTGGCGAACATCATGCGGCACCCGCTCGTGGCGATCGCCTCCGACAGCGGCATCCGCGCATTCGGCACCGGCGTGCCGCACCCGCGCGGCTACGGCACGAACGCCCGCGTCCTCGGCCACTATGTGCGCGACAAAAACCTCCTCCCGCTGCAGGAAGCGATCCGCAAAATGACGTCGATGCCCGCCCTGGCGTTCCGATTCAATGACCGCGGACTGCTCCGCCCGGGCTACGCCGCCGACGTCGTCCTCTTCGATCCGAACACCGTCACCGACAAGGCGACCTTCGAGCAGCCGCACCAATACGCGGAAGGATTCACGCACGTCATCGTGAACGGACAAGTCGTGATGGAGGCCGGAAAGATGACCGGCGCAACCCCCGGCGGACCGCTCTACGGCCCCGGCTGGGACGGCAAGAGCAAAATGCCCCAACCACCACCGAATCCGAACCCCTGATGCAGCCGCGTTGGCCAGCGTGTGTAAAAACGCGCGCAAAGGGAGTCACGGTACTCCAGAAGTTTCGCGCTCACCGGTCATACGGCTTGTCCACGCGCGGCGCCCCCGGCGCCTGCTCATCGAGTGATTGGCGGTAGCGAATGCACCCCTCCATGAACTGTGGCCACTCCGGCACAACCGGCAGCGGGGTCCGTCCGTTCCGGCAGCAGGGCCCACAACGCGGGATGATGCCAGCACAGCGCATGGCCTGAGCTGTCGCGGTGTTCTCGGATGCCTTTGCGCAGCCGCTTCACCTCGGAAACCAGCTGCTCGCGCGACATCTGATCAAGGTCCTCGTCCATATGGGGCCTCCGCAGGTGGTGCGACCTTACCAAGTGGGGGAAGGATAGCATCACGCGTCCGAGTGAATTGCGTCTGACGCACGTTCGTGGCGAGCGGTGAGCACGGGGGCGAGCAGACAAGCTGCCGCCCCGCACTCCGGGCAGCGCCCGGGTGTCGCGCGGAGGTCGTAGCCGCAGTGTTCGCACTGGCCTGCGGAGCGGCGGCGCTGACGTGTTGCCGCGCGGCGGCGAGTCGCGGTCAGCCACAACGGCAGCGGCACGCATATCAAGCCGATCAGCCAGAATGGAATGGACACCGCCATGTGCGACATTCGGAACGGCGGCGTCGCCGGTGCGCCGGTGAACTTCATGATCTTGCCCCTTGCCCCGACCCCGAACGCCTCGTGTCGCCATCGACCTTCCTCCACTACCCGAACCATCCGCGGCGGAATGGGCAAGGGATAGTCGCCGCGA
Organism: Tepidisphaeraceae bacterium; assembly: GCA_035936155.1. Lineage (GTDB taxonomy): Bacteria > Planctomycetota > Phycisphaerae > Tepidisphaerales > Tepidisphaeraceae > DASYWJ01. The sequence goes on along the minus strand of DASYWJ010000038.1, from coordinate 33,828 downwards.
CAGACGATCGTTCGGTTCGGGAATGGTGTGCTGGTGGTGATGTGGTTGAAGGCCAGCACGTCGGAAGTCGCTGTCAAGCAGACGGTGGTCCGGCCGCGCATATGGATGACGCCATAGTTATAGCGGCCAATCCACGCCCACATCAGGGCTGAGGTGATGAGCAGGATCATGGCCGCCGCGCCGGCGGCATTCAGCAGCACGCGGCGGAACCGTTGAAGACCGCGCCTCAAGCTCGCTCCCGTTAGCTCGGCTCATTGCTCATTACTGCGGAGGCTCGATGCGGATGACCTGCGTGTTGCTCTCACGCTGCACGACCAGCACCACCGGCTCCTTGGGCTTCTCCTTGCGCATCGCCTCGTACTGCTTCTTGAAATCCTCCACGCTCGATACGGGCTCGCCGTTCATCTCCACAATCAGGTCATTCATCCCCAGCTTCGCCGACTGTGCGGAGCTCTGCGGCTTGATCAGCGCGACAACCACGCCCTTGGCATCATCTTTGAGGCGGCGCTGGTAGCGGTCCACGAACACGAGCTCACGGACGGAGAAGCCCAGGTCTTCGGCGTAGTAGCGCTCGGCGAGGTTGGGCATCTTCGGCCGCTCTTCGAGCGTCAGCTTCACGTCGGTGAGCTCGTCGCCCTTGCCGCCGCGGAGTAGCGAGAGCGTCACCTCGTCGCCCACGTTGAGCCTGCGGAGCTTTCGGACGAGGATCATGGGCAGCTCTTCGGGGGCGTCGCCTCGCTCCAGCGGCTCGCCGTTGACCCTCACGATCACGTCACCGCTCTTGAGCCCCGCCTTGTCGGCCGGCGTGCCCTTGATGATGTCGCCCAGCTCGATGGCCGGCTGGTCCTTCAATCCAAGCTCTTCGGCGACGTCTTTATTCAGCCCCGTCATCGCCTGCTGCGGGATGCCGATCCAGGGGTACCGCTCCGGCTGACCGGCGACCGGCGGACTCTTGATGCCGCCGATGAAGTCGCGGGTGGGGACAAAGAAAATCGGCGGCTCTGTGACGCTCGACAGCGGGTTGCGCGGGTCGTTGAGGTTGAGGAAAGCCGACTGCTCCGACTGATAATTCACGAACCCGATCGCCTGCCCCTTGGCGTTAAACACCGGCGACCCGACGGCCGCGAGTCCGCCGCTGGTCATGACCTGCGGCACTTCCCCGCGCAGCTGCGCCGCGATGCGCGCCTGCATCAGATAGCTCTTGTACCCGGCGTCCTTCGGCAGCAGCCCCACGGACAGCACGGGATCGCCCACCGCGTACGGCAGGTCCTTGAACGTCACCGGCGTCCAATTCTGCGGCTCCTTCGTCTTCACGAACGCCAGATTCGTGCGCTCATCACGGCCTTGGAATACAGCATCCAGCTCCTCGGGGTCGCGGTCGAAGCGCGGGACGATGATCTTGAAATCCTTCATCTGCTCGTCGGGGATGCGCTGATCGACCGTCGCGATCGACATCATCACCAGCCCCTCAGGGCCAACGACGATGCCCGGGCCGACGAGCTCGCGCCGGCCGAGCTCCGTCTCCCACACGTACTGCACCGCCACAAGCGATGGCGCGACGCGTTCGGCCAGCTCGCGGCTGGCCTGGGCGCTGACGCCCACGGCCGCGCCGCTGCTCCCGCTCGGGCGCGTTGTCGCTGAAGCAGACTGGTTCGAACTGCCGCACCCGGCCGAGCCAACGACGAATAGGGCGAGGAACAAAACTGACGGGATCAGGTTGCGACGCATTCGGTCTCCGTTCATGCTCACCAAAACGACTTTCACCCCCCGCACAACTGCGGGACGGGGCGGATTGTAAAGCAAGCGGGGCACCGAGGACACAGACCTGTTCATGAGAGCCAGCTTGGCGCAGGACGCGGAGAAAAAGACGCGAAGAGGACAGGCGATCAACCGGGACCGTTTCCCCGCTTAGCGCTGCTGCGCCCGCTTCATCGCCTGGCGCTCCTCCAGCTCGAGGAGCTCGCGCATGAGCAGGTCGGAAAATGTCATGGGGATCACCCGCCGCTCATCCGGGTCGTCGGGCGTCCAGGCGATAATGCGACCGGCGGAGTCGAAGCAATAGGCGCGCGGATCGGTGACAAATTGGAAAAACGGCACGAGCCCGCCCGCTCCCTTCTCGCAGAACGCTTCATATTGCGTGCGAAGGTCGAGCCACGGCGGGACGTTCGTTGAGATGCCGAAGACCTTGAGGCCAAAGAGGAACGTCCAGAACGCGCCCGCATCATTCGCCTTGGGGCGCGGCCAGAGCTGTTCCTTCACCTCGACATAGAGCCCGCCGAGCGGCGATTTCGTGAAGGTGCGGAATTCCTCGGGCAGGCGGAACCCAACGCGCTGCTCGAATGCGGCCACGTCCGCTTCCGTCGGCTCGTTGCCCTGGCAGGCGAAGACGTTGAGCACCCGGGCGTCGTAGTGCTCGAAGTAGATGAAAAGGTTTTCGAGTGACATTGCCGCGTCGCCGGCATGAAAAATCGCTTTGATCTGGAGCGCTTGGAATCTCAACTCAGCATCGGCTTGAGGTGATTGAACGCGAGCTTCGCCACGCCGCCGGCGGTGGTTTCGTAGGGGTACAGCTCGACGGTCGTCCACCCGCGGTAGTCAATGTCATCCAGCGCTTCGAAGATGGCTGGGAAATCGATGACGCCCTTGCCGGGCGTGAGGTGCTGGTGGACGCGGTTTTGCCCGATGTCCTCCAGGTGCACGTGCGCGACGTGCTCCGGAAGATTGCGGATGACGGTGGCGGGGTCATCGCCGACGCAGAAGAGGTGGCCGATGTCGCAGTTCATGCGCACGGCGTCCTCGTTCTTGAAAAACCGGTTCTTGAAGTCCAGATACTCGCCGGCGGTCTGGATGAAGAGCCCCGGCTCGGGCTCGACGGCGAGGATAACGCCGAGCTTCTTTCCCAGCGGGACTACCTCCGCCAGCCCCTGGGCGTACAGCTCGCCAGCGCGTTCGCGCGTGAGCGTCGTGCCGATCATCGGCCCCCCGGGCTGAAGGCTGACCGTCTTCGCGCCAAACTGCGCCGCCAGCTCGACGCTGGCCAGCGTGTGGTCGATGCGTCGCCGTCGCGCCGCCGCATCATCTTCGATCCACGTGGGGTGATACGTGTCGCCACAGGCGAAGAGGGTGAACGCGTTGACATTGCTGACCACCAGCCCCGGCGTCGCAATCTTCTCCCGCGTGTGCCGGCGGCGCTGCTCGTCCATCGCGGGCGGGTACGCGTGGTGCAGGTCTGCCATCAGCTCCACGCCGCGATAGCCGATCGTCGCGATCGCGTCGATCGCCTCGTCGAGCGTGTTCTTCTTAAAGGCGTTGGTGGAGAAGGCGAGGTTGATCATCGGCGGCAATTGTAACGCGAAGCCCGAATTGTGCGGGCGCGGCGGTACGCCGCTGATGCGCCTCGCTTGACCCTGATTTTCACGGCGTTTACGCTCGTCGGCACATGAGATTCGCATTCAGCACCGTCAGTTGTCCGAAGTGGGACTTCGAAACCATCGTCGCCCGCGCCAAAGAGTACGGCTATGAGGGTGTGGAGATCCGCGGGTTCCTCAACGAGTCGATCCTCACGGCCTCGAATCCGTTCCTCACCGATTCGCGCAAGCTGCGCGACCTGTTCGCCGACAACGGCATCGACATCTGCTGTCTGGCCAGTTCCATTGCGATGACGCAGAACCGCAAGCGCGACAAGACGGCGGCGGCGGAGCTGATGCAGTTCATCGACACCGCGCACGCGCTGGCGTGCCCGCTGGTGAAGATTTTCGACACGCAAGTGCGCCCGGGCCAGGACCGGCCCAGCGCCGGCGTGGCGCTGGGGAACTGGATCCTGCCGCTGGCGGAATACGCAGCTGAGCGCGACGTCGTCATTGTCATCGAGAACGCGCTGTCGTTCCGTGCTGCCAAGGAGATGTGGACAATCCTTGACCGGCTTCAGCACCCATCCGTTGCGTGCTGCTGGGACGTGTTCAACGCGGCGATGGTGGGGGAGTCGCCGTACGTCTCGGTTCCGACGCTGAACAGCAAGATACAGTACACGCAGGTGAAGGACGCGAAGCTCGGGCAGCTTGGCGCGACGTATACAAAGCTCGGGGAGGGCGACGTGAAGGTCCAGACATTCCTCACTCGGCTGCGCGGCATCGGCTACAACGGATGGGTGACGTTCGAGTGGGAAAAAGCGTGGCTACCGAACATCGCCGAGCCGGAAGAGGTCTTGCCGCATGCGATCGTGAAGCTGCGCGAGTGGACGCGCGAAGGCGAAGACATCGAAGGCGCCGAGGCCGACAGCGAGCCAGCGGCGCCGACGAAGGGGGCAGTGGTCGCGTAGCGGAGGCCGCCGGGGCACGCAAGAAAGCACCCGCCCCTGGTAGGCGGGCGTCGTCGTCCGATTTGCCGCGTCAGCTTACGCGCTGGCGGGGGCGGGGGCGAGCCGCTTCACGCGCGTCGCCTTCGAGCCCTTGGGGCCATCCTCCGCGTCGTATTCGACCGTCTCCCCATCCTGGAGCGTGCGGAAACCTTGGCCTTCGATCACGCTGTGGTGAACGAACACGTCTTTACCCTGTTCAGACGAGATGAAGCCGAACCCCTTTTGGTCGTTGAACCACTTAACCTTCCCCATGGCCATACAAGCCAGTCCTTTCCGGACGATCCACCGGGGCTTTTGTGCAGAGAAGCCCCGACAACTGCGGCACGCGCAGCCCATCCGCCCAAGCCCTTCCCGAGCGGACACGCGTCCATTGTGCCGGCGGACGCATTAAACCGAGGGGCGAGAATAACAAAGGCTGAGTTCGTCACCAAAAAAATTCGCAGTTTTCGCGAAGCGCTAGCATGCGCTTGCGACTACTTATCCACATTGCAGCGAATATCCGGGGCTTTTTAGTAAACGCCCCCGCGAAAATCCGCAATTTTTCCGGCGTTTTCTGCGACTTTTTGCCTGTACGCAATTGCGAGCCGTGAACCACCCGAATTAACGTGTTATCATGGCGAAAGTTACGAATCGGCACTCTGTCGCGACTTAATGTCCGCAGCGCCGATGACGGGCTAAAGTAGGGGACCGTGGTGGGGAAATTGTGAGATGCCGCACTTTGCAGCGGTTGGGGGCGGAGAGTTCTCCACCGGTTATCCACAATGGTCTCAGGCCCTTGATTTTCTCCCCACCCCGCAGAGACTTGTCGCCACCAACCGCCCGCCCAAAGCCACTGAATGAACCTTCTGGAAGTCACAAAGCTGGTCAAGAGTTACAACGGGCGGACCGTCGTCAACGAGGTAAGTTTTCTGCTGGAGCAGCAGGAGATTGTCGGGCTGCTCGGTCGAAACGGCGCGGGCAAAACGACCACCTTTCGCATGATCCTGGGCATGGTCGTCCCGGAGAGCGGGGCGGTGGCATTCGACGCCTCGGACATCACCCACCTGCCGATGTACAAGCGGGCTCGGCGGGGAATTGGCTATCTCTCCCAGGAACAGAGCATTTTTCGCCAACTCACCGTCTGGCAAAACCTTTTAGCGATCCTCGAGACCCTCAACATCCGCCGCGCCGAGCGCCAGAAACGCGGCGAGCAGCTGCTGGCCCAGTTCGGCCTGCAAAAGGTCCGAAATCAGAAAGCCCACCTGTGCAGCGGCGGCGAGAAGCGCAAGCTGGAAATCGCCCGCGCGCTGGTGACGCAGCCGAAGCTGATTTTGCTCGACGAGCCGTTCAGCGCAGTCGACCCGATCGCGGTGGAAGACCTTCAGCGCGAGGTCAAGCGTCTGAAGGAGGAGTTTGGGAAGAGCGTGCTCATCACCGACCACAACGTCGCCCAGACGCTGCGCGTCTGCGACCGCGCCCTGATCATCAATGACGGCCGGGTGTTCAAAGAGGGCTCACCGAGGGAAATCATCAATGATCCCGGCGTCCGCAGTGCATATCTGGGCAATACATTCCGCGGCGACGAGTTCGGGTGATGACCGCGTGGGCCGGCGGGACTACACTCACCTTGCGAATCCCAGCGCTGTCTAACCTATTTTGGAGTCCACCATGAAATTCCCCCGCCTTCTCCGTTTTTCCCTTGCCGCGTGTGTTGGTTCGGCCCTGACGATGCCGCTCACTGCCGGTGCGCAGGCGACGCAACCGGCTGCCGCCGCACCCGAAGCCGGCGCCCAGCCTGCCGCCGCTCAGATTGACCCCAAGGCGGCGGAGCTCGTCGAGAAGGTGAAGGCCGCGTACAGCAACATCAAGGCGCTGGACGTGGCGGGGAAGGTGTCGGGCAACTTCGATGTCGCCGGTCAAAAGCAGCAGAAGACGCAAGAGTTCACCGGCTCCTACGCAGCTCCGAACAAGTTCCGCCACCAGTCGAAAGAAGGCGTGCTGATCGGCTCGACGGGCGAGAAGGTGTACGTGTACTCGCCGTCAGAGAACGTTTACATGACGCAGGACGCAGGGAAGGGGAAATTCGAGGAGGTCCCGCAGCCGGTCGGCAACATGCTCTTTGGCGAAGACCCGTCATTGCTGATGGCCGTCTCCGCCGATCCGCTCAAGTTCCTCGAGGGCGCAACCGTCAAGCAGATTGATGACGTGACGGTTGACGGCAAATCCTATCCCGCGTTGCAGGTCAGCGGCCGGCCGAGCGGTGAGGAAGTGACGCTGGTGATCGATCCTTCGACGCATCTGCTCCGGCGTATGAAGATGGACCTGACCAAGGCGATCGCTCAACGCGGCGCGCCGGACATCAAGGCTGCGGAGTTCGTCATCGACTACACGACGTCGACGCCCGATGCCCAGACCAAGCCCGAGCAGTTCGCCTGGTCGCCGCCCGAAGGCGCGCGTGACGCCGCCGCCGAACGCGGTTCGGGTCCGGGCGGATCGGCTGCAGCGCTGGAAGGCAAGCCGGCGCCGGATTTCGCGCTGAAGAACCTCAAGGGCGAGGAAGTGAAGCTCGCGGATCTCAAGGGCAAGGTTGTCGTGCTGGATTTCTGGGCGACTTGGTGCGGCCCCTGCGTAGCGTCGCTGCCCGCGCTGGACAAGTTCGCCGCCGAGCAGGGCGAGGACGGCGCCAAAATCTATGCCGTCAACCTCCAGGAGGAGAAGGACAAGGTCCAGGCCTTCATGACCAATCGCAAGCTCACGATCCCCGTGCTCCTGGACACCGACGGCAAAGTCGGCGAGGCGTACAAGGCCGAGGCCATCCCGCAGACAGTGGTAATCGGCAAGGACGGAAACGTTCGCAAGGTGATCGTTGGCGGGGGCAACGAGAAGGCCATCGAGACGGCCGTTGAGGAGGCGAAGAAGGCGACTTGATGCGCCCCTTGCAAACAGTTAGACACTGCTGAGGAAGCGAGTAGGGTGTGAATATGAGTGTGAGCAGGATCTCAATCCGGTCCTGCTCATACTCACTTTTCTAGCCTTCTACTCCTACTGAAATTCCCGCCATTTTTACCGGACCGTACGACCCGATTACGCCGCCCACGTCGCAAAGTCCCAACCCGCAAGCGCCGATATCAAAAGTAGGTCGACACCTCCCGTGCCACCAGGCGCGGCGCGTGCGCCTGTCGCGTGCCTTTGGTGAGTAGTCCCCACATGAACGAGCAACTCGTCAGCCGCATTCGGCAGTGCCCCAGTCTGCCGTCGCTGCCCGCCATCGCGATCCAGGTCCTCGATCTGGCGCAGCGGCCGGAGGCTGACATTGCCGAGATCGCGCGCGTCATCTCCAAAGACCCCGCCCTCGCCTGCAAAATCCTTCGCACCGTCAACTCCAGCTTTTACGGGCGCGGGCAGCACGTCAGCACGATCAGCCATGCGCTGGTGATCCTGGGGCTTCAATCGGTCAAGACGCTCGTGCTGGGGTTCTCGCTGATCTCGCATATGAGCAGAACCAAGGCAAAGGGATTCAAGCACCTGACGTACTGGCGGCGGAGCATCGTTGCCGCCACGGCGGCGCGAACGATCGCCGCGAGAATCAACCTCGTGCAGCAGGAAGAGGCATTCCTGGTCGCGCTGCTGATGGACATTGGCGTGCTCGTTCTAGACCAGGTGCTGGGGGAGCAGTACGGACGGATCTGCGATGCGTCGCCTTCGCACGAGCATCTCGCGGCAAATGAGCAGGCGGCTCTCCAGATGACGCACACGGATGTGGCGCGACTTCTGGCCGAGCAGTGGAAGCTCCCGCCCATTCTGGCGACGCCGATGGCAGCGCACCACGACCCCAATGCCGTCAAGGACGCGTCGCTCAAGGAACTTTCGCAGATCGTGTCGACCGCGGGCCGCTGCGCCGATGTGTTCGTGGACGAAAACGCCGGCCCTGCCATCGCACAGGTGCGCTCGCTGTGCAAGGAATATTTCCAGTTTGACGATGCCGATGCGCTGCTCTCGGAGATCGGCACCCGCACGAAGGAAGTCGCGGCGCTGTTCGAGATCAACATCGGCTCGTCAAGCCAATACGAAGCGATCCTGAAGCGGGCGAACGAAGCGCTGGTCGAGCTGACGCTCAAGAGCCAGCAGCAATTCAGTACGCTCAAGCAGCAGAACCATCAGTTGAAGGTCGCGGCCATCACCGACGCGCTGACGGGGCTGTCGAACCGGGCGCACTTCGACATGGTCCTGGGGGATCAGTTGAGCCGCGCCTGCGCAACGGGCAAGCCGATGGCGCTGCTTCTGATGGATGTCGACAGGTTCAAGAGCATCAACGACACGCATGGCCACCCGGCGGGGGACCAGGTGCTGCGCGTCCTGGGCAAGCTGCTTCGCAGCGCCGTGAAGCCGCAGGACCTCGCGGCCCGCTACGGCGGAGAGGAGCTGGCGTTGATCCTCACCCGCGCCGACCGCGCCGCGGCTTCGAGGATGGCCGAAATCATCCGCCGCGCGATCGAGGCCAAGCCGATCCAGCACGACACGCTCACCATTCCTGTTACCGCGAGCATCGGCGTGGCGATCTATGAGCCCGGCGGCCCATTTCGGCAGGTGTCACAGCTGATCAAGGCTGCTGATCTGGCCGTTTACAGTGCAAAGCACTCGGGTCGGAACTGTGTCAAGATCTTCTCGGCCTCCCCCGCGTCCCCCGCCTCCAAGCCCGCGGCCGCGTGAATTCCGGACCACCGCGTTCAAAAATCCCTTGGCCGACTGCGGGGCAGGGCGCTTGCGCCGCGCCCTCACTGCTTCGGCCGGTCACCCCGATAACGGTGCGGCCGGCGCGCTAGCCCTCCGCCCGCCATGAGCACCATGCGCTCGGTACGCCCGATCGTGGCCTCCAGCCCCCCCGCAAAGCGGTTCTTGTTCAACCTCCCCCCGACCATTGGGCGCAGCCGCCTCCCGGCTGTAATATGGCATCCGCGGCGGCGTCATTTGTTGCCGTCTGGGTGCGGCCCCGCGTAGGCCGTCCCTGGGGAGTTGTCGTGGGACGCGCGGTGGGTGATCAGACTTTGAGTCGTCGCAAAGCCGCCTCGCGCGGTTCGGCGATGTGATAAGGGTCGTCAATGAATGTCCTCGTGACCGGTTCGTCCGGTCAAATCGGCACGAACCTGTCGCTCGCTCTGCTCGCGCGCGGGGACAACGTCATCGGTCTGGACAATCGTCCAAACCAGTGGACAGACAAGATCCCCACGATCGACGTCGACCTTGTCAACGCCGCCCGCGATGACACCGCCGCTGACATCGAGCTCCCGCACGCTCCGGATGTCGTTGTCCACCTCGCCGCCTGGGCAAAGGTCTTCCAGCTCGTCCGCGACCCGCACAAGGCGCTGCAGAATGTCGAAATGACATGCGCGGCGCTGGAACTGGCGCGCCGGTACCGCGTGCCGATCATTTTCGGCTCCAGCCGGGAAGTGTACGGGGACATTCACCGCCACGTGACCGACGAAGCCGCCGCCGACTTCGTTGTCGCCGAAAGCCCGTACAGCGCGAGCAAGATCGCCGGCGAGGCGTTCTTCTACAGCTACGCCAAGTGCTACAACCTCCCGTACCTCGTCTTCCGTTTCAGCAACGTGTACGGGCGGTTCGACAACGACTTGGCGCGCATGGAACGTGTCACGCCGCTGTTCGTTCGCAAGATCGCCGACGGCGAGCCGATTCAGGTGTTCGGGCGCAACAAGATGCTCGATTTCACCTTCATCGACGACTGCGTCTCAGGGCTGATGGGCGGCATCGATCGGCTGGTCGCGCGGCAGGTGATGAACCAGACGATCAACCTGGCATATGGACAGGGGCAGACGCTGTTCGACCTGGTGACGCTGATCGAGATGGCGCTGGGCAAGACCGCACACGCGACGTACGAATCCAGCCAGACGGGCGAGGTGACGCGCTACGTCGCCGATATCTCCAAGGCCCGCGCGCTGCTGGACTATCAGCCGCAGACGCCGCTGACGCTGGGAATCGCCAAGTACGTCCGTTGGTGCGAGTCGACGGGGTGGTTAAGCGGGTCGCGCGCGACCGCGAAACTGGACGGAACCGAAGCGCCGCGCCCGCGGGCGGTCGTGGCGCGCTGATAACACCTCGAGATTTCATATCCGACATCTGATGGCGGGGAGAACATACCGTGAAGCTCGTCGATGGCAAGTTCGCATGTGACGCGTGCGGGAGGCGGTATGCCTGGAAGCCGCAACTGGCGGGGAAGAAAGCCAAGTGCGCCTGCGGGGCCATGATGGTCGTGCCACAGGCGGAAGCGCCGGCGGCGGATGACGCGCCGGATGACCTGTATGGGTTCGCTGAGGATTCGTTACCGCCTGCAACGACGGCGCGGCCGCTCCCGGCGACGGCAGCGTCGGCGGGGCAGACCGGGCCCGCGCTCGGCGGCGGCGGGGGCGTTGGTGCACTGGGCTACCGCTCTGCGCCGACGAAGGAGAACACGAAGAAGGATCGATTTTCCTTCGACGAAATGACCCATCCGCCGCGCGATTTGTACATCCCTGTCGCGCTGCTGATCCTCGGCCTGCTCGGGATCCTTGCCTGGGCCATCTCCTGGGGCGCCGGGCCGGCGACAATGGCGATCGTGTCGCTGATCACGGGGGCCGCGACGCTGATCAAGACGGCGATCCTCATCGGTCTGGCGTTCATCTTCGCGCCAATGCTCGGCGTAAGCTTCGGTGACGCGCGCACGGCCATTTTGAAGTTCGCCGCCATCGTGGTCTTCACCGATACAGTCGGGCTGTGGTTCGACGAGTTGATCGAGGTGGCCGGCGGCAGACCAACCGGTCGGCGGGGCCGGGGGAGCATCTTCTGGCTGGAGATGTTCCTCATCGCGGGGCTGATCAGCGCGATGTGCTACTATCTGTTCGACATGGACAGCGAGGAGACGGGGACATTCGCGATCCCGTTCGCGGTGATCTCGCGGATTCTCGATTGGGTGCTGGGGCTGGTGCTTGCCGCAATCCTCGCCGGGATCCTTGCCGCCGCCACCACCGCGCCGCCCGCGGCGCCCGCGCCCGGTGGGTCGGCGGGGAAGGCCGCCGCGCCCGGTGCTGCGGGGGGCCAGGCGCCGCCGGGGGGAATCGCGCTGCGCGCCAATGCGCGCGACCGCGAGATCGAGCGCATGATCTCCGGCGGCACGGGGATGATCACCGAGGCCAACGAGTACAACCAGTCGCAGCCGCAAAAGAGCAAGCGCGAGCCGCAGCTCGTCAGCCAGTTCTACGGCGCCGGCGCCAAGCGCGTGTACTTCGGTTTGGGCGGCCGCACGATGATCGTCCAACTCCCAGATGATCCCCAGGGCCGCGCAAAGTGCTTCGCGATTCGCGACGCCTATCAGACCACCAGTGGCGCGAAGCGCCCGGCGCCGAAGGAGGAGGGGCAGCGGTTCATGGAAATGGAGTTGAAGGTCGAGAAACAGTAGCAGATTGCCAGGCGCAGGCAGCACGATCGCCTATTTGTTTGCGGCATCCTGCGGGTGGTCCACCGCCTCGTTTGCCATCATGATCTGCTGGCGGATTTCGGCCAGGCGGGCGGGGCGGAAGGTCGCGGTCGCCTGCACCACCTGCCCGCTGGGGAGCAGGATCTGCGTCGTGCGAGCACTGACGACGCGGCTGCCGTTGCTCGAGTGATTCGTGAATTCCAGGTCGCCGCGCGTGCGGTAGACGCCTTCGACGTTCGCCATTGGGCTGGCGCCCTGATCGAGCTTGGCCAGCGCGTCCAGCGCCTCAGCCAACGCTTGCATCTCATCGGCATCGACGAAGGCGATCACAGGCGCTTCAGCACCGCGCTGCTCGATTGAGACCACGACGCCTCTCTCACGCGACTCCCGGGCGTCGGCAAAGCTGACGGCGGCAACGCGCAACCGGGAGCCGTCGTCGGCCTGCACCTCGCCGATGTCGGTGTAACCCTTCGTGATGAGCACCCCCTTCTGCGCCGCGATGGCCTCGAGTCGCGTCTGCGGCGGAGGCGCGCCCCACAGCGGCGGCACCATGGTGTCGTCCTCCTGCAGGTTGCCCGCTTGCGGCCGCTGCTGAGGCTGCTGCTGGCCCGCTACGCGCAGGCACAAGACGCTGATGCACATTCCGCCGAGAAGGATCGTCGCCAAGCCGCTCCGGGTCATGTTTGCTCCGCTGTAGGGGTTCCGCGCCGAGTAGTTAGTGTAGATGCGGGCGGTCTTGCGGCGTTTGCCAAAATTTTCGCCGGCGGGGGCAATATTGTAGAAGTGGGGCCGTTGATCCGGTTGTTCAGGGGGAATCGTGACGATCGCGCCAGCGACGAAGGAACCCGCCATGGCCCGTCCAACATTTTCGCTCCAGCCGCTCGAACCCCGCCGCTTCCTCTCCGCCACGCCGGCACATGTCGAGGATTGCCCGGAAGTGCTGGAAGCGCAGCAGGACCTGCAGGAAGTTTCGATGCAGTTGCGACACGACCGCTACGCCGGCCGTCAGGCGCTGTCGGCGATCCGCGCGGAGGTCATCGAGGAACTGCACAAGATGCACGAGGAGAACGGGGACGCGCTGCGTGAAGCGGTGGCACCGCTGCGCAGGGAGCTTCGCGCTGCCCTTCACGCCCAGGGGGAGGCGCGTCGGGAAGTGTTCGAAGAGCTCCAGGCCGTTCGCGAGCAGTGGCAGCCGACCATCGAGGCGGACCTGCAGGCGGTCCGCGAAGCCCGCGCCGCCGGCGACCGGAGCGCGCTGGCCGAAGCCCTCGATCAGTTCCACGCCGACCGCAACGCGCTTTATGCGGAGCTGAATCCGCTCAAGGACAAGCTTAGGGCTGTCACGATCGAAAAGGGCGAAGCCGTAACCGAGGCGCGGCTGGCCATCGAGGACAAGCTGGCTGAATTCAGCCCCAGGCTGAAGGAACTGCTCGAGAAGCTCCGGACGAAAGCAGAAAGCATCGAGCGGACGCTGATCGCCGGGCACAACGCCGTGATGGCAGCCCGGCAGACGCTTGCCGACGCGCTGGCCGAGTGCAGGGAACAACACGATGTTGAGCACGCGGTGGCGTGATCCACCTCCGCGCCGGCGCGACGTCGTGTCAGTCATCGCCATCGCGAAGAATTGGACGGTCGGCGCGATTACTTCGTGGAAGAGGGGACGGCGCCCTCCAGGGCACCGAACTTCTGCTCGTACTGCTGCACGATCGCTGAGAGCAGCAGTTGCAGCCGCTTGGCGGCGAAGGGGCTGAGGATGACCCGCTCTGTCAACTGCACGTTCACCTCCTTCTGCCCGCTCTGCCATGCTTCGCTCATCCCGAACAGCAGCAACACCTCCTCGCGGGTGAAGGAGATGTTGCACACGTTCGCGTAGGAGCTGTGCATCTTCGCGTCATCGAATTTCACCTTGGGCCCGGTCGGCGTCTGCAGGCGGCCGGCCTCGCGGGTGAGGTGCTGTGCGATGCTGTCGTGATTGTTATCCGTCATTTTTCGATCTCCTGAAGTCCTAGTTCCGACCGGCCGGCCCTGCCATGGTGTTAGATGAAGTCCCGATCATCGCTGCCGATGGTCAGGGCGTCAAAGACACTCTGACCGGAGCGGCTGAACAGGCCAAAAGCGCCATCGGTGACCAGGCCGTTGTACGTCCGGCTGATCACGGTGTTCCCGTTGAGGGTCACGTTGACCGTTGTACCCTTGAGCGAGATGCCGAGCGTGTAATCGGTGCCCAGTGCAAAGCCGCTGATGTTGAACCTGGCATCAACGACCCAGCCGCTGGCGGTGCGGTGGCCGAGCACGACCTGCTTCGTCTGCGCCGAGATCATGACGAACTTGAAATCGTGGTCGGAATAGAAGTCAAAGACGAAGCCGCCTTCGGCGGTGGGCGAGGACAGCTTAAAGCGGCTGGACAGCTCCAGCAGCGAGTTGGGCGCAACCCGCACGCTGGAGAGGCTGATGGCCGGCGCGTCGCTGGTGCCCGTGGCCTGGTAACGCCCATCAAAGAGGTTCCACGTGCCGCTGAGCGGAGCGTCCAGCAGGCCGCCGGTGCCGTCGGTGAACTCCGTGGTTTTCTCCGTCGTCAAGGAGACCTTCTGGACCACGACGTTGTCGATCTGTGCCTTGGCGCCAGCACCACCGAGGCCAATCATGCCTTCGCTGATGGTGTGCGCGAAGCCGTCCGCATCCCGCCGGGCTGCGAACGTATGGGTGAGCGTGGTGTTGTTGTTGACAACCAGCGTGACGGCATTGCCGTTGACGGCCAGGAAGAGGTTGTAGTCCTGCGCGTGCTTCAGAAGCATCGGCACCTTGGTATCGACAATCCAACCGGCAGCGGTGCGGCGGCCGATCTCCAGGCTGTTCGTCGACACGTTCACGCCGGCGAACTTGAAATCGGTCGGGCTCTGATAGTCGAACACAAGGTAAGCGTTCGCTTTGAACCCCGCCGTCGGTTTCACGGCGTTGACGGTGGCCAGCACCTCGAAGTAAACGGGGATGTACTCATCGACGTTGAAGAGGCTGACCGCGTCGCCGCCCAGCTGTGAAGGTTCGACGTTGTAGCGCCCGCCGCTGACTTGCCAGAGGCCAGTCTCGGCGACGAAGCCCATGGCCTGATTGCCGTTGAAGTTAGCGCTGCGGAGCACGTCGCGTTTGCCGCCGGGGATATTGCCCGCCTGTGGGTCGGCCGGGGCGCCGGTTTGCTGGCGCCACGCCGCGTCCTTCTGCAGGATCATGCCCAATTCGCCTTCCGGCTCCCCATTGCGGACCGGATCGGCGCCGGTGTCGGCGGCGCGCGTCGGATCGGCGCCGTCGGCTGCTGAAAGGGCCAGCAGGAACTCGGGCAGCTGCGGCTGGAGCGTGCGGCTGACCGTCCCCATCCCAAACGGCGCGAACGGCACCAGGTAGCTGTTGAATTCACCCACCCAGTCGATCAGTCGGTCGCCGCCGGTGTTGCCGATCAGCACATCACGGCCCGCGCCACCGTAGGCGCGGTCTTCGTAGCTGGCATCGGTGTCAGGGGCGTCGTTGAGGCCTCCGTTGGTCCCGTGGTCGTCGTCGGCATTCATTAAGTCATTGCCAAAGCCGCCGTACAGGTTGTCGCGGCCAGTGCCGCCGACGAGCCAATCGTTGCCGAGGTCACCAAAAATCTTGTCGTCGCCGTCGGTGCGCTTTTTGACAGACGACGTGGAGAGCGGATCAATCGGGCCTTCGCTGGGGTCGAAGTTGAGCAGGAACTGGCGCAGGGTTCCAGCGTCATTGATGACGATCCGCGCGAGCGGGTTGTACTCGTCGTACAAGGCAAATTCACCGGCGCGGCGCGTGCGGTCAAAGTGCTGCGAATCGGGATCCTCAGGGTTGAAGGCCAGCATGTTCCCGATGTTCACCGGATTGTTGTAGCCCGTGACGATCACGCCGATGCCGGGGAGGAATGCCGCCGCCAGCGGGAGCGCTTCGGCGCCGGAGATGGCGTCGTCGCCCGAACCGCCGTGCATCGAGTCATTGCCCCAGCCGCCATAAATCACGTCATCTGACGTGTGGTCGTAGCTGCCGTCAGCGAATTCATCGGCTTGGCCGGCCCAGGTCGGGTCGGTGCTGAACGGCGTGAGGTTGACGACCTTTTTGAGCGTGCCGGTGACGTGGATCGTCGCCGTCTGGATCTTGCCAGGCGTGCTGATCAGCGTCTGGCTGGTCGCGACGGTGACGCCGCTGAGCGGCTCGGTCCAGCCGTTGCGGCTGGTTGCGATGCGCCCGTCGTCGCCGAGCAGGCCATCGCTGCCGGTCCCGCCGGACATCCAGTCGTTGCCCAGGCCGGCGATGATGTCGTCGTCCTGGCCTTCGCCGAACATCGTGTCGTGGCCGGTCATGCCGTACATCGAGTCGTCGCCGGCCTCGCCATGCATGAGATCACCGGCGCCGATTTCATCACCAGCGGGAGTGAGCGGGTGGTAATCGAGCGGGGTGGTCGCGCGCGGGATGATCTTGAGCGTCCCGTAGTTGTCGTACGTGAAGGCGAGATATGTGGTGGTGTCGCCACTGACGGAGACAAGCCGCAAGATGTTGGCGTTGTCGCCCATCATGACATCGGCGTCGCGGGCGTGGCCGGTGGCGGACGTATCACCAAGGGTGTTCCGCAGCAAATCGGTGCCGTCGCCGCCGTACATCAAATCGGCGCCGTCGGGTCGCATGGCGGGGGTAATCAAGCCGAACAGGTCCGAGCTACCGCCGGCCATGTCGTCCTGGCCGAGGTCCCCAAACATGGTGTCGTCGCCGCCGTTGCCTTCCATGTAGTCGTCGCCGTCCGTGGTGTTGCTGACGGACTTCGTAGCCAGCGCGGAGACGCCGGAGGTGTCGACGAAGCCGTCGCCACGCATCCGATCATCGCCCAGTTGGCCGAACATCGTGTCGTTGTCCGCACCACCGGTCATGAGATCGTCGCCGAACCGGCCGGCGGGGGTGTTGTCGGCATGATCGAGTAGCGTGATGTTTCGTAGCGCCACGCCGCTAGGATTGGCGCGCCGGGCGCCATTCACCTGCGCCGATCCGTCCAGGCCGTAGATGACCGCGCCGTTGAGCGTGCGGATGAGCGGGCTGGAGTAGACGGGCCCGGTCTGGCGGACGACCTGCGCATTGTCGCCGGCCATCACATCGTTTCCGGCGCCGCCGTCGAGCGTATCGTCGCCGTCGGCGCGGCCGCCGAAGGCGTCGCTAGAGTTGTTGTGACCGCCGGCGATGTCGTCGTCCTGGCCGTCACCGAAGATCGAGTCGCCTCCCTGTCCGCCGAGGATCGTATCCTCGTCGGCATCGCCATGGATCGTGTCCGTGCCGCCGCCGTCATCGGCAGCGGTGTCGATCGAGAAGAAGTTCTCGTTCGAGGGCAGCGTGAGGTCGACCTTTCCGTGGTCGCCGAAGATCAAGTCACGGCCGTCGCCGCCGCCAATGCTTTCGTCGTTCGTGCCGCCCATGATGGTGTCGTCGCCATCCTGGCCGTACATCAAGTCGCTGTCGCCGAGCGTGGGGTCGGTCGTGGTGATGAGCACGAGAACGGAGGCGGAGTTGATGATGTCGTAGTCGAGCAGGCCGTTGTCGCCGAGCATGACATCGCCGGCGAAGCCGCCTTCCATGCTGTCGCTGCCGAAGCCGCCCAACATCGTGTCGGAGCCGGCCGCGCCATACATCCTGTCGAGGCCGCCCTTGTCGGGGTGGATGGTCTTGATCTCGAGGATGAGGTTGGACGAATGGCGGGTGATGCGGACGTTGTCGCCGACCATGATGTCTTCGCCGCCCTCGCCAAAGAGGCTGTCACCGGCGGGCGGGACAGCGGTGGTGAGGTCGGTGCCGCCCGAGCCGCCAATGATGATGTCATTGCCGTTGCCGCCCCAGATGGAGTCGCTGCCGCCTTGGGTGGGGTCGGTGCTCTCAATCAGGGTGACGATGCCCCCGGCGAGGGTAATGAAGCCGTTGTCGCCGGCCAGGACATCGTCGCTGGCGTCGTCGCCGCCGCGGATGGAGTCGTCGCCATCGCCGCCGAACGCGGTATCGGCGCCGGTGCCGCCGAGGATGGTGTCGTCATCGCCGGTGCCGGGATTGGTCGTTTCGATCCGCGTCACGAAGCCGCCCGCGCGGGTGACCCTGGCGTTGTCGCCAATGACGATGTCGTTTTGGCTTCCGCCGGAGAGGTTATCCTGGCCGGAGCCGCCGATGATCGTGTCATCATTCTCGGCGCCGGTGATGAGATCGTCGCCGAAGTGGCTGACGGCGGTGGAGAGGATGGTGGTGATCACGCCGGAGACGTAATTCACCTCGCCGTTGTCGCCGAGGACGATGTCGGCGCCGCTGTTGCCGGTGATGCTGTCATCATCGGTTCCGCCGAGAACGGTATCGTCGCCATCGTAGCCCTGAATGCTGTCCCTGCCGCCCTGATCGGTGCCGGTGGAGCTGACCTTCTTCAGCGAGTTGTCTGCGTTGCGCTCAATGCGTCCGTGGTCGCCGAGGATGATGTCATGCCCCTCGTTGCCCAGGATGCTGTCGTGTACGAAGCCGCCGATGACGATGTCGTCGCCCGCCCCGCCGCGGATCGTGTCATTTCCGCCGAAGGTAAAGTGGGAGCTCTGAACATCAAGCACGATGCCGCTGGTGTTGAGGGTGATCGAGCCGTTGTCGCCGAGGACCACGTCGACGGCGCTATCGTCGCCGCCGAAGACCTTATCCGCGCCGTCGCCGGCGACGATGATGTCGGCCCCGTCGTTGCCGTGGATGGTGTCGTTGCCGCCCGTGCCGATGCCGCTGCTGTCGTACTGGGGGGCATTGGCGCCGGAGAAGGTGGCGTCATCGCCATAGACGATATCGAGACCGCCCTGGCCGTAGATCAAGTCGTCGCCGGAGCCGCCGGTGATGGTGTCGTTGCCGGCGCCGCCGATAAGGGTGATCGAGCCAATGGCGGCGTCATCACCGGCGATGATCTCATTGCCGGCGCCACCGTCGATCAGGTCGTGGCCGTTGTTGTCCAGATCGTTGCTGTCGGAGCCGCCGCCGATCATCGAATCGTTGCCGGTTGCGCCGCGCAAGGTGTCATTGCCCTGGCCGCCGGCCATCCAGTCGTGGCCGGAGCCGCCGTCGAGGGAGTCGCTGTCCTGGCCGCCCTTGAGTTGATCGTCGCCTGAGTTGCCGAAGAGCTTATCGGCGCCTTCTTCTCCGAGGAGGGTGTCGTTGTCGTCACCGCCGGTGAGGGAGTCGGCGCCCGTGCTGCCGCCGAGGAAGTCCGCGCCGGCACCGCCGTGCATGGTGTCGTTCCCGGCATGGCCGTACATGCGGTCGTTGCCCGCGCCGCCGACAAGGCTGTCGCCGGCGTCGTTCCCCTCCTTATTGTTGTTGTTGCCGCCGTAGATCGTGTCGTCGCCTGAGCCGCCGTCGATCGTGTCGGAACCGTCGTTGCCGAGCAGTTCATCATTGCCGCCATCGCCCTTGATGACGTCATTGCCGCCGTTGCCGACGATCTGATCATCGCCGTCGCCGCCCTCGAGCGAGTCGCCGGCGAGGCTGCCGACGATCTCGTCGTCGCCCGCGCCGCCCGTGAGGGTTGCGCCGACTTTCACGTTATCCAGCGTGATGGAATCCTCGCCCGCGCCGCCATTGCCGACGATGCCGGTGATGAGCGTCGTGCCCTTGAAGAACGAAGCGGGGAGCGTGGCGTTGGCGCTGCGGCCGAACAGGCGCGTCTGGCCGAAGCCGATAACCGCGACCACGCCGTTGTCGGCGGTGCCGTTATTGTCAAGGTCCTCGCCCAGCTCCTCTTCGCTGATCTTGCCGTCGCCGTTCCGGTCGACGGTGGGGCTGAGCGTGCCGTCGCCGTTGATGTCGTACTCGCCGCGGACGGTGATGACTTCGTCGCCGTCGGGCGCGCCGGGCTGGCGCTGCGCGGCGCGGTCGCCGATGTTGAGCCGGAGGATGCTGCCGTCGAGCGTGGCCGGCTCCGGCGGGGGCAGCGGGGGGCAGGTGATCGAGAAGTCAAGGAGCGTCACCTCCACGATCGTGAAGCTGACGTCGATGATCGTGATATTCGTAAAGCCCAGCGGGATGACGATCTCGAGGTATGCCCCGAGGAACGCGCTGAGCTTGCCGTTGAGATCGAAGATGCACTCGACGCCGCGCTGCAGGTTCAGCAGGACCTCGTCGAGATAGACCTTGCCCGGTGAGCCTTCATCGTGCCAGTCGGCGTTGATTTCGGCCTTAATGCCGCCTTCGACGCCCGCCTTGGCGAAGGGGATGTTCAACTCCGCGCCGGCGGTGAGGTACAGCGAAATGCCGGCTTCCGGCACTTCGGCGCCCGTCGAGTCGTGGGCAAAGTCGCCGAAGTAGAATCCCTTCAGGAAGTCGCCGGGCTGACCGCTTTCGATGCCCGTGCGGATACCGCGCGTGTCCATGCCGACGTACAGGTCCAGGAAGATCTCGAAGCCGCCGCCGATCTTCGCGAAGATCGGGAATGGCGGGACGACGGGCCCGAACAGCTGCGCAAAGTCAAACTTCGCCGCAAGGCGCGGAATGTCCCATGTGATGAGGTCCGCATCCTGGCCGAGCAGGAGCTTGAGGATGTTGGCGGGATTGGTGATGAGCGGGAAGTCGATCCCGAGCCCGCCCTCCTCCTCGTCGGCGTTCGTCAGCTTGTCCTTCGCCGTCGTGGCGTCGACTGGATCGCCGTTCTGGTCGGTGAAGCTCATTGCGCCGAAGGCGGCGGTCAGAGACCGCACCTGCGCGAACTGCTCAGCATCGAGCGTGGCGCTGCCGTTGCCAATATTGCCGAAGTCGAAGTCGCCGAACTCCAGGAAGAGGTTTTCAAGGCTGGTGATCTGGCTGGCGAACGTGTCGATGTCGGTCAGCAGGCCGATGACCTTGGCGACCGATTCTCCGCCCTCGCCGAGCAGCGCGATCCCGTCCAGGAACGTGAAGGGTCCCTGTCCGATGAGCTGGTAGAGCTGCGAGACGATCGGCACCTCGAGCTGGAGGAAATCCAGCAGCGGTCGCACCGGCTCGAGGAACTGCGTCACGCGCTCGAGGATCGGCTTGAGGTTGTTGGAGATGAACAGCCCCAGGTCCAGCCCGAGGTTGTTCAGCGCCAGATTCAGATCGCTGATTCGATCGGCTTCAGGCTTGCTGAGGTCAAAGCCCCAGTCGGCGACAAGATCGGCGCGGATGGAGGGCAGATTCGGATTGTCGCCGAGACCTGCGTTGAGGCGCATGTCCACCAGCACGTTCATCGCCAGCGCCGGTGTGATGCCGATGTTGGTCAGCTCAAGCAATGGGACGTCAGACGCTCCGCCGAAATCGAAATCCAGTGCAGCGGCGCCTTCGAACTGCGTCTTCTTGCCGTCGCCGTCCGTATCTTGGTTGGCGGCGCTGAGCGTCAGGAAAAACAGGTTCAGCGAGAGCTTGGTGTTGTCCTGAAGTGCGAGCGTGACGCCAGCTTCCAGTTCCGGATCCTGCCCGGTGGCCGGGGTGCCGGGGAGATCGGGTGAACCGCCGGCGGGGTTGAGGAGGATTGAGAAGCCGTGCTGTTTGTCGAGCTTCACGCCGACTTCGGCGTGATAGGCGAGGGTCAGATCGATGCCCCCCTCGGCGGCGGCGCCGACAAGCCCGAAGGCGTCGAAGCCGATGTCGAACGTCGGGTTCCAGGTCTCCTCGCCTGCGAAAGCGAAGCGCGCCTCGATTGCTGCATCCGGGTCGGTGAGGAGGTTCTTGTTGTCGGCGGTGGTGCTGAGATCGTCGTCGGCGCCGTCTTCATCGATCTTCACCACCAGGTCAAGGTCGCGGTAGTCGGCGGTGGAGTTGCCGGCGCCGTCATCGTGGTGATTCTTGTCCAGCGCCAGAATGTTCAGCGGCGTGACGGACAGGTTGAAGACGCTCGTGTCGGAGCTGGGCAGGCCCGGGCCAAGAGTATCGAACAGGAGCTTTTGAAGGGCTTCCTGAATGCCCGCCGCGGTCGTGGCTTCGGTGATGGTATCGGCGACGGTCTTGATCTGAGCGAGCAGGTCCCGGAAATCATCGATGACCAGCGCCGCGGCGCCCAGATCGTCGCCCACCAGCGGGAGCTGCTGAAGCAGTTTGCTCTCGAAAGCCGTGATGACGAAGCCCAGGAACGCGTCAATCCCGGCGAAGAGGCTGCTGAGGTCCAGCTTGATGTCGGAGAAATCGAAGGTCGGGACCTCGAAGGTCCAGGTCGAGGTGTCGAAGAGCGTGTCCAGCGGAACGGTAATGCCCAGGTTGTCTCCGAGGGAGACTCCCGCCACGCTCACATCCTGGAAGTCGAGTTTCAAGCCGCCGACAGGGGTGACCTTCACTGAGCTGAGCAGCTCGCTGAACTCGACCAGCCCGTTGCTGTTCGCATCGCCCCCGGCATTGTCGAGTGTCAGCGTCAGCGCAGCTGGTTCGTGGTTGGCTGGATCGGCGATGTCCTTCTTGATCAGGAACGATCCGTTTTCGAGAGCGGCATTGATGCCGCCAATGCCGGCGGTAATGCTCAAGCCCGTCGCTTCGACCAGCGCGGTGAAGGCGAGTTGGGTGGTCGGATAGAGGAAGACAAAGTCGGCAGTGTCGGCCGGGTCCAGCGCCAGGCCGAAGTTGAAGGCGAGGTTTGCCCCGATCGCCGCCGCGCCGGCAGCGATTTCACCGCCCGTCTTGAGCGTGACCGGCACGACACCCGACACGCCCGGCACGTCTTCGAGCGAGAAGTCGAGCCCGATCGGCTGCGCATTGGAACCGCTGAGCCCCACATCCAGCCCGATCGCCAGCCGCTTCGTCGCAGGGTCGAAGTTGAAGCGCAGGCGTCCGGGGAACGAGGAGGAGAACGCGCCGAGCGCCTCGTTGAGCAGATCGAGCGGCTGATCGGCAATGGCCGGGTCGTTGGTGAGCACGCCGGAGGCGGAGTGCACGCTGATCGAGCCGATGAGGTTGTTGAACACCTGCAGCAGTGCGACCAAGTCGAGCTTGGACACGTCCTGGCTGAAGTTGACGACGGGGGCGAGCACGTCCTGGAGGTCGTCGTGGACCTTCTGGAACGCCTGCTTGGCGGCGGCGTGCGCGTCATTGACGCCGGCGTCTATCGCGTCGGTGGCCTGCTGGATCTTGTTCACCACCGTCGTCTTGATCGTGGTGAACATGCTTTCTTTGATCAGGTCGCGGAGCCCCAAGGCCTCGAAGAGGAAATCCGAAAGCTGCTGCACGCCGGGCACGGCGCGCTTGAGTGCGTAAACCTTGCCCTCGAGCTTGTTGAACAGCGTCTTCACTTCCGCGCTGGCGGCGCCGCCCGCATCCTTGATCACCTGGCGGGCCTCGCCGATGACCTCCTTGAATTGACCGATGGCCGCAACAATCCGGCCGGGGAGGCTGAAGCTGGCGAGGTTGATCGAATCGGGGAGCGTCTGAATCGCGCCCTCGAGGGAGTCCAGCGCGTTGGCGAACTTTAGCGCCAGCCCTGGTTGCAGCTGCTCGAGCCCGCCCATCAGCGCCGTGCCGTTGGCGCCGGCGATGAGCCCGCGGATGCTTTCCGGATCGGTCACGTCTTCCGCGGCCCCGCGCAGCTGCTGGAGCAGCGACTGCTTCAGGTTCCCCATCTTGGCCATCAGCGCGTCAAGCGACGCCACGATGGGGTCGGCGAACGCGAGAAGGTCATTGATGGAGTTATCCAGCAGCGGCAGCGGCTTGTTCAGCAGCCCCAGGTCCTTGTTCTTCAGGACCGAGACAATCTGCTGCAGCATCGTCAGGAAGTCGGCGGTGTCAAAGTCGATCAGCTTGAGGATGTCTTCCGTATTGGGAATCCCAGCGACGCTGGGGATGAAGTTGATCGGGCTGCCGGAGGAGAAGGACAGATCGATCGACGGGTCGGCAGGGGAGACGAGTTGGAGGAACTCGATGCCGGGGAACGTCAGCGGCAGGTGCAGCGAACCGCTGGCGGTGAGATAGCCGGACTCGATGAGGGAAGCGGGGCTGGTTGCGCCGGAGGTGAAGCCGAGTTGGTTCGCCGGGTTGCCGGTGGTGAACGAGATGGCGACGCTGCCGACCAGGCCCGTCAGCGTGAGCTTGCCGTCCTTGCTCCCGGCGAAGATCACATCGCCCAGCTTCTTGCCCTCGAACGCGGTGCCGTCGTAGGCGGAGGTGAACGAGGTCGCCCCCAGCGCCGTCTGAATGTCTTTGATCAAGTCGCCCAGCGAGGTGTTCGCAGCGTCCTTGTTCAGCGTGACGGCCACGCTGCCGATGCCGTTGACGTTCAAATTGAACGCGCCGTTGGCGGAGAGTTGGCCGTTGGCCGGTCCGACGGCGGCGGCGGTGACGACGGCGCGCAGCGGACTGCTGAGCAATTCATCGAGGTGCACGCGTGCGTCGGCCGCTGCGCCGGTGCCGGGATCATTCAGGACCAATCCCGTGCCGATGCTCAGGCTGCCTTCGCCGTCGACGATGCCGACTTCAAGGATGTTCAGGGCAGCGATGAGGTTGATCTTGTCGTCATCGGGCACTTCCAGTGTGGCGGAGGCATCGAGCTTCGACCCCTCCTTCAGGAAGATGTGCTTCAGGAACGAGTCACCGTGCAGCGCAGCGCCGGTGATCTGACTGAGCCCGTCGTCGGGAATGACGTCGGCTCCTTCGATGCCCAGGACTCGTGCGCCCAGCGAGTTGTTCAGCCGCTCGACTTTCAGCGCGGACGTGCCGCCGCTGGAGTCGATCAGGCGCAGCGCCGCGTTCTGGGCGGTCTGACCGTTGGCGTCGGGAACAAGCGTGAGCGTCAAGCTGCCCCCGCCGATCCCCTGGATCAGGCTCTGAAGGTCGGCCACCGTGGACATCCCGGTGAGCGAGTCGAGGTTGACCAGTTTCGTGGAACCGTTGCTGAGGAGGATTTTGAAGTCGTTCGTCCCGTCCGGTGAGTCGAAGAAGGTGGTTCCGCCGTTGAGGTTCTTCAGCAGGGTGCTCGGCGCGAGCGTGAACGCCCCGCCGAGTGGTGTGATGTCGATGCCGAGCGTCAGGTCGAGCGCGACCTCCACGTCGAAGTGCGCATGGGCATGTCCGGTGATCGAAAGCTCGGCGATGCCGACGTCGATCGCGTCTCCGAAGTGGAACTCCAGATCCTCGTGAAACTGCTGATCAATGCGCAGCTTGAAGGTGAGGGCGTTGTTGACGTAGTTCGCCTCGAGCGCGCCCAGCGTACCCAGGAGATCAAGCTGGTTGAGCCGGTCCAGGAAGGTCTGAACGGAATCGAACTTCAGCTCGGCATTGGCGAGGGTGGCGACGAAGCCGACCTGGCGCATTCCGCGGTTGTCGCCGGCGAAGCGCAGCGAGAAGGTGGTGCCCGCGGTGTCGGAGAAGAACCGGATGCGGCTGCCGTCGGTGTCGGCGCTGACGCCTGTGCCGGCGAGCGCGCCGTCGAGGGCCGCGGCCAGCCCGGCGACACTGGCGTAATCGCCCGCCGCCAGCGTCTTCTGCACTTCCGCGCCGCCGCCGACGGCCACCTTCAGCACGACCTGATCGCTCAGCACGCCGTCCGTCGGCGCCAGGTTGCTCGCGGTGTAGGAATCGGCGTTCTTGAACAGCGCGTCGAAGAACCCGCCGGAAAACGCGAAGAACTCGTCGCCAAAGTTCAGCACGTCCCCGAGCGTGTCCTGGAGGAACGGGATGCCGCCGATGGGGGACAAGCTGTCGGTGATGCCCTGGAGGCTTGCGCCCAGCTGCTGAAGCATCGCAACCGCATCGCGCGGCGTGATGTTCTTGAAGTTCTTGAGCGGATTGGCGGCCGTGAAGCTCACCACCGGCTTGGTGCTGTCGAAGACATTGGCGTCGGTGACGGCAATCGTTCCAGCGGCGGAATAGGTCCCGAGGCTGGCGCTGACGGGAATGCTGGCGTTGATCGTGCCCGTCGCCGAACCCGCGGGCAGGGCAACCAGCGCGCTGAGGGAGTTGCCCGTCAGTTCCGCGAGGGTGATGTGACCGTCGGTCGGGTTCGGGTCGTTCAGGCCGAGTTTAATCTCCGCGCCGAGGGCGATTGTGCTCGCGGCCGTGCCGTCGCCTATGCCGACCTCCAGGAAGCCAACCTTTCCGCCCAGCGGAAAGCTGAAGGAATTGGTGGCGACCGATCCCGTCACCTTAAACCCGGTGGGGTTGGATGCGTTGTCGGTCTTGAGCTTGACGAAAAACGCCTCCGATGCCGCCAGTCCCTCGCCCAGCGTAAGCCCGAAGCTGAAGTTCAGGCTGACCGCGCTGTTCAGCGTCAGCTTCGTCGCCTCGTCAAGACTCAGCGCGTCGCTGTTCTGACCAAGGTCGAGGGTGACCTGCACAGGAGCGGCGTTGAGCGTGGTGTTGACGTCGAAGCGAATTTCCGTCGCGGTGGAAAGGGCGGTGACGGTGCTTGGCCCCAGCACCAGTTCCAGCGCGGACTTGATGTTGTCCGGGGACGGTGTCGAGCCCAGCGCGTTGACGGGGGCGGATAGCTTCGTTTGCAGCAACTGGCTGATGTTGGTGACGGCGGCCAACGAGCGGTTGACGCCTGGCAGGTTCTGAGCCAGCACACCAAAGGTTTCGAGCGTCTCGGCCCAGTCGGCGACGCTGGCGAGGCCGGCCTTGACCGCGTTCGCCTCGTCTGGCCGAGCGGCGTCGCCGTCGACAGCATCACACGCTGCTCGAGCTGCTCCACAGCAAACTTCACGGCGGCGGAAAGGCGATCCTGTTGAGACGCGGTCTGTCTGCTCTGGCGCTTCATGACTCTCTCCCTTGTTGTGCGGGGACGAAGCCGACGCGTTGATGGCGGCTCGGCTGTACAGACCCCCGATTCCGGACGTGGGCGAACGCGGCCCCTGAAGCAATGCGCTGCGCGCGCAGGCTGTCTGCGCCAACCCGTGCCACTCCAAACGGCGCAACAAACTGCAGGCGCACCTTCTCCCCTTGGTGCAGAAGCACCCCTTGCGAGAGCGCGCATGCGCTCACGCGAGAAGCATTGAACTCCCTGGGAGCTCAAACTTTTGACAGCAACAGCAACAACAACAACAACAAAACGGACTTCGCGGCGGGATGCCAGCTTGACTTGCCCTGGAGCACTGACCCTTCTTCCAGAGAGGAAGCCCGATTTCGGCTTGGTAACAACTTGAGCTAACGCTCGTCAAGTAAATTCGCTGTTCTTGACAGATCGCACCTCACTTCGACGGCCTTTGCCCCGCCAGCCAAACGCCGGTTGACCCTTATTCCGGGGGGTTCTAGGATCGACTGACGGCCCCGACGGGCTCACGATGGCGAAGAAGAAGACGTCGCCGGCCATCGACATGGAAGGAGAGTTCTGAGCGTGAGGCTGCTGATCGCGATCCCGGTGTTCAACGAGCGGAAGTACGTCCAGGCCGTGCTCGAGAAGGTCAAGCGCTTTCACCCCGAGATTCTCGTCATCGACGACGGCTCCACCGACGGCACCGTCCAGTACCTCAAGACCCGCAGCGACATCCAGCTCATCTGCCACCCCGAGAACCGCGGCTACGGCCAGTCCCTCATCGACGCATTCCAGCACGCCGACGCGCGGGGGTACGACTGGATCATCACGATGGACTGCGACGAGCAGCACGAGCCGGAGATGATCCCCGAATTCGTGCGGCATATTCGCATGAATGACGCCGACATCATCAGCGGCTCGCGCTACATGGAGCAGCGCGACGACGATGACATGCCCCCAGGCGATCGCCGCAGCATCAATGCCACCATCACCACGCTTCTCAACGAGCTGTTCGACCTGAAGCTCACCGACTCCTTCTGCGGCTTCAAGGCCCACCGCACGAGCGCCATGCGCAAGCTCTGCCTCGACATCCCCGGCTATGCCTTCCCCATGCAGCTGTGGCCGCAGGTGTGGCACCACGGGCTGCGGCTGAAGGAGATCCCCGTCCGGTTGATCTACAACGATCCCACGCGCCACTTCGGCGGCATCCTCGACGACGCCGCAAAGCGACTGGAGCATTACCTGTGCGTCCTGCGGTGCGAGCAGCAGCGCATCGCCGACGGGTTCGACTGCGACGAAATCGTCCGACGCCACGAGCCCTGCGTCTGTCCGGACTAACCACGAAACCTTCCCATGCCCTCACCGGCCACGACCTACCCCGACTGGAAGGCCCCGGCCGAGGACGGCCAACCGCTCATCTGGCCCGACCCGCCCGACCTGCTCGCGCGCACGCGCGACAACCAGACGCATCTGGCCTCTGCTGATTCCCCGAAGCTGCAGGGCATCCCGCTCGCCGAGCTGCGCCGCAGGCAGCGCGCCTGGATCGGGCACACCGACGATCACGCGCCGATCATCGCCTCGGGGCATCAGGCCGAGCTGTACCATCCCGGCGTGTGGGTGAAGGACGTGCTGGCCAACCAGATCGCCGCGCGCGTGCGCGGGCAACCGTATCACTTCGCCGTCGACACCGATTCCCCCAAGCACCTCAACGTCCGCTGGCCGGGGTATTCCCAGCCGCTCACGGATGACCCCTCGCTCACCTCCGCCCACTGGGCCGGCCTGCTCGATCCGCCCACGCCGCAGCACATCGCCGCCCTCGACGCAGACCTCCGCCACGCCAGCGCCTCGTGGGGCTTTGCGCCGATGCTCGGCGACTTCTACGACTCCCTCCGCCGGCTGTCGCTCGATCAGCCAAACCTCCCCGTCGCCCTGACCAACGCCACGCATGCCCTCGACTGGCGCCTCGGCCTGCGTCATCACGCGCTGGTCGCCTCCCCGCTGTTCGCCAGCGAGCCATACCTGGTCTTCGCCCACCATCTGCTCGCCCGCGCGCCGGCTACCGCCGCCGACTACAACGCCGCCCTGGCCGAGTATCGCCACGAGCACAGGATCCGCGCCCGCATGCGCCCGATGCCCGACCTGGCCGTCCTTCACGGCTCGGTCGAGGCCCCGTTCTGGCTGGACGATCTCTCGACCGGCCAGCGCACGCGCCCCTCGGTCTTCGCCACCGACGCCGGCTGGATCCTCAAGCTCGCCACCGGCGCCGAATTTCTCTTCACCGAACGCGCCCCCGGCTGGGACGGCGCCGACCGGCTCGGTCGTTGGCTCCGTCAGCACGACGTCCGCCTCTCCCCGCGCGCGCTGCTGCTCACGTGCTTTCTCCGCCTGTTGATCGCCGATCAGTTCATCCACGGCATCGGCGGGGGGCGCTACGATCAGGTCACTGACCGGTTTATCGCCCGCCGGTTCCGCCTCGATCCCCCCTCGTTCGCCGTCACCACCGCCACGCTCTATTTCCCCCACGCCGTCGGCCGCACGCGCTTGTGCATGCCCTGCATCGCCCATCAGGGCCACCAGCTGCGCCACAACGTGCTCGGCCCGCGCAAGCGCCAGCTCCTGGCCGCCATCGATTCCGCCCCGCGCTACTCCCACGCGCGCCGCGAGGCTTTCCATCGCATGCACCACGAGCTGCACGCCGCCCGCCAGTCCCATCCCGCCATCCAGCGCTGGCAGGAGCAGTTCCGCCACGCCCAGCACTCCGACGCCCAGGCCGCCTTCCTGTTCGACCGCGAACTGTTCTACGCCCTGCAACCCCCCGACCGCCTGCACACCCTCCTCGACCGCTACCACCAGCTTCTCGCCTGACCCCGCCCCCCTAATCCCACTCCCCGCCACCCCGCGCCACCGGCGCCGCCGCTCGCGCCATTCGCGCCGTGTTGTCCGGGCCGGTGGGGTAGCTTATCCTCCACACCATGGCGAAGAAGCTGAAGGAGGGGAAAGCGCCCAAGCCGCCCGCGGCCGGGAAGCTCCCTGCTCGACACCCGTGTCATCTACTGCGGCGACAACCTTGAACAGCTCGCCAAGCCTGCCGTGAGCCTGCCGAACGGACTCCCCGACCGCTGTGTTGACGCTGGCGGAGCACGCTACAGGAAGGTCTCGACCTCCACGAAGATGTCCTCGTCGCTCGCCTCGGCACTGTCGTCGCCTGGCCCGCCGATGATCTTGTCCACGCCGGGGCCGCCGTACATGCGGTCGTTGCTGCCGCCGCCGATGATCGTGTCGCGGCCGCCGTGGCCCTCGATCACCTCATTGTGGCCCCCGCCCATGATGAAGTCGTGGCCCGCGTTGCCCTCGATGGTGTCGGAGCCCCAATCGGCAGTCATGCCGAGCACGTCGCCGTGAATGACGTCGTTCCCGACGCCGCCGGCGATCCGGTCGTTGCCCTCGCCGCCGTCGATCGTGTCGTTCCCGTCGTCGCCGACGAGCATGTCGTTGCCCACGTAGCCCGAGATGGAATCGTTGCCGGCGCCGCCGATGACGGTGTCGTCGCCGACGCCGGCGTCGATCGTGTCGTCGCCGTCGCCGCCGAGCAGCATGTCAGCGACGGCGACGCCCTGGATGTAATCGTTGCCGCCGCGCCCCTCGACGTAATGCGGGACCCGGCTCGTGGAAGAGTGACCGCCGCCGGAGATCACGTCGTCGAACTCCGAGCCGATCAAGCTGACGAATCCGGTGCCCACCTCGGCGACGCCGAAGGCGGAAAAGGCGATCTGGACGCCGACGGGAGACGCGGACGCGTCGATCAGCGAACCCAGCGCGAGCGACTCGCTGCGGATGTCTTCGAACGTGGCGGTGACGTTGGCCGCCTCGCCGGGAAGGCCGTCGTCGGCCAAACCGTTGAGGGTGACGCGCATGGGGGCGGCGAACGCGTTCACGTTGAGCCGGTCGATGCCCAGGCCGCCGTCGCAGAAGTCGTTGCCGGCGCCGTCGGGACGGCCGTTGAACGCGTGGCGGGCGAGCCAGACTTCGTCGTCGCCGGCTTCGCCGTAGAGGTGGTCGTTGCCGTCGGCGCCGATGATCGTGTCGGCGTCCGCGCCGCCGCGGAGCGTGTCGTTGCCGGCGCCGCCGTGCATGTCGTCAACGCCGGCTTCGCCGAAGATCAAGTCGTGACCGGACTTCGTCGTGCCGTCATAGAAGTTGCCCGGGTCGGCGTCCCCGGAAATCGTGTCGCTGCCGTTGCCGCCGCGGATCGTGTCGGCGCCGGCGCCGCCGACGATCGTGTCCGGGCCGTTCTTGCCGAAGATCAGGTCCGCCCCGCCGTTGCCGAGCAGGGTGTCGCCGCGGTGGCCGCCGACGATCGTGTCGCTGCCGTCGCCGCCCGAGACGTCCACGCGGCCGCCGAGGAACGGGTCGGTCGTGATCAAGTCGTTGCCGCCCAGCGCGTCGATGGGGATCCCGGACCAGGTCTCCTCTGCCGAGAACGCTCCCTCGTACACGCGGACGCCGTTGATCTCGACGAAGACGCTCAGCGGCTGCTGCGCGTCGCTCCGCATGATGCGGATGACGTCGTCCCCCTCAGTCCCGGCGAAGAGCAGCCGGCGCACTTCCAGTTCTTCAACGCGTGGCGTCTGCATGAATGACACTCCTCGGTGGGTTCCCCTGGCTAGCGTACCCGCAACCGCCGCTGCGGTAACGACGCCGCTCAACCATCGGCCGTTCCGAGAAGCAGGCCGTGACGGATGGGCAGCCTTCGCTTCCCTCGCCGGGCAGCCGAGGTCCTCCGCGTAAAGTTACGCGCCGCCTCCGGTGTTGAACATCCAGTCCACCCAGCCTGGCGCGGGTCGATCGAAGTACGTGCCGTAAGCCCACAATTGCACGGGGAACGTGACGACGTCCGCGGCCATCGCGGGGAGGATCAGGACGACGGTCGTCGCCAACGCCAGCGGCGAGCGGTGCATGCGCCCCGATCCGTCGCCGACGACGATTGCGAGGTCGCGCCCGTTCACGTGCGCGGGGACAAAAGGCCACGGCGTTCCTGGGCGCGTCGTTGCGCGCGCCGCCCACGGTTCACGTCGTCCGCCCCGCAGCGCCGGCGGCAGGTCCTCCCGGCGCGCGTCACCCGCCGTCACGCGGCGGGGAACGAAACGCCCCTCCCGCAGGAGCGTTACCCACGTCGGATGAACCGTCCCGAGCGGCGCCCGCGCGGCGCGCTTCGCGAGGGTGTCGGCGTCGAGCACGATGTACCGCGTCCGCCACTGCGCCGAACCGCCGCCGCGCAGCCGCGTCTGGACGCGCACGGCGACCGAGCCGTCGGTGCCGTAAATCACCTCCTCGGGCGGCCGGGCGACCTCCTCATAACGCTGGCCGATGTTCGTCACCTTGCTCGTGAAGGCGCACCCACCACTCGTGAGCACGAGCAGCATGAGGAGGGCGGTGACCCGCGCGGGGTGTGAACGAGTGGACATCTGGGCATCCTACCCGGCGAGGAAAGAGGGAAATCCTCACGATTGAGCAACTGCTGCCGCCGCGGGCCGCTCCAGCGGCGGGTTTTGCGGCATCATCGGGACGCCGCATAAGTCGGGACGCGAAGCTCGCCCACGTCGTGAGGCTGTGGCTTCCTCAGCCCCAGAATGTTTACCTCTGTTCGATACTCGACGTCTCGGACCTGTGACGTAGCCCCATCACGACGCGCCACGACTTGGACCGCCTCGGGGAATACATCGGCGAAGATAATCCACAGCACCCCGCTGCTGTCCGCCGTACATGAACTCACCGCTCGGGTCGGATTGGATCTCGAGCTTGAACGGCCGGCCGGGGGTGTCCGGCCTTCTCGACGCCTCGACCACCGCTCCTGGCACCGGCCGCCCGTCGAGGCCAATGACACGACCCTTCAGCGGCGGCCCCCGCCGGTCGGGTGCCGCATTTGCGGCATGGCGCGGATAGCGCATCATCAGCTCGGGGGTGCGGTCCGGCTAGATGCATGCGCATCCAATCGGAAAGCGATGTCAGCGCCTGCCCCGTCACGGTGAACGTCCACAGACTTGTCCAGATGACGAGAAACCACTCGACGCCACCGCTCCTCGCCCCCGGCGGGCCGGTGCGGGACGGGCCGAAGATCGAACTGGCCAGGCACGTGAGCCCGAGCACGTTGATCGGGAAGAGCACTTGACTGACCCACGTGTAAACGACGAGCACGACCCACAGGGGCTCCGAGACCGGCTCCGTCGCCCCGTGATCGGTGACGACGAAGCCCTGTTCCGACGGCTTTACTCCTAGCGGATCTCCGCCCACGAATGCGGGTGACGATCCACCACGCGACCCAGTTCACCGTGCCGACGAGAAGGACCAGGAACAGCAAGCGCACACGACGGCCTTCCCACCAGCCGGGGGGCGCGGCTTGGGAAGCTTCGTTGCTCGGGGACACGGACAACCTCCCAAACCGCAGGCACTCTGCCGCATAACATGGGGCCGTTGAGCGGCCGCGGCGGCACACGCGCGACGCCCGACCGGAAGTGAAGTATACCGCCGCCGCGGTCCGCTCCAGCGGCTAGTTATGCCGAGCCCTTTGCGGGCGGGGCGCTACTTCATCCACGCCCACGCGCCGTCGAACTCCTCGACATCGAACTGGCACGGCTGTCGCTTCGGCAGTGCCGCGAAGACGCCTTGAGCGTCCGCCGCCACGAGGACGTCCGCGAGCATCTGTCCGTACACGCCCGCGAAGTCGCTCTCTGGGATGTCGGGCGGAGCGTCGAATCGCCGCCCGTCCGGGAGAATGAAGGTGACCCCGCGCCGCATCACGTCGGCGGCGGCTTGCCAGTGCGGGCGGTAGAGCAGGTTGCGCTCATCAAAAGCGGTCCACTCCCCGTCGATCTCGTGTTGCGGCCGGGTGTCGAAGAACGCGACGACCCAACCCTGGTGATACGAGTATCCCAACTCGATCCCGCTCACCGTCTCACCGGGCGACTTCGATAGGAACTGGGCCGTGCGGCGCTCCAGCATCGTCCGCACATCGGCAGCGTCTTTGCGTAGGTCAACGGTCACTGTTCCGCTCCTGCGGGACGCTTGGCATAACTATTATTGACCTGACCGCCGGCGCAAAGCAGCGAGCCGGCGGTGGGTTGCAGAATACCGTTGCAACGGGCGGAGCGGCAAGGCGTTGCGGGCGGTGAAGGCGGCGGGGGGCGGGGATGATAGCTTGACCGGCGCGCTATGGCCGGCGTGGAAACGCGCCGGGTGGGCGGGGGGGCGGGGGGTGGCCGGGGTGAAACGAAAGCGGGACGGCCCCCCGAATAAGCAGGGCCG
>DASYWJ010000037.1:0-3061 GCA_035936155.1 Tepidisphaeraceae bacterium | reverse complement strand
CGTTATCCTGCAGCAGGCCCGCTTATGTCGCCGGAGGCCGAAGCTTTCCATCGCCGCTGTTCGAGACATCGCGAGGCTGTGCTCGCGAGCCGAATTTGCGGATGCGTTTACTGCTGCAAAACGTTTGGTCCGTCGGAGATCGTTGATTGGACAGACGAAGTCAACGACGTTGGCCAGACAGCGGAATGTCCGATGTGCGGAGTCGATGCCGTGCTCTCTGACGTTCCGCCTGGCGTGCTCACAGAGTCCTTTCTGAGGCGAATGCACGACGAGTGGTTTCGTCCGGTTTAGCGGCCGCACGGGCTGCAGGATAACCAGCCGCTGGAGCGGACCGGGCCGGCGGTATAGTTCCTGGCGGTCGAGAGCCGCGCGTGTGCCGGCCCGGCCGCTCAACGGCCTCACGTTATGCGACATCAGGCGGTGACGATCCACATTACCCGCGATCGCGTACTCGCGTTGGATCTCATCAACATCCTCCGTGTCGCTGGGCCGGATGCGGAGTCGTCGTCGTGGGGCTGCCGGAAGGTGGAGGCTTCCGGCGATCTCGCGCACGAACTGCACCGCGTGAGTGATGCCGAGTCCGTCCTCACCGGCGCCGACATGCTTCGCCTGGCGGGCGGGGTTTTGCAGGTCATCGATGGAGATTTCGAGGCGTGCCGTCCCGGTGAGACAAGCCCTTGATTAGTCGTCCGGGCAATCGACAGTTCCGAGTACGCTGTGATCACGCAAGACGAAGGATTGCTCGCACGCATCCGCGAGCGGTTCCGAAATGTCCGCGACTCGCCCGACGAAGCGGCGTATGTCGCATAACCAGCCGATGCAGCGGACCGCCACGGCGTCAAGCGGCGCAGTAGAATGAACGCGTGCGGTCGCCGTGGCGGCCGCTGATCGGCCTTACGTTATCGAGCAGCGGCCATCGCACTCTTCCCCGTCATCCTCGCGCTAGTAGCCGCTAGTGCCGCCGGCGCCCTCGCGATGTTCATTGGTCGCCGTTGGCGGGCCGGTGTGTTATGGCTGAGCGTGTGCGTGCTTCTGACGACGTGCGGGTTGCTTCTGCTACGGTCGTGGAACTCCGTCTTGCTTCGGGTGAATCAGGGAGCTGCCACGCAATCTGCTCGATAACCAGCCGCTGGAGCGGACCGGCGGGAGTATCATCCGCGAAGGTTGGCGTCTGTCGCGCCGGCCGCTCAACGGCCACTACGTTATCCCGCCCATGTTCGATGCGGCCACGGGAGTTCTGACGTTTGAGCAGCCGCCCGTGACCATTGCGCCAAGGCTAACGCGTGACCTGTTCGCCAACAGCTCGATGGTCGCGCGCGCGACGACCGCGTCGGACCCGAATGGCAAATACCACAAGTGGAGGCTGCGTCAGTGCCGCAGCGCCGGCGTCGCGTTCTTCGTCGAGATCACCTTCGAGGAACAGCGGCTCATGATGTTGATGATGGCCGACGAAAACCCGCGTTTCGGCACAAGCTGGGCCGACCATTCCCTTGAGAAGGAAATGGCCCGCAAGGCGAGTCACGATGCGTGGCTCACGCGAACGCTGGGGCCGCAGCGAGAGTTTCCTTGGGGCAAGGTGTGGTCCGGCTACGAAGACCGCAGCGGCGGGAGCTCGATTGTCGTGTATCCCGAGGCGGGATAACCCGCCAATGTAGCGGACCGGCGGGAACGGTATCCTGTAGATCGCGAGCCGGTGAGCGCCGGCCGCTGATCGGCCTCACGTTAGGGCACATGCGACATCGGCTCTTGTCCTTCATCCTTTTGGCGATCGCGGCGTGCGGCTGCGACGATGGCGCGCAGCACGGACTGTTCGCCGTCGCCGGAAGTTCATCCCGGTCCGTCGCCGCTGTTCCCGGGTCGCTCACCATAGTACGAGGCGACCCGCAGCCGCTCACCCCGCAGAGCAAAGGGCAGCAGCCGTTGCTTTACATCTTGGCCTTAGCCCCTTCGATCAGCGCTTCCGGCTCGGGCTCCGCGAACGAGGACGGCACCTACGTGTCCACGTACCGGGAGATTTGGGATACAGTCCAAGGTAAGGTCGCGGTGGAGTTGTCGTGGGACCGCCGGACTGACAAGGTTTCCGCCGCTGGCGCCACTTTCGACCGCACGAGGGGCAATGCGTTCGTCCTGCTTCGAGAGCCGTCGGGAAAAGTATCCGCCACGCAATTGGGACCGTTCGATGCCGGACTGGACCCGTTTGTCGCGCTGGAGCAGATGCAAGCAGCGCTGCCGGCAGGCTCGCCGGCCAAACATGTGGCGCTGGTCCGGTGATGTGCCCTAACCAGCCAATGCACCGGACCGGGCCGGCGGTGTAGTATCTTTCGGTCGAGCGTCGCTCGGTGCCGGCCCGGCCGGTGAGCGGCCCTACGTTAGTCGGTGGGAGCAACATGGACGACACGCAGTTCTGGAAGATCATCAAGCGCGCCAAGTCCGAAGCCGACGGCGACCCCGAGGCGATCGCCGAGGGGGTGCATCAGCAACTTACCGAGCTTCCGGCCTCCGAGATCGAATCGTTTGATGCCATTCTCCGCTCGAAGGTCGCCGCTGCGTACGCGTGGAAGCTCTGGGGCGCGGCGTACCTGATGAATGGCGGTTGCTCCGACGACGGGTTTGAGTATTTCCGTGGCTGGCTCGTCGCTCAGGGCCAGAAGGTCTACGAGGCCGCTGTGGCCGACCCGGATTCGTTAGCGAAAGTCGCCGATCCGGAAAACGACCAGCACGAGTGCGAGGACATTCTTTACGTGGCAATGCGTGCCTACGAAGGAGTCGCAGGCAAGCAGTTGCCCGTCCCGGCTGGCACATCGCAGGCTCCCGAGCCGTCAGGCGAACGTTGGGACTTTGATGACCAGGAAGCGACAGCTCGACAACTGCCACGCCTCGCTCGCAAGTACGACCAATGACGGCGGCACCGCCCACCGACTAACCCGCCGCTGCACAGGATTGCGCGCGATCGCGCCGGAATCGACGGTAAGTTGCGCGCCGTGCGCGCGTTGCGCACACTGCGCCATTGCAATGATCTCGTTCGAGTTATAGTGCCGATCGTCTCGGTAAAGCCGCGTCG
>DASYWJ010000036.1:0-16417 GCA_035936155.1 Tepidisphaeraceae bacterium | reverse complement strand
GCCGCGACGGCCAGCCGCGACTGCCCCTCGTCCACCGCGCGAACGATCCGCTCCCTCAGATCCAATGAACAGGCCTCCATGCCTGACCTCCTGATTAAAACCAGTTGAGAATGCTACACGGAACGACGAAATGCTCTAGGTAGTTGCCGCCCGTAAGGACGGTCAGTTGTTCTATCAACTCGTCGGCGTGTCCCGCTAGGGCGTCGGTAAGGATCAGCGCCGATTTGTAAGCTGGTCCGCTCGTTCCGACGCCCTTAAACGAGCCGACTATCTCTTGTGCGACCGATGCCCGGTCCTTGTGCAGCCCTCGCCCCATGGCACACGCGAACTTCATCTCTGAAGACCGGATTGCGATCGCAGACGCATGCCCAACCCCCTGACTATCGCTGGTGAACTCGCCCGCCGATGAGCAGCCCATCATGGCTTTGGGCATGCAAGCATCCTTGATGGCGTTGAGCAATTTGGCAGGATCGTATCTGGGGGATACGAACAGGATGACCGCATCCGGAGCGTTCCCCCCGAGTTGCTCTCGGATCTGCCGCCCCAGATCCTTCCCAGCGGCCCCGCTGTCCTCAACACCAGTCCAAACAACCGAACTCTCCGTCAATTCGCACATCCTTTCATCAGCGCGCAGGCACACCCTTTGGGGAGCTGCCGCATAGTACGTCGTTTAGGAATGAGCAGGAACGCCGGATCGCCCGCCGCTGAGTTCAAACGTCTCCTTCTCCCACCCATCTGGTTGAACGCGATCTGATGAACCCGTCTTGTCCGGTAGTTGTAAACCCGAGCGTAATAGACGGTTGCCGACGTCTGGTGAGGCTCGCGCGGGCACGCGCAGGATGTGGAGTCGAAAAACGGAGAGGGAGGGATTCGAACCCTCGATGCGGTTTAAGCCGCATACAGCATTTCCAGTGCTGCTCCTTCGGCCACTCGGACACCTCTCCAGCGCCGCCGCCGCCGCGCAGCGGCGCGCGGGGCGGGGTTGGTGATCTTAGCGGGATAACCGATGATGCTCCACCGGCCGCCGACAGACCGCGACGAACCGGCAATCGTCGAGCCAGCCGACCAGCACAGCTCATTGCCCCCGCTTCTCACCCGTCCGGCTGCGACAATCGCGCTCTTGCATCCGGTCGGCTATGGTCATCGAGTCCGCGCCGCGCTGGACGAGCTCACCGCATCAACAGCCCATAGATCACCAATGCCACGATCGCGACTCCCAGCAGCGGGATGAGGGCGAGGAAGAAGATGACGAAGAGTTTCGCTCCGCCCGTCGAGTGCTCGCCCGGCGGTACGCCGTTGGCGGCCGCTGCTGGGAGCAGCGGCTCGATCCGCTCGGATTGTTCTGATGGATGCTCCTGGCTCATCACAACATCATATCAATCCCTCGCCCGGCGCGTCGTCCGCGGAGTCGGCAAGAGCGCTTTGGCGCAAGGTCAGGTCATCACACGACCAAAATCGCAAGAAGCTCCCGAGGCACCACTCCGTGGTGTTTCCACATTGCGGGCAAGCGGGGGCCGCATCGCTAACTTCGCGACCACAGTCAGGACAGCGCGCAAGGGCCATGACGACATTACTTCGAGCTTAGGCTCTTGCCCCCGCCGTCGCGAGTTGGTCCTCCATCGCCGTCGGCGTTTCGGCGAGAATCTTTTCCAGCACCATATCCGTCGTGATGCCTTCGGCCTCGCCCTCGAAGTTGAGGATGATGCGGTGCCGCATCGCCGGGATTGCGACTTCCTTGACGTCCTTGAAGCTGACGTGGAAGCGCCCGTCGAGCAGGGCGCGGACCTTGCTGGCCAGCGTAATGGCCTGCGCAGCGCGGGGGCTGGCGCCGACGCGGAGGAACTGGTTGGTCATCGGGATGGCGAACATGCCGCTGGGGTGCGTCGCGAGCGTCACGCGAATGGCGTAGTCCTGCACGTGCGGGGCGATCACAACGCGGCGGATCAGCTGCTGGTGCTTGATGATTGTTGGGCCATCGATCACCGGGCGGATGTCCACCTTGTGCCCGGTCGTCGTCATGTCCATGATCCTGCGCAGTTCGTCGCGGCCGCTGTACTGCACGATGAGCTTGAAAAAGAACCGGTCGAGCTGCGCCTCGGGCAGCGGATACGTGCCTTCCTGCTCCAGTGGATTCTGCGTGGCCATGACGAAAAACGGCTGCTCGAGCGGGCGGACCTCGCCGCCGGCGGTAACCTGCTTTTCCTGCATCGCTTCGAGCAGCGCGCTTTGCGTTTTGGGCGTGGCGCGGTTGATCTCGTCGGCCAGGACGATCTGGGCGAAGATCGGGCCGGTCATGAATTTGAACTGCCGACGGCCATGCTCGTCCTCCTGGATGACGTTCGTGCCGATCACATCGGCGGGCATGAGATCGGGGGTGAACTGAATGCGGCTGAACTTCAGGCTCAGCGCCTCGGCCAGCGCGCGGATCAGTGCGGTCTTGCCCAACCCGGGGACGCCTTCGAGCAGCGCATGGCCGCCGACGAACAGGCATGTGAGCACGCCGTCTACAATCTCGTGATGCCCCACGATCGCCTTGGCGATCTCGGCCTGGATGGCGCGGTAGTCGCGCCGAAAGGCATCGGTGGCGGCCTGAACCTGCGGGTCGACGCCGGGGACTGCTGTCTGGGTCATATGCTCCTCTTGATGAACGGCTACGCCGACTGCCGATCGAGTTCCTTCTGTCGAACCGCAGCCAGGATTGTTCCGTCGGTAATCGCCTTCGGCTCGCAAATCACCGTCGATCCCGGCGGAAATTCCCATTTCTCGTCGTCGGGATCGTAGTCGTCGGGGCGAAGGATGATGTACGTGGAGTCGTCGATCTTCCAAGCGGGCGCAGGGCGCCACACGTCTACGCCTTCGTCGAGCAATGCAACGTAGATCTCTTCTTCAGCCATAACGATACCTCCCGGTGCCGACGTGGAAGATTTCGCCGGTTACCGCGTCAACCAGCACGGTGCGCCCCGTGACGGGGTGCCGATATCGAAGCGCATCGTGCAGCTTTCCTTTGGCGCTGGTCGGCATTGTCGCTAATGCCTCACGAAACTCTTGCTCAGTCCATCCACGCTTGCGCATCTGCTTCCGCAGCTTCTTCTCGTTGGAGAATCGCAGCGGCTCCAATTACTCGTCTTTCTCTTTTTGCTCGATCTGCTGTCGCGCGCGGCGCTTGGCTTCCATGAGGCTGCTCATGCCGCCGCTGACCGCGGGGGCGCCTTTGGGTTCTGTCTTTTTCGGGGCTTTGGGAATGGGTTTGTCGGTGGCGCCGCCGACCACTTTGCTGATGTCGCCTTCGACGGCGGCGCCGCGGGCTTCAAATTTGGCGCTGGGGCTGGGACGCGGCGTCGCCGGCACTGCCGGTGGCTTTACAGGGGTGGCCTCGTCCGTTCGCAACCGGTCGGTGCCTTCCGTGCGGACGCGGGCCAGCGCGTCGAGCGTGCTGCGGGTTTCCACCTGGCGCGTGGTCGTGAAGCTGCGAACCCGATTGGCCACGGCGGCGGCGGCCTTCTTCGTAGCGAGCCAGTCCCACGCGATGCGGCGGGTGGCCACGTCCACCAGAATCAGCCCGAGCAGGATCGGGATCAGCAGGTCCCAGATCGGCAGCGGCGAGCTGGTGACTTTCAGACCGTCGCGGGTGAAAAGCGCCTCGCTCTGGACGTCCCACGGGTTCAGAATGCGCCCGCCGGTGCGGGTGGCGATGTCATCGATCGCGGCACGGTTGCTCTTGAGTTCGCGCAGCTCGGGCGAGCTGTTGACGGCCATGCCGCTGAGCAGCACGCCCTCTTCGCCCGATGCACCGCGGTACTGGAGGACCACGACGTAGTTCCCCGGCTCCTTCGCGTCGAACTCCGCGCTGTAGTTGCCCGGCCCCGTCTGCACAAGCCGCGCATCGCGCGCGTTGCCGTCGGGGCCCACGATCTGCGCCTTGATGTTGAGGAAGTTGAGGAACGAGTTTTCCTTGTTCAGCGCCTCGACTGTGATCTTGCCCGTGTTCCCCGACTGCACGGTCTGCACGTCAAAATCGCTGCTCATCGGCGGGCGCGACACGCCGCGCACGAGCTGCGCCCAGAACTTGCGGTACATCTCCGAGCCCACCCACGAAGCCGCCCACCTGTTGTGCGCATCGGACGTGAACGCCGCCGCCTTTCCGAGGCCTGTCTGCCAGTGGGCGAGGATCGGGTCGCTGTTCTTGCCGGCGACAATCGGGATCTCGATCTGCGGATTGGGCTTGCGGCTCGTGAGAACCATGCCGGTCAGCGGCGGCAGCGACGTGCCTTCCAGGCCTTTCATCACTTCGCTGCTGGACAGGTTGGCGGTGAGCCGGATGGGCGGCTCACCCGCGCCAGGCTCATAGATGAGCGTGCGGCGGACAACGGTGGCTTCCTTGATGAAGATCTGCGGGAGCTGGTTGGGGTTGTTGTTGATCGGCCCGTACGCGCGGCCTTTGAGCTGCTCGGCGATCTTGCGCATCGTCGGCGGGAGGCCCTGATCGCTCGTGTCGTGCGGATACACGCTGACGGTGGAGACGCTGACCTGAGCCTTGATATACGCATCGACCAGGGCCGGCGCGGGGGGCGCCGGATCGCCATCGGAGATGACGATCGCGTGCTTCTGGCGGGCATCCGAGCGGATCAAGCCGCCCACGCCGTTCTTGCCGTTGAGGGCGACGTCGAACGAGTCGTCGAAACTGGGCATGTCGCCCAACTGCATATTCTTGACGGCTGCGCCGACCTTGCTGCCGTCGCCCTTCATCTGGAGCGGGAAATCCCAGTTGCTGCCGCCGCCACCGGGGCCGGACCAGGCGTAACTGAGCACGCCGATCTCGTCGCGCTCGCTCAGCGTCTCGATCGCCTTGAGGGCGCACTGCTCGCCCCAGTAGTTGCCATCGGGCATCTCGCATGAATGCATGATCAGCACCAGCGCGCCCTTGGGGAGCTGCCGCTGGGCGGGGATGTCCATGTTGACGGGGAGAACCTCTTCCAACTTGCTCCCCTGCCACCCGCCGGCGCCGAATGACTCGGGCCCGCCGATCATGATTAACCCGCCGCCCTGGTCGTGCACGTAGCTGGCGATGTTCTTCTGCTGCTCCTCGGACAGCCCGCCCGCCCCGCGCGGGACGTTAGCGAGGATGATCGAGTCGTAGTTGAGCAGTTGGACACTCGTGGTCGGAACCTGATCGACGGCGACGGTTTCGAGGGTGATGCCTTCCTGCTCCAGCGCCTTGCGGAGGAGTTCGCCGCGCCCGCCTTCGACGTTGTCGACGTAGAGAACCTTTCCCTTGCCACGGACGAAGGTGAATGCTTCGGCGCTGTTATTCTGGATGAGGGTGTCGGACCTGGCACTGGTTTGCGCGCCGGCGGAACCGGGGCTTCCGCCACCGGCTGCTAAGGAATTGCCGGCGCCCGACGCGCCGCCCGCGCCGCCGCCGATTTCGGCGGTGACTCCTTCGCCTTCAAAGGTCGCGCGGAACTGGTGGATGAGGTTCCCGCCCTCCAGCGCGGGCACGCGGACGCGCTCGACGTTCAATCCCTCGTTCAGCGTGACCGTGCGGAACCCTTCGCCGCCGGGGCCGATAGGCATCGCGATGTTCTGGTGCAGGACGGTGAGCTTTCCCTGCACGGGGCCGGGGTTCGTCGAGCGGAGGATGACATCGATTGTGAACGGCTCGTTCTCGCGCTTCCATGTCGGCGCGACCAGCCGGTCGAAGAGCACCTCGTTCTGAACGTTGTACTCCAGCGGCATGACGTCGATCTGCACGTTCGCCGCCGCCGCCGCGTTGATGGCCGCCTCGAGGTCGCCCGTCGTCTGGTTTCCGTCCCAGATGAGCACGAGCCGGTGCATGGCGTCGCGCCCGAAAGTCGCCAGCGCAAGCTGGATGGCCGAGGCGACGTCCGTCCCGTTGCCCGTGCTGCGGATGGCGCGGCTCTGCAGCTCAAGCTTGGCCGTCTTGGGCATCTCGTCGATCAGCGCCCCGCTGTGGAAGCTGATCACCCCCATGCGGTCCTGGCGCGGCTTTCCGTTCTTCGGGTCCGAGAGCTTTCGGAGCTGTTCGTCCAGCGATGCCTGCAGCGTCTCGCCGGGGAATTGGCGGACCTGCGCGGTCGATTCGCTGATGTCGCGGAGGACGATGACTTCCAGATTTTTGTTCGTCCGCGTCCAGCGCACGCCGCCGATGATCAGGATGAACAGCAGCAGGACGGTCAGGCGCACGCCGATGGCGACCCACTTGCGCACCGGCCCAAGGCCGTTGAGCGACCGCATCCCGAGGAACACGATCGGCGCCGCCAGCGCGGCGAAGATGAGCGCGGCCTGCCAATAGGTCAGATATTCCAGCCGCAGGGGGAACTGGAAGGCGAGCGAGGATGGGATGTTCGGAAGGTTCACGAGATGCGATTCACGTCCACGTCAAAGCGAAAGTGTCGCGACGCAGCGCGACGGGGACATCTTACCCCCTCGCCCGGTACTCCGGGAGAGGGCTGGGGTGAGGGTGTCAGAACTCGAACACCTGCAACCGGTTGTTGCCCGCATCGACCGCCACCACCCGGTCGTCACGATCGACCGCGACACCACAAGGGTAGGCAAGCTGACCGGGCTCGTGTCCGCCCAAACCCCAGGTCTTCAGTCCCGCGCCCGTCTCCTTGTCGATCAGTTGCACGCGGTTGTTGCCGAACTCACAGACGACCAGCCGGCCGCGCGAATCTTTTGCCAAACCGTAGGGAAAACGAAACTCCCCTAGACCTGAGCCGCGCCGGCCCAGGTTGCGGACGAACGTGCCGTTGGTCTTGAACACGTTGATCCGGTGGTTGGCGTGGTCGGTGATATAAACGAACTCACCGTCGATCAGGATCGACTGCGGCCGCATGAACTCGCCGTCGCCCTGCCCGAACTGGCCGAACTGGTAAAGGACCTCGCCGGTGGGCGTGAACACCTGCACGCGATCGTTGTCACCGTACTCGGCGACAAACACATTGCCCTGCGCATCGAAGTCGATGTCGGTCGGATAGATGAACTGCCCCGGCTCGTGCCCGAATGATCCCCACCGGCGGATCTCCTCGCCCTGTTGGGTGTAGACGATCACGCGATGATAGTGCGTGTCAGGCACGTACACATTACCGTCCGGCCCGA
Organism: Tepidisphaeraceae bacterium; assembly: GCA_035936155.1. Classification (GTDB taxonomy): domain Bacteria; phylum Planctomycetota; class Phycisphaerae; order Tepidisphaerales; family Tepidisphaeraceae; genus DASYWJ01. The sequence continues at coordinate 9,298 of DASYWJ010000036.1, read as the reverse complement.
CCGATACTCCCACCGGCTTCCCCGCCGCCTGCTCGGGCATGCGCCATTCGTGGATGGGATTGCCCGCGCGATCGAGGTGCTGCACGCGCGCGAGACGATCAATCACGAAGAAGGTGTCGCGCTTGGAGTCGTAGCCGATCGCGCGCGGGTAGACGAGCTGCACGGGGGTCCGACCGGGCTCGCACCAGATGGCGTCGGGCCTTGACGCGTCGCCGCAGCCGGACAGCGTGAACAGTGAGGCGAGCGTCATCACAACGAGACACGACCGCACGACGTCAAAGCCCCGTCCGGCGCGCAGGGCGCGCGGGCGTCGCACGGGTGCCGGTTCGAGGGTCGTCCGCCACGCCCGGAGGCCGAGCCACGTCATCGCCAGCGCGACCAGGGTCAGCGCGAACACGATCCCGACGAGCAGCAGCGAGCCTTCGATCATCGCGTCGTAGCGGAGCATGTGGACCCAGGTCATGAGCAGCGGCGTCAGCATCGGCGGACGCTGCGGCGCGAGCAGCACGGTCGCGGGCACTTCAGTCAGGGACAGAATCGCCACCAGCACGGCCGAGGCCCCCAGGATGGGCCAGGCGAGCGGCCAGATGACGCTCCGCGCGGTCTGGACGAAACCAGCGCCGTCCACGGCGGCCAGGTCGCGCAGTTCGCGCCACGGTCGCCCCCACGTTGCCGCCGCCGCGGCCAATACGATCCAGCCGAACCGGCCGACGTACGCCATCACGACGATGGCCGGGCCGTTGTACACCTCGTTCAGCCAACGACGATTGTAGAGCCGGATCAGCGCGATGGCGAGCAGTTGCCCGCCGATGAGGAACGTTACGAGCGCCAGGATGGTCATGCCCGAAGGCCGCCGCACGCAGGTCCACATCGCCGCCGCCATCACCACCATTCCTGTCGCGCCGGCGATGAGCAGGGACCCGGAAATCTGCGGGGCAAACTCGTCGAGAACGCGCAGCGCGTCGAATATGACGCGCAGTGCGAGGACGAGGGCAGCGAGCGGGACGATGAGGGCGAGAGCGAGGATCAGCAGCGCCGCCATCGTCGCCCACGGCGGCGCGTTGAGGGACGCGGGCCAGGGGGTCGGGTCGATGGATTCGGACGCGTGATGTTTGCGGACTAGAAGGAAGGCGAGGAGTGACAATGCCGCGATGACCACAAGCAGCGGCAGCGAAGCCGCCACCGCCGCGGCGGCCCGGCTGCGCTGGTCGGTTGGAGTGAACGTATCGGCGTCGCCGCCCATCGGGGCGGTGATGGGGTTGTCGGGGGAGGCGAAGGCGCCGGTTTCGAACACCATGCGGACTTCCGTCGCGACAACGCTGATGCCGGTCGGTTCGTAGACGGCGAACTCCTGCAACGCGAGCACCGCGACCATCGCAGCGCCAGCGACAAGCGGCGCGAGCAGTTGGCGGAACGTTGTGCGCCACAGCACGCCATCGAGCAGCGCCTGCTGTTGCACTTGTGCGTCAGCGCGACGCAGCGCGAGCCCGGCAATTGCGGCAGGGATCGGCCAGAGCCACGTGGCGAGCGACCAGACGCAGCGGGCCACGTCGGCGACGCTGCTCGGGACAGGCGTGACGCCCAGCATCCGCAGGAACTGCGACCAGCCGTAGGCGTAAACGATCGATGGGAGCAGCAGTGAAACCGGCAGGGCGAGCCACAGCAGCTTCGCGAACAACCCGCGACCGCGCCCGAGCACGAGAGCCGCGGGAATGGCGAGCAGCGTTGCCAAGATCGCGACCGCGCCGTTGTAGAGCATCGTGCGGCCGAGCAGGCCCGTGCGAAAGCGATCCAGCTTCGCCTCGACGAGCACCACGGGATTGAAGGCGATCTGCGCAAGCATCCACGCGAGCGGGAGCGCGCTGCACACGACCACGAGGAGGACGACGGGGAGCGCGAGGAGGCGCTCCGGTCCGCTCCCCGGGCGGGGGTTCACTCGCGTCCTTCCAGGATCGCCGTCGCCTCGCGGACCGCGCGGGGCATTGTCCGCGCGACCTGCGCGAAATCCACCTCCATCGGTTTCGCCTTACCTTCCGCGACATCGCGCACGCTCCAGCCGACGAACTTCTGCTCGAGCATCTTCTGCTCTACTTGGGCCGAGAGGAGGTAATCGATGAGATGCTTGCCCGCGTCGGCGCGCTTAGCTCCTGTTACCAGGCCGACGGTCGTCGGCACCATCAGCGTCCCGAACGCGGGCTGATCGGGGAGAATCGCGGCGATTTTGCCGCCATTGGCCGCGACGGCGGCGACGTCGTCATTGTCGGTCAGGCCGGCGACGATCGAGCCGTCGGCGACGGCCTGCGCAACCACGGAGTTTCCGCCGAACAGCTTTACCCCGTTGGCGCGCAGCTCCTTGAAGTACTTGCGCGCCTGCTCGTCCCCCCACAACACGTACAGCGCCGCGACGTGTCCCCCCGTCGTGCCGGCGGTGGGTTTGGCCATGGCGATCCGGTCCTTCAGCGATGGGTCACGCAGGTCGAAGATCGAGTTCAGCCGCGGGCCCTCCGGACCGACCGCGATCACGCGAGCGCGCAACCCATTGCTCGCCCAGCGCTGCTGCGGGTCCTTGAACTGCTGAGGAACGTCCTTCGCAGACGGCGAGTCGTACGGATGAAGCACCCCTTCTTCGGCCAGGTTGATGGTGTGGAATGGCTCGTTGCTCCAGAACACGTCGGCCTGCGGGTTGTCCTTTTCCGCGCGGAGACGCTCGGCGAGGCCGACGCTCTTGGTCGCCTCCGCATCTGTCACGAGCATGACCTCGATGCCCGTCGTCGCCTCAAACTCCTTCACGATTGCGGCGGCGTAGGGCTGGTCGATGCTGGTATAGAGAACAACTTCGTTGGTGGAATCGGCTCGCCCGCAGCCGCAGAGGAACAGGATCGAGCCGCAGATGAACGCTGATAAACGCAGATAAGCAGAGCGAACTTTTCTTCTGCTCTTATCCGCGTTCATCTGCGTTCATCTGCGGCTCATTGACGCTTATTCCGCCGCCGCTTCGCGCTCGAGCGTCTCGAAGTAGCCTTTGACGACCTGCTGCGCCCGACGGCTGATGCGCTCCTGGTCGACTTCGTCAGTCGGCTGGCTGAGCACTTCCTGCGCGACTTCCGAGAGCTTGGCCTTGCTTTCGCCCTTGATCGACTTGTCCTTCACGAGCGTGTTGGCGAGGATCGCGCCGGTTTCGATGTCCTGCGACTGACTGATCTCCTGCTGCACCTGGTACGGCGCCTGCGCCTTGTACGTGCGGTCGCCGGCGCCTTGGCCGCCCTGGTTGGCGCCGGCGGGGGCGGCTTGCCCCTGCCAAGGCTGGTTCTGATCTTTGCCGTTGGCAGCGACGTCCCCGCCCTGCCATACGCCCTGCTGGTCGTTCTGGCCCTGACCCTGCTGGTTTCCGTTGCCGTTGAGGTTCCCCGCCGCCTGCTGGGCCGCCTGCGCCATCGCCTGCTGGGCCGCCTGGACCTGCTGAGCATCCGCCTGGATTGCCTGCATCTGCTGCAACTGCTGCTGCATCTGCTGCATCGCCTGGGCCATGCCCTGCTGCGCGCCCGGTTGCTGGCCGGGCTGTTGACCGGGTTGCTGTCCCGGCTGTTGTCCGCCGGGCTGTTGGCCTGGTTGCTGGCCCGCCTGCGCTGCCTGCTGCATCGCCTGCTGCATCTGCTGAGCGGCCTGGGCCATCTGCTGCGCCTGCTGCTGGGCGTTGGCCATCGCCTGCGCCTGCTGCATGGCCTGCTGCATCTGCTGGAGCTGCTGCGCCGCCTGCTGGTTCCCGGCGTTGGCCTGCTGCTGGAGCTGCTGCATCTGCTGGGCGACCTGCTTCTGCAGATCCTGCTGCGCCTGCTGGTCACCGTTGGCCGCCTGCTGCATCTGCTGCGCCATCTGCTGCGCCTGCTGCTGGTTCACCCCCATCTGCTGCTGCAGCTGCCTGGCGATCTGCTCCTGCACCTTCGGGTCGTTGGCCATCTGCTGCAGCTGCTGCGCCATGTTCTTCATCTGCTCGGCTGCCTTCTCCTGCTCGTTGGCGTCCATCTTGTCGAACTTCTCGACCGCATCGTTCAGCTCCTGCAGCGCTTCGCCGAAGTTGCCCTTGGCCAGCTGCCGCTGCGCGTCGGCGATGGGGCCCTTCTCGTCGCTGGGCGGGAGCGCGTTCTTGAACATCTTGGCGTCCATCTGCGCCTCAGCGTAGCGCTGGTTGTTCTTGATCTGCTCCTTCAGCGCTTCACCCACGTCCTGCAGCGCCTTTGCCGCATTGCGTTTCGCCTGGTCGGGGTTCTTAATCGGCGCCGCGAGCATGAGTTCCAGGTCGCGCTTCGCCAATTGCACCTTCTCGTCCTCGGCAACGCCCCTGGGCACGGAATTCACCTGCGCCAGCGCCTGCTCGACCACTTTCTTGGCGTCTTCCTTCTTGATCTGCTCGGCCATCATCTTCTTCTGCTGCTCTTGCTTGCCGAACAGGTCCATTGGCTTGATGAGCCAGAACGTGAGGAAGGCGGCCATCGCGATGGTCATCGTCCCGTAGGCGACGCGCGGGAACTGGAGGGGGAACTTCTTGGCCAGCGAAACGTTCTCAGCGGTTCGCTCGGCATCTTTCACCGCGGCAGCGGCGAAGGGGTCCTTCATCGGGCGGACGTACAACGCGGTGCTGAATTTTTCCTTCAGCGCCAGCTTTTGGTCGATCGCGACCGCGGCCTGCTGCGCGCTGGGCCGGCGCCAGATCGAGTAGCTCAGCGCGCTCAGCACAGCCACGCCCGCGCCGGCCCAGAAGAACAGAATGGGGCGCGGCGGGCGGATCTGAAACATCTTGTCGACGAAAATCGCCGCCCACACGACGGCCCCGAACACCAGCAGCGACCACGCCAGCGCCTGGAAAAAACGCCCCAAGGCGAGCTTGTTCTGCACCATCGCAACGTGTCGATCCAGGCGACTCATGAAGGGCCTCGCTATTCTTGCACCGGATTACCCTATAGACGCGGGCGCGACTCAGAAGTTCCGGTTCGCAACAGTATAGCAATGTACAGGAGGGGACAGGAGGGACCGGGGCGGGCGAAAATACGCTGTTTCGATGCAGAACCGGGACATGTTCCAGGTGAAGTGAGCACGCCCGCGCGCAGTTAGCGCTCCAAATCCGACCCCTTCAGGCTTTGCCCCTTCGTGAGCTTGAGCTTGGACAGCTTGTCCTTGTTCTTCTGCAGGAAACCTTTGATGGTTGCGATGCGGGTCTCGGGATGGGGATGCGATGAGAGGAATTCGGGTTGCTTCCCGCCCTTAGAGGCCTCCCCGAGGATTCGCATCACGCCCAGCATTTCGCTCGGATCGTAACCGGCCTGGACCATATAACGGAGGCCAATCTCGTCGGACTGCTGCTCGTGCTCCCGGCCGTACTGAAGGAGCTTCATCTGTGTGGCCATGGCCGCGGCGACGCCGGCGTAGCGTCCCGCCCCCTCCTCCCCCGATGCACCCACGCCAACGGCCGTCGCCAGCATCTGCCCGAGCTGCGTCTTGGCCATCTGCTGGGCCGAGTGCTCGGCGATGACATGCCCGATCTCGTGCCCGAGTACCCCCGCAAGCTGCGCCTCGTTCTCCAACCGATTCATCAGCCCGCGCGTGATCGAGATCTGCCCGCCGGGCAGGGCGAATGCGTTGACCGTTTCGGGGTCGTCGACGAGATAGAAGTTGAAGTTGTCGGCGAACTCAGATTCAGCGGCGCGGGTGCTGCGCACGAGGCGCTCGCCCACTTCGTCGACCAGGGCGGCGTCCGCGTCGCGCGACGGCGGGACCTCCCCGCCCATCTGCGGGATCATCTGCTTCGCCGCCTGCAGCCCCAGCGCCTTCTGCTCGTCGACATTCATCGCCCGGCGGTAGCTCTCGCCGGTTTCAGGGTTGAACACCTTCTCCTTGGAGAAGTACCCGATGACGCCGACCAGCGCAATGATCAGCGCAATCACCCAGCGCCCCCCACCCCCGCCGCCCCGGCGGCGACCGTAGCCATAGCTGAAGATGGGCATGCCGCAGCTTGTACCGCGCGGCCAATCGAGCCGGAGCGCGTGAAACCCCCGCTGCAGGATCAGTGTGCCCCGGCGCGGCGCAGCGCGTTCTCCAAATCCGAGTTTTCCGGCTCCACGAGGATCTGATCATCGATCACGACCGTCGGCGTCTTCTGTTTCCCGCCGTTGTGCTGGACGACCCACTGCTTTGCCTCAGGGTCGGCATCCACGTCGAGATACTCATAGCTCATGCCGACGTGGTCGAGGTAATCGCGCGTCCTCTGCGTGTCCTCGCACCAGCCGGCGCCGTAGACTTTGATCGTTTCCATGCCACGACGCTAAGCCGACGGCGGCGGGAACGGAGCGCACGAACAGCGCTCATTCAGGCTCTTTAGCCGTCACGGCGGTAGCTGGCGCGGACGCGGATGAAGCGGATGGGCTGGAGGATCGCGTTGAAGAGGTTGTTGTAGATGTTGGCGGACATGAAGCGCAGCGCTTCGCGCGTGCCGGCGGCGCCGTGCTCGTGAATGTGGGGGAGGAAGACGATCACCGACAGCAGCCGCAGCACGGCGCTGATCGCGAAGAGCACTTCGTAGAAGGTGATCTGCGGGACCAGGGCCAGGCCGGTGTCGTACCGCCAGCCGACGAGCCACTGGGCGAGGATGCCGGAGGAGAGCCCGCCGAGGCAGCCGGCGACGTTGATGATGACGCTGTTCACCGCGACATAGCCGCTTCCGCCCCTGCCCCCCTTTTCCCCTCCGTTTTCCGAGCCGCTGAACTCGAGCACCAAATTGAGATTCGCCACCTCAACGGCCGTCCAGAACCCCGCCCCCGCTGCCGACAGCACGTACCCCAGCCAGACCATCTCGCGCGTCATCAGACACCAGCCCAACCCCACCGGCACCAGGCCGAGGGCGCCGATGACCAGCACCGGCTTCTTGCCCATGCGGTCGGCGGCGTGGCCCCAGACGGGCAGGATCAGCAGCTGCGCCACCATCGGGGCGACGAGGAGCATCAGCTGCGTTCCCGTGTTCGTCACCCCGACGCGCTCAATGCAGTAGAGGGTGACGAACTGACCCATGAAGCTGATGGCGAACGTCAGCGTGGCGATGAACCCGCCGAACCAGAGGAACTCGCGGTCTCGCAGCGGCTGGCGCAGCACCGCCAGCAGCGGCACGCGCGGCTGGGGGGCTTTCTTGATCTCCGGGACGAAGTGGAACATCGCGATGTCCACCACGCCGAAGACGGCGGCGCACATGAACAGGATCGCGCACCAGCGGAGCACGTCGTCCCCATCGCCCTGGCCGGCGACGCGATCGAGGAACCAGCCGGCAAACAGCGCCGCAGGGATGGCCGAGAGGATCCCCAGCTGCCGGCGGCGGGAAAAGTATTTCCCGCGCAACCGCTCGGGGATGAGGTCCGCCATCCAGCTCACCCACCCCGGCCCGCCGACGTTGCCGGCGACATGCATGAGGAACACGAGCAGCAGGAAAACGGCCATCGCGACGTCGGTTTGTCCGCGCGCTCCACCCGGGCCGCCGCGGAAGACGATCCACACGGGCAGCAGGGCGATCGGGAACCACAGCAGCCGCTGCGCGTAGAGGCCGCTGAGGAACATCGTCTTGCGCGCCCCGGTGCGCTCGGTCCACCAACTGGAGGGCATCGACGCCAGCGACGCGATGAACGGCAGCGCCGACAGCAGCCCGAACTCGAAGTTCGACGCCCCCAATCCCTTGGCGAACTGCGTGAGCGGCGCACCGCTGACAGCGGTGAGCCACACCGCGCCAAACATCCACGACATGGTCACAAAACCCATCGCGCGGCGCAGCGCTAAGCCACCGAGCTCATCAACTTTTTGCAAGTCGGATTCGAGCGGCAGAGGTGCTGCGAGTGGATCAGGGGCGCCGGGAAACGCCGCGGCGTCGCGCTTGTCAGGACCAGTCATTTTCGCGGAAGCCGAAATGGAATGGGTTCAGCCGCGTGCGATTCCATTCGCCGCGGTGCCGCATTGTATGCACGGCCGCATCCACCGCAACGCTGGGTTCGCCTGCATGCGCGGGACAGTGAAGCGGCGCATCAGAGCGAATCTGGGGCGTCGCGGCTATCGGACAAACTTTCCCAGCGACGAGCGCGGCCGTCGCGGATGTTGCCGGTCCCGCTGCTTCGTCACCCCGAGGCAAACGCGTGTCCCAGCCCGGGAACGATGAATTTCATTCTTTTGCTTTTGAAATCGTAAGTCGGCCTAGAGGGGCGCGAGCTTTGCGGTCCTCGCAAGCTGTTGGATGGCGCGACGCAGCGTCTGGCGGCGCGTCTTTGGCGAGATCGAAGGTCGGGTCTCCTGGGTCGGAGGAATCCGTACGGCGTACATCCTCGTCCGCGAGAGTTGTTTGCAATCGGGGCTTTGCCGCGGTTTCGCATCACCGATACGACAAGCGTTCTTCATCACACGCGTTTCAGGCGCAGTGTGCTCTTACAACCCCTCCCCTCGGCGTAGGGGAATTTACCTCATGGAGGTTTTGCAATGCGTATTCATAAGAAGGTCATCGCGGCCGCAGCATTTACCGTAGGCGGAATCGGGCTCATGACGATGCCACCGGCTCTGGCACAAAGCGCGGGAACAGGCAACCAGTCGTCTCAGACCGGCGCAGCCGGTCAAAGCAGCGCCGGGCAAAGCAGCGCCGGGCAGAGCCAGCCCCGACAGAGCCAGGCGGGACAGAGTCAGGCCGGACAGAGCCAGGCCGGGCAGAGCGATCCGCAGCAGGCGGGTCAGCGGCAGGCCGGTGGTGCCGCAGCGATGGGCCAGCAGCGCCAGGCGCAGCAGGCGATCGCCCAGACCACGCAGGCCGTGCTGCAGAAGGACGGCTTGAAGAACATCAGCCAGCACCTCTCGCGTGATGATCGCGACCGGCTGAAGGACATCGGTCAAGGCCAGGAAGCCCAGCAGATCAACCAGAGCGTGGATCAGCTGAAGCAGGCGTTCAAGGAGAAGTACCAGGAAGACTTCAACCTGGCGCAGAACGCCCAGGAAGCGCTCGGCAGCGAGTTTATCACGATGGGTGGCGACTCGAGGTCGGCCCAGCCGGCCGGAGCGCGGATTGGCGGGTCGTCCAGCGGCGCAGGCACCAGCGGTAGCGGACTCGGCGCGAGTGGTTCGCTCGGCACGAGCGGCAGCGGCGTTGGCGCCAGCGGCTCGGCAGGTGAGTCCAACGTTGGAACCACCGGCGCCGGCACAAGCGGCGCCGGCACAAGCGGCGCCGGCACAAGCGGCGCCGGCACAAGCGGCGCCGGCACGAGCGGCGCAGGCACGAGCGGCGCCGGCA
>DASYWJ010000035.1:0-90743 GCA_035936155.1 Tepidisphaeraceae bacterium | reverse complement strand
TCTGCGCGTTCGAGCCACTGGGCAACTGGCGGCGGCTGGCGGTGACCGACCGGCGCACCCGCGTGGACTGGGCCCACTTCGTGCGGGACCTGGTCGACGCACCGCGGTATCGCCAGGCGGAGAAGATTGTGCTGGTGCAGGACCAGCTCAACACGCACACGCCGGCGAGCCTGTACGAGGCGTTCGATCCCGCCGAGGCCAAGCGCCTCGCGGACAAGCTGGAGATCCACTACACGCCCAAGCACGGGAGCTGGCTGAACGTCGCGGAGGTCGAACTGAGCGTGCTGGGCAAGCGGCTGAAGGAGCGGATCGGGGACAAGACCAGGCTGGCCGCCGCGTGCGCCGCGTTCATGCATGAACGCAACCGGTCCGGATCCGGCGTGAACTGGCGCTTTACCACCGTCGACGCCCGCATCAAGCTAAAGCGGCTTTACCCGACAATCGAAGTGTGGTGATCCGCTAGTTAGGTCATGCTGGCGGTATATCTCGCCCTGCCGTGACGCCGCCGCCTCTGGGAGCGCTCCCTGCCTGGGTCACCCCAGAACTGCTGACGGAAACGCGCGCAGTCTGGACGTCGTATTACGGCGGAAAGGAGTTGACAGATGAAGAAGTCCTGGCCCTCCTGATCCGCGTAGGCGTCCTGTACGAGATCCTCTACGCGGAAGGTTGGAGCGATGAAGAGAGCGAAGACGCTGACGACTAAAAAGTACATCGCGCTCGCGCGAGTGAGCAGCAAGGCCCAAGAGGCAGAAGGATACAGCCTCGATACTCAGGTTGAGGCATTGCAGGCATACTCCGCGAAGCAGGGAGGGCAGATCGTCCGCCTCTGGCGAATCGCCGAAACAGCCTCAAAGGCTGAGCAGCGCACCAGCTTCCGCGAGATGCTGGCATACGCGCAGAAGTTCGCCACTGACCTCGATGGGCTGCTGGTTTGCAAGGTCGATAGAGCCGCGCGAAACCTGTCCGACTATGGGCGCCTTCTGGAGTTGGAGTCATCACATGGGGTGCCGCTGATCGCCGTCACGCAGCCAACGCAGGACACGCCAGCCGGTCGTATGGCTCGCGGGTCTCTTGCCCTAATGGCAGCATTCTTTACCGATCAACTGTCTGTAGATGTGAAGCAAGGGCTGGCCCGTCGCGTCAGCGATGGCTGGTTCCCTACGGTTCCACCCTACGGCTACCGCACCGAACGAATCAGCAGCCGCAGCATCGTATGTAAGGAGTCGGGCGAAGCGGCCAACGTCGAGCGAATCTTTCGCCTGTACGCCTACGAGTACCAAACTCTAGACGGCGTGGTTCAGAAGCTGCGAGAGGAGGGCCGCATTTATACGGCGAAGCAACCCCACTGGATACGCTCGAAGGTCCACCGCATTCTGCGCGACCGTTCGTACATCGGGGACGCGAAGTTCCATGGCGGCTGGATGCCAGGAAAGCATCCGCCGCTGGTCAATCGCGTGACGTTCGACCGCGTACAAGAACTCCTGGGCGACAAGATCTATCGACCGCAGGAACTAACCTTCGCCGGCGAACTGATCGCGTGCGCGCATTGTGGCAGACGCATCACCGGCGAGATCATCGTCAAGAAGACGACGGGGAAGGCGTACAAGTACTACCGCTGCGCCGGCTACCTGGCGCCCGGCCACCCGCGTATCCGACTCCGATCGAAGCCCAAGTCGTAGCCCACCTCGCCAAGATCGAGCAGCCCGAGTCCGTCCGCAATTGGTTTCGCTCGGCCCTGAAAGCCCGCGCGACTCATGACTCCGATCAGAGCCGCGCCCGCGCCCGCGAGATCGAAGATCAACTCGATGACGTTCGACGCCAGCAGGACCGCCTGCTCAACCTTCTTTGTCAGGCACGGTCGATGAGCAGGCGTTCTCGCCGTCCGACTGTTTGAACTTTCGCAAGGTCTTCGACAGAAATGGGTTAAGTCCGACTATGCCGAAAAACGTCGCATATTGGATTTGATCTGTTTGAACTTGGTTCTGGACGGCGTAACTCTCGGCATATCAACAAGAAAGCCCTTCAACTGCTTGGTTGAAGGGCTTGATCCGTCAGAAAGCGGAGAGGGGGAGATTCGAACTCCCGCTACCCTTGCGGGCAGACCGGTTTTCGAAACCGGTCATCACCTTCCGCAAGTAGTTCTTCAGCCGAAGGTAACGACGCGCGAGAAAATTCCTTGTCACCTGACTTGCTTCTATTCTTGTCGGAGTGGCCTGATTTGATCGACCTGATCTGCGCTTGGCCGTCGTTGCCGATCGCCGTCAAGCAGGGAATCATAGCGATGGTGCAGGCGTGCGCTGCTTCTCAGGATCAAGGTCGACCACAAGTACCTGGCGATGCATCTGGTACATGACCACTTGTACCCAGTTCGATCCCTGCATTGCGAATTCTCAAGAAGTTCAAATCGCATAACGGTGCTTAGGTCGCAGGTGTGTTGAGTCCGATGTAGTTGTCGACGCCTCATGGCGTTGCCGGAGCAGCGGCTGAGAGAGTCCGTCACATGAGCTACATCCTTGGGCCTTTGGACTCGGCCCAGTGAACCCGCCGCTGCTACGGCGGGTTCTTTTTTTGGCCGATGCGTAGTAGCACAGCCCAACTTCACCGCACCGGTACCGCTCCTGGACAAGGAGCCCGGCGACCCCGTCGTTTGTCCAAGCTGCGGCAGCGGCCCATACGCCGTCCATGGGTCGCAGGTGACCTCAGCGCCGCTCATCGCCGTAAACACAGCCGGTGTACTCGGTGCGGTGCCTCAGGGGTTGCCGCTCATCACCCGCTCCCCATCAGCCAGGGCGGGCCGGTGCAGCAGCCGCTGGAATCCTTGTGCTCGACATGTCACAAGCAGGAGCACCGGCAGCGGCCACGCTCCACCGCGAAGCCCGCACGTCAACCAACTCTTGGCCGCACGCTGGAGGATCGTGTCGCCAACATCATCCAAGTGATACCCCAGCCGGAAACGCGGAGGCTGTGCTGGGAGGTGGTCCGGCAGGCTATCCTTGAACTGGTTCCCCAAGGTCAGCGTGGCCGCAGGCAATCACCCGGGCGCATTTCCGCCGTCCTTGAACGCGCCCTTCATCTGTTGCACGAGTTGGACGTCGATACGGCGGATCAGGATGACCATCCCAATGTGCATGCCCTGCTGATGCAGGCCTTCAAGCACCAGGTCCGGACCTACGACAGGAAAAAGGCCGGCGACGACGCCTGGCATGACGACCGTGACCTGATCGAGTCACACAAGATCTGGGCTCACCGGTCAAACGTCTGGATCGGCCAATACACCAAGGTGCCGGCACACATCGTGCGGGAGGCGGGGGCTCGCGCTCACGTTGTGAGGGTCAAGCAGATTATCACCAGGGACGGTGCAGCCAGCGTGGCCGCGATCCAAGCAACGCTGGCTGAAAAGGGGTTGCCCCATGATCGGCCATTCGTAGCGGCCTTGGTCAGGATGATGACCGACATGCGCCTCATCACATGCACGGATGACCGCTACTGGCCGGGCCGGTGCCAGCGGTGGGGGCTCGCGGGTCGGTCTTGGGATCTTCCCTTTGTCCGGCGCTGGATCGCCGACCAGCACCCCCGCAGGGAAGTGGACATGGTGGAGTGGGTCGCCGCACTCCGTGATGATTCGGGGCCGTTACTGTATCAAGAGTACATGGTTGATGGATACACCTCTCCTGACGCCTTCATACCCGCTCACACCTTCCCTCAAGCCGCTTCAACGGCTCACTCCTGCTCATTCCAGCACCTTCACGCACCAATAAGCACCCACTGCCATGGGGGCACTGCGCATATGCCCAGTGTCAATCAAGGAACCTGTGGGTCAGCCCCCGCCGAGTCGACTATCGAGGTCCCCGGCCACGACTGGGATGGCACCCCCGGTGTAGACCAGTGGGCAGACTGAGCACACGCCGCCTGAGGGTGCAGCCCGTTGCACCCATCCCGTAGTTCTACATGTAGGGAATTCATTATTACAAGCGTGAGGCCTATTGTGTGTTCTAGCCAGCTAAAACGTCTGTAAGTCCTGATTCTTCCGTGGTTGTCGTGGCAGCTAACCAACGACTTTTATATCATGGCGGGTAGTCGCTTCGGTCGAAGCCATGAACCCGTAATAGGTCTATCTCTAGCCGTTATTATGGGGCTCTTAAGGTCAAGGTTCTGACCGGTGTCGCTCCTTGATCGTTGTAAGCTGCAAATGATCTCGCTTGCGTGCTGACCAGCCTGTGAGACTCGTTGAGACAGGGTTTGCGCCGCCTGCCGTTCCCACACCCACACCTGACGGTCTCACGACCTGAAAGCACCGAATCGCCGAGTTATCTGCCCCTGACACGGGTGGTGGGACTCCGCGTAGCACCATCTCAGCGAGCGTATATCCAACGAATTCCTTCAGTCGAACCCGAACGCCACATTTGCCAGTATCGCTGTTGGCTTCACCCAGATATCGCCGTTCCCGAAACCCGTTAAGTTTGACGCCATCAAAATCAACCGGCTGTGCCACGTGTCCCGCTGAGGCGGGTTCATGGTGTCGTCGTCGGCGAGACCGCGACATGGATATGGTGCAGTTCCCAAGCCCCGTTGGTGTAGTTGAGGTCGACGCGAAAGGGTTCTCGCACAATCCTGCCATGTTTCCAGTGCTCGACCCAACCCTCGACTTGGAAATGATCCTTTTCCCGTTCCTTAACGCACTCAGCGGCAGTCTGCGAGCCGTATTGGGCTTCCGACTGCGGTTCAACGACTCGTTCGACATGCTGTCTTGCCAAGTCCCACGCCTCGCTCTTGTCAGCCGGCTGCGCGGGCAGATCGGTCAAGACCAGCACGACAAGCACGAGTACAACTGCGGCTACAGATATGGCACAGCCGACGCGGCGATGTTGAACAAGCGTGCCGATGGCACCGGCGCTAATCACGAGGAACAGGAGCACCTTCAGGATCGTTCCCCAGCGGGGTCCAAACAATTCCACGAAGTTGAGGGCGGAGAGGATTTGGCACACCTATTTGCCCGCCCCTTTTCTCAGAGCTTCACGGGCCTCCTTACTTTTGGACAACGCGAGTTCCGTCATGTCCCAACGCTTCATTAGGACCCGCCGCTGTGCCTCGGCGTTTTTCAGTTGTTGCGCGGCCACCTCCAAAGCATCTGAGCGTCGTGGGTCGATCGGAGGGGCTGACGGAGTGGCCGAAAGGTCCCACAGGTTCAGGACCTCTCGGAAGGCCTTCACCGCCTCCGCCGCCTGCAGCAGCGCTTTGTTGTCCACGTTTTCGTGCCACGACTCCGATGTGTTCTCATAGGCGATGACGAGTTCATCTACCTGAGGCCGTAGTTCATCTGCCGCTCGAGCCGACCCTAGCGCGAGTTCGGTGCGGTGCAGTTGATCACGGAGGGTCTCGACCGCTTTGGAATAGTCCAGTTGCCGCTTTTCTGCCTGCTCCCGCTGTTGTTGTGCGGCCACGACCTTCGGATCGAGTGGTGCGTCGACGGTTTGGCGGTCGCACCCAGGTTGACACGCAACAAGTGTTGGAAACAGCATGAGGATTGCCGGAGGAAGGGTTCGTCTCGTCGACATACGCAGAGCATTATGACATGACACGGAACCCCTGTCATCAACCGCGCCGGCGACACTGCGGGTGTGGCCAAGGCGCAGCACAGCACCGCGTACAGAGCCATTCCGCCCTTGCTCAAGGAGATGCGGGAGGCGGCGAAACTGTCCCAGCGGGAAGTGGGAAAGCGGATGCGCAGGCCGCAAAGTTTCATCTACAACTGCGAGAGCGCGAATCGCCGCGTTGACGCGGTCGAATTTCTTTCCTGGTGCCGAGCTTGTGGAGTCGACCCGGTCAAAGCGTTTGCCAGGCTGGTGGAACGACTACGCTGACTCGTCAGCGCCGATCCCGAAAAACCTCCAAATCCGAAACCTCGCTCGAAGGCCCGCCAGATTTTGGGGCAGGATGACGCTTGGGCTGCTCAATTTCTCCGCTTGGCAGATCGCCCTCGTTCGATGTTCGAAGGAGCCCATCGACTTCTGTGGGCCCGGCGGGTGCATTGAATGTCGAACACCCCCCCGGGGCACATAGGACCTGCCCCTTCAGCGGACCTTCTGGCCAGGGCTAGGCAAGGGGCGCTTGTCACTTGATCTGCAGTTGGTCGTGCGCTGGCTCAAGGCCAGTACCCTCAGGCAACTCGCCTATCTCGGCAACATATGCGTTGACCAAGCGTTTCGAAACCGACTCGGTCAACTGGCTCTCCAGCCCCTCTGCCGCCTGCCACTCCGCCAGTCGGCTCGCGTCTGATCCTACGGCGCTGACTTGGACCTGAAGAGCATCGATCAGATTCGCCTTGACCCAAGTCAGCAACGCGGTCGTATCGGTCACGTGAACCTTCGCGGGTGCCGCACGGAACCCTACGCTCCCGGCGGGCAAATTGATCGACCGGCGGCGATCACGTTCACCCTCCAGACGCCGCCGTAGCCACGCCTCGACTTGATGCCCGTATCTTTGCAGCAGGTACTCCTCCCGTCGTCTTGCCCGTTTGATCTCGGTCGCCGCCCAGACCTCCACACGACACGCGTACTCGCGCTCGTGTTTGACGCTGCGGACGAGCGAGTTCGCTGCCTCTTCGCTATCGACGACGAACTCACGCTGGACCACCTGGTTCTCACCTGTGGACTCATTTTGCTCGTCCGGAGGAGCAACCACATCCGGCTCACCAATATCACACCCGTCGATAGAACTGTCTTGGACCTTATTGGAGAACATTATCAACCTCATTGATTTTGGGCTGCGGCCTTTGCCCGGGCATTCAGGGCTGCAAGGCGTGTTAGGTACACCTGGGCACGCCTGGCAGCGAGTTGGTCGGGTGGGTGGAGCGTTCGGAGGACTGGCTCCACGGCCAAGACAAGTGTGTGGAGGAACCGCATCTGAACTTGCTTGCGTTGCTCACCATTCCATGGGAAGGGCTCGTCCTCCCTCGAGATCTCTAAAATCGAGCGAGATATTTGCTCGAACAACACGGGCTCGAGAGCGTTCAATCGAACCAGAAAAGGCCCCGGACCGAGCAGGTTTCAACTCGTTCTTGACTCGGTCGATTAATTCAGCAGTAACGTGGTCTGGCATGTGTTCCTCATTCGGAAGCTGGGATGGACCATCTGGCATAGTCGACAGCAACGAGAATGGCCATCGCCACACGGCGCTCGATCGAGGTTGCTGCTCGCCGAGATGGACACTGCCGGCGGAGGGAGCGAGCAATTGAACTGAGTTGAGCGTCCACGTGGTTGCCCAGGGCGGGGAGGCCAGCCCTCAGCCTTAGCAGTGAAACCCGCAGACCTTCGCTCCGGACTCGCCGCTCGGCCCGACTGAGATTCGGTGAGAAGAATTTTGCCCTACCCTCTTTTCGGCCAGGCCGATGTGGCTCATCGGGGATCTCGACGCCCGCGAGCATCGTGCCGAGCCGCGCCGCGTCCTGGGGAAGAAGGGCGACCAAGTCGATCTCGCCACTCGGTTCACCGAGCGATAGCACGACGAGCGCTTGGTCAGGAACTCCTCGCTCCGACCCGACCTCGCAGTTCAGCGGCGTGACCAATCGTGCGTTGATCCGCGTGACGACGTCGTCGCTTAACGACTCCATCTCCTTCTCCTTGCCATCAGACTCGTTCATTCAAGGGAGACTAGCAGGAGGTTCTGAATAATGCAATAATAAATATTTTATATTGCCAACTTGGTGCCTGGAGCCTTGTCCCCTCTAATGGGCCGGATGCGAGAGAAAGTGACGGTGACTTTCAACCTTCACCCCGTGGTCGACAAGCGGTTTCGTGAAGTCGCCGAACAGCGCAACGCGAAGCTCGGCGAGTGCTTGAGCGCCGCCTTGGCCATGTTCGTTCGTGCGACCGCTGACGAGCAAGAAGCTGTCCTTCAGCAGATGTACACGGCTATGCGCAACCCGGCGGCATTGGACGAGTTCTTGAAGCCAACGGCACCTCGGCGCAGCACCGAGTCCCGCAAGAGAGGCTCGTGAGGTGCCGCTTAAGAACAGCCACGAGAATGACGTACTCCTGTCGCTGACGGTGATAACCTGTCGGCAGTAAACCTTAAGATTGACGCGACTGGCAGACCAGCCCTATTCCTCCCTTCACCGATCGACCGGACGATCCCGAGGCTGGTGATGCTGGACACTCAGAAAATGGAAGCACGCCGGAAGTCTCTCCGCTTGAGTCAGGAAGAGGCCGCAGCACGAGCAGGTTTGGCGGGTCGTCAGGCGTGGAACAACATCGCCAGTGGTCGGAAGTCCAACGTGACGCTGGACACGTTGAACAAGATCGCCGGGGCGCTGGACTGTGATCCCCGCGACCTGATCAAGACCAACCCTGTCGCACGTGAAGCAGTTTTGTGAGCGCACGAGGAGCGGTTCCGTTGACAACTTTATCCTCGGAAAAAACTTCTTGCTGGTTCGCGGGGCACGAGAGTTTCACACTGCGCCACGCCTGGCTCCCGAAGGCGTTCACGGGGATTCGGGAGCAGCCCGACCTGTTCCTCCGTGAAGATGCGATGGTGACACTAGGCGTCGGCAAGAACATGGTTCGGTCGATCCGGCACTGGGCTCTTGCAACGGGCATCCTGGCCGAAGGTCCCTTCTTCGAAGGCACGCGGTCCAGAATGATCGAATCCACGCCTCTCGGCACTCTGCTGTTCGGCAAGCGAGGGAAGGACCCCTACCTCGAGGACCCTGCAACGTTGTGGCTCTTACACTGGCATCTCGCTTCCAGGCGTGACGGGCCGACGACGTGGTGGTGGGCGTTCAACGAGTATCAAGATACTGAGTTCACCAAGGAGCGGATGCTCGCCGCACTTCAACTCCATGTCGGGCGGTGCGGTTGGGACCGGGTCGCTGAAAGTTCGCTCAGCCGGGACGTTGATTGCTTCATCCGCACATATCTGCCATCACGAGGCACGAGATCTTCCATCTTGGAAGACACCCTTGACTGTCCCTTCACCGAGCTTTCCCTCCTCCACCAACTCGATGATGGAGTCATTACGTTTAACCGGGGGGAGCATCCGACACTGCGTTCCGCAGTGGTGGCATTTTCGGTTCTGGACTACTGGGACCACACTGCGCCGCACAAGAACACCTTGACCTTTGATCAGGTGGCCTACCAGCCAGGTAGTCCGGGTCGGGTCTTTAGGCTGTCCGAAAACGTCCTGACTGATCACCTCGAGGCGATGGAGAAGCTGACTGAGAAGGCTGTGACATACGACGTTACAGCCGGACTCCGTCAGATGTACCGGAGAAAGGCCGTCGATCCAATTGCGATCTTGCGACGGCTCTACGAAGAAGTCTGACTTTGAGCGACCCGATGGCGAAACGACTAAGCAAGGCTCTCGCAACGGTCCCAAGGTTCGTCCGGGCCGTCCACGTCGAACTTGATCATCGTCAACCTCATGCACTGGACGGCTACCTGCTAACGGCGGGTGCTCGACGTGTTCTCGGTCGCATTGCACCCAGCCTCTCAGATTCGGCACTACCGCGATCGTGGACACTTACTGGCCCCTATGGCACGGGAAAATCGTCCTTTGCTGTGTTCGCAGCCCAACTTCTTGCACCGAGATCGTCACCAGGGAATGCGAACGCTCGGCAGATCCTGAAGGTCGGCGATGAAGACCTCTACGACGCGCTTCCCAGCTACAGCAAGCAATTCAAGGGTTTGGTGCCCGTGGCGGTCACGGGGTCCCGTGAGCCCATTCAGATTGCGATTCTTCGTGGCTTGAGGGTGGCGATCTCCGGCCTCAGTGGCTCCGGGGTTCAGTCGCTGACGCGACGTGTCACAAGACTCCTTGATCAAGCAGGTGCCGACGTTCCCGGTGACCGAGAACTTCTCGATGTCGTCACGTCAGCCGCCGAGCTTGTGGCCGGTGACTCTGGCGGCGCAAGTGGATTGTTTTTAGTGGTGGACGAACTTGGCAAGGTCCTGGAGTACACCGCTGCCCATCCAAACCATTCCGACGTGTACGTCCTTCAGCACCTCGCTGAGCTAGCGGCGCGGTCATCGGTTCCGATCCTGATCCTGACGATTCTTCACAAAGACTTCTCCGGCTATGCTGATCGCCTGTCGTCTCACGAGAAGGCCGAGTGGGAGAAGGTCCGTGGTCGGTTCGAGGACATCGTTTTCGAAGAATCCGCTGACGAGATCCTTCGACTAATCGCACATGCCCGCACGAACGCGGCAGATGGCGATACGCAGCTCTTCACGACGCCGAGCATATCGGACAAAGATGCACGCAGATTTACAGAGTTGGTCGACCAGGCTTGGCGCTTACACCTTGCGCCGCCAGGAATGGCGAAGCCGGAATTCGTCAGCCTGCTAAAGCAGTGTTGGCCGCTCCATCCGCTCGTGGCCATCCTGCTCGGGCCAGTCTTTCGCAAACTCGCCCAAAACGAACGTTCAGTCTTCTCGTTCCTGGCCTCCCATGAGCCGCATGGGTTGCTCGACTTCCTCGACTCCAGTCGTGGCCCATCAGCCGTCTACGGCGTTGACCGCATGTATGACTACCTCTGGAACTCGATCGGCGAGGGCCTCTACTCGCAGCGAAATGGCAAGAAGTGGGCTGAAGTCGAAAGTGCCCTTGAGCGATTACCAGATGGCATGCCCGGCGTCGAATCCATCCTGAAGACTATCGGCGTGATCAGTGCCATTGGCGGCACGAAGAACATCCAAGCAACGTCTGACGTGATTAGGTTTGGCGCAGCCGGCGTGACGACGGCGTCCGAGTTCTCTGACGCGATCAAGCAGTTGGAGATGGCTTCTGCCATCACCTACCGCAAGTACAACGGCACCTTCGGTCTCTGGGAGGGTAGCGACGTCGACATTGACGAACGGGTCAAAGTGGCCCGTGATCGTGTCGGCGATGGAATCACCCTGGCCGCATTGGGCAACCGCTTCGTGGCCCTTCGGCCAATCGTCGCACGACGACATTCGTTCGAGACCGGCACCCTCCGCTATTTCAGCGTCGAGTTCGTGGAGCCCACCAACTTGGCCACCGAGGCGGCGAAGAAGGGGGAGTCCGATGGGCGCATCCTCATTGTCCTTCCCGCAAACGCCGAGGAGCGGGCAGTCGTGGACAACACGGTGAAGACCGAGGCTATCGCAAAGCAGCCAAGGGTCATCATCGCAGTACCAGCCGAGATCCGCAGCATCGACCTCTGCATGCGAGAAGTCTCCTGCATGGAGTGGGTGCGTGATAACACACCCGAGCTTGCGGGCGATTTGACCGCCCGTCGTGAACTGCGTGCAAGAGTGGCCGACCTTCAACGTCAACTCGATGTCCTCGCTACGAACATGCTCGTGCCATCGGCAGAGGATGGATCAACGTGTACATGGTTCCACGCCGGACGGCAGGTGAAGATCGAGTCTCGACGTGCCCTCAACGATTACCTATCAGACACGTGCTCCAAGGTATTCCCGAAGACGCCTCGCATCCTGAACGAGTTAGTCAACAGGCGGGAGTTGTCATCGGCGGCAGCGGCGGCAAGGCGAACTCTCATTCAGTGGATGATCGAGAAGTCGGGTGAGGCGGGACTCGGGATCGAAGGCTATCCCCCTGAGAAGAGCATGTACCTGTCAGTCCTGGCAGCGCACGGCTTGCACAAGGAGGACGAGGGGGGATGGGGGTTCGGCCCGCCAAGCAAACCCGGCGATCGGGGCATGAAAGAGGTCTGGGCAGCAATCCAAGCGTATTTCGACTCCAGCGAGAAGGAACCTCGCACCGTCGAAGGCCTCTTTGAACTTCTTCGTGCCGAACCTTTCGGCCTGCGGGATGGGCTTCTGCCACTGTTGCTGTGTGCAGCGTTGATCGCCAATGAGGCTGACGTTGCACTGTACGAGGAAGGATCTTTCGTTCCGCAGTTGAACGTGGGGATGTTCGAGAGGTTAATGAAGTCTCCGTCCGTTTATGGCGTTAAACGGTGGCGAATCAGCGGCGTGAGGGCAACCGTATTCCGCCAGCTCGCGGAGATGCTCGGCAAGAAGTGGGTCACGAGCCGGATCACCAAGCGTAATGTCCTAGACGTTGTGCGCCCGCTATTGCGGTTTGTCGATCAGCTTCCAGAGCACACTCGGACAAGCGATCAACTCAGCGATCAGGCGAAGTGGGTGCGGTCGGTGTTGCTTCAGACCAGGGAAGCTGACCAGCTTCTGTTCGTGGAGCTTCCGGCTGCATGCGGCCTGGAGCCCTTTAATCCAGACGAGCACTTGTCGGGCGAGAAGTTAGAGGCGTTCTTGAGTGAAATGAAACGAGCGCTAGGTGAATTGCAGCGTCACTACGAAATGCTGCTCGCCGATCTAGTGCGGTCGTTGGGGGCTGCGTTTGCGATCGAGGGAGCAGGACCGATGATTCGGGAGCGGTTGACCGCTCGAGCGGGCGCACTGCGTGAGTGGGTTGCCGATCCTACGCTGCGGAACTTCGTCACCAGGGTGGCTGATTCGTCCGCCGACGAACGGGGTTGGATTGAGTCAATTGCGTCATTGCTATGTGAGCGACCACCTGCCCTTTGGCGTGATTCAGATCGTGCCAAATTCGAGGTGGCGGTGAGGAGGACGTCCCGGCTTTTGCAGCATCTCGAAGTCCTCGCTTTTGGCTCCGATGCAAAAGTGAACGGCCAGTCAGAGTCGGTTCGCATCGGAGTGACCACCAGGGACGGAGGAGACCTTGAGCGGGTGGTGCATGTGGGGGCCGACGACAGGGCCAGACTGCACGAGGTCTCAAATCGCTTGCGCTCCGCCCTTGAGGCCGCTGGGTTGAACGGACACAAGGAAATAGCTCTGGCTGCCTTGGCTCGGGTAGTAAAGGATTTTTTGTCGTAATTCCTGCGGTCCGTGTACAATCCCTTGGGGTCGCGTTAGCGAGCCGCCGCAATCGGTTGGGGGAGGAGAGGTTACGCTTGGCCAAAGAAGTGCGCCACATCTTGTCTCTATCCGGCGGGAAGGACAGTACCGCTCTGGCTATCTACATGCGTGAGCGCGTGCCAAACATGGAGTACGTGTTCTGCGACACCGACAAAGAGTTGCCGGAAACCTATGACTACCTTGCGAAACTGGAGGCATTCCTCGGCAAGCAGATTGTTCGCCTTCGTGACCACGGCGGATTCGACCACTGGCTGAAGGTCTACGGCGGCTACCTCCCCTCGTCTCGCATGCGGTGGTGCACCAGGATGTTGAAGATCCGCCCCTTTGAGAAATACGTGGGAGACGATCCCGTCAAAATGTACATCGGCATCAGAGGCGACGAGAACCGGGGCGGATACGTCACATCTAAGCCGAACATCGAGCCCGTATACCCGTTCCGTGATGACGGCATCACCCTGCCTGATGTGCATCGCATTCTCGAGGAAAGCGGGATCGGTTTCCCCAAGTATTACGAGTGGCGTACCCGATCTGGCTGTTACTTCTGCTTTTACCAGAGGAAGAACGAATGGGTGGGGCTGATGGAGAACCACCCGGAGTTGTTCGAGGAGTCGAAGAAGTACGAAAAAACCAACGCAGAGACAGGCGAGCGCTACACGTGGAGTGAGCGTGAATCGCTAGAGGAGCTTTGCCATCCAGAACGGGTCGCGGAGATCAAGCGTCGGCAAATCGCTTCGTTAGAGGGTCAGAAGAAGACTAAGCCAAACCGGCCACTCCTCGAGATCTTGGGGCAAGATAGCGATGATGATGATGACCTTCCCTGCTCCTTCTGCCACACGTGACGTTCTCACGGCCTCGGGGGGCCTCACCAAATGGATCTGTCATCACTCTTCTCGCAATGTCGCGTCTACACCGCACAGCGGTCAACGGCTGACCTGTTGCCCCCGAAGCAGCCGGCGGTATACGCGTTCTATGACCTATTTCGCTTTGCCGGAACTGAGCTTGCTGACGAGGTGGAGTCGTTCACCGTCAAGCACGCCCGCAAAATACGACTAGACGAGGGCAACTTCCCTGATTTCATCAACATCAAGTTCCGTGGCAATCCTTCCGGGTTCAAAGGGCAAGGCCGCAAGATTTGTGCTGAGCTAGATGTGGCGGGCAGTTCAGATGTTGCACGTTACCTAGCATTCCTTTCTCTTGTGAATGAACCTCTCTACGTTGGAAAGACGACTGATCTCAAAACGCGCTTCCTCGCCCACCACGACAAAGACTTCCTGTACTTCATGAAGGATAAGTACGGTCGCCCGCCCGAGGAGTTCCTGTTCTTTGCCTTCTTCTGCGAAGAGAAGTACGTCCGTGTCGTTGAGAGCATCTTAATTCAGCTAGTGAATCCTCCGTTCTGTGACCAGAAAACCTAGGTGACGCATGGCTCTCAAGATCAAGAACGCCACACAGCCCTTCATCGATTTTCCGGCCCTTCGAGGATCGTATGGAAGGGTCAGTTACTTTGTCACGAAGGCTGGCCTCCGCGATGTGGCAGAAAACTTGATGCTCGCCCCCCAGGAGTCGTTCTCTTTTTCCGAGCGCATCCAGCGCGTCATTAACTTGAATCGGGTCGCAGAGGAGATCCTGCCATATCTTGAGAGCAACGAGCACCGTTTCTTTAATGCTTTGGTCTGCGTACTGTTGCCCGACCGCGAAAAGAGCCAAGGAGTTTGGACCTTTGAGGAGTACACCGACGAGGTGGGGAATTCCCTCGGTGGTCTGGGGAAGTTGCGGATCACGAAAGATGTGGGTCGTGTCGTGCTCGACGGTCAGCACCGCTATGAAGCCATCAGAATGTTTTGGGATCGGGTAAAAGAAGCTCCAGATTCTAAGGAAGCACAGATGGAGATTGCCCTCATGTTTGTGGTGGCTGACGATCTCGGCAAAGTAGGCAGAATGGCAACGTCGCTTCGGACGGACACGATTGCATATGCGCGGAATCTGTTTGCCGTGTTGAACAAGACGGCTCGTCCGGTCGACAAGACTACGCTTCTTCTGATCGATGACACTGAGTTCGCCAACTTGGCCACTCGCCGACTGATCGAAGATGGGAAGATCGACGAGTTGTACGTAAAGTGGCACAAAACCACGCAGAACTTGCAGCCCGGAGATCCCTATTTCACCGCTATCCACGTCATCAAGGACTTGGTGAATTTTTACCTGCGGGATCTCAGGGACGAGATCGCGCATGACCTAGGGACGGAGCAGGAGCGGACGGAAGCGATGGACACATACTACCATCGCACGCCGAACGTGAGGATTTCAGTTGAGGATGCAATCGGGAGGATCATTGGCAGTTCCAAGCCATTTGAGGCATGGCAGAAAGCAATCAAGGCAGCCAAGGTTCACCTTGTCGAGCAACCAGGCGAAACTGTACCGACGAAGGAGCAAGGAAAGAAGTTGAAAGCGCTCCGTGACAAGGAACTTGCTTTTACCGTGGCGGGGCAGAGAGCCTATTACAAGGCGATCATCGATGCTTTCTACGCACAGACCGCCAAGGATTCGGCGGCATTAGGCACGATCATCAAGCGGGCAAACAAGCTATTCATTTCTGGGCATTTCCGCCGGAAAGCAGACGCAGATAATCCTTTCTCCGGTCTCTTGATCGGCCCTGGAAATAGGATGATCTGGGCTGAGAGTTCCGTGGACTGCGCTCGAAAGATCATCAGCGTCGCCCTTGGAAGCAATGTGAACCAGCAGGCGATTTTCGAGGAATATGAAGCCCTGACTGGACTTGAACCGAAAGTTATCGAAATGTATTGGGATAAGACCAAGTCGTTGAGAGCATAAGTGAGCAGCCAGCCAATGCATCTAGCAGTGCGATCTTGCCGAATCGTGGCTGGGTTCATCAGCCAACTCAGCGATAATCTAGTTAATGACTACGCCACGTCAGCCACAGATGCTGTCGGTTCAAGAGCACCCAGCACCGTGATCGTAGGAAGCAGGATGCGGGCGACAGCTTTGCTCGCAGACCTGATCAACTCATCGTTATCTTCCCGCTCTTTGTACTCTTGCCACAGGGACACACCTGCCAGCACGAGGCCGTACACGAACCGCTTTCGGAGCAAGTCGCGGTCGTCGGGAACGGCCCTGAGCATTGCCGACTTTAGATACCGATTGTCCACATTCACCTTTGCCACGAGGCCGGCGTCAACATCCCGGACGATCCAAAGGCCACTTTCCGCATCGAAGTTCTCGACCTCCCACCGATCCTCTTCGACCTCAATGATTTTTGGCAACGCCAAGGCACCCGACTGGTTCTGGTCTTGGTCGTCATCATGCGGCTCTCGCTCACGTGGCACATGCGGCTCGAGGATGCGTAACTGGATGCGGTGCACGAAAGGGCCGCCTCGGCTGGGATCAGTGACTTCGACGTAGAGACTTATTAGGTCACCAACCGCCGCACTTTCCGGACATTGGACGACGAGGCTGGCCCTGCCATTCCGGAGGAACATGCGGCTGAAGATACCATCAGGCTGAATCAGCAAGGTGCCGGGCTTATCGCCTCGGGTGAAGTAGTCGTTTACCGCATCAGTCTCGAACAAGACGCGCACCCAACTGCCCAAGTGGCACCGAATGACGGCGGATTCGCCTGGTGCCGGGGGAACTGTCAGGCGGAAGAAAGTTGGGAACTTCACGCCAACAAACTCCCTGACCTCCTCGCCGACTTCCTCTTGAACCTTGACGTGTTCACCGCGACCGAAGAGGCTTCGGAGTTCGGGTGAGTTATCGATCACGCTCTTCAAGGCGTCAGTTAGCGGCTGATCGTCCGCCAGCCGATCCTTCAGCTCCTGTTCTCGTCGCTCGCGGTTGAGTCGTTGCAATGGGCCGTGGTCCGCCAGGAATTGTTCCACGGCCTCCTCTATCGCACGCTGAGCGGTACACTCGCGCAGACGGTCACGAGAAGGCATGAAAAGATCTTCCCGCACCCGAGCAGGGATGCCGGTGCAGTTCAGCACGACCATCACGTCGTTCTTAATGAAATCCAGCTTGATCGCTTCACGGGTCAGGAAACGTCGCGGCATGGTGCCATGCACCTGTCCGTTCACGGTCAGGAATACCGCGGCCTGTGGCGTCAGGAAGCTGCGCCCCTTGCCCGCCTTGAACGCCACAACCTCGACAGGCACGTCGCCTGCACCATCGACGTGCACGATGCCGCTGTCAGGGAATCCCGCCTCGAGAACACCCGCGCGGTCATCAGCAACTCGAACAGACATGCCGGTCAAGATTGTCTCGGGGCTGTGGGCGCGGTAATCACGACGTTCACATAGGCGAACAGGGAGCGCGATCTGATACAGGCGGCGGCTTAACTCGTAGGCGAGGTCGAAGGTGATCGCACTCGGGAAATCGCTCTGGTAGTTGTAGAGCTTAATCACGCTGCCCCATCGCAACATCCCGCCGCATGCCGAATCACGACTTGCTCGCACGGGCAGCTCGGTGGCATCGAAGCAGGGAACCTGACCACCGGGGGCGAGGTACTCGTAAGAGCTAGACCGTGCCCCTGCACGTGGGTTACGGCGGCGCACGACAGTGAACCCCCACCCCGTCTTCCTCGTGCCTTCCTCGCCGCGGACAAGCTCTGGGTGACGACGGGAGATGATGAGTTGCATGTTTCGCTGGCCGGCGAATGGCAATGCCCCCGAGCCTCCCATATTGAACTTTCCCTGCACGAAGGGAATTCTCAGTTTGTTCGAGCGGACAAGCGAGCAGAAGGTCGAGCCGAAATCTTGCGGACACTGGCCTTCGCCCGAGTCCACGATGGTATAGCACGGGTCGCGGCGACCACCTGTCGCTGTCAACTGGACGTGCTCGGCGAGCTTCCCCCGTTCTGCGGGCTTGAGCGGGGCAATATCGCCGCCCTTCATCCCGAAGAACATCTCGGCGGCGCGGAACATGTCCTGTGGTGCAGCGGCAGACTCGGGATCGATCCCGCGGATTCGGCATTGGAGGAGGAACAGGGAGTCGATGGAGTTGATGACTTTCTCGACGAGTGCCGTGGTCGGCGAGCTTTGTTGGTTGCCAACAATGGACAGGTTGTTCTCGATGCCGCCCAGCGGTGACCAGAGGACGTCGTCGTCCAAGCCGTAGTGACTCAAGATGGCGGCGACATGATCCTCGTGGTCGGCATTCAACAGTTCCAAGCAGATCCCGCCCACGTCGACGGAGGTTACAGTGCTCACAGTAGCTCCCCAGGCTGTGCCTTGTACGAATGCTGAGGCGAATCGAAGTCAGCCCATACCGCCCCCACGCACTGTCTAAGGTGCGTGGAGGACGGCATGGCTGGTCAGGCTCACGAGATGGACGAGCTACTGCTTCTTGACCCAGTGCTGGATCAGGCTCTTCAACTCCATGCCCCAGTTGGTGCGCAGGTTGTCGAAGATGGACGGATCATCGTACTGGCCCTCACCACGGGCGTAACCCACGATCAGCAGGTCGATGCCGTTGCGCACCTGCCGAGCCAGTTCCTTCTTCTGCTGATCCTCCTCCTGCTTCTCAGCACCGATCAGCTTCGAGTAGACCTCCGTGTAGAACGGATGCTGCATGTTGAGGCGCACGATCACCGTGGACCCGAGGTGCTTAATCTCCATGAACTCCTGCCCCCGCCAAGTTTCCGGCACGATCGTGAAGGGCTGCGTCTCGATCTTCGCCTTCACCTGAGCTTTCTTGGTCGCTTTAAGTTCCTCCGGCACCCCCCTGGTAAGAGACTCTGCCGCTGCATCAATCTCCTTATCACGTTCTTCCTTCGGCGTATCCTGCCCCGCCTTGGACTTGCGGGCCGTCCGCTGGGTCTCGGCGGCGACCTTCTCCGCTTCAGCGTGCAACCCCTGCTCCTGAAGCGTCTGCTTCTCCACGTCGTCGAAGTGCCGACGAATGTCCTCCCGCAGCGTGGTGATCGACTTGAAGATCACCTCCCTGAGTTTGTCCCGCAGGCCCTCGATCGGCTCAGCGCCCTTCTTCACATTCCGCACGTGGAAGCACTCATCGAGCGCAGGCTCGAACCTGATTTCCTTGCCGATGAACCGGTCGATGGGGCGACCCTCTTGCGACGGCTGCACCCCTTTGAGCCAGCCGTTGAAGATCTCCCGGTCGGCACGCAGAATCGAAATGCCTTCGTTCTCGTCGATCCGGCGGCTCGTCACGAACTCACTACCACCTTGGAGCCGCACCATGCGGAACTCCTTGGGCAGCAAGGTCAACGTCACTTCGACACGCGAAGTCTTCGTGGGATCGCTCGGAAGCGGGAACTCGAACCCTTCGTTCACCTTGATCTCTGCCACCGGGTCTGCCACCGCGTCCGGCTGATGGAAGCGGGTCGACGTCATCAGAAACAGCGGGTCGTGTGGGAAGACCTTCACCCCGTCCAGCTCGATGTTGCGCCCGCTGTCGATGAACTTCCGGAAGGTGCGAGCGATGTAGTTCATCAGGTCGGTTCTCACCGTGTCAGCTCGCCGCCCGCCACCAGCCTCGGTTTCCTCTAACCGGTCGGTCTTGGACCAGATCACGAGCGTACCCTTGTCTCCGACGAGGTCCCGACAGTCCTTGGGGATCTCAGCTTCGTCTGGCTTCGGGATGAACTTCATGCGCCCAGCACTGATCTCGTCGAGATCGATGTGCGTGTGCAGCCAGGGATCTTCTTTGGATTGGCGGCTGTAAATGTCGATGCGCTTAGCTTGGGAAATGCCGCCCATCTTGGCACCGACGCCGAACCGACCCATTCCCATGCGATCGTCGTACCTCGATGAGTATCCCAGCTTCAGCGA
Source organism: Tepidisphaeraceae bacterium (assembly GCA_035936155.1). Lineage (GTDB taxonomy): Bacteria > Planctomycetota > Phycisphaerae > Tepidisphaerales > Tepidisphaeraceae > DASYWJ01. Next base: position 71,062 of record DASYWJ010000035.1, on the reverse strand, counting down.
GTTGTGCAGGGTGTCCTCGTTCATACCGTTCCCGTCGTCACCCACCGCAACCCGTTGCACGACCTCCGTGGCCTTCTTGTTCTTTCCGATCACCTTCTTCTCGGTGAAGATCCGGCAGCGGATGTTGTTGGCATCCGCCTGTAAGCTATTGTCGATCACCTCCCCCACGGCGCTGTTGTAATCGTGGCCGGACGACCGCAGCGAGAGCAACGCGGTGTCGGCAGCGATCAACTCGACCACCGGTTCGACGGCAGAAGCGATCTTCATCGACGCAGACGTAGCAGTAGACATGGCGTACTCCTTTGTCCCCGGCTCTCTGGCCGGAGAGGAAGCTAGCGCACGAAGTAGTTATCTACCGAGCCGTGCGCAATAGCTCGGCAGGTAGAACACAACGCAAGTTGTCAGAGGATTGGAGGAGAGAAAGGCGGGCGTTTCGGCATTCCCGTCTTACCCGAGTCGCCATACGGTCAACCCAGGACGTTTCAGCCAATCCACGAGAGAATGTACAGTCCCTGCGAACAGCGTCAAGGGAAATTTGCAGAACTCATCCCCATCCTCCATCCGGCGGGGTCGCAGATAAGCATCTTACGGGACAATTCCTTTGAACAATTCGGACAGCGACACTCCCAGCTTCTGCGCAATCCGCGCCATGTTCTCCCGGGGCGGGTTTCGTCGGCCCCGTTCGATCCCGCTGATGTGCTATCTTGTCGGCATGGAAGCACTCGAGAAGCGGTACCTCTACCGACGCCTAACGTTCACCGCGCTCCACGCCATAGTGACCGAGTTTCTTCGCCTCACAGACCGCCCGGGGAGCGGTAGCCTGCAGACGTACAGGCTTTCCGACGAACGTTCATCAGTGACGTACAACGCACTCTTGGATCTGGCGGCACAGTTCGACAATTACGACCAGCACTACCTCAACATCACCGGCGGAGATGGCTGCTCCCTGCAGATGACTCGTATCGCGACCATGTTCATCTATCAGGTCTCTGGCACATCGGATGTCATCACCGAAATTGTCGCCAAGCTTGACACAGCTCTGAATCAACCGGAGAGCCTCGCTACCGACCCAGTAATTTTTATTGGCCATGGCCGGAAAAGCGATTGGAAGTCGCTGCGAGATCACCTGGTGTACGAACAGAAGTTCAAGGTTGAATTCTTCGAGTCGGAGTCGCGGGCTGGCGGATCGATTCGGAGCGTCCTCGAAGCGATGCAAGCCAAATCTGGCTGTGCAATTCTCGTCTATACCGGCGAAGATAAGCTTGAGGACGGCCAGTTGCGTCCGCGCCCTAACGTCATCCACGAATGCGGCTTCTTCACCGCAGGGCTCGGCGAGGGCAGAACGTTCGTGCTAAAAGAACGAGGCGTCGAGGTCCCCACGAACCAAGCGGGGGAGATTTACATCGAGTATCCTGTGGGCTCGATCGAAACAGTTTTCGGTCAAGTCATAGCAGCCATCCGTCAGCTCGTGCCTAGGGCGTAGCTTGCACTGCTTCGCTCCCTTTCGACCGCCACCGGCTGTCCACTTGAGCGCTGGAGGGACGAACGGCCATCACGCTGTCTGCGGCGGCTCCGAATGTCCGGACGAGGGTTCGGGATGATCGAGGTGCGGTTCCGACTCCGCTGCCTGCCTCCGGCCTGCCCTCCCTGGGGTACCCCGAGCCCTGGCCCACAGGTCGACGAAGGTCGTGCCTTCGTAGCCCAAGTCCTCTTGGTAGTAATCAGCGACCTGACGGAACGCGGTACGTGTTCGGGTACTTGCGCGGCGGTTTTGTGAAGGTGTACCGGCACGGCTCGACCGAACGGGAGCATCGACGCATCCGAGATCGAGCGGACCGCCCGTAAGAGAATACTGATGGAAGATTAGGCCAAGGGCCTCAAGACCTTCATTAGCCGATAATCCCACCAAGGCGCTCGGCGTTGATGTGATGTCACCCTTGGCGGATCATGACACGGTGACGAGCACTCACACGGACAGCAGTGGCTTTTGCCGTCGTTGCCGGCAGCGTCTGAATTACACCTTATGGCACGGTCTGATCTCATCTTGGCTCTGGTTCGGGCGGGGAACACAGGCGATCGTCAACTATTGCGTCGTGCAGTGGAGGCCCTCGCCGCAGAGGAACGTGGCAAGCAGCATCATGTCCTCGCCGACCAGTTGGAGCGGGTGCTGAACTCCAACGGCCATGCATCGCCAGTGGGCATGGGTGGAGCCATGCAGCTTCCGCACGACCTGCTTTACGAGATGACTCCCCGCAAGAACGTGTCGGATCTGATCCTTCCTGCCAACGTCGCGTTGGCGACTTCCGAATTGGTCGAAGAGCATCACAGGGCCGACCTTCTCCGGTCGCATGGGCTTGAACCTCGGAACCGGGTCCTATTGGTCGGACCTCCGGGAAACGGCAAAACATCGCTGGCGGAGGCTATTGCGCAGGCATTGTTGGTGCCGATGGCAGTAGTTCGCTATGATGGGGTTATCGGGAGCTATCTCGGTGAGACAGCTTCCCGCTTGAGAAAGGTGTTCGACTATGTGCGCACACGATCATGCGTGCTGTTCTTCGATGAGTTCGACACGCTCGGTAAGGAGCGTGGCGATGCTCATGACACCGGCGAAATCAAGCGGGTTGTGAGTTCACTTCTTTTGCAGATCGACAGCCTTCCGGCGCACGTCGTCGTCATCACGGCGACAAATCACCCTGAGCTACTGGACCGCGCCGTCTGGCGAAGGTTCCAACTTCGGCTGCGACTGCCGAAGCCAACGAAGAAGCAGATCGTTGAGTGGCTTGGGCGGCTGGAAGGCCGTGTCGGGTTCAAATGGCCTCAATCCCCTCGGGTGTTGGCTGAGCGCCTTAGCGGTGCCAGCTTCGCAGAGCTTGAGGACTTCGGACTCGACCTGGCACGGCGAGTCGTGCTTGCGCAATCCGATGCAGACACCAAACGCATCGTTTCAGCACGGCTTCGTCACTGGCAAGAGAGGTATTCACCATAGCCCTCCGAGAGGGGTGCCCGATGAACGACAGACCATTACTGCTCCTTCCACGTGCGACCGAGGCCAATCGCCCGGTTCGTGGCAGCTCCATCCCCAACGTGCACTGGCCGTCCGGTCGGCGGCAGGGCGAACGACTTGCACCAGCCTTCGAAGAACTGCGTCACGCGCTAGCGAGCGAAGCGACTTCCTTGCATGCGACCGCCTATGCCACCGCACCCGAGCGGGTGGTTGTCTTCGAGACGGTCGGACCAGTAGACGGATTCATCACCGCCGTAAAGGCGACAGGACTCGACTGGCTCGGCGAGTTCGATGAGGACGACATTCCTCCCGACGACGATTTCTTTGACACCACGAACCGGAACGCGAGGCTGAGCGGAAGGCTCTTCCTGGTCATGGCGAACCAGCGGGCCATCGACCAACTGCTCAAGATGTGGGACCGCTATCGGGCGGACGAGAACGCCCCCTTCCCGACCGGCAGCGCCACCCTAAAGGCTCTGTTCAAGCAACTACGGGCGGTCCGGAGATGGGGTGTGATGGACCGTCTGCATGAGACGAACGTCCTGACACACTGGCGACAGGACCTGTCGCTTCGGCAGGAGCACATCCGGTTCGAGGCTGAACTCTTTTACAGAAACGACGACATCAAGCGCGGCAAAGCCTCCCGTGCCTTGGAAGACGCCGTACACGCTCACGGTGGCCGGTGTGCGAGTCAGACCGTCATCCGAGAGATCGCATACCACGGCATTCTCGTCGAGCTACCAAGTGACCAAGTCAACAAGCTAGTCGGGGCGCTCGACCAAGGGCATCTAGACGACGTTGGTCTTCTGCAGACAGAGGACGTGATGTTCTTTCGTCCTGGTCCGGCGTCGGTCGGCGTGACGCCGGCCCCGGTAACCGGGGAGTCGGAGCACACCGGCTCCTTGCCGTCCCCGCCAGGCGGTGAACCGGTGGTCGCCTTGCTGGATGGACTACCAGTTGCCAATCATCCGCTGCTCGCCGGGCGAATCGTTGTAGACGATCCCGATGATTGGCAGCAGAACTATCCCGCCAAGAACAGGATTCATGGGACGGCAATGGCCTCGCTGCTGCTCCATGATGAACTGGGCTCAGGTGCACCGCCACTCAGCTCGCCGCTCTATGTGCGGCCAATCCTGCGGCCTGATGAGCGTGCCGGCCAGGACGGAAGAGAGTGTATGCCCGAGGACTGCCTGCCGGTGGATCTCCTGCATCGCGCGGTGCGGCGGATCGTGCTGGGCGACGGAGATGAAGGGCCCGCCGCACCGCATGTGCGGATCATCAGCCTCTCGCTCGGCGACGGGTCCAGGCACTTTGCGGGCGTGATGAGTCCCATGGCACGACTGCTGGATTGGCTGGCATGGAAGCACAAGTTGCTCTTCGTGGTGAGCGCCGGGAACCACAGCCAGGACATCGAACTCGACGTCGCGGACCTTCAGGGCCTTCAGAATGGTGAGCTTCAGGCGGCGGTCCTGCGTGCAGTCGCAGCGGATATCAGGCACCGCAAACTGCTTGCCCCCGCCGAGTCCAACAATGCGGTCGTTGTCGGAGCCGCTCATGCAGACCGGTCGACGTTCTTGCGGGTAGGACGCAGATACGACCCGTACTCGGACAAGCTGCCTTGCCCGTACAGTGCTGTTGGCTTGGGACATCGCCGGGCGATCAAGCCGGATGTTTTGTTCGCCGGTGGTCGCCAGTTGCTCGTGGAGCGCCCGATTGCGAGGAACGGTAAAGCCGTCTTGGAGGCAGCAAACTTCGCGGTTGAGCCTGGGCAGCAGGTTGCCGCCCCCAACGTCATCTCCATGAGCAGCCCTACCACGTGCTACACTCGGGGCACAAGCAACGCCACCGCCCTTGCTGCACGGCACGCCGCACGGATCTGTGAGATGCTCACCACGTTACAGACAGGTTTCAACGGCGAGATTCTGGAGGATCGTTTCTTTCCGATCATCGCTAAGGCGTTGCTCATTCACGGTGCCCGCTGGGGTGACACCTACGCCACCATGAAGCGGATTCTTTCGCCCAACGGCAACAGCGACGAGTTGAAGGAGCAGGTCGCGCGGTTCATCGGCTATGGCCTCGCCGATCCTGACCGGGTACTGGGCTGCACGGAGCGGAGAGCGACCCTCATTGGTTGTGGCCTGCTCAAGGATGGGCAGGCGAAGGTCTTCACTGTGCCGTTGCCGACGAGCCTCAGTGGACGCCGTGAGTGGCGGCGGCTCGCAGTGACCCTCGCCTGGTTCTCACCAATCAATCCTGCCCACCGGAATTACCGCAAGGCAGCGTTGTGGTTCAGCGACCCCACGCAACCTCTGAAGCTCGAGCGCACGGACGCAGATTGGCAGGCGGTACAGCGAGGTACCCTTCAGCACGAGATCTTTGAGGGTGAATCGGCGGCGGCGTTCTCGGATGGTGACGCCCTTCGGCTTCAGGTTAATTGCCGGGCGGATGCCGGCGATCTCTCGGAGGTCGTGCCGTTTGCCGTGGCGATCACGCTGGAAGTGGCCGAGTCGAGTAGCGTGCCGATCTACGGCGAGGTACGTGCTCGCATCGAACCCCGGATCGCGGTTCGGTCAGCGGGATAAGTCGAGGGCCTGCTCCTGCCAAAAGCATGAACGAGCACGAACGAAATCTTCTATCCCAACTGCTCCGCAGCGGCCAAAGCCGTGGTCTGAACCGACCAATCACCAGAACCGGCTGTGAGTTTGTCATCGAGTACGGTTGGTGGTACACGCCGACTGCGATCCCGTGTCACTTGTCTCCGGGAAACCGGAGAGAGTGCTTCAAGAATGCGTTCGACCTCGCCTTCGAGAATGCCGACCTCACGTATGTGGAGGGGTATGCGACCTTAGACGGGGGATTGAGGATTCACCATGCCTGGGTGACAGACGGCCAAGGCAACGCAATCGACAACACCTGGCCCAGAGCGGGCGCTGCCTACGCAGGTGTGCCGTTCGACACGAAGTACGTGAATCTCAACCACGTAAAGAACGAGGCGGTCATTTGCCTGATCGACGACTACCTCCATGACTGGCCGCTGCTACGGGACTTAGGTGATCACCCTGGCGTCTGGCTCGAAGCAGCCGGGAAGGGAAGAAAGAAAATCTCCACCACGAGTTGATCTGGGTGCGAGGCGAACAAGCAGACGTGGGACGGCTCGATCGGAGCACGATCTTGAAGGTGATCTTGGAACACCGCCGGGCCGATGCCATCATCAAGACGGGGAAGGTGTCGGCGATGATCTTGGTGGAGCGGGTGGAGGTGACGACCCCGCTGGGATGGGGAATGTACATCAAGCCCGCCCACACTGACACCTTCTTCCTGATCGGCGGGGAGGGCCCGCAATACGCGATCGCCGATGTGGTGGATATGCTCGGTGAGGCCGAGCGCCTCGGGGCCGAAAGCTGCCTCGTGCGCATAGACCGTGATCCACCCACGTGGATGCCGACCTACGGCTACCGTCCAAATTCCGACGAGCCGGCCCCGGACTGAGTGTGACCGGTCCTAACCGAGGTATATTCTTCACGTCCCTCCCGCCCGATTTTAGACCTCGGCATCGACGAGTTGCGCGTCGCCCTCAGCAGCCTGCATCAACATTGTGTGTTACGACCAGCCCAGCTCAGTTCCCCGGGTGGTCTCGCAGACGAACGTCAAAAACCCCCCCGGGGGCATCAAAGGACGCGGATTGGTCGCGGACCTTTGGGCGGACGAGCAGAGCATGCTGCCATCCGACTGCCGCAGCAGCCGTTCGGCCCGTAGTCAATCACGCCGCTGCCGGCGCACGAGCATCAGGCCGGCGACCGCCAGAAGACCCAGTCCAGCGGGTTCGGGAACTACTTCGATGGCGAGATTAGCCGAGCCACCGGCGGCGACTGCGGAGAAGAGGCCGGAGGGCACATTCGTCTGGCCATTGTAGTTATACCCCCAGGCCACGACGGTGCCGTCTGTCCGCAGTGCGACCCCGTGGAACGTACCGGCATCGATAGCCGTGAACGTGCCGGCGGGGACGTTGATCTGATCCTGCCCGTTCGTACCCCATCCGGCCAGCGTGCCATCGGTGCGAAGGCCGATGCTGAAATACTGCCCAGCAGCCACCGCCTTGAAGGTCCCGCTGGGGACGTTGATCTGCCCGAAGTTATTCGCCCCCCAGCCCACCAGTGTGCCATTGGAGCGAATGCCGAGGCTGTGATTGTGCCCTCCGGCGATGGCGATGAATGTTCCCGCTGGCACCGTAGTCTGCCCGTAGTAGTTGAAGCCCCAGCCGGCCAGCATACCGTCCTGCCGTATCCCCAACCCGTGCCAGAATCCCGTTGCGATGTTCGTGAACGTCCCGCTAGGCACGTTCGTCTGGCCGTAGTCGTTTCGCCCCCAGCCCGCGAGGGTTCCATCGGAACGGAGACCAAGGCTGTAAAACTCCCCGCCGTCCGCCTTCCTAAAGGTGCCGGAGGGCACGCTGATTTGCCCGTAGGCGTTCGTTCCCCAGCCCGCGAGGGTGCCGTCAGGCCGGATGCCCAGGCTGTGGTATCCGCCCAGGGCGACCGTCGAGAAATCCCCACTTGGGGCACTCGTCTGGCCATACGTCGTGTTGCCCCAGCCCACCACGGCGGCACCGGCATACCGTGCAAACGTGCAGCACAACACCAGCACGACCGCGCACCGAATCACCAGCCCCTTACCCATACCCAATCCTCCCGAAGAAAGATGCTAGATATACTCTGTAGAGCTTTAGTCATCATCCCTGAATCTGCGGGGAGTGCAAGCCCGCCGCTCCAATCTTGTTGTCGCCGCCGCCGTCAGATCGCGACGGCAGGCGTTAAAGCTCTCCCAGGAGGAACTGGCCGAGCGGTGCCACCTTCACAGGACGTACATTGGCAGCGTTGAACGGGGCGAGGGGAACATCACCCTGGACACCTTGGACAAGCTGGCCAAAGCGCTGGGGGTGAAGCCGTTTGAATTGGTCAGAGGTGAATCAGTCCGGTGAGGGGTGGCCTACCCCGTTGGAGGCATGATGAGCTGTGGCAACACTATCGCCGCCCCATCGGGATCATCAGGGGTCGTGATTTCCGAAAGGTAACGGAAGTGAATCACGTTCTTGATGATGCCAAGCATCGGGTCCGTGTAGAGCTTCCCATCGGGACGGCGGGTGACGGGGGCCAGCAAGAATTCCTTGTGCTTGGTGAACTCCCGCTTGAACTTTGGCAGCAGTGGCGGCATGCCCGGAATTGGGTAGTGGCGGTTCCACTGACCCAGGAACAGCACGACTTTCGGATCGGCCACGAAATCTTCCGCCGTTGCGTGCGCGGCCAGTGCCTCAGGATCGGGGGAGATGTGGACGGTATAGCCGGGCCGATGTTCCTGTCCCGGCACCAGACCTTCAATGATCGAGACGCGGATTTCCTCGAACCGATCCGTGTGGTTCATTTGCCGTTCCGCCTCGCGAAAAATCTCCTTCCCAGCTTCGGCGTTGTCAAACACAAGTCCCATGATCGGCGGCGCTTCGCTCTGCGGATGCCACTGGAAGGTAGTGGCCGACCAGCGCGCTTCCGCCCACAGTGGATGGGTCGTGAAGGCGGCGGCGGGCATGGCCTTGGCGTGCTGCCGGATGCGTTCCGCGACTGGCTCCGCCTCACCCTGAACTACACTGGCAAAGTGTGCGAGCCGTTCCTGCGGGAAAAATCCCAGCGCATCCGGAGGTAACGTGAGCAGCAGGTTCCGCGTCACCTTGCAGGACGAACACTTAAGATCAATCGTCGCTTCAAGTGCCCTGAGATTGACAAGATGCCATGCCGCAGAGAGTGACCGAGCATGGCAGGCCGGGCACTCGACGGACACTCCCGGAGAATCGATTGCCCGCAACGCGATTTCTCGCCACGCTGGAAGTGGAATGGACTGTGAACTCTCCGCGTTACTCATGGAATGTCACGTCCCCCAGCCGGTGCCGAAACAACGGTCGCAGATGCTGATATCCTTCAATCCTGCACCAGCACAATCCGGGCATTGCTGCTCCAAGGATGTGACAATCCAATCGCTCCCTTTCCACTCCAGTTCCATGAGTGCCGGAATGGATGAGTCATGTGTGCTAGTGAGTAAGCACTTGGCTTTCCCTGAATAGGTAAGCGGTTCGCATGCGACCCGCCAACTGCCAACCGGACCTCTTCGCAAATAGTCTTCGACTGCCACGGCCACGGCGTTATCTTTTTTGTAGTCGTGACATTGCACGCCCCAACCCAGGCCGAAACAGAAGTCGCAAAGGCAACCGTTATTGATACCCGTTCCAAAGCAAACAGGGCATTGAGGCTCAAAGGCGGTTAGCACCCAGCCATTCGCGCGATGCCGCATCTCTGCCATCGCACAGGCGAACGGGTACTGACCCTCGCTGACAGCGCATTTGCAGATGTCTCCACGAATGAGCGGCGGGGCCAATATTCTCCATCCACCCGGCGCTGTGCGCAGGCTGGGGAGAGGCAAGTCATCGACTATCTTGCCCTTGAGACGAGCGCGGATTGACGCCTCGGACTCGTTTCGGTCCTTCGGCCAAAGGCCCGACAGTTCCTGTACCGCGTCGAGAGCCTCAATGTCTCCCATACAAGTGACCATCACTTTTTGATTGCCCCAATGACTTCCGCCACGAATGCTTGCCGCTGAGCATCACTGAGATTCGCGAACCTCGGATCTTCCTGAATCAGCTTCAATACATTCGCAACCACGCGAGGGTTATTCGGATTGCTCGCAATCGAGTCTCGCAAGACGGCGGCGTTCTGCCGAAGCGCCTCTAACTGCGCGGCGGTAAGCTGTTGGCCCGGCGGTAACGCCTTGATCTCGTCAATTGTCTGCTTGAACGCTGGACTGCCCGGGAATGGACCTGCCACACCGCTGTTTAGCCCGATTGTTCGGGCGTGAACTCCCACGAAGACGAAGGCCGAGATTGCGAGATTGAAGCGTGCGAACTTCTTGTCAATGTCAGAAGCTTCGGGATCGTTCTCGGTCGCGATGAAGTTGGCTATCGAGATACCTAAGGTGGTCGGCGTCGTGATGAGTCCTGCCGCTGTCCATCCTACGCCCGAGAAGGCACTTGCCTCAGCCGCGACGAAACCTGATGAAATCGCTGCACCAGCCGCCAAGCCCCAAGCCAGACCGTAAGTAAATGCACCCCCAAGCGCTCCCGCGACGAATGCGTAAGTCGACGCCCTCGCAATCTCCCCGGCGGACCATCCCTGAGCATATCCGTAGGCACCCGTAAGCATGGCAGAGACAATCCCGGTGATGCCGGCAGTCACTACCAACCCCGTCACGCTAAACTGCCCGGTGGGGTCAGTGTTCATGACCGGATTGGCATTGCCATACTGATACTTGTGGAGCGTGATCGGATCGCTGGCGACCCCCTCGAACGTGTCGATCTCCATGAACGATTCACGCTGCGGAGCGTGCCGTCTGCGACGGAGTGTATGGAGATCCGCATCTAAATCCGTATCGAATGCCAACTGCGCGTTCGAGGAAACCATAATTAACGCTCCTGCGCTTGCGACTCTGTGTGAATCGTGATGATCGTCGGCTGCTTCAAGTCTCGCCGTCAGACAATCGCGTAATCTGCACAAGAAGATGCTTCGGATCTTTCGTGCGGTCGCGGAATGGATTAACTGCGTCCAGCAGTTGATGCGTACCATGCCTCCACAGGCTCGTGCATCGATCCGGCGCTGAAAGCCTGCATCGATGCCGCCACCGGCGGCAAGAGCGCACTTTGCCCCGTTCGTTCAAGAATGTTGAACCGAATATCCGCACACGCCGGGTTGACCGGGTCGAAGCGCTCGGCGGCGTCGAGCGTTTGAAACCCTTCGTCGTACCTGCCTGTCTCGCGGAGCATAATGGCGCGGTTGCACAGAAACTTGGATACTTCCTGCCTAAGCGTCATCGAGTGCAGCCAGACCTTCGTGCGCTCGTTCAGCGCATACATGTCGGCGTCCCACTTCTCCGGCCACTCGTAGTACGAGTCGTCGGTGCGTATTTCACCGCCCGCTCCGGTGTGCTGATAATTAAACTTCTCGCTTTCGTCATCCCACCGATAGAGCGTGTGGTTCGGCACCCGCACCAGCTTGAGCGGGTAGCCTAGGCGACGACCCACGGCGATGGCGAACGTCGGCAACGACGAGCACGTGCCGGTCCTCTTCTCGCTCAGCACGCCATGGATAAAGATGTTCGCACTGTCGGGCGGCGGTCGATTTACCATGCCCGGCTTGAGGTGGGAGCGAAGCGGGTCGTACTTTACGCCGAATTGCACGCGCAGCACGTGCTCCATGGTAAACACGCGGAAGACATTCTCTGAGTGGTGGAATTCGGCTGGCTTGATTTTGAAAAGCCGCCAACTTCGTTCCGTCTGCGAGCGCACCGCAGCGGCCATCGCGTCCAATAGTGCCAGGTACTTCGGGAAGTCAATACACCCTGCCTTCGGCAAGCCCAAGGCGCACACCAAGTTCAAAGTCGCAATATCAGTGTATTTGGTTGCAAATTGGTCGGGATCGGCGGTCAAGACTTCGGTCAGGGTGGGGACTGGGTGCGAACCCGCATTGTCCGCAACACCCACGACAGCCGTACTTGCAGCGGGATGCATGCCGACCTTTCTTAGCCAGGGAGCAGGCGGGTGGGGGAGATGCACGTAACCCTCCGGCCCGATCCGGCAGGTATGATAACCGACCAAAGCGCAGGATCAAGAAACTCATGCCATCTTCACCCGTGCCGGCGACGTGAGCTAGGGGTCAGACGGCGAGACCAAAGCAAGCAGCATGATCCAGGGCCGATGTGGAACCAGCAGGAAGGGCGACCGTGAAAGTTGACCATGTTCCGCGAACTGGCCGACGCCATCGTGAAGACCGGCACCTGGCACGGCATGGTGCCGGTCAGGCGAGTTCAGGTCCCCACGACGACGAAGATTTGGGCAACAATCCAAACGGCCATTTCACCCACGGCGGGGCCAGACAGCGTGCCGGAGGCCGGGATGATGACAGCAGGGTTTCATGCCGTGCCGAGCGACTCAAACCTCCGCAGCACCCAGGAGCATCAGGAGCGCTCCCGGGGCAGGTGTGCAAGCCCATGCGGCGGGCGTGGCGGCGTATGGGAGAACACGGTACGACGCTTCGCCTGGTTCAGCGTGAAGTTGCAAGGAGTTCAGCACGAAAGGTGCTGCTGGATCGTTGGTCGTCATGCAGCAGTAGCGAATTGATCGAGTCACTCCCAAGAAAGAAGCCATTCGAATCAGCTGCGGTTTACGATGTTTATGGTGATTGGCAACGTGGTAAAACTATTCCCAAGGGCATCAAATGCCTGTATCGCAAGCTGCCTAGCACCGGGCCTGGCGTTCGGAGACATCGAAGTGTTCAACAGCCAGATGTCGGTTCCATTCTGCTGTACCAGCGGGTAAGTGTACTTCTCAAATCCTGGGCCGGCCCAGACCATCAGGACCTTTGTTATACGCGAGGTGCGGCTCTTCACTTCAGCCTTGACGGTGAATGACTCGCCCGGCCTCAGACTCGCTGTGTTCTCAGGAGAGAGCAGGGTCACATCGAACTTCTCGTTCGGGTCGTCCTGCTCCGTTTGGAGATGGACCACCCGTGTTTCGCTCACTTTGACGTTACCGGCTGCATCTGTCGCACGTATCCAGAACTGGCGATCACCGCTGCCAACATCCAACGTCCAGGTGTAGCGGTCGCCCTCTTTCCTACAGGTCCAACTCGTCGGCGAGCCAGGAGGGGGACAAGGTAAATAGTTGCTCGTGAAGTCCCACCATAGCTCAACCCGCTGTAGGTTCTGATCCGTCACCTCCGCGATTACGTCCATCGGTTGGTTTGGCGGCAGCACCGCACCATTCTCAGGACCGATGAGACGTACTTGCGGAGGCGTCGGATCGGTGGGCTGCGGAGGCTGTGGTCCCGGGACACCGGTCCCGAACTGGGACAGGAGCACTTGGTGGTCGTTTTGTCCGCTGCTCCTGCCGCATGGACAGGGTAAATAAGGATACCAATTTCCCTCACTGTCTGAGGCACCGCATTGCATCAGCCGGTCCTGAAATCTCCTATTCGACCAGAACAGATAGGACATCGTGTCGTCTCCATCATATATGTGATGGAGTCCAGCAGCGTGCCCGCACTCGTGGCCTGCAACCTGACCAATGACGTAGGGGGAGTTAGTGATGCGCTGCGCGAACACGAAGTTGACGGCCCGTGGGAGGAGCCTGCAGCGGTCATGCTGAGGAGAATAGCCAAGGATCTTGTAGCCCAGGCCCATGACATCTGCTCTACTGCCACTTACGAGACACTCGATGTAATCGCCGGAGGATGGTTCCTGATCGACCACCGCCACTTGGTACGGGCTGAATAATTTTCGAACTTCCTGCACAACCCGACCCCACTGCCGATCCGTTCCCGCGTAGGGCAGAAACGTGACGCTGCTGTACCCATGCGCACCAAGCAGTTGAGAGATGTTCCGAGATGGATCGTCGTATCCAGCTCCCCAGTAGGTGCCGCCATGGCGGTTGAGGTAGATTGTCTGAGGCCGAGGCTCAGCGGGCCCGATCTCACGTTCTGCGGCAGATGGCTCCCCCTCATCACCGACGATCAGCACGTCATCCCAAGGTATGATTTGGTCACCCTCTACCTGGATGCGTTGAGTTTCAGCCGGCATAGCGCCAGCATGGATCTGTCCACTCGGATCTGCCACCGACTGTTGATCTGGCGGATTGGATTGAGCGCAGCTGGTGACAAATAGCAGGAGGAGCGAGGTGGCACAGGTGCTGAATGGGAACTTTCCGCTGGCACTGGTACGGAACATCGATGGCTCCTTCATGCGCGGGAGGGGAGTCGTAGTCGGAGCTTACCGGAAGCGTTTGTCCGCAACAATGACCATACCTACGAGCGGCAGGGACTCCAACACCCGAGTTGAGGGAGCGCGATGGCGACCGACAGAATCATCTCCGACAGACCTGTGAACAACGGCGGCGGCGTCATCAGCACAGCGTCTGGGCCGCAGCCTATCGGCGTTGTCCACGAAGAGCACCTGTCGGACAAACTCGAAATCACTGACAGCATCGGCCTTCAAATCAACGATGAGCCGCCAGTGATTGCGCGGCCAGGTGATGACCTCAATGCGCCCGCGTACAGGCTCGGTAACCTCCTGTCGCTTCCGAACGCTGGCAAATGGCGCGGCCACGCCTTCTCGGGGATGGTCATGGCGCTGAGAATGTACAACGAACGCTCGTGCCGAACGATGTAGGTCGTAGCTACTCTCTCTTGATCGAATCCTTCAGCCCACTTCAGTCAGGATGGGCTTTGCCACTCCACATCCTTGTCCTGGTGTGGGTGCCAGTGATGCTCTCGACGGCATTGCTTCACCTGTTGCTCGTGGCCAGCCGGTGCAGGGAAGGCGATCCCGCGCGTAGCTCTGCGTGTCATATCGGTCGTCTGGTCTTCTTTTAGGCCGGCGCTTCCGGTTGCTCCCAGGAATGATCCCCCACGACATCGGCGTCCTGTGCAGGCGTGCAGCTTTCTGACGCCGCTCCCGTTCGGAATCGATGAGCGAGAAATGGGACGGTGGGCTCGGCAGGTTTCAGGAAAGGCGATCATCCCTTTGACGGACCCTCCAGCACCAGCCAGGTGAACAGTCGCGTGGCCGTCGCATTGAGGCGGGTTGGGGCGACGGTATCCTTGAGACACGATGGCGAAACCGGTTTGAGAAGCCGTCTGGCCCACTGGGAGTCGCCGCAAGAGCGGGTGATTAAGAAGCAATCAAGCGGCGTCCGTTGAGGACCTTTCGTATGGCAGACCGACGAGACGAGGTTCTGAGAATCGCAGGTTCCTTCAGAAAGCTCGGCGATTGGCAAGGTGACCGGGAGGATCTCCGGCGTTTAGCAGGTGCCTACTTGGTTGAGGCCGTCAAGCTCGGAGCATTTGCGGGTGCCAAGTACATCGAGTTGCGGCATCTCATCAACATGCCAGAGACGTCGCTGGAGAAGCAGAGTGATTGGGCCTCGAGCATGGTCGAGGCACTCGGAGACCCAGCGAATCGCGCTGTCTGGTGGCTCAAGCGAAACAAGATTCTGCCAACGCTTCAAGGTGAAGATTCGGGGATGTGGTTCCCGGACAGCCTCTACCAGCTGGCAGATCTAATCGAAGGGGAGGCGAACGCACAGCCGGCTAGTCCGCCAGTGCCCTCGCAGGGTCGTGCTTCTGGGCAGGAGGCCATCAGCAAGGAGGCGAAGGCGATCGCCCTCCTCTTGCAGCATCCCGACTGGTCCGACCAGCAGATCGCTGAGGCTGCCGGATGCAGCCGGACGAGCCTCTACCGTTGGAGCAAGTTCGTTGCCGCCCGCGCCCTTCTCAAGAAGGGCAGGGACCGCCTGCCGAAGGGGCAGAAAGACGCAGAAAGGGGGACCACCGAGGCGTGGGACGAACGGACGGACGACGAGTAACAGTGTCGCATGCGACACTTCTGGCGACATTTTCTTTTTGTACAGCGGTCCTTTCCCAGCATCTCTCAACTCCTGAAGCGACAGTCGTGCGACGACGGCCCATCTGGCAGAGGTTCAATCAGGTGGAGGTCGGATCGTGCATCAGAACAAATCAACCCCTATCAGGTCCCGCGAGCCTGAGGACTGTCCAGCAGCCTGGTTCGCGGTGCTTGAGCATGCCCGCGAGCACAATGACTTCGAACGTGCTGCCCAGGCAGTCCGCGAGCTTCGGCGTCTGGGCGTGGACGTGAAGTATCCGGTGCGTCGTCGTCCTCAACAGAGCGAGGGCGGACGATGACGACGAATCTTCAGCCTTCAACCGATGTCCTTCGTCGGCTCGAGCAAATCGAACCGCAAGGTCTACCCGCCGCAGCGGCAGCAAAGCTGCTCGGCGTCTCGCAGTCGCACTTCTATCAGCTCCATCGCACTGGACGGCTACCGCTGCCTGTCCGGCTCGGCAGGGCCGTGAGGTGGCGTCGTCAGGAGTTGCTCGACTGGATGACCGCAGGGTGCCCCAGCCGATCGCGGTGGATGGCACTGAGGAACAGCAAATGAGTTCTGGTACCAACGTCGCGTTGCCCATTTAACCCTCTACTCCAGAGGAGTGTGTGATGGATGGGGACGAGATTGCTGCGCGTGCAGCACAGGTGATTGCAGAGGATCTGTCCGAGCTTCATCGAGGGGTCCTGCCACATGGCGAAGACCGGGTGGTCATCCCGAGTGGTTGTGGGAGGCATCTCGCGCCGCGTTTCACTTTGTGGACGTACCAGGGCGCGTATGTACGAGGAGGTGCAGCGGGAGATTGGATGCCTGAGACTCAGCAAGTCCTGCAACCTGCTCGGTCACCTCCTGAAGGCAGCATAGCGTCTAAACGAAATGTGGTTGCACTTTGTGCAACTGCTGGTCATGATCGCGTCATGGCCACGACCAGGTTGAGTTTGAGCGATCAGATCCGCCGGGCGGTAAGACAGTGCGGCATGAGCCAGTACCGCATCTGCCAGGAGATCGACCTGCACAAGTCCGTGCTGAGCCGGTTCATGGCCGGTCACTGCGGGCTGTCGCTCGAGACTTTGGACCGCTTAGGGTCTCTCCTCGATCTCCGGGTTCTGGCCAGCGCGAAGGCCAGCAGGCGAAAGGCTGGTGACAGATGAAGGTCAGGAAGATGCCGTTCTACAAGAAGGACGAGAACGGTGGGAACGTGAAGCGGATGAGCGGGAAGTGGTACGCCGTTTGGGTGGACTACTCCGAGACTCTCCGCCGTCTCCCCCTCTTCCCGGACCGCAAGGCGTCCAAGGAGATGGCCAACAAGATCGACCGGATGAATCAACTTCGAGCCGCTGGCGACAGCCTCACGCCTGAACTGATACGGTACGTCGAGACGATGCCGCCGGCGATCCGTAGCCGGCTCGCACAGTGGGGCATCCTCTGCACAACCAAGGTGGCGGCGGGTAAGCCCTTGATGGAGCATCTGGACGACTGGAAAGCGGTGCTCCTCGCCAAGGGAAACACGGCTGACCACGCCAACCTCATGGTGGCGCGTGTCCGCAAGGCCTTCACGGGCGCTGGCTTCAAGTTTTGGTCGGACATCTCTCCGAGCAAGGCGCAGACCTGGTTGGCCGAGATGCGGGAGGATCGCTTGGTCAAGAAGAAGACCAAGCGGGGCATCTCCGCTCAGACATACAACTTCTACGTCAGCGCCATCAAGGGCTTCGCCAAGTGGATGGTGCGCGACGGCAGGGCTACACAATCCCCGGTGGCTCATCTCCACAGCCTGAACGTGAAGACGGACCGTCGCCATGATCGGCGGGCGTTCTCGGTGGACGAACTGCTATGGCTGCTGAAGGTAACCGCTAAGGGGCCGGAGCGATTCCAGATCCCTGCAGGGGAACGGGCGCTGCTCTACCGCTTCACCGTCGAGACAGGGCTCCGACGTGGCGGTGTAGCCAAACTCACACGGCGGTCATTCGAGTTGGATGGCGACGACCCAGGCGTCGTTGTGCCAGCGGGCGCGGCCAACAAATACAAGCACCAGCGTCGAGTGCCCCTACGAGCCGACACGGTCGAGGAGCTTCGCAAGCATCTCGCCTCAAAGATGCCCGACGTCCCGGCGTTCCGAGTGCCTCCTCGACAGCACTCGGCGAAGATGATCAAAGCCGACCTAGCTGCCGCTCGAGAGCAATGGCTAGAGGAGTCGCCCACACCGGAGGTCCGAAATGAGCGGGAGAAGACGAGCTTCCTCCTCTACGAAGATCATGCCGGTCGATTCGTCGACTTCCACGCCCTGCGGCATACGAGAGGCGTCTGGCTCTTCGAGCACCACAAAGCTCACCCACGTGAAGTCCAAGAACTCATGGGCGTGTCCTCGCTGGCCCTGGTGGACCGATACACCCGCTCATTCCGACTGACGGATCTTAGCGTCATCGAGCGCGGCCCGGACCTCACGATCCCCTTGGAGCCCACCATCGAGGTCGTGAAGGCGACGGGAACAGACGATCAACAGCCTCCGCAGGATGGTGGCGGAAACGTGCCGAATACCTTGTCACCTGACTTGTCTCCTGAGGGCGACACCGGGAGCAGTTCCACGCAGTCCAGCGAATACGGAGTGGCCGCAAGTGCAGAGATTCAGAGAAGCAAAAAAGCCGCTGAAATAGCGGCTTTTCTGGGCGAATTGCAGCGGAGAGGGGGAGATTCGAACTCCCGCTACCCTTGCGGGCAGACCGGTTTTCGAAACCGGCGCATTCAACCGCTCTGCCACCTCTCCGGGTGAGCCGAGAATCGTAGCGGACTTCCCCGCCTGCGTCAAAATCCCTGGTTTTTCTACTGATTTCGGCTCCTCTCGGTCATCGGCACGCTCGGCTTCCGTAAGATATGACTGTCGCTCCGCGGCCTACCGGGATCGACTGCTGCCCGACCTTTTTGGGCTAAGCGGGGGGGTAAGACGAGCGGAGCTTTCATGCCGGCGGGCGCGGACGCTGCAAACGTGCCCATTCCGCGACCCAACGGGTCGCGAGCCGGGTGACCAACCCGATCCGTGACGTTGAAGCTCTTCGCATAACGACCCACCAGGTCCAACGACTCAAACCCCCCATCAGATCTTGCACTTCGTGCGGCTTCGCCCTGTGATACTCAAACAACCCAACGCCCCTCGTGCCCCGGCGGTCATGTCCGCCTCCCGTTCGATCTGATCTAGCGGGTCATTGCACTGTTGACGCCTGCGTAATTAGGAGTTGCGTCGAAGATGCAGGAACAGGTCTTCGTACGCGGTATAGGCGGCGGCGGCGGAGAAGTGGGGGGCTCGTTGTTTGCCGCGCTCGCTCAGGGTGGAGGCCAGTTGGGGATCGAGCAGGAGCGAGCAGAGTGCTTCGGCCAGCGCCTCGGGGTCCTCGGGCGGGACGATCAGGGCTGTGCCGGATGAGACGACATCCGGCACACCGCCCACTTGGGTTGCCACGACGGGGACTCCGGCGGCCATTGCTTCGAGCAGCACCAGCGGCAAACCTTCACTGCGCGAAGGCAGGGCGAACGCGCGCGCCTTCGCGAGATGTTTCCGCACCTCCGGGGCGTCAAGCTCACCGGCAAGCTCCACCGCATCTCCGAGTTCAAGCTCCTGAGCCAGCCGTTGCAAGTCAGGAAGAGACGGGCCATCGCCGATGATCACGAGGCGCGCCCGCGGCACGCGGCGCAGGACGCCCGCAAACGCGCGGAGCAGCACGTCGTGACCCTTGACGGGCAGGAGCCGACCCACCGCCAGCACGTTCGCTGGACGATCGGCGATGGCCAGGCGGGGGGATGGCGCCGTGCTCCAGAAGTCGAAGTCGATGCCGTTGGGGATCACTCGCAATCGAGCGGGATCAACACCACGGCAACCTCTGACACGCGCAGCGGTCGGCAGGGAGACGGCAGTGACTCCATCGGCGCGAGGCAGAATGCGCGGGAGGAGCCGCTCATCCCACCGCGTGGGGCGCAGCAGGTCGCTGCCGTGAACGGAGAAGACTAGCTTATAGCGGTAGAGTGGGCGCAGCAGGAGGAAGTAAATCGCCTCGCACGTGACGTAGTGGACGTTCACAACATCCGGGCGGTGGCGGGCGAGGGCACGGCGCAGCGCGAGCAGCGCCCGCAGAGCGCGGAGGCTGGAGCGGGGCGTAGGGATGCCGCGGCGCCTCCGCAGACGCGGCAAATCGTAGGCCTCCTCGTCTGCAGCCAGATTTGGATTCGGCTCGAGCCACGCCGTGACGACGTCGTGTCCGCGCTCGCGCAGGTGGCTGGCAAGGCGCCGGACGACCGCCTGCACGCCGCCCACTTCAGCGGGACTCGTGACGGAGTACAACATGACGCGCAGGCTCACGCGTTGCTCCAGCCGCTCGACAGCAGCCCGCGGTTGGCACTGCCTGGGCGCTGCTGCGCACTGGACGCAAGCAACGTCCGCCGGAACATTCCGAGCGCCTCGCGCGACGGTCCGTCGACCAGCGCTCGCGCGGCGATGCGCCGGGCCGCCCATACATCCGGCCGCGGCGCCGCCAGGGCGCGGCGGATGCTCTCGCGCAGGAAGGTGTTGGCGGCGCCGACGCGGCGCATCTCCGCCTTGTGCTTTCGATAGAGCCACTCCCGCGCGGCGAGGTTGGCGGGGACGGACAGCGACCTGCGATCGGCGGTCCGGGGATCGTGGTAGCGGATCAGCGGCGCGTCGATGTAGTCGACCTTGAAGAACCGCGTCACGCGGAGCCAGTAGTCATAATCCTCGATCGCCGGCATGTCCTCGTCAAAGAATCCAGCGGTGGCGATGACATTTCGGCGGATGACTCCGCCTGAGGGGGCGCCATGGAGCACGTTGCGGCATAGCATGATCGGGTACACATCGCCGCGGTGCGCGGGGCGGTCGATCGTCCGCATGCCCCCGTCGCTTACGGTTTCCACACCGGTGTAGATCAGACCTACCTCCTCGGGCAACTGCGCGAACTGCGCCATCTGAAGGGCGAGCTTTTGGGGCATCCACTCGTCATCGGAGTCGAGGAAGGCGACGAACTCGCCACGGGCCTCACGCAGCCCGCGGTTACGCGCCGCGCCGACGCCGGCGTTGTGGGGCTGGCGGAGATATTTCACGCGCGGGTCACGCTGGGCGTAGCGCGCAACGACGCCAGGCGTGTCGTCGGTCGAGCCGTCATCCACAACGAGAATATCAAAGTCGGCGAAGGTCTGCGCGAGTACTCCATCGATTGCCCGCGGGAGCAGGTCAGCGCGGTTGTAGGTCGGGATGAGCACCGTCACAGCCGGTCGCGGGGGCGGAGAATAGTCGCGCGGTGATGACGCGGACGGCGCCGACATGCTGATGACGCGCGTCGCAGTGGTAAGGCCGTGCGTAATCGCCTCCGGCGCCAACGGCTGCTTCCGCGGTGCGGTGGCGCGCGGGCGCGGGATCAAGCGCCTAAGGCGGTGCGTGGCGCGGACGCAGATCGGCGGAGCGTACCCGCGCGCCCGCGCCTCCGCCTGCTCGCATAGCTGGGGCTGGCGACCGCGCGCATCCGCAGCGATCAGCTCAAATGCCCGCCGCAGCGCCGGGCGGTAATGGTGAACCGTCCCGCGTTCCTCCAGCCACGTCGCGAGCTTCACGACCGGGCGGAGACGGGACTGAAGGCCGGCGGGCGTGGTGCGGCGCCCGCTCAGCGATGTCTCCCCTTCCGGGAGCCGGCGGTAATAGGCAGCGCCGCTCGGTGATTCGATCAGCGGCGTCCCGCTCGCCAAGGCGCGCATCATCAGGTCGCCGTCGTCGTTGACGCTCCACTGCTCGTCCCAGCGGCCGGCACGTTCGAATGCAGCTTTCGACCAGAGGACCGAACACGGTGGGTGATACCAGCCCGTGAGCCAGGCGCTGAGCGGATCCTGTCCCGAGCGGCGCGGCGCACAGCTGGGTGGCTTACGCACCCACTGCTCCCCCACCTGCTCCAGCCGGTACCACGGGCACACCGCTACGGCGTCCGGCTTCCGGGACAGGGCGTTTGTCAGCGCATCCAGCGCATCCTGTCCGAGCACGTCGTCGGCGTCCAGGAACATCAGCGCATCGCCCGTCGCCGCGAATGCGCCGATGTTCCGCGTCCGTGATGCGCTGCCCGACCGCTGCGCGATCACGCGCATGCGCTCCGGAAGCGCCGCCGCAAACCGCAGCGCAATATCGAGGCTGCCGTCCTCAGACCCGTCGTCGACCACGATAATCTCGTGCGCCGGGCAGTTCTGCTCCAGCACGGAACCGATCGTCTGCGCCAGGTAGCGCTCGGCGTTGTGGCATGGGATGATGATAGACACCTTCATGCCGCACCCGACGCAGGGCGTCCGTCGCTCACAACCACGCGCCTGCCGAAGATGCCACGGCGCAGGCGCCCCAGCTTGCCCCGCATGCGGCCGGGCACCCGAGTGGCGCCGCGCGCCAGGCGCAGCACGCCAGTGGCCGTGTTGAATGGGACCGCCAGCAGTTCCGGCCATCCATACGCCACCATGTCCCGCTGGAGCAGCCCCGCAGCGCGGTACTCCTCCGGCAAGCGGAGCATGGTCTCGATGCTGAACGCCGACGCCATCGGGCTGGTCGTACGGGGGCGGCCGGGGAAAAGGTAGCGCGTGGATGACTCCCAGCAGCCCATACGCTGCTCGACATACGCCAGGTCCAGGACGTCGGGGGCGCTGTCGGCCAGTCCAGGCGGCAGCCCCGTCAGCCACGCTTCGGCGGCGCTCAGCACCACCTCCGTTACCGGGGATCCGATTCGCTCGACGATGAATTGCGGAGTAACTTCCCTCTGCATGAAGGGCCGCTTGCGCCAGTAAAACGCCCGCGCGGTCTCGCCCGCCATGCCGGCAAGGCGAAAGCCCGGCTTCTTCGGCCGCGGGTTCCTCAGATCGGGCGAGGAGAGGATCGGGCCGGATTTGGACTCGCCAATGCGAATGAATGCGCGCATGACGTCGCGCGTGTCGGCGCGGTGCCGACGTCGCCAGGAGACCTCGTGCGGCAGCTTCGCGATACAAGCGAGCCGCCGCGCGCCCTGCAGGTCGATCACGTATTTCATCTCCGCCGCGACCGTTGTCGCCAGGTGGACATGCGCGCGACCATCTGCAACCAGCGGCCGCAGCAGCGCCAGGATGGCGCGGGAGTCACGGCCGGCGGAGAGGAAGACGTGGAAATTGTCGTCTTCGCTCCTCAGCACTTCCAGCAGCCGCCGCGCATGCTCGACGATGGCGGCCGCGCCCGCCTCTCCGCTGGCGAGCGGCTTCGGCGCAGCGTTGGGCCAGTGGCGGACCGGTGCGAACTTGTCGAGGTCCAGGTAATGGTTGGGCAACAGCCGGTGAACCCCCGCGAAAGCCGTGAGCCCAAACGTGAAATACGCACTTGTGGCCAGAGGATCGAAGGCGCGGCTCAAGGAGTCGTCACGGCGGAGGTCCGGGATGAGGTTGTGGGTCGTCGCGACGGTGCGGCTTTGGGCGCTGTACACGACCGAGTGGATGGCGCCGAGGTAGACGCGCCGGAACAGCGCGGCGTCCGGACCGGCGAAGATGATGGCAACCCACATCCCCTCGATGCCATTCCCGCTGCTATCGCCGCGCTCGTCCCGGCCGTAGAGCGCCCGCTCGATTTCCACGGCGGGGGCCCGCGCGGGAATGGGCAGCGTGATCGCACTGGAGGGAAGCGCGCCACCCGTGCTGCTCAGGAAGGCGAGCGGCTCGATGACCCAGCCCAACTGTGAGCCGTCGCTGGCGTGCAAGTTGCACACGTGCGCGTCCGGGTGGGACGTGAGGTGCCAGCCCGCCAAAGTTCGCCGCTGCCAGTCCGGCGGGATCTCACCCTGATGGCGCGTCAGCACCCACTGCCGGAAAAGTTGCTCCGGCGGAAGCGGGTAAAGCGCATCGAGGGCGGCAAAGTCGGTAGCCATCTGCACGACTCACTTACGGAAGATCGCTCAACACCTCCGCCAACGCGCGCACATCCGCGCGCAGGTCTTTCTCCAGCGGGTGGACGTCGCCCAACGCATCGGCCTTGATCACCCAGTAGTGGTGGCCCATCGCCGACGCCAGGGCGTAGAAGTTCGGGTTCGGGAAGCTCAGGTCGGCCATCTCCACGACATGCGCGCCCGGCGGGCAGAACATCATGTTGGTCAGTCCGGCGCCATGCGGCGCGACCAGCACCGCCGTCTGCTTCATCAGCTCGACCTGCTGCTGAAAACTCAGCTCCTCCATCAACACCCGCTCGAAGCCGCGCGGTTCCAGCAGCGCCCAGACCTCGTCTTCGTTCACGAGCCGGCGGCGCAGTGCCTTCCCCCGGCTGATGAATACCTTGCGGCGCGGCGGCTCAGCGTCGAGAACGCCGAAGGCCTGCGGGACCAGACGGAGCAGCTCGGGCCTGAAGCGGTCCGTACCGAGGAACGTGAACTCCTCCACGTCCAGCGGACGGGCGAGATCGAACGTGCGGAACTGCGCGGCGTCGATCCCGAGCATCCGCAGCGAGCCGTCAATCGCGGGGGTCCGCTCCTCCGGAAGCACGACGTCCGCCAGGGCTCCCCGATCGCGCAGGAGCAGGAGCTTGGGGAGGTGCGCGGTCAGCCAGTGCGAATGGTTATGGTACACGCGTTCGATGAACCACGTCGCTTTTTTCAGCCGCACCGGCGGCCCCGCGTGCCGCAGCGCTTCGGCGTGGCGCGGGCGAAAGCGGATCTCGCGCAAATCGAGCGCGCGTCGATCGCCGGAGAGGATGGCGGGGTAGAAGTCATCGCCGCGGTCGGGGTCGCGGTAGGCAATCACCCGACAATCGGGAAGCGTGGCGATAAACGTTTCGTCGCTCGTGCGGGCAGGGACATCGTGAAACGAGTACCCCCACCAGCCGCGGTCGGCCGGCAGCTGATCGCGCGATGCGACGTTGCGCGGCAGCGGGTTGTGCGCCACCGCCTCACGGTGAACCGTCTCGTAGCGCCCACTGCGCTGCTCCGGATGACCTTCAAAATACTGAGCCACCGTCTGGCGCGGCACGTGGCGGTATCCCACCCACGCGGGATCCAGGCCGCGGTTGACACCGGCTTTGATGAGGCGCTTCAGCATGGAACCACCGTCAATGGCGGGAGAAGATGAGCCATTCGATCCGGCTCCACATTTCCTCCACCTTCGCCTTCTGCTGCTGCGCATGGACCGCCAGGTGCGCCGCCAGGGTGTCGTGCACGGCCGGATCCAGCATCCGCCCGAGCGTCGCTTCCAGCTGGGCGGCATCGCCTTCGGGCGAGAGCAGGTACTGGCAGCACCCGTAGTCGCCGAACAGCTCCTCGTATTTATGACTCCACGATGTCCCGATCGCCGGCACGCCCTGTGACAGCGCGCTGATCAGCGCGTGGTAGCGCGAGCCGACGACGGCGTAGCAGCCGCCGAGTATGCCTTTGGAAGCCAGCGCGTCCTCGTCGACGATGGCCGGCGGAACAGTCACCGCGTCGCGGATACACTGCGCCAGGGGCAGATCGTTGCGCTCGTGGACGAGCAGCACCGGCTCCAGGTCTCGCGCCCGCACGTGGTCGATTGCTTTCAGTATGAAGCCGAAGTAGCGGTCGCCGCGCTCCGGTGATGTCTTGTCCGTCATACGCGCATTGGGGACGATGCAGACGCGCCGCTTCCACGCGCCAGGGTCAACCGGTGGCGTGCCCTTGAGCAGGTGCGTGATGTCGGGGGTTACAGCCGGCGCTTTGTCGCCGACGCCGAGCTCCACCAGGTGCTGCCGGGAGATTGCGTCGCGCGGGTAAATCAGCTCGCACTGCTCGAACAGTTCCCTGCAGCAGTGGCGCATCTCCGGCCGCTCGAACGGCCCGAACGCCTGGGGCAGGAGGATGACGGCCGTGCCCTGCGCCTTCAACTTGCGATAGTATGCGGCCCGCCGCTCGACCCGGTGGGTTGGCCAGACGTCGCCGTACGCGAAGCCGGAGCAGTCAAGCAGCGCCGCGATCTCGCGGCCCGGGGCGATGCGCCGCGCGTGGAGCATCCTGCGCGGAGCCAGCGCCAGCGCCACCCCGTCCTGGCACACCCGCGCCACCTTCTGCGGGGAGCCCGACCGCGCCGCCTTGCCCAGCGACGCCAGGTCCGGCATCCACTTCACCCACGCCAGCCGCGGACGCTCCGGCAGCTTCTCCAATCCCAGTGTCGACGACACCGCCACAGTCGCCGACTCCTTGAACCGCTCGGCAACCGACCACAGGTTCAGCCCGTCTCCGTTGTTCTGGAGCCACGGGCCGAGCAGTTCGATAACGGGCGGGGAGTTGGACATGATCACGTCTCCACCACGCTGATGTCGCTGACCGACGCCTTGACCGGCGTCTTCCCATCGTCCTCCCAAAAAATGACTGCAATTGACCCGCGCGGGAACAGTTGTTCGGCGTCGATTTCGTCCAATCGCACTACGCCGTCGACCGTCAGCACAAAGCGATTTTCGCGCGCCTCGATGGCGAAGCGGTATTCCTGCCCCAGGTTCATGCGGAACGGCACCCGGTGGATGCTGTTGCGGAACCCCCCGTTGATGACGATGTCGAAGTGCAGGTGATCGTCCTCGTGACGGAAACGGTAGCGGTTGTAGAAGTCCTGGTAGCGGAAGCCGAATTGCAGCTCGCGGAACTCGCTGTCCCGGCGGGCGGTGAATTCCCAGCGGAAGTTCCGCCACGAGTGGTGCGCGGGGTCCAGGTAAAGCCACACCCACGCCTGCCGCGCACGGACGGCGAGATCGGCGACGATCGAACCGTCGTTGCCGCATTTCACTTCGTCATTCGGTTCCTGCTCATCGTCGACCACCGTCAGCGCCCGCCCCTCGCGCAGCAGGCGGCGGTGTTCGTTGCGGTGCACCACGCGCACCCAGTTCTCGTCGCGGAACGTCCACCCGCCGTGCTTGAGGGGATCGGTGAGGGGGAAGAGCTTGCGCCGTGGCGGCGCAGCCGCCAGCGGCGCGTACCGCATCCTCAGCACGCGATACGCATGGCGAAGGCGCCTGCGGGGGCGAAGGCGACCCATCACCCACCATAGCAGCCGCGCAATGCGGCGGCGCGGGCGCGGGCTGCGCTTTGCAGCGGCTGCGGCGTCAGTGGTTATCGCGTCGATGCAAGTCATGCTCAAGGTTATCTTCATCCTCGTCCGCGCTACGGCTGCGTGGAGCGGATAGCTCATGGCCGCACAACCGGGACGAGCCAGCGGTGGCGCGGTGCGAAGGCGACCGATTTTTGTTCTCCGCCGAGCGGTCGGCCGTCGAGGGCGCCCTGTTCCACCTGAAAGGTGACGGCGGCGTCCAGGTGGTCTTCAAGCTCGGCGCCTGATGAGATGGCGACGTTGACGTGGTAGTCGCCGGGCACCAGCGGCAGGTCCGGGATTTCACAGGTGAACGTCCCGTCCTCCGCCGTCCCGTCTGCGGGCGCGACCAGCCGGCTGTTGAAGCGGCAAACCGGACGATTGAGGCTGTCATAGATCGCGAACGTGCAGTTCAGGTCAGGCAGCACCTCGCTGACTTCGAACCGCGCCACGGCGGGCTGACCGTAGATGAGCAGTCCCGGCGCGTCTTCATGGCCGTGGGTGCAGATCGATGCCGTGACCAGGCGGGTGCGGCCCCGGCCGCGGCGCTGCGTCCGCTGCGCCACGTCCGTCTCGCCCTGCTCCGTGGTCGACTTCAGGTACAGCTTGATCGCCTCCAGCGGCTCGCCCTCGCCGATCACGCGCCCGCCGCGCAGCACCACCGCGCGATCGCACAGGGCCTGAATCGAACCCATGTTGTGGCTCACGAACAGGATGGTGCCCCCGCCGCGCGATACCTCCCGCATCTTCGCGAGGCACTTGCGCTGGAAGGTCGCATCGCCGACAGCGAGCACCTCATCGACGATCAGCACCTCCGGCTCAAGATGCGCCGCCACCGCGAACCCCAGCCGCACGTACATCCCGCTGGAGTAGCGCTTCACCGGCGTGTTGAGGAAGCGGCCGATCTCGGAGAAGTCGACGATTTCGTCGAACTTGGACGTGATTTCCTCGCGGCGCATGCCGAGGATCGCGCCGCTGAGGTAGATGTTCTCGCGGCCGGTCAATTCGGGGTGGAAACCGGTGCCCACCTCCAGCAGACTGCCGACGCGGCCCTCGAACCACGCCTCGCCGGCCGTCGGGTCGGTGATGCGGCTGAGGATCTTCAGCAGCGTGCTCTTGCCCGCACCGTTCTGGCCGATGAGGCCGACGACTTCGCCCTTCTTCACCTCGAAGCTTACGTCGCGTAGCGCCCACAGGTCGCGGTCGCCGCCCTCTTCGTCCGCGGGACGCCGGCCGCTCAACCTGTGCGTGACGTGGCGGACAGTGGCGGTGACGGCGTCGCGGAAGTCGCCCCGGCCGGCGGGACCCTTGCCCAGCCGGTAGTGCTTCGATAACCGGTCGACCTTAATGGCGATTTCGCTCATGCCACGTCGGCGAACCGCCGCTCCGCCCGACTAAAGAAGAATAACCCGAACACCAGCAGCACCACCGACAGCCCCAGCGACAGCCCCAGCCCCATCCAGTCCACCGGCAGGTCCATCACCACCGCGCGATGTGCCTGCACAAATCCGGCAATCGGGTTCAGGTAGATCAGCCAGGCGAACCGCTCGGGCAGCAGGTCGACAGAATAAATGACCGGCGTCACGTAGAACAGCAGCGACGTGAAAAACGGCAGGACATACTGCAGATCGCGGTAGTGGACGGTGATTGCGGCGGCGATCAAGCCCACCGCCAGCGCGGGCAACGCGCTGCCGATGAGCAACAGCGGCGCCAGCGCCACGCTGGACGTCAGCCGCACGTCGTACCGCGCATCGGCGCTGTACCACCACGCCAGGCCGAGCATCATCACGAAGACAACGGCGGCATCCACGGCGGGCTTGCCCAGCGCCGACAGCGGCAGCGCCAGCCGCGGAATGTAGACCTTGCGGACGATGTTCCCGTTGGCAATGAGGCTGTGGCTGGCGCCATCGATGGCGGTCTTGAACAGGTTCCACACGATCTGCCCCGTCAGCGCGAACAGCGGGTAGGGCAGCGCCCGCCCGGCGGCTTGGTTCACTTTCTCCCCGACGCCCAGGATATTGCCAAAGAACACGGAGAAGATGAGCACCTGCAGGACGGGCACGACCAGCGCCCAGGCGTAGCCGAAGAAGGTCTGCTTGTAGCGGACCTGGATGTCGCGCAGGGTGAACTGCCAGACCAGGTCGCGGGCGCGCCAGAGTTCTTTGAGGTCGACCGCCTGCCATCCGCGGCGCGGGCGGATGTAGGTGCGGCGGCGCCCGCTCCCGGTCACATCGGAGGGCGGCGGCGGATCATTGGCGCGCCTGGGAAGTTGGGCGATGCGCTGTTCAATCAGCGGCACGGGCGTCTGCATTACGTTCACAACCTCTTTTGCGCAGACAGCTCCGGTCTCGCCCGATAAACGCGCGGCCGCGGGGGGGACGATGGTAGCGGCGGCGGCGTGGCGCTCATCGCCCCCGCAACGAACAGTACATCACTTTCCAGGATTCGGGAGACACCGGATTCCCCAGCAGCGCCTTGCGTGCATGTTTCCGTGCGGCTCGCACGTGCCCGCCCCGCAGCGCCCACCAGGCCCATTTGCGGTGTTGATCGGTCACACTCCGCTGCTGGATGCGCTCGAATCCGATTTTCCCGTCCGGCGGCAGCGGCAGCCCACGCCGCTGGTACGCCTCGTGAACCATTTTTCGGCAACTCTCCAGCTGCAACTTCATCTTTGCATGCCCAATGCTCCCCATGTGCTGGCGGTACTTCAGCAGAACCTCCGGCAGGTTCGCCAATCTTCCGATTTCCGCCAGCCGGAGGAACAGGTCCAGATCCATTCCTGCCGGCCATTCCCGGTACAGCCCTACCTTCTCCACGGCTTCGCGGCGCATCATGACTGTCGGGTGGAACAGCACCTGGCCACCGCCGGTGAGGTGCCCCTCGTCGATTTCCTCATGCGTCAGCCGCCTTCGGTGCGGCATGGTGCGGAGCGGCTCGCCGTCGGCATCGATCAGCAGCACCTGCGCACCCACCGCCACGACCTCCGGATGCTGCCGCAGGAACGAGAGTTGTTTCTCGAACCGCTCAGGCACAGACACGTCATCGGCATCCATGCGCGCGATCAACGCCCCCGACGAGGCGGCGATGCCGTCATTGCTCGCTTTCCAGCAGCCTGTGTTCGGGCGGCTGATCACCTTGATCCGTGCGTCGCGCCGGGCGTATTCCTGCAGGATCGTCAAGCTCCCATCAGTCGAGCCGTCGTCGACGATGATGAATTCAAAATCGCGGAAGGTTTGGGCGAGGATCGAGTCAATGGCCTCCCCCAGGTAGCGCCGGCCATTAAAGACGGACATCACGACTGATAAGGGGGCGCTTTTGCGTGCAGCCGGCGCCGCCGCGGGAGCGACCAGAACGGCATCGGAGACGGAAACGGCGCCATCCGACACGGACACGGCGCAATCATTGTGCGCGTGCCGCTCGCTACCCATCCGTGCCGCCATTGGCAACTTCACGATCCACCTGTCAATTTGCAGCCTCTCCCCGACCGGACCGGCATGCCCACCTCACCCCGCTGAGGCGGACTGGGTCAATCCTCGCGGCGCCACGTGGCGCGGGCAACACTTCCAGATTCCCGGTTGCAGCATATTCCTCCGAAAACGTCCCCTTGTCCACCTCGAAATTCTCCACCCCATGCGGACGCACCAATACAGAGGCAATAGCTTGGTCAGCCGGAGCGAGGGGTGCAACTTTGCGGCCATTGAGGTTTTGCTGCTGCAGAGCCCTGAGACGCTGCCTGCGGGCGGAATAATCGGAAAGCCCGACGCAATCCCGTCGAACCGGCTCCACTGTTCACCGGCTGCACTGTTGAAACGTCAGGGAAGCCATCGCCCCCATTGTCAACCTGGGCAGTAATCCCGACCCAGTGGATGCGGATTCTCTCCGGACGGTCTTAAAATTTTTCACTGCCCATCCAACTTCTTCTACGATAGCGATCGCCCCGGCAAGACCGGCCCAGGGTTGAGCCACTGGCCGGACGACCTGCATGGCTGCTCCCGGCCGCATCGGGTACTCGTACTACGGCAATCCGGCGCGTGAAGCGGGCGCCGCGTCTCTCAGCGACGGATTCTCTCACTCCCCCAGGTCCTTGCGGAGGTGCAGGCCGAGGATGGCGGCAGGTTCGTCGAAGACGATCCACTCGAAGGCGCCTTCGGTGAGGTTGCCGATGTCGGGGAGCAGTCCCCCAGTCACCCGCGCACTGGCGACGAGGAAGTTCATCCCCAGCACGC
Organism: Tepidisphaeraceae bacterium; assembly: GCA_035936155.1. GTDB lineage: Bacteria > Planctomycetota > Phycisphaerae > Tepidisphaerales > Tepidisphaeraceae > DASYWJ01. The sequence continues at coordinate 40,284 of DASYWJ010000035.1, read as the reverse complement.
CGTCCAGCATGACCTGCTGCTTGGTCGCAGGGTCCGTTGCGATGATGTCGAGGACGAGGACCGGCGCGCCGCGGAAGACAAGGGGATCATTTTCCAGCGTCGGGATGGTTATCGAGTCGAGGAAGAACCCCGCACTCTTCTTCTGCCCGCCGATGCCGCCGACGGTCAGCGTGAACTGTTTATCTTTCGGCACGCCGAGGAGAACGGGATCATCACTGCCCTCCGTGCCTGGCTTGTAGGTGACGCCGACGGCGGCCGCCACGCGCGTGGAGATGATCGACGCGGCCGCCCCGGTGTCGAGCAGCCAGCTGGCGGTCGATTGTTTGCCGTTGTGCGCCGCGACGATCCCGCCTGGCGCACGCGCGGAGGCGGGGTTGGTCGGATCCGGACCAATGATCGGATTGGCCACCAGGGTCGGCCCGCTGGCGTCGTTCGGCTCGACATGCGTGAAACGCGCGAATGCAACAGGAGTGAGCTTCACGCGGCGGTTGGTCCTGGGGATGCCGGGGTCACGGTGCGCGTTCCCGGAATCAAAGCGCGTGCCCGGTTCGTACACGTACGTGCGCATGGTGTCGGCGAACGTATTGACCGGCTTCGGGTCCATCACCATCACTTTGCCCTTCAGAACCGGCATGCCGACGACGTCGAGGTTGCTCATAATCAGGTCCATCAGCCCGAACCCGCCGCCGAGGGGACCGATCTGAGCGCGGAAGGGGCCAGCGTGCAGCTTGTACTCCTCAGGACCATCCCCTTCGGAGCCGGAGTGGAAGCGCATCAGCGACGCGTGCAGCGGCTCGGAGACATGAAACTTCTCGCTTCCGGCAACGCCGATGTCGTGGAAGACGACCCGCGTGACGTTCCCGCTGGCGGTCTTCGCCGTCGCGCGGACAACACCGAGCGCGTCGGCGGTCTTGGTGCTCAGGAGCACGCCGCTGGCGCCGGTGTCGAGGAACGCCTGGATGTTCACGAACCCGCTGCCCTCGACTTCCAGCGGCGGACCGTTGGGCGCGCGGCGCAGGAGCATGTTAATCCGCGGCTGGTCGAGGGCCGCGGGCTGAACCCCGTCGATGTTCGTGGCGAAGAGAACCGAAGGGAGGAAAAGGACGACGAGCGCGATGCGCGGCACGGACATGGCGTTGCCTTTCTGATCCGAAGGAAAGCGAGGCTTCTCCTCTGGTCCCTTCTCCCTCCGGGAAAAGGCCAGGGTGAGGGGCCGTGCGGGGGAATCGTTCGACTCCCACGCCCCCTCGCCCCAACCCCTGTGTTCCCGCAGGGAGAGGGGCAAAAGCCACACCTGCCTCTCACACTGAGTCATGGTACCAGCACGATCTTTCCGTGGGACCCGCTCTTCATGACCGCTTCGTGCGCCCGCGGCGCCTCGGCCAGGGGAATCTCCTGCCCGACTATCGGCTTGAGCGTTCCGGCGGCGAATTGAGTGCCCATGCGCATGTACATCATCACCCGCTCCCGCTCGTCAGCATGGGCGAGGCTCATCCCGCGGATGTCGGCGTCGCGGCTCATTGTGTCGCGCGAGTTGATTTCGACGGGCCCGCGGCTGCCGATGACGACGACGCGCCCGCGCTTGGCGAGCACTGTCAGGTCTTTGCCGAGGTTGACATTCGCGAGCATCTCCAGGATGAGGTCGACGCCGCGGCCGTTGGTGAGGTCCATGAGCTGTTGGAGATAGTTCTTATCGCTGTGGTCGAGGACGTGCTCGGCCCCCTGGTCCCGCACGAGCTGCCTCCCGCGATCGGTGCTCGCCGTGCCGATGACCCGCAGGCCGGCGTGGCGCGCAAGCTGGACGGACGCGGTACCGACGCCGCCGCTGGCACCGTGGACCAGGACAGTCTCGCCGGCTGTCGCGCCGCCGCGGGTGAACAGCGCGCGACAGGCGGTGCCGTAGGGCACCCCGATGGCGGCGCCTTGGGCGAACGACAGATTCTCCGGCAGTGGGAACACCTGCATGGCTGTGCACAGCGCGAGCTGGGCGTAGCTGCCGGTGAGCGAGCCGGTGACCGACACGCGATCCCCGGGATTTGCGGCGACACCGAGCCCGACCGATTCGATGATCCCGCCCGCGTCGCTGCCCGGCGTGTAGGGGAATTGCCTGGCCCCGTAGATGCCCGAGCGAATGTACGTCTCAACGGGATTGACGCCCGCGGCGCGGATCCGGACCACGATTTGGCCCGGCCCAGGTGCGAGGTCGGAAATCTCTTCGAGCTTGAGCACCTCTGGACTGCCGAAAGCATGGACGCGGATGGCCTTCATCTGCTTGTTCCGTCGTTCCGTCTTATCCCTTCTCCCTTCCGGGAGAGGGCCGGGGTGAGGGTGCATCGGAATCGAACGGCCCTCGTGCTCGAATCCTACCTGATTCTAAACCTTCTCCTGGAGGGAGAAGGGACCAGAGATTCACGTTATCATCCCGGGCCAAAGAGAGGATTCACATCATGCCTTCATATGCCCTGGTTGGCTGCGCCCACATTCACACGCCGGGATTCATCAAGATGCTGTCGCAGCGCCCGCAGGACAGGGTGCGCGTCGTGTGGGACCACGACCAGACGCGGGGCCGGCGGCGCGCGGACGAGCTGGGGGCTCGATTCCTCGCCGATGAACGCAAGCTCTACGCACAAGCCGATGTCGATGCGGCCATTGTCTGCTCCGAAACCGACCGCCACGAGCCGCTCGTTGTCGCTGCGGCCGAGGCGGGAAAGCATCTGTTCGTCGAGAAGCCGCTGGGCCTCGGCTCGCGCGACGCCTACGCCATGGCCGAAGCGATCCGCAAGGCCGGCGTCATCTTCCAGACGGGTTACTTCCAGCGCGGGCGACCGGAGGTGCAGTTCCTCCGCTCGCACCTGGCCGCCGGCAGCTTTGGCAAGGTAACGCGCGTCCGGGGCAGCAACTGCCACAGCGGGTCCCTCGGCGGGTGGTTCGACACCGAGTGGCGCTGGATGGCCGATCCGAAGCAGGCCGGCTGCGGCGCCTTCGGCGACCTCGGCACGCACGCGCTGGACATCCTGATCTGGCTCCTGGGCGACGTGACCGAAGCCACCGCCATGCTCGAGAAAGGCACCGGTCGCTACGGCGACTGCGATGAGACGGGCGAAGGCTTGATGCGTTTCGCCAGCGGCGCCATCGGCACCCTCGCCGCCGGGTGGACGGACGTGGCCAATCCGGTGCAGTACCTCATCAGCGGCACGGAAGGCCACGCCGCGGTCATTGACGGCAAGCTTTTCTTCCAGAGCCAGCGCGTTGACGGCGCCGACGGCAAGCAGCCGTGGACGGATCTGCCCGATGGCTGGCCGCACGCGTTTGAGCTGTTCCTCGACGCGGTAGGGGGGAAAGATGACGTCCCGCTCGTCAGCGCGTACGAGGCGGCGTACCGAAGCGCCGTCCTGGAAGCGATGTACGAGGGGGCGAAGTCACGCCAGTGGGTTGCGCCAAAATAGGGCGTGGGCGCGCGGGAGTCGAGCCGCAGCGTGCTCCCGTGGAGCCGCTTCTTCGGCGGGTAGGGAAAAAAGACGCGGCAGCAGGCGAGAGAAAATCACTGGGCACCGTTGCCTTGCCCGAAGGATTTTAAGGCTGCCACAAGGACTATGGGGGCTGTCGCCAAGGAAGGCAAACCAATGGTGATGTCACGCTCCGTTGCTGCACGGCCGCTGCTGGTGCGCTACGGGTTCGCGCTGGTGATGGTGGGGGCGGCGCTAGGGGCGACGAAGGTGATCGGCGAGGACAACATCGGCATTGCGCCGCTGTTCTTCGCCGCAGTGATGATCAGCGCGTGGTTCGGGGGGCTCGGCCCCGGGTTGCTCGCGACTGCGCTGGCGGCGGCCTCCAGCGCTTACTTCTTTTTCTTCCCGCACTATTCGTTCTGGATCCATACGGACGACATCATTCGGGGCGTCATTTTCGTGGCGGTTGCGGTGCTCATCAGCTCATTGCAGGCCCAGGCGCAGGAGGCGCGCGAGCAGGCGGAGGCGGCGAATCGCGCCAAAGACCGGTTTCTCGCCATCCTCAGCCATGAACTGCGTAATCCGCTGAACCCCGTTCTCACCGCCGCCGAGATGCTCCAGCGCGATGCCACGCTGCCGGCTGGCGTGCGGGAGGACGCGCGGATGATCCGCCGCAATATCGAGCTCGAAGCCCGGCTGATCGATGACCTGCTTGAGGTTAGCCGGGCGGCGCAAGGCAAGTTGCAGCTCCACCGCGAGCCGCTCGATGCGCACGCCGCCGTTCATGACGCGCTGCGCGTCTGCGAGGCCGAAGCGCGAGCGAAGAAGGTAGGCGTCCTGACGCGGCTCGAGGCCCATCCGTCATTCGTCCACGCCGACCCCGCCCGGCTGCGGCAGATGTTCTGGAACCTGTTCAAAAATGCCGTGAAATTCACTCCCCCCGGCGGGGCGGTGACAGTCGCGACGGCCGTCGAACCGGGCATGGGCGACAACGGAACCGCCTCGCGCGGGCAATTCGTGCTGCGCGTAACAGATACGGGCATCGGTATCGAGCCTGATGCGCTGCCGCGCATTTTCAACGCCTTCGACCAGGGCGGCGAAGAAATAGGGCGGCGGTTCGGGGGATTGGGGCTGGGGCTGGCGATCGTTCAGAAGCTCGTGGCCGCGCACGGCGGCACGCTGGAGGCTGCCAGCGACGGCCGCGATCGCGGCGCTACGTTTACCGTGCGGCTTGCGTCAGAGCCGGCTCCCGTCCCGCCGCCCGCGGCCGAGGCCGAGCCGTTTACGGAGCTGCCTCACTGGTCCGCCGCGCAGGCCGAGCTCGCGCCACGCCGGATGCGCATCCTGCTCGTCGAGGATCAGGAAGACACGGCGCGAATCATGACGCGCTTGCTGCGCCACATGGATCACGACGTCCTAGCGGCAGCGGACGTCGCCTCGGCGCTGGCTGCTGCGTCCGACGCGCAGGGGCAATTCGACCTTGTCATCAGTGATCTGGGACTCCCGGACGGCAGCGGATTGGACCTCATGCGGGAGCTGCGCCAGCAGTACGGCCTACGCGGGATCGCGCTGAGCGGCTACGGTATGGAGGAGGACCTCCAGCGCAGCCGCGATGCCGGATTTCCTCGACCACCTGACCAAGCCCGTCAACATCAGCCGCCTCGAGGATGTGATTCGCCGTGCCGCGCTGGAGCCGGTGTCATAGCCATCAGATGCTGCGCAGGAAGTTGAGCGAGTGCACCAGCGCCGCCTTTTCGCCGGCTTCGGTGCCATTGAAGTTTTCGTCTTCAAGCTCGACGCTGATCGCGCCGGTGTAGCCCACCGATTTCAGGAGTGATGCCACCTCGTTCCACCGCACCAGGCCATGGCCGGGGATGGTGTAGCGCCACGTCCATTCGCCGAAGCCACGGGGCTTCGCAAATGTCGCGGGCTGCGCCCCGAACTCATACAGCGCTTCGGCGTCGACATCCGTGTCCTTTGCGTGCACGTGCTTCACGTACGGCGCGAACTCCTTCAGGAACCGCAGGTGATCCACGCGCAGCCGGATGAGGTGTGAGGGATCGTAGTTCAGGCCCGCGCCGGGGCCGATGTCCTTCAGAAAGGACCGCACGGTCTCCGGCGTGCACACGAGGCTCGCGTAGTGCGGCGGCCCGCCCGGCCAGCCCTCAACAGCGAGCGACGCGCCGCTGGTGGCGCACGCTTCGGCGATCGGACCATACGTCTCGAGCATCAGCGCATAGTTTTCCGATCGCTTCTTCGTCGGATCGCCCGGAATGACGACAGTGAAGAAGCTCCGCGCGCCCGCGGCAGACATCTCGTTCACGTACGCGACGTTTTGCGCGATGAGCTCCTTGCGCTTCTCGGCATCGACGTGCATCAGGTTGCCGAAATCGAGCAGATCGACCGAGCCGAGGCGCAGGCCGGCGCTGGTGAGTGTGCTGATGTCCGCAGCGGTGGCGCGGGTGAGATCGATCGCATCGAAACCCGCCTGCTTCGCCCACGCGACAAGGGAAGCCAGGTCGTGCTTCTGCCAGTCGCTCCACCCGCGACGAAACCCGATGCCAAATCCGCTGCGCGTTGCCATATGCGGCGGGATGGTAAGGGCGCGCAGGCGAGGATGCTACGGCTGCGTCGTCGGCGGCGCATCATCGGCCATGTCGGGATCGATGATGGCTGCGGGGTCCTCCGGAATGGCCATCTCGCCGGCCGTGCCCGGGACGGGAACGATAACCGTGTCGGGCGTCTCGGTTGCGTCTTCGACGTCGGCGAGATCCATCCCGATGATGATGCAGAAGATGATGGCGGTGATGGTCGCGACGGCGGGCGTGACCGAGCCCGTCCGCGCGTCGCCGTACGCCATCATCCAGGCGACCGCGCCCGCGACGAGCCCGAGGATTGCGAGGATGAGCCCGAGCAGCTCGTTTTCCAGTTGAAAGCACACGAACCCCGCGGCGATGGACAGCACCGCCGACACGATGCTGAGCACAAGCACCGGCTTCTTGGCGGTGGGGAGCCTGCGCTCGTCCTCGGGCACGAGCCGCTCGGTGGGCGGAGATTGGATCTCGGGATGATCCACTCGATCGGGGGGCGGATAGCTCATGGGGGTAGTCCTCTTTCGGATCTGTCCGGTGCTGATGAGGTTGTAGCGCGCCGTTGCGGTTTGGGGGAGGGGAAAACTGTGGGGGCGCGAAGGAACCGCGCCTTGCAATCAGTGCAAATGGTAAAGCCGCGCCGCCCTCCCCGTTTAGCCGCCTCGCTTGCGAGGCGCTGGCGCACGGGAGGTCTTCGGCGCCAAACACATCATTTTTTCAAGAAGTTCCCCAGCAACTTCTCCCCCTGCTCCGTCAAAAAACTCTCCGGATGGAACTGCACCCCCTCCAGCGGCCACGTCTTATGTCGCACCCCCATGATCTCGTCCTGATCCGTCCAGCTGCTCACCTCAAACTCGCTCGGCAGCGTCCCCGGTCGGATGATCAGACTGTGATACCGCGTCGCGGTAAACGGGTTGGGCATCCCCGCGTAGATGGTCCGCCCATCGTGGTGGATCTGGTCCGTCTTCCCGTGCATCAGCCGTCCCGCGCACTCGACAACTGCGCCATAGTTGAACCCGATGCACTGATGCCCCAGACACACCCCCAGCAGCGGGACAATCGGCGCGAAGTGCTTGATCACGTCGTTGCTGATGCCCCCCTCCTTCGGCGTGCACGGCCCCGGCGAGATGACGATGTGCGTCGGCTTCAGCGCCTCGACCTGCCCGACCGACACCTTGTCATTGCGGAACACGCGCATCTCAACGCCGGGCGACACTTCGCCCAGCTTCTGCACGAGGTTGTAGGTGAACGAGTCGTAGTTATCGATCAGCACGATCATGCTGATCCGAAGGATAACCCTGCAGCCTCCAACTACAAACGGCTCCTCGTTCCCATTACGCTGTTCCCCCGTGATCCTCGCCGCCATCGATTTTGAGTCGCCGTTGACGTGGGCCATCCTCATCGGGTGGATCATGACGGTCGTCCTGCATGAGTTCGCGCACGGGATCGTGGCGTACTTTGGGGGGGACTACACGATCAAGGAGCGGGGGGGATTGACGCTCAACCCGATCCAATACATCGACCCGTTCGGGAGCATTCTCCTGCCGGCGATCTTTCTCGCGCTGGGCGGGATCCCGCTGCCGGGGGGGGCGACCTATATCCACCGGGAGCTGCTCCGCAGCCGCGCGTGGGATGCCGCCGTCAGCGCGGCGGGGCCGGCGATGAACTTGCTGCTGTTCCTGCTCCTCTCGCTCCCATTTCATCCGGCCATCGGGTGGATTACAGTCGATCCGAACACGCCGGAGAGCTGGACGCCCACACAGATGTTTCTCGTGACGCTGGCGCAACTGCAGTTCATTGCGATCGTGATCAACCTGATCCCGCTTCCGCCCCTGGACGGGTTTCAGATCGTCGGGGCGTTCATGGACGAGGAGACCCGGCAGAAGCTGATGTCGATGAGCTTCTTCTCGTTCATCGTGCTGTTCCTGGTGATCATGCGGACGCCGGGGCTGTGGACGTGGATCTTCAGTACCACGGCACGGGTCTACCTGGCGGTCGGCTTCGATGCCGATTTTCTGCATTTCGCCATCACGGCATTCTTCCAATCGCTGGGGCTTGGTTAGAGCGATGCGCCGTGGCGTAACGCGTCCTGGTGTAGCCGGCGAGCGTGCTCGCCGTCGGGACTGCGAGCAAGCTCGCGGGCTACACGAGAAAAGTCTTCATCGACGCTCGAAAGCTTGATGCGGGCGCAAAAAAAACGGCTGACCCCGGGTAGGGTCAGCCGCGGGCTATGGGGTTCCGGCCCGGGGTTTTGGGCATGGGGTGGGCCGGAATGCGCGGGCAAAATTAAGCGAGCCGAGCGACTGTTCAACAGTGTCCTATTCGCATCGGCTCGCGTTTGGACGAGTAGCTCTTGAACAACGCCCGTGCCACCTGTCAGGGAGATTCTTACATGCCTCCTGCGCCCTCTAAACCACCTTCCTTATCCAGTTGAACGGTCGAGTTCGCCCTAAATCGTCGCACGTGTCGCGACACACGCGTCAGAAGGGCCGGAAAATATCCGACCTCCTCACGCGAGGCTGAACTCGCTACATGCCGATAGTCATCGGTGGGACTCCGCCTGCCAACGCTCGCAACCGGCAACAAGATGAGCGTCTCCCGCTCCGCTCGCGCCACGGCCAACTCGTCGACCACCACCCGTCCCGCCGGCACGGCCGAGCTCGTTGTGGACGCCGAGCACTTCCACCGCGTCGTTCGAACGGGCCTGGCGACGGCCAAGACGAGCCTCGACATCGCCACCGCCGACTTCAAGGCCATGCTCGTCCCGCGGGCGGGGTCGCGCCGCGCCCCGTCGATTGTCGAGGTGCTGCGCGGGCTCGCCGGGCGCGGCGTCGAGATCCGCCTCCTCCATGCCGGCACCCCCAGCGCGCCGGCGCTGCGTGAGCTGCGCCAAGTGCTGCCGAAGGGGCTGACGATCCGCCGCTGTCCGCGCCTGCACGCCAAAACCGTCGTCGTCGACTGCCGCGCCATGTACCTCGGAAGCGCGAACCTCACCGGCGCGGGCCTCGGCGCCAAGGCAGACGGGAAGCGGAATTTTGAGCTGGGCATCTGGACCGAATCCGCCGCGCTGATCGATGGCGTGCTCGAACAATTCAACGCGCTGTGGGAAGGCCATCACTGCGAAAGCTGCCGCCGCAAGGACGTCTGCCCTGTCCCGCTGGAAGAGCCGCACCTGTAAGATAGCCGGTTCGAGTATAAAAGGACGCAAGCGAGCATGCCCCGATACGACGTCCCACAGAACATCGGCAAGGTCCGCGTCGCCATGGGCGTCGGGGGGAAGTTCACGGTTTGGAACGGCAAGCAGGGAAAGCACGAGTTCGCGATTCCCTGCCGCAACCGCAAGCAGGCGGAGGAGATCGCGAAGCTGCTCAACTCCAAGCAGCGGCCGAAGGAGATTGAAGTCAGCCTCTGACCGGGCGCAGCGGGGCGCGAGAGAAAAATCATCCCCACGGTGTCCATTCGCATCAATTCGGCGACAATAATCCCTAGCCTATGACCGCAATTGCCTCCCAGCCCGCTTTGAGCCCCCGCCGGGAGAAATCTGACCTGCTGCTTGACCCGCAGTTCATGGCCCGGCTCGACCAGCTGGATGTTATGTCACGCAAGCTCCTGGCGGGCAAAATGAAGGGGGAGCGGCGGAGCAAGCGCCGCGGGCAGAGCGTCGAGTTCGCCGACTACCGCAATTATGTCATCGGCGATGACCTTCGCTTCATTGATTGGAACATCTACGGCCGGCTCGACCGGCTCTTCCTCAAGCTGTTCCTCGAGGAAGAGGACCTCTCGCTATACATCCTGATCGACGTGAGCAAGAGTTGCGATTACGGCGAGCCGCATAAGGCGACGTACATCAAGAAGGTCGCCGCGGCGCTGGGCTACATCGGGCTGGTGAACTACAATCGTGTGAGCGTCAGCGCGATGGCCGACGGCATCGTCGCGGAGACCGGCGCGATGCGCGGGAGAAGGCGCGTGTCGCAGATGATCGATTTCATTAGTAAGCTCCAGCCGGCAGGGGGGAGCCATTTCGCCGAGGCCTGCAAGCGTTTTGCCCTGGCCCACCGTCAAAAAGGCGTCTGCGTCGTCATCTCCGACTTCTTCGACAAGGGCGGCTACGAGAACGGCCTCCGCTACGTCGCCGGCGGGAAGTACGACCTGTTCTGCGTGCAGACGCTCAGCCCGCAGGAGATCGATCCCGATTTGCAGGGCGATCTGAAGCTCCGCGACATGGAAGACGACGACATGGCCGAGGTGAGCATCACCCAGCCGCTGCTCAAGCAGTACAAGGCGAACCTGAACGCCTATTGCCTTGCGGTGAAGGATTATGTGACGCGACGGGGCGGGACGTACCTGTTCACGAGCACGGCGGTACCGTTCGACACGCTGGTGTTGAACTACTTGCGGGAGCGCGGGTTGCTCGGGTGAAAATGCTATTCGACCGTCAGGTCCAGCCTCAGCGTGACGCGCAACTGCACGCGAGTCGTGGCGTTCATATTCAGGAGGGCGACGGTTGCGCGGCCGGCTTCGCTCAGGCCGGCGAGCTGTTAGTTGGTTTGTCAAAAGTGTTCGTGCCATTGATCCCGTCGAGGGTTAAAGAGCCGCACGATCTTGCGTGTTGCCGGGTCAATGGCCGAAAGATTGGTCGCTTTGTGCCGATTGCAACGGTCGCAGGCGAGGGCCAGATTCTCCGGATCGTCGCAGCCGCCGTGCTGGATCGCGCTAATGTGTTCGACGTGAAGCGGAACATCCGGGATGGCGTACTGGGGCATGCGCTCGCCGGACGAGCGCATCGCGGGCCTTGGCTTTGAGTATGCCGATCAGGTCGATCGCCTCGACGAACTCGTCGTATTCTTCCAGATCGGCTTCCGTCAGCGTGCCCTGCGCCGCGCCATCGGCCAGTTGCTCAATTCGTCGCTGCGTGTCCGCGTCGAGCTGGAATCGCAGTACCTGCTCGGCAGAATCGGGAGTCAACCCTTGCGCCCACGTGGCCAGGACACGGTCGAGAAGGGTCGCAACAGAGGTGGACATCGACATGAGTGTAACGGTGCTCCCTGTCGGGAGGAAGTCTTAGTGAGCTGGTTCCCCACCTTCCTCAACCCCTGGTTCGCCGCCGCCGCTGCGGCCATTGCCATCCCGGCGCTGCTGATCCTGTACTTCCTCAAGCTCCGCCGCCGCGAGATGGCGGTGTCATCGACGTTTCTTTGGAAGAAATCGATCCAGGACCTTCAGGTGAACGCGCCGTTCCAGCGCCTGCGGCGAAACCTCCTGCTGCTCCTCCAGCTCATCCTGCTCGCGCTGCTGCTGCTCGCCCTGGCCCGGCCGGTGTCGAACTATAAGCCGGGGGCGGGGAAGATGACTGTCATTCTGATCGACCGCTCGGCCTCGATGGCGGCCAACGACATTGAGGGCGGGAAGCGAACCCGGCTCGAAGAGGCGAAACGCCGGGCGAAAGACCTGGTGGAAACGCTGAACCGCAACGCATCGGCGATGGTCATCGCATTCGATGAATCCGCCGAGACGGTGCAGCCATTTACCACTGACGTGCCGGCGCTGAAAAATGCCATCGACGGCATCCGGCAGACTGACCGCAAAAGCAGGTTGAAGCTCGCCTATCAGCTGGCCGACGCGCAGACGAACTTCAACCCGGAGCAACTGCGCCCCGGCGGGGGGCAACTGCCCGACGTCTGGCTGTTTTCCGACGGGCGCGTGCTCGATCCGGAAGATCTGGCCATCCGCGGGAAGGTGACGTTCGACAAGATCGGCACCGATGAAGCCGGCAACGTCGCCATCGTCGCCATGAGCGCTAAGCGCACGTACGAGCGGCCGACCGAGGTGCAGGTGTTCGCGCGGCTGGCGAATTATGGGCCGGAGGTGGTGAAGGCCGACGTTCAGCTCAGCGTCGATGACCGCGTGCGCACGATCGCGGCCACGACGCTGCTTCCCGAGCGCTGGAGCGACGAGGAGCGTGACAAGGCCGAGGCGGGCGGCGCGGTTAATCGCAACAGCGTCGAGTTTACGCTCGACCTGACCGAATCGGCCGTCATCAAGGTCGAGCAGATGCGCAAGGAGGGCGACGCGCTGGCCGCGGACGACGTGGCGCAGGTGATCGTCCCGCCGCCCAAGACGCTGGCCGTCCTGCTCGTTTCTAACGGGAACTTCTTTATCGAAAAGCTCTTCGCCGCGCTGGAGCTGCAGAGCCCCGATACCATGACGCCCGCTGCGTACGAGCAGAACGTCCCGAACAAGTACGACGTCATCATCTTCGACAACTACTCACCCAAGGCCCTCCCGCCCAGTGGGAACTTCATCTACTTCGGCGGAGTCGCGGCGGGGCTGAAGCTCAAGGCCGTGAAGGAAGACATCCGCAACGTGCTGCTGGAGAATGTCGGCGTGCTCGACTGGCAGCGCGACCATCCGATTCTCCGCCATCTGTCGCTCCAGCCGATTGTCACGCGCACGGCGCTGCAGCTGGATGTTCCGCCAGAGAGCCAGATCCTGATCGAAGGGACGAAGGGCCCGCTGCTCGTGCTGCACCGGGAGGGCCAGAGCACGCACCTGGTGTTCTCCTTCGACTACATGGAGAGCAATCTCCCCGTGCGCCCGACATTCCCGGTGATCATGTACAACGCGCTGCAGTACCTGGCAGTGGGGGCGGACATGACCGTCCGGCAGTCGTTCGAGCCCGGCGCCACCCCGCGCATCCCGCGCGCCAATCTCGAGCGCGTGGCAGCGGGACTGAAGGAGGTCACGCTCAACGGTCCGCTCGGCTCCCGGCCCGTGCCGATCCCCCAGACGGGCGACTTCGCACTGCCCGCGCTCGATCACGTCGGCGTCTACACAATCGACCCGCCCATCCCGCAGTACGACCGCATCGCGGTCAACCTGCTCGACGGCAATGAAAGCAACCTGCTGCCCATCGACAAATCCCCCGGCGGGATCGGCGAAACGCTGGAGGTCGGCGCAGGCAAATCGCGCCTGGAGCTGTGGTGGTGGATTGTCGCATGCGCGGCCCTGCCGATGCTGCTGATCGAGTGGTGGGTATACACGCGCCGCGTGCATCTTTGATCGATTCCGCGCTTCGTGCGTCGTCTTTAACCACTCGTCAGCCACCACGCCGCGAGCGCAACCAGCGACTGGGTTGCAGTGAAGGCGATTGCCGCGGGAATCCACGAGCACGGCAATGCGACGCGCTCGCGTTGACGCGGCGTCGCACCTGCCTCATGCTGTACCGCCGCGATGACCAGGTTGGCTTCGAACCGGCCGATGCCGCGCTGCTCGGCGTCGCGGAGCAGGCGCTGGCGCTGTGAGTAGCGCAGCAGGGGCCCGTCCATGCGCGCGCGGACGACGTCGGCGAAGGTCCTCGCGGCGCCGGGGGGGAGGGTCCTGATTCGATGGACCAGTTCTGCGCCCCCTGCATCGGCATCGGTTCTGCGAGCCAGTTCGCACAGTGCCTGGAGACGCAGCCCCGGCTGCGTCGCAAACGCCCGGCGGATGCGCCGTGCCAGCCGGCGGTACTCGGCGTGGGGGGCAAGCGGCGTGGTTGAACGGCTGGCGATCACGCGGATCGAGTTTATCTCCCGCCGAGCCCGTCGCAGCGCCAAAACCCTTGCCGCGACAGGGATCAGACAGCGCGGCGCCCGTGGCATTCCGGTCGTAGCGGATGTGCGGGGCATTCCGTACACTCGCCCCGACGTGCGCCGAAGGAAGTGGATCAAACGCAGTCTGCTCGCCGTCGCCCTGCTCCTGACAGCGACGGCGGCCGTGAGCTATTGGGCGTTCAAGGGCACCCCCGACTATTACCGCCGCCCCGCGCTCAGCGCTGAGGAGCGTGCTGATGCAGCCAACCGCGCGGAGAAAAAGCTCATCCGCACGCGCGAGTGGGCGAATGACCTGTGGGTGAACGAACATCGGTCGATTGTCGCCGGCTCCGCCGGACCGGCCACGACCCAAGCCGCGACCAATCAGCCGGATGAGCCACTGACCATCTCGTTCACTGAGCGCGAGCTCAACGCCTTTTCCGAGAAGTGGTCGCAGAGTTGGGACCAAACATACCGGGATTTTCTGACCGATCCCGCAGTCATCCTGCGGAAGGACCGGATTATCCTCGCCGGGACGCTCACCGAGGTGGCAGCGGTGGCCAGCCTGCACTTCTTCCCCCGAATCGATTCCGACGGGCGGCTCCTGCTGACGTTGGACAGCGTGCGCGCCGGGAGGCTGCCGATGCCCGAGATGATCTGGTCCCGCCAGCGCGACCGCGCGCTCGCGGCGCTGCATCAACGGCTACCGGGATGGCAGCAAGAGGCGAGAATCGAGCCGAACGGGGTTGCCAACGCCGATGCCGTCGCCGCCCACATGAGCAAGCTGCTGTTCGATGTCGTCGCCCGTCGTCCGCGCGAGCCGGTGCTGTTCATCCCGTTCGAAGATGACGGCCGAGCCGTGCCGGTCCGGCTCACGAATGTGCAGGTGACGGATGGAGAGCTGACGCTGACAGTCGCGCCGTTGAACCCCGCGGAGCGGACGACCCTGCTTGAACGCGTTCGCGAACCGCTCACCACGGTCACCGCGTCCGCGCACTGAACCGCTGCAAACACGCGACCCCTGCGCGTTCTGGAGCTTTGCAGATATTGACATCAAAGCCGCCCGCTCCGGCTAGCTCCGGATGACAGCGCCCCCGCTCCATCCTAAGCCGTATCAGGCGCTGCGCGCTGCGGCTCGAGCGTGTCCAGCGCGTGTTCACGTTCGAGCCGGAGCAGTTCGGCGGATTCCTCGAAGGTGCGCGTTGTGCGGGGCGTGACGAGGCTCACCAGGACGTGGGCGATGAGCCCGGCGACGGTCGCCGGGACGGCGGGATTGTTCCAGAACGCCTCCTGCGCCGGGATCAGCATGACCGCCAATGCGACCAGCGGCGTGACCATCAGGGCCGCCAGCGCTCCCTGCCATGTCGCCCGCTTCCAGAACAGCCCGAGCACAATGATCACCGCCAAGCCGCTCATCGTCAGGGGAAGGAACTTCAGGACGAAGCCCACAATAGTGCCCGCCTGAAGGGCCACGATTGTGGAGAGCACGAATGCGCACACCAGTGCCCGCCGCACCGCTACCAGCGGGCGCGCGGCATAATGCCCGCCGGTCGCCAGCGGGTAAATGTGGCGGACGAAGTAGGTGCCGGTGGCGATCGCGTTCGTGCTGGCCGACGAGAATGTTGCCGATGCGATCGAGACCACCACGAAAGCGGCCAGCCAGCCCGGCAGCACGTTCATCACCAGCCAGGGAACCGCCTGATCCGCCTTCGGCAGGTTGGGATTCAGCCGGAAGGTGTACATCCCAACGATCCCGATAACGAGTGAAAACGCGGTCACGATCGCGCCGCCAACCAGCATGCTCCACTTCGCCCCGGCCTGGCTGCTGGCGCTGAAGATCGACAACCTGCGCCCCGGGTCTGCGATGACCGCGAGCATCAGCGAGACGATGATGCTGACGACTTCCCAGGTGCCAAAGGACTCGACCCCCAGGAACGAGAAGTAGTCCTGCGGGACCGATGCCCGCAGACCGGCCACACCGCCTGAATCGTCCAGCGCGACGAACGTGAGACACCCCAGCCCAATCAGCAGGATCACAGCCTGCAACGTGTCGGTGTAGGCCACCGTCTTCAGCCCCCCGGGAATCGAGATGCAGGCGGTGATCACGCCCGAGCCCAGGACGCACAGCTCCGGCCGCAGCCCAAGCACTGCACCAAGCACGGCGCTGCCGCCCATGATCTGCACGGTGAGCCAGCACAACTGCGAGAGAAACAAGCTGATGTTCGCGAATTCCACCACGGCTCGGTTCCTGCCGTAGTAGGAAGCGATTTCCTCGCTGAGCGTGATGAACCGGTAGCGGCGCATGCGCGCAAAGAGCAGGCCCGCCAGGATTGTGCCCAGCCCCAGCCCCATCGGGTACGCTGCCCCGGCCCAACCATGCTGGTAAGCCAGCCCGGATGCGCCGATGACCACGCCGGTGCCAATTCCTGTGGCGGTGATGTTGCCCGTGAGGATCCACCAGGGCAGCCCGCGACCGGCGACAAGGTAGTCGGTCGGCTGCTTGACGCGGACCATCCAGAACAGCGCGACAGCAATCATGAGGCAGGCGTAGATCGCCAGTCCGATCACGATCGCGGTGTGCTTTTCCATCTGATGGCTCCGCCCTTCGGTGCCTGGCGACGTGCCGCACCCCTGGCCGGTTTGACCAGGAGTTACACTAGAATTTACGATATAGTAAATTTTACTTGACGTGGCAACACCACCCTGTAGTTTCTGACATAATCCAATGGTGGCCCAACGCACAGATCATTCCGGTTCTGAACAGGCCAAGCGCCACCGGTTGCTCCACGCCTTGCACCGCCGGGGCACGGCCAGCCGTCTCCACCTGGCGAGGGAATTGCGCATCAGCAACTCCCGCGTGTGCGATCTGGTCGAGCGGATGGTGGAACAGGGGCTCCTGCGCGAGGAGATGGCCACCGCCGGCGGTGAGCGACGCGGCCGCCGTGGGGTCAGTGTCGGCCTCAACCCGCGCTTCGGGCACCTGCTCGGATTTGACATGGAAGCCAAGCGACTGCGCCTGGTCGTCTGCAACTTCGCCGGTGAGATCGTCTGGGAGCTTCGCCGGGCGCTTCAGCCACTGAAGGACCGTCAGGCGTTGGTCGACGCCATCTTCTCGTTCATCGACGACTCGCTCGCGCAGATACGTCCCAAGTTCCCGCAGCTGCTGGGCTTTGGCCTGGCCGCCAGCGGCGTGATCGATTCGCGGCGCGGCGTGATCCTGCACTACGACCTCATCCCGCAGGCCACAAACCTGCCGCTCCGCGACCTGATCGCCGCTCACGTGAAGCTACCTACGGTGATGGAGAACAACATCCGCGCCATGACGCTGGCGGAGTGGACCCTGGGCGCGGCCCGCGGCATGAACAGCTTCGTATGCATGGCTGTCCGCAGCGGCGTCGGCGCAGGCGTCGTGCTCAACGGGCGACTGCTGACCGGAAGCCACGGGTTCTGCGGCGAGACGGGGTATATGGTGCTCCCCACGGGCGGCCGCGCGTCGGGGTGGAAAAACCTCCAGCAGACCGTCTCGGAAAGCGCAATGGGCATCGACATCGAGGCCGCAGGCTTCGGCATCCCCCCGCGCGTCGCCCGCCGGGCGGGTGAGCTGATCGGCTCGCAGCTGGCCTCGATTGCAGCGCTGCTCGATCCGGAAGCAATCATCCTCGGCGGTAGCGTCTTGAATACTGAGGGGCCGGTCTGGCCGCACGTGCTCAGCGCGTTCCGCACCACGGCGCTGCACGAGCTGGTCGAGCGCGTGCAGATTCTGCCCGCGCGGCTCGGTTCGTTCGCCGCGGCGCAGGGGGCAGCTTATCGCTGCCTCTACGAATTGTTTCCGGTCACCGCCGTTCACTGAGCTCGCTATGCCCCTGATTGATGCCGCAAGCCTCGTCCGTCACGCGCACAAGAATCGCTATTGCGTGGTGCAGGTGAATACCAACGGCGGGACCTACGACATCACCCGCGCGATTGTCGAGGCGGCCGAGGAGGAGCGCGCGCCGGTCATCCTCGGCGCGTACGAGGCAAACCTGAAGTACCGGGGCTACGCGTACGCTGCGATGCAAATGCGTTTCTTCGCCGAACGCGCCAGCGTTCCCATCGCGGTCCACCTCGACCACGGCAGCTCGGTTGACGCCTGCCGGCAGGCGATCGAGGCAGGCTTCACGAGCATCATGATCGATGGCTCAAGTTTGCCGATCGAACAGAACATCAAGGCCGCGCGCGAGGTCGTCGAGTTGGCCAAGCCGCCCGGAGTCAGCGTCGAGGCGGAGGTGGGGGAGCTCCAGAAGCTGAACGCCGACGGTTCGATGTCGGAGGTGAAGAACTTGTCCGATCCCGACGACGTCTACCGCATGTCGCGCCAGACGGGCATCGACATGCTCGCCGTCGGCATCGGCAACGCGCATGGATTTTACAGGGACGCGCCGAACATCCGCTTCGATCTGCTGGAGCGGCTCGCCGCCGCATCGGCCGTGCCGCTCGTCCTCCACGGCACGACAGGTCTGGCCGACGATGTGGTCCGCCGCTGTGTCGCGATGGGCATGGCCAAGGCCAATCTGGGAACGCTGATTCGCACGCGGTGGGTCGAGCTCACTGCAGAGGTGCTCGCCGAAGGCAAGCACCAGAACCACCCGTGGCGCGTGGGGCTGGCGGTAAAGGATCGACTCAAGCCGCTCATCCGCCAGATGCTGCGGGTGATCGATTCGTCGGGTCGTGCGGGAGAAAAAGGATGAATCGTCCACTGCCCGGCAACCTTCTCGTCCTACAGGGCGGCGGTCCGACGCCGGTCCTGAACACAAGTCTCTTTGGAATCATCCACGAGGCTCGCCAGCACCGGGCGATTCGCCGCATGCTGGGGGCGCGCTACGGTGTCGCGGGGCTTCTGGAGGACGACCTGGTAGACCTCTCGCTGCTGCCCCAGCGCGAGCTCAAGCAGCTGAAGACCACGCCCGGCGCCTCGCTGGGGTCGACGAGGCACAAGCTCACGGAAGCTGACGTCGAGCAGATTGTTACCCGTCTTCGCGAGCGTGAGATCCGCTACCTGCTGCTCGTCGGCGGCAACGGATCGATGCGCGCCGCCGATCTGATCGCACAGGGGGCGGCGGCATTGGGGCACGAGCTGAGCGTGATCGGCGTGCCAAAGACCATCGACAACGATATCCCCCTCACCGATCGTTGCCCCGGGTTTGGAAGCGCAGCACGATACGTTGCACAATCGGTGCGCGATCTTGGGCTGGACATCCAATCGCTCCCTCAGCCGGTGTCAATTTACGAGACGATGGGCCGCAGCTCCGGTTGGCTGGCGGGTGCCTCGGTGCTGGCGCGCGGCGGGCTTGATGAGGACCAGGCGCCGCACCTGGTCTATCTCTCCGAGCGGCCGTTCGAGATTGAGCGATTCCTCGGCGACCTCGACCGCGCGGTGACGCGGCTGGGCTGGGCCGTTGTCGTCGTGCCGGAGGGGCTACTCGATGCGGCGGGGCAGCCGGTGTTTGAGAATGCCTCGCCGGCGCAGCGCGACACGCTGAACCGTCCGCTCCCCGGCGGCGTGTGCGTGCAACTCGCCGAGTTGGTGTCGCAGCGGCTTGGTATCCGCTGCCGCTGGGAGAAGCCGGGGCTGTGCGGGCGAGCCTCATCACTACACGTGTCGCCGGTGGACCGAGAGGACGCAGAGCAAGTAGGCCGCGCTGCCGTTCGCGGCGTGCTTGCCGGTGAATGCGGGAAGATGGTGTCACTGCGGTCTCTGGATGCACGTGACCACGAGTTGTGTGACTTCGTGCCGCTCTCGGAGGTCGCCGGCGGAGAGCGCCGCATTCCCGCCGCGTGGCAGGAGGATTCCGCCGAGAGTGCTGTCACTACCGACTTCCTCCGCTACCTGCGGCCGATCGTGGGCGGGCTGGTGGATTATCCCGTGCCGCTGAAGGATCAGCTCACGGCTAAGCGATCGTTTCAGAGGCAACACGCATGATGCATCCCGACCGGGAAAAAGAACCAGCCCCGTCCTCGACACCCCCGGCGGTGGTCGGCGTGCTCGTAATCGGCCGCAAACGCCCGGGATTCGACCAGCAGTGGAGCGAGACGATGCGGCGCCGCTCGCTGGCGGCGCTGGGGGCGGTGGGCTGCGAGGTGGTCGGCGCCGAGGCGCCTGTGGTCGACGATAAGACCATCGTCCGGGCGCTGGACAACATCCGCCACCGGGCGTGCCGCGCATTGATTGTCCTGCAGCCGTCGCTGGGACATGGGCAGCTGGCGATGACCATCATTCAGCGGTGGGGCGGACCGGTGGTGCTCTGGGCGACGCCGGAGCGCCCGGATGGCGAGAACGTCAGCTCCTGCTCGCTGGTGGCGCAGCACCTCTGGGCGGCGACACTCCGTCAGGCGAAGCACCCGTTCGAAATCGTCTACGGCGATCCGGACGATGCGGCGGTGCGCCGCTCGCTGGCGCAGGCGATCGCACTCTCGCAAACAGTGATCTTGCTCGGGCAGTCGAAGGTCGGGCTGATCGGCTCGCAAGCGCCGGGCTACATTTCAATGCACGTCGACCCATTCGCGATGTCGCGGCAGCTGGGACTGCAACTGCATGACCTGAGCCTGCCGCTGTTCATCGACCGCGTGCGCGGCGTGGCCGAGGGAGAAGTGCGCGAGGACGTGGAGCGGGCGCGGGCGCTGAGCCTGCCGATGGCCAACACGGAACCCGGCGATCTGCCGATACAGAGCCGCTATTACCTCGCGCTGCGCGAGTTGATCCACGAGGAGCAGCTCGACGCGCTGGCCGTGCAGGAGTGGCCCGAGCTGCCCAACGTGCTGGGGCAATGGCCTTATCTGGCGATGTCGCGGCTCGTGGACGAGGGATTCCCGATATCAATGGAGGGTGACGCCGATGCGGCCGTCGCGATGCTCGCCGCGAACCACCTGGGGATGGGCAACGGGTTCGTGACCGACTGGCTGGAGCACGACGAGCAGACGGTCCATTTTTGGCACCCAGGCACGGCGCCGCTGGGCATGATCGATGGCCCGTCGCTCGCCGGGCACTTCAACATCAATAAACCCATGGTTGTGGATGGTTCGCTGCGCGTGGATCAGCCGGTGACGGTCGCGCGGATCTGGCGGCGCGACGACCGATACGTCGCCACGGCGTTCGAGGGCCGCACGATCCCGCTGCGGCGGAAGCTGAGCGGCAACCAGTGTCTGATGCAGGTGGACGGCGGCGGCGTGGGTCGGTGGTTCGACACGCTCTGCCACGCCGGCATGCCGCACCACCCGATCCTGTTCATCGGCCACCACCGCGAAGCCTTCCGTCGGCTGGCGCGGATGCTCAAGATCGACTGGCTCGCGAAGGAAGCCGCCGTGTAACCGTTCACCATTTCCCGCAAAGGAGTTGACGCCATGCAGGGCGAGAGGAATCGACTGGAATTCTGTCTCTTCGTCGTTTTCGCACTTCTCATCGCCGCGTCGCCGCTGCACGCCACCGTCATCCCGGCCGAGAAGGAGCATGTCATCTCGCTCGACGGCACGTGGCGGTTCAAACTCGAGCAGGCAAAGGGCAAAGACCTGGCGCCGGGCGAGCACTGGACGAGCAAGCTCCCCATCGACTACCCCGAGACATTCGAGCCGTTCCACCAGCCCAGCTATGACGAGGACAACGGCTGGGTCGACATCGAGGTCCCCGGGAACTGGGAAATTCCCGGCCACTCACCCGCGACTTACAACCAGCCCGACAACGCCTCCGGCTTCTACCGCCACACCTTCGAGGTGCCCAAGTCGTGGGAAGGGCGGATCGTCAAGATCAACTTCGACGGCGTGCAGAACGGCGCGGAGATCTGGCTGAACGGCAAGCCGGTCAAGTGCGATGAACCCAGCTGGGGCCGCGAGAACTACCACGAGGGCGGGTGGACGGCATTCCAGATCGACCTGACGCCACACGTGAAGTTCGGCGAAAAGAACCTGCTCGCCTTGCGCGTCACGAAGAACACCAGGTCGGCAGACCTGGACAGCGGCGACTACTTCTTCCTCGGCGGCGTTCACCGCCCGGTGACGCTGTTCGCCGTGCCGAAAAACCACCTGCACGACGTGAAGGTCGAGACCCGCCTGCTGGAGGCGGGCAAGGCCGAGGTGAAGGTGATCGCCGATGTCCCCGGCGCGCACGGTGGGAGCGTTTCGCTCCGTCTTCAAGGAGTTGAAGGCGCCGCTGAGGCCAAGGTCGAGAACGATCGCGCTGTCGTCACCAAGGTGGTCGAGAACGCGAAGCTCTGGTCGGCGGAGTTCCCCAACCTGTACCCGATGACGGTCGAGTTGAAGGATGACGCGGGCAAGACAGTCCAGCGCGCGACTCAGAAGATTGGAATTCGTGAGATCACGATTAAGGACGCCGTGCTGCTCGTCAACGGCGTGCCGGTGAAGTTCGCAGGCATGTGCCGGCACGATCACTCACCGCACGAAGGCACCGCCACCAACCCTGAGATTTGGCGCAAAGACATCCTTCTAATGAAGGCGGCGAACGTCAACGCTATCCGCACGAGTCATTACCCCTACGGAAAGGGGTTCTACGACCTTTGCGACGAGCTGGGCATGTACGTCATGGACGAGCTGCCGTACTGCTGGACGCCAACGGATGACAAGGAGATGGAACCGGCATTCCTCCAGCGGGCGCGGGAGACGATTGCGCGCGACAAGAACCACCCCTGCGTCGTTCTTTGGGCCATCGGCAACGAGAACAAGGAGGGGCAGAACCTCCAGGCCGTCGCGGATCTGGTGAAGGAGCTCGATGCCACGCGCCCGCGCGCCGTCTCCTGGTTCGGCGGGGCGAAGTACAACGTCGAGCTTTCCGACTCGCATTACACGCGGCCGGAGAACATCGAAAAGGCCGGCATCCGCGCGCGCGAGGTCGGCCGTCCGCACATCTACCTGGAGAACCCGAACAACTGGGAAGTGCGTCTGGGCGCCGACCCCGGCGCGTGGAAACGGTGGGCGCCGGTGCTCCAGCGCTGCTGGGACGTCGTGACAGAATATGACACGATCCCCGGCACGTTCCTCTGGGAATGGGCCGATCGCGCGGTGGCCGACAAGTCCCCAATCAAGCTTTACTACTTCTTCCCCGAAACGGGCATCAACCTGCTGAAGATCAAGGGCATCACCGACCCCTTCCGCAACCCGCGGCCGTGGTACTACGACGTGAAGATGATCTACTCGCCGATCCGCTTTGGAGAGAAGGTCGAACTTACCGGTGACAAAGCAACCTTCAGCATCGAGAACCGCTACTCATTCACTGACCTTTCGCACCTGCAACCGATGTGGCAGCTGCTGCGCGACGGCAAGCCAATCGGCGGCGATCGCAAGACCGCGTTCAAAGTTTCTTGTCCGCCGCTGAGCCAGGGGAAGGTCGTGCTGAGGCTTCCGGCGGATCACGTGAAGCAGGCGGACACACTGCGCATTGATTTCGTGCACCCCGCGCGGCACCACGTCGTCGCCCACCAGTTTGCGCTGAAGGAGGTTAAACCAGAGTCGCGGCTGACCGAGTCGCTGCCGGCGGGGCTGGAAGCGCCGCAGTTCAACCTCATCACCCGCAAGACGGAGCGCGATCCGCAGGTCTGGCGCAAAGTCACGCGCTACCCGGCGAAGCTGACGAACGTCAGGATGACGCCCGCGTCGGCGTCGGCGGGGAGCGCGAAGACGATGTCAGGCGACATCGTCGGAGGGCCTGACGGCGCGGTTGTCGGCACGGTGCACGCGACGCTCGCCGGCAACGAATTCAAGTACACGATGAAGTGGACCGGCCCGGAGAAGACCGAGGTTCAGGAATTCGGGTGGGCGTTTGTCATGCCGAAGGACTTCAACCGGTTCTCCTGGGATCGCCAGGCACGCTGGACGGTCTACCCGGATAAGCACATCGGCCGCCCGACCGGCACCGCCACGCACGAGTCGATGAACGTGCCGTACACGAAGATGGAGCGTCCGGATGCGTTTGATTTCAACTCAACGAAGTACGAGTGCAACGCAGCGAGCCTGACAAACGGCTCCGGCGAAGGGTTCCGTGTCGAGTTCGACCCCAAGCAGCGCTTCCACTGCCGCGGGGGGGTCACGGAAGAGGGCAACCACGTGCTGTACGTCAACCAACAGGTGAGCCCGCCGGATGATCTAAGCTCAAACGTCGTGCGCGACCTGTACATGACGCTCAACCCCGGGGACGTGATCGAAGGCAGCTTCAAAATCGGGAGTAATGCGCGATGAAAACCAAGAAAGTGGCGTGGCCGTCCCGGCCATGCGCAGGGGCAGGGCGCCCATGCCCGTTGGTCTGCCTGCTCGCAGTGCTCGTTGGATTCGGCGCTGAGAGCTTGCGTGCCGCCGAGCCGGCGGCGGGGAAGCCGAATGTGGTCTTCATCATCTGTGATGACCTCGGCTACGCCGATATCGGCGCCTATGCACAGAAGAAGATCAAGACGCCGAACGTCGATCGGTTGGCGGCAGAGGGCATGCTGTTCACGCAGCACTACGCGGGCAGCCCCGTGTGCGCGCCCTCGCGATCGTGCCTGATGACCGGGCAGCACACCGGGCGCACGCCCATTCGCGCCAACCCGCGGCACGCGCGCGATTGGACGCGGGCGCAGGGAGATTACCCGCTGCCGCCCGATCAGGTCACCCTCCCCAAGCTGTTCAAGCGCGCCGGTTACGCCGCTGCCGCCATCGGCAAGTGGGGCCTCGGCCGCCCGGGCACCTCGGGGGGACCGAAGGAGCAGGGGTTCGACTACTTCTTCGGCTATGCCGACCACACCCACGCCCACGATTACTACCCCGACTACCTCTGGCGCAACGATCAGCGCGTCGAGCTCGATGGCAAGCAGTTCTCACACGATCTGATGACCGAAGAGGCGCTGAGGTTCGTGCGCGAGCAGAAGGATGGGCCTTTCCTGCTCTACCTGCCGTACACAATCCCGCACACGAAGCTCCAGGTTCCGAGCGTCGAGCCATACGAGAACGAGCCCTGGCCGGAGCCGGCGAAGAAGCTTGCGGCGATGATCACCCGCATGGACCGGGACGTCGGGCGCATCATGACGCTGCTGGCGGAGCTGAAAATCGATAAGAACACGCTTGTGATCTTCACCAGCGACAACGGCCCGTGGAACATCAGGGGTATCCCTGAGGAGCTGTTCGACAGCAACGGTCCGCTGCGTGGGCACAAGCGCGACGTGTACGAGGGCGGCATCCGCGTGCCGCTGATTGTCCGCTGGCCGGGAAAAATCGCGGCGGGGTCAAAGGCCGAGCAGGTCTGCGCCAACTGGGATTTCCTTCCGAGCTTCGCCGAGCTGCTGAGCGAGCCGAAACCCGCGGAAATCGACGGCCTGTCCATTCTGCCCACGCTCCTGGGGCGCGGCGGAGAGCAGAAGTCTCACGATTACCTCTACTGGGAGTTCAACGAGCTGGGCGGCCAACAGGCGGTCCGCACCGGCGACTGGAAGGGCATTCGCCTCGACCTGGCCAAGAACCCGATGCGCCCGTAAAGCTATTCAACCTCCAGAACGACATCGGCGAGCGCAACGACGTAGCCGCAGCGCATCCCGACATCGTCAAGCGCATCGAGCAGATCATGACCAGCGCGTACATCCCCAGCGACCGCTACCCGCGCTGGACTTCAACCAATTAGACCGAAGCGCTTTTTCGTGTAGCCGGCGAGCTGGCTCGCCGTCTGGAGAGTAGCTCATTCCTCCGCGCGCCTCAGCTTACGCGTCCGTCCGTCGGTCAGGATGAGCAGTTCGCGACCCTCGCGGTCGACGAGCTTCAGCCGCGATACCTGGCCACTGTCTGCCCAGCGAATTGCGCCTGCGCCCACGTCGGCGGCATCTTCAAATACGTCGTTGGGGAAGTCGTACCACCACGTCGCGACTTCCGTCTCTTCACCGCGCTGACGGCGCACCACCGTTCCCTCGAGGGTGAACCGCAACTGCCGCTTTCCGTCGGACCAGACGCCGGCGACCTCCCCGTCCCGCGGCTTGCCGGCAAAATCTTCCGCCGGCGCCGTCGTCGGGGTCTTCTGGTACCGCGGGTCCACGATCACCGGCGGCATCCCCTGCTCGAACTTCGCCTCGCTGGTAAGCAGCGGCTGTCCATCGCGCAGGACGAGCATGCGCACATTGGTCGGTGACGAAAGCATGAGCGGCGACTCGTACCGCGCTGAACCGGGCGTCGGTTGGGAGCTGTCGGTCGTGTAGCGCACCTCAAACTGCGCCGGCGCCAGCGGTCCCCGCAGCGCGAGCCGCTCGACGTGCATCGCGACCGTGGTCGACTCCTGGAACAGCCGGTTGCCCAGGATCGCCGCCGCCGTCAGCTCGATCGGCCCATCCTGACCCGTGCCTCGGAAAAAGCCCCGCCCGAGCCCGTGGAAGACGTTGCGGTAGCCCGCGCGGTGCGGCGTGACATCCACGTTGTTGCCGTTCTCGTAACCGAGCAGTTGCGCCGGTCCGTTCAGCTTGAACTCGATGCGGTCCTCCGCCCACGGCACGAGCTCGCCGCGCTCATCGATCACGCTGAACGTGACCACGCCGACGTCGCCGCGCTCGACTGTCAGTTCCGGCTCGTCCATCTCAAGCTCGATGCGCGCCGGTGCATTGGCCGTTCGGACCGACGTGCTCGCGACGCGCGTGCCGCCACGGTACGCGACCGCCTCAATGTCGCCCGGCTCATATGGCACCTGCCATACGAAGTCGAGCAGTTCCTCGCGCGGTTTCTGCCGCCCCAGGGACCGCCCGTTGAGCAGCAGCTCGACCTCTTCGCAGTTGGAGTACGCAACCATCGGGATCTTCGTCCCCGGCTCGATCAGGGGGTGCGTCCAGTGCGGCAGCAGGTGGACCATCGGCTCACTCGTCCACTGGCTGCGGTAGAACTGCGACGTGTCCTTCGGAAAGCCGGCCGTGTCGTGCAGCCCCGGGTGCCAGTAGCGCGCCGGCCAGCGGCGCCCCATGATGTGGCCTTCGCCGAGGTAGTCGAACCCGGCCCAGCGGAACTCGCCGCTGATCCACGGCGTGTCGCGCGTGCGCTTCCAGCACTGGCGGGATGAGATGCGCACGGTGGCATTGTCATAGGACGAGTTGTGCTGCGGATCGCCGCCGTACTTGAACACTTCCTCCGTTGAGTATGGCGGGAACGGGTAGCGGCGATCCGGATTGTCGTCGCGCCACCACGTGAGCGTCTTGTAAAACCCGCGCGTCTGGTATCCGTGCGGCTCCTCGGTCAGCACGATCGGCTGATTGGGATGTTCGCGGCGGAACTGCTCGAGCACGCCGGGCGATTCTCCGGGGCCGTTGAACCCCGACACGTCCACGCCGTGCAGCACCTGGCCGCCGGTGGTGGGGCGGGTGGGGTCGAGCTCATGGATGATCTTCGTCATCCCGAACCGGTCGCTCTCGCCCGTCTCGTTGCCGATGCTCCAGATGATGACGGATGGATGATTACGATCGCGCCGCACCCAATCCGTCAGATCCCGTTGCCACCATTCATCAAACGCCGTCGCGCCGTAGTCATGCGCCGCCTTGCGCCGCCACCCATCGAAAACTTCGTTCATCACCATCAGCCCAAGCCGGTCACACAGGTCGTAGAACGTGGGCGGGAATGGCGTGTGGCCGGTGCGCACGGCGTTGCACCCCATGGCTTTGAGCTGCTTCAGCCGCCGCTCGAGAATCTCGTCGGGGATGGCCACGCCCATCGGGCCGGCGTCATAGTGCATGCCGACGCCTTTGAGCTTGACGTTTGTGCCGTTGAGCCAGAAGCCGGTGTCGGCGTCGAAGCGGGTCGGGCGGAAGCCGACCATTGTCGTGACTTCGTCAACCATCCGATCGTCGCAGGTCAATTGCTGCACGAGCCGGTAGAGGTACGGGGAGTCAGGCGACCACAGCTTCGGCTCGGACAAGGTCAATCCCCTGATGCGGAACAGTTCGCGTGCGCCGGGCTCAAGCTCCCGGCTCGAGACCGAAGCTGCAATCTCGCGCCCGTTCGCATCGACCAGCCGGGTCGATAAAACCACGACCGCGCGCTCCGCAGAGTCGTTCACGACCTCCGTCGCCACTTCGGCTTCGGCGCGCTGGGCTGAAACCTGTGGGGTCGTCACAAACGTGCCCCACTGCGGGATGTGCACCTTGTCCGTCACGATCAGGCGCACGTGGCTGTAGATCCCCGACCCGGTGTACCACCGCGCTGCCGGAAGCTTCGAGTTATCGACGCGCACCGCGAGCAGATTTTGGCCGGGTTTCAGATGCGGGGTGAGGTCGTAGCCGAAGCTGATATACCCGTACGGGCGGTGGCCAAGGTGCCGGCCGTTTATCCAGACGTCACTATTGCGCTGTGCGGCATCGAACTCAATGAAGACGCGCTTGCCGGTCCATTGCGGGGGAATTTCAATTGCCCTGCGGTACCAGCCGACGCCGCAGGGAAGATAGGCGCCCGCGCCGCCGGCGGGGTTGTCCTGGCGGTACTCCCCTTCGATGCTCCAGTCGTGGGGGAGGTCCAGCATGCGCCAGGACGAGTCATCGAACCCCGCCGCCGCTGCGCCGCTATCATCCTGCTGAACAAAACGCCACCCCAAGTTCAGGGGCACGATCGTGCGCGCTGGTGACCCTGAGGCCGCCGATGCTGCGAATGCCAGCACCCCACAAAACAACCGAAAAAAGTAGGTCATGCATGAGTCGCTCATGGTGGCTTGTCTGCTCCCGCCCAGTCCGCCTGCTCAACCTGGCGTTTGTGCCGCACGATCCGGTCAGGCTTTCTCAATCTTACCGCCCGGCAGCCGATTTGTACGATGTTGGCAATTTCCTTGATCTGTGCCCCACCGCGCCGTCGCCTGCGCAGCGCTGGCAGGGGTTTCGGCTGGATTTTTCTCTGTGCAACGGGCGGGAGCTGTAGAGTAATCTCCAGTTTCGTCACCCCGGCGGCAACCCCGGCACGGCGCCGTGGGGAACGCGGCTTCTACTTCACGAACCCGCGGTGGCGGTTGGATCATCCGTAACCGATCTGAAGATGGCTTGGCCGACATCGTTGCAGGTGGGTCTGAAGGAGTGGGCTGTCGTCTGCCGCGCGCTGGAGCAGGGCCGCCAGACGGTCCTGCTGCGCAAGGGCGGAATCTATGAGGCGGCGGGGGAGTTTGAGCTCGAGCACCGCCAGTTCCTCCTTTTCCCGACTTACCTGCACCAGAACCTGAAGATGCTCAAGCCGTCGGAGCACGCCGGGTTGGAGCCGCACCACGCCGAGCCGGACCAGATCTCGATCACCGCCGCCGCCGAGGTGATCGATATCATCCAACTGCGGTCGCGCAGCCAGATCGATGCGATCGACGACGAGCACGTATGGATGCCGCCGCTGATCGACATGCGCTTTAGCTACCGGCCAGAGAACCCGCTGTACCTGCTGCTTGTCCGCGCGTACCACTTGTCCAGGCCGGCAATGCTGGCGAACACGCCGGCGTACGCCGGGTGCAAAAGCTGGGTGCCTCTGGATCAGCCTGTGGAGGTGCGAAACGCGCTGCCGGTGCTGGATGACTCAGATTATGAGCGGCGCCGCACATCGATCCTCGACCGGATCAATGCGGCCGCCTCGCGGTCGTAACGGCCCGTCCCGCGTCTACTTCTTCTCGTACTCCTTCAGGAATCCTTCGAACATGCGCATGTGCCCCTCCTCGTCGGCGAGAATCGTGGTGACCATGTCAGCCGTGACCGGATCAGCTTCCTGGCTGGCGTTGATGATCTTCATGTAATGGTCGATCGCGCCCTGCTCGGCCTGGATGACTCCTTTGATGACGGAGGTGACGTCGGTGTTCTCAGCCGGCGGCTGGAGGTAGCTCTGCTCCGACCGAAATTCGCCGCTGCCGGGCACCTTGCCGTACAGCGTCTTGATTCGCTGTCCGAACTGCTGCGCATGGCGGAGTTCTTCTGCCACGTCCTCCGCCAGCGACTTCTTGATCTCCTCGGCGCGCACCCCCTCAAGGTTGACGGAATTGGCGATATAGCTCATCACCGTTTCGATCTCCATCCAGTAAGCCCTGGTGAGCAGATCGATAATTTCCTTCCGCTTGTTCTCGTCTCGAATGATGGGCATGGTCGCTGTCCGTTGTTAGTTGTCCGTTGTCAGTCGGGCGAATCACAACTATCGTACGCCCGCGCTGCCAACTGACAACTGACAACTGGCGACGGACACCGACATGCAATACCGACGACTCGGCGACGCGGGCGTGAAACTCTCCGAGATTGGCCTGGGCGGGTGGCTTACGTTCGGCAATGCCATCGAGCAGAAACAGGCGCAGGAGGTCATGAACGCCGCGTTCGAGCGCGGCATCAACTTTCTTGACACGGCTAACGCGTATGCGCGCGGCAGATGTGAGCAATCCTGGGGCGAGCTGCTCCGCGATCGCCCGCGTAGCGCCTATGTGCTGGCGACGAAGGTGTTCTTCCCGATGGGCGACGGCCCCAACGACCGGGGGCTGTCGCGCAAGCACATCATGGAGCAGTGCCACGCCAGCCTGCGCCGGCTGAACACGGACTACATCGACCTGTACCAGTGCCACCGCCACGACGCGCAGACGCCGCTGGAGGAAACGATCCGCGCGATGGACGACCTCATTCACCAAGGCAAGATGCTGTACTGGGGCTTTTCGGAATGGCCGATCGAGCAGATCGAGCAGTGCCTGCGGCTTTGTGGCGACCGCTATTACAAGCCCAGGGGCAGTCAGCCGCGCTACAACGCGCTGGAGCGGGACTGGGAGCGGACGCTGTTCCCGCTATGCCAGGGCGCCGGTATCGGGCAGGTGGTGTTTTCCCCGCTTGCGCAGGCGTGCTCACAGGCAAGTACAAGCCGGGCACGCCGCTCCCCGCAGGGAGCCGCGCAGCGGACGAGCGGCAGAACCAGTTCATCAAGCGCTATCTGGAGAATCCGGACCTGCTGGCCAAGGTCCAGCGGCTGCACACCATCGCAGACGAGCAGCACTGCACCATGTCGCAGCTCGCTTTGGCGTGGATCCTGCGCCGCCCGGAGGTGACCAGCTGCATCATCGGCGCCACCCGCTCCGAGCAGATCGCCGAAAACGCCGAGGCGAGTGGGATGAAGCTGGACGAGGCAACGGTGCGGCGGATCGAGGAAATACTCGCGTAGCGGTACGCACATGTTCGAGCACTTCCTCCTACGGCCGATCTTCGATTCCGCCAAGGGACCGGTCGCGCGGCTGCTGATCTCACCAGTGATCGGCGCAGCCGCGATCTACCTTATGCTCCTCATGAAGCACGACCAACCTGTGCCCGGCGAACTATGGCACTGGCTCGCAGGCGGCGCCGGTGTCGGACTTCTCGCGGGCCTCATCATGACGTGCGTCGACCTGACCCGCGCCGTCTCGCCCGAGCGCCGCCGCGCGCGGGCACGGCTCGCGGAGGCAATCATGCAGCATGGTCATGCTGCAGACTCGGAGGACGCCTTAGATCAGGCCGACGCGGTGCTGAGGGAGGCTGACGAGCACCGGGCTTCGAAGGTGGGCTGGGCCATCGCTGCCGCAGTTCTTTTTTTTGGACTGGTGATGTTGGGAATCCTGTTGGTCGCAACGTAGTCCATCGCTTCCCGCCGAGACCACCTCAGTGCACGACTGCGGACGCCCCGCCGATCGCGTTACAATCGGCGGCGGCGTTTCTACCGGGTCCACCGGCGGGCGTCGCGCTGCGTAACGTTCAATATGAGCAGGATTTCAGTCGAAGCACATCGTGTCGGGACGATGCCGAAGCCGGGGGAACTCGAGCGGGACATCGAGCGCGTGCGCACGATGGCGCGGGCGATGGACGCGCAGTTCGAGGTGGCGGGGGTGCGCTTCGGGTGGGACTCGATCATCGGCCTCGTCCCGGTGGCGGGGGACCTGGCGACGGCGCTGATCGGCATCTATCCAATCCTCATCGCCCGCAAGCACAACCTCAGCAAGCTCACCCGCTGGCGCATGGCGGCGAACTTTGCGCTCGACATGGCAGTCGGCGCCGTCCCGCTGGCGGGCGACGTGTTCGATGTGGCGTTCAAGGCAAACCTGAAGAACCTGGCCCTGCTTGAGCGCGAGGCGGAGAAGGCGAGACTGAAGCACGAGAACGTGAAGTCGTGAGAAACCAGAAAAAATCTGATCAACCGGGGAAGCGCAGAGGAAGCAGCTGAGAAGAATCAGCGTCTCTCCTCCTCCGCGTCTTCCGCGCTCTCCGCGGTGAGGCGCGATTCCTTAGGGGCTCGAGAACGCCGCGGCGGGTTGTACGGCGAGGGGCTGGTTCGCGGGGACGGGGGAGACAGGGACGCTTCGGGGCTTGCGCTTGCGAAGCACGTAGATGGCGAAGCCGGTAATGGACAGGAACCCGCCGCTGAGGCCCATCAGGCCCCAGATCAGCTTCACCCACATCGCGCCGCCGAGCCGGCCGAAGTGGAGGGGTTCCATCGCGTAGTAAAAGCGTCCTGCGGCCGAGGCGCGGCGGGCGTCGTAGACGTCGATGACGTCGCCCGTCTTGGCACTGAACGCGACCGAGCTGGCGCCCTCTTTCACGAGGCTGCTCACTGGGGTCTCGACGCTTACGCGGATCATGCCTGTCCGCGCGTGCGCCAGTGTGACGAACGCGGGCACGCCGCCGGGGATGAGCTCTCTGGAGCGGGCGACTGATTGTTCGATCAACCCGGGCGCGAGATCCTTCACGCGCTCGATGCGCGCGACGGCGGGTCTTTCGGGGCTCATGACGTACTTCCGGTATAGCCCCTCCAGTCCGATCACTGCGCCCGTCACGCCGAAAATCAGATTGAATGCCACCGAGCCCAGGCCCACGATCTTGTGCGCATCGGCGGTGATGATCCGCGCCCCTCTGCCCCAGCGCCACTTGGGGTTCCATGAGCCGGCGTTGAAACGGGTGAAGATCAGCAGTCCGCTAACCGTCGAGAACACGAGCGTGAGGCCGAAGAAGCCGACGATCCAGCGCCCCCAGTAGCTGCCGTAGAGGAAGCGGACGTGCAGTTGGCGGGTAAAGTCGCCCCAGCCGCGCTCGGGCGGCTTGGTTGCGACGATCTTGTCACGATAGGGGTCGATGAGAACCGTGACGCTGCCCTGGCCCTTGCCGCGCGCGAGAGTGACCGCGTAGGTCTGGCCATGGCTCTGCCAGGAGCCGCCGAAATCTGGATAGCGGGCGAGAGTGACCTGCCCACCGGGGTAGGCCGCTTCCGCGGTCGCGATGGCGCCCTCGATGGAGATCGGCTCACCGTCGGGGATGATGTTGAAGTCGTAATCGCCCCAGTCAACGGCGCGCTCGATCTCCGGCCGGAACACGGCAACGGAGCCGCTCACGCAGATCACGATGAGGAATAGTCCGCTTAACAGGCCGACCCACGCATGCCAGCGGTACAGGAGGATGAGGAAGCGAGAGTTGCCCATACGAATGTGGAACGGCGCTGGCGCTTGCGGCTTAGCAGATCAGGGGTGCGGGAGTCGGATGCCGACCGTTCCGGAAAGCGGCAAGCGGCGCGCGAAGCAAACACGCCTTACTCCACCGCGTACACCTCGTTTGTCGCGTGGTCGCCATCGCGATCGATGTCGCCGACGAGGAACTGCCGCTGCTGCGCCGGGTCCTGGCGGTCGTTGTAGGTGTCGAAGAAAACCGGATCGACCGCCGTGACGCTGCCGTCGGCCCATCCGACGTTGCCGCGGCGGTTGTGCCGGCCGTGGAAGTTGGGGTCGTGTTTGTCGTTGTTCACATTGCCCGTGGTCGGATAGCCCCAGGGCGTGCGGTCGAGCCGCCCGTTGTTCAGGCGGGCCGAATCCCACACCACCGCCTTCTCGGATGAGCGGCGGATCCTGCTCAGCTTCACGCCCAGGCCGTTGCGGAAGGTCCCGCCGAGCGGCCAGTCCTTGTGCCGGGCGAAGATTGCGTTGTACGCATAGTCAACCGGCCCGTATTGCGGGCGCATCACATCGTCGACCTCGAAACTGGGGCACCCCGCAACGCTGGCGGTGCCCCAATACTTCGCCAGCATCGCCGCCGGGGCGTAAAACCTCGCGGGGCTTCCATACCATCCGCCGAACCAGCGCACCGGCACGTTGTAGTTCGTCCCGTCGATCGTGAATGCCTGAGCGCCCGTCCCCGCCGAGCCGATCTGCGGGAGAAACCCCTTGTTGTCGTGGGCGAAAAGAATGAACGCGGTGTTGATCTGCCGCAGGTTCGAGAGGCAGTTCGCCGCCTTCGATGCCTCGCGCGCCTTATTCAGCGCGGGCAGGAGGATCGCGATCAGCAACGCGATGATACCGATGACGACGAGCAGTTCGACCAGCGTGAACGCGTGACGGCGGAAACGGTTAGCGTGAGCCATGGGAGAAAATCCTCGACCAGGGGTCGGTCGGTAGCGGAACGGAGATTCAATGCTGGCTACCGAGACGCCCCATTGAAGGGGACGTCCCGAGGTTGCTGGCTCGCGCGTCGTCGCACGCTGCGGCGGCGCTATTTGGTCAGGATCAGCTTGCCCTGCTTGGTCACCCGCAAGCGGTACTCCTGCCCCCGGTGAAGCAGGCGGACTTCGTCGCGGCCCTTGAACAGGGTCGCGGCTTCGACCGTAATGGGCGGCACGGGCTTGGCGACTCCCTCCGTGGCCGGGGCCGACTGTTGGCCCTCCTTTTGATCCATCGCTGCAGCGTATTGAGACTCAGTCTCACCGTCAAGTGATCTCCGAGGACATTTTTCCGTACTACTGAGATGATCGAATCCCTGCCCCTCAACGTCCTCAGCGACGAGAAGCAGCGCCTCAAGTCGCTCAAGGAGATGCTGCATCAATATAGTGCGCCCGCCGCCGAAGCGCTGATCGAGCGCCGAGAGAACGGCGACGTTCAATGCTTCGCCTGCGGCCACCGCTGCCTGGTCAAGCCCGGCCGCGACGGCGTCTGCCGAGTGCGCTTCAACGATGAGGGCACGCTCCTTGTCCCGCACGGCTATGTTGGCGCGCTCGCCTGCGATCCAATTGAGAAAAAGCCGTTCTTCCACGTGCTCCCGGGATCCGATGCGCTGACCTTCGGCATGCTGGGCTGCGACTTCCACTGCGGGTACTGCCAGAACTGGGTGACGAGCCAGATGCTGCGCGACGCCGACGCCGTCGCAAGCCCAAAGATGACGACGCCGCGCCAGCTGGTGGATCTGGCGATCAAGCATGGGGCGCCCGTCGTCGCCAGCAGCTACAACGAGCCGCTGATCACCAGCGAATGGGCGGTCGACGTGTTCGAGGAAGCGCGGCAGCGCGGGCTACGCTGCGCGTACATCTCCAACGGCAACGGCACGCCGCAGGTACTGGATTTCATCCGCCCGCACGTGGACGCGTACAAGGTCGATCTCAAGACCTTCGATCCGAAGAACTACCGTCAGTTGGGCGGGGTGCTCGAGAACGTCACCGACACGATCAGGATGCTGAAGGAGCGGGGGTTTTGGGTCGAGATCGTCACCCTCGTCGTCCCCGGCTTCAGTGATGACGCGGATGACCTCAAGCGCATGGCCGATTTTCTTGCGGACGTCGATCCGCTCATGCCCTGGCACATGACGGCATTTCACCCCGATTACAAGATGACCGACGGGTATCGCAGCACCACGGTGGATGACCTGATGCGCATCGTCGAATATGGGAAGCAAGCCGGCATCCGCTACATGTACCCCGGCAACCTCCCCGGCCAGGTCGGCGAATGGGAGAACACGCGCTGCCACCACTGCGACGCGACTGTCATCGAGCGATGGGGCTTCGTCGTGACGAGCAACCGCGTGAAGGCGGACGGCGACTGCCCGGACTGCGGAAAGGCGCTGCCGGGCATCTGGGGCCGCGCCTCGGGTCATGGCGACGGCCGCGTCAGGCCGCTACTGTAGCGCCCTGTGAGCGCGGTGAAGACGACGACGCCAACGCCCACGCGCTCCCCACCCCGCCGCGCGGGGCGCCTCCCGCTGCTCCTCGTCCTCGTCGTCCCGCTGCTCGCGCTTTGGCCGGTGATCACGGCCGAGTTCATCTCGCTGGACGACCCCGCCAACGTCTCGCGCAACGAAAAACTCAATCCCCCGACGCTTCGCGGCGTCGCGTGGTACTGGGCCAATCCATACCTCAACATGTACGCGCCGCTCACGTATACCGCGTGGGCCGGCGTAGCGCGGCTCGCGTGGATGGACGCGGTTGACGAGGAGGGGCTGCAGCTCAACCCATACATTTTCCACGCGGCCAACCTGCTCGTTTACCTGATCAATGCCGTGCTCGTGTTTGCGCTGCTGCGCAAGCTGCTTGCGAGCGACACGCGTGGGGACGACCGCACCGATCAACTCGTGGCCCCGCCGGCACGGACCGCGTGGGCCGCGTGCGCCGGCGCGCTGCTGTTCGCCCTGCACCCGATGCAGGTCGAGCCCGTCGCGTGGGTGACGGGCTTTCGCGACGTGCTCGCGGCGATGTTTTCGCTCGCATCGCTGCTGGCGTACCTGAACCATGCGATGGGGGCGGGTCGTACGCGCGCAAGATCCTACTTGCTCGCCTGCGTGTTCCTCGTCGCAGCGCTGCTGTGCAAGCCGACGACGGTGACCGTGCCGCTCGTCGTGGCAGCGCTGGACTGGGGCGTGCTCCGGCGTCCGTTGCGCGATGTCGCCAAGCCGGTCGCGGGGCTGCTGCTGCTCGTCATCCCGTTCGTGATCCTGACCAAGCGATTCCAGTCCGCCGAGCTGACATTCACGCCGCCGCTGTGGTCGCGTCCGATTATCGCGGCCGACGCACTGTCGTTTTACGCGCTGAAACTGGGGGCGCCAGTACGCCTCGGCATGGACTACGGCCGATCGCCGCAGTGGCTGCTTGATCAGCCAGGGATGGGATGGCTGTGGCTCGGCATCATTCCGCTTGGGGTCGGCCTGTGGCTGCTGCGGCGGCGCCTGTGGGCCACGGCGGGTGTGGCGGTGTTCGTGCTGGGCGTGCTGCCGGTGCTCGGGCTGACGAAGTTCGACTTCCAGCTGCACTCGACCGTCGCCGACCGATACGTCTACCTCGCGATGCTCGGCCCCGCGCTGCTGCTGGCCTTCCTGGTCCGTCGGGGCGGACGGAACACCGCCATCGCCTGCTCCGTCGCGCTGGCGCTGCTCGCGGTGCGCAGCCACGTGCAAACCACAGCTTGGCACACGAGCGGGTCGATCTACCGGACGACGCTGGACACGAACCGCGACAGTCTCATCGCCCACCGGGGGCTCGGGCAAATCGCCATGAGCTCCGGCCGCTTTGCCGATGCCGAGCAGCATTTCACCAGCGCGCTGCGCGTGCGCCCGGACGACACTGTGGCCAACTTCCACCTGGGCAACCTCTACCTCGCGACGAACCGTCCCACTCAGGCCGTGCCGCACCTGCAAATCGCCGCGGCCGCCCACGACGAGCCGTGGGTGGTCACGAACTACGCCAACGCGCTGGCGCGGTCGGGCAACCTCGCCGGAGCGCGGACGGCGCTCGAATCGGCCCTGAGCAAGTCACCCGACAGCGCCGAACTCCACGCCTCGCTCGCCGCCGTCCTCTTCCGCCAAGGCGACCGGGCCGGCGCCGCCAATCACTACCGCAACGCCCTGCGAATTAACCCCAGTTTCACCTTGGCCGCGCAGGAATTGGCCGCCCTGGAAACACCTTCGAGAACTACCTCACCGTCCTCGCAACCGCCGGACTGAGCGCGGCGCCAGTGCCTCTCGATTCCACGTGGGTGTGGCGCAATCCCGCGAGAACTCAGGATGACATTGCGACTTCACAACCCGCCGCATTCCACGAGAGCCGAAGGAGACGCAATCCCGCGAGAACTCAGGATGACATTGCGACGCTGATCTCATATTTTTTTCCACGGGCAGGAGGCTGGTGTGTAGTAAGAGCGGAGGCTCTGACGCGATGTCCATCTACCGGCACGGGCCACGTCCCGAAGATTCGCTGCTCAGTCGCCGCCAGCTTCTGCGCAAGTGCGGCATGGGGATGGGGGGGCTCGCGCTCGCTCAGATCATGGCGCAGGCGGGCCGCGCGACCATGCCGTCGCTCGCCGCCGGCCAATCCATCAATCCGCTGGCGCCGAAGCTCCCGCCGCTCCCCGCCAAGGCCAAGCGCGTCATCCACTTGTTCATGAACGGCGGACCATCGCAGGTCGATACATTCGACCCCAAGCCGATGCTGACCAAGCTCGCCGGCAAGGCGCTTCCGATGGACTACCTCGCCACGGAGCGCAAGACCGGCGCCGCCCTCGCCTCGCCGTTTAGTTTCCAGAAGTACGGCAAGAGCGGGATCGAAGTCTCCGATCTGTTCCCCCACGTGGCGCAGTCGATCGACGATATCTGCGTCATCCGCTCGATGAACGCGGACGTCCCCAACCACGAGCCGTCGCTGCTGCTGATGAACTGCGGCGAAGCGCGCCTGGTCCGCCCGAGCATGGGCTCATGGCTCACCTACGGCCTGGGCACGGAAAACCAGAACCTCCCCGGCTTCGTCGTCCTCTGCCCCGGCGGTTACCCGATCCAGGAATCGCAGAACTGGCAGAGCGCGTTCCTGCCCGGCACGTACCAGGGGACGTACGTCGACACGCAGCACACGGACATCAGTAAGCTCATCGAGCACGTGAAGAACCCGTCCGGCGTCACGACCGACGAGCAGCGCCGCCAGCTCGACCTGCTTCAGCAGCTCAATCGTCGTCATGCTGAAGCGAGACGGGGCGACGCCCGGCAGCGCGACGCGGCGCTGGAATCGCGCATCCAGAGCTTCGAGCTCGCCTACCGCATGCAGATGGACGCCGCCGACGCGTTTGATGTCACGCGCGAGCCCGAACACATCCGCGAGATGTACGGCGAAGGCACGCAGGCCCGGCAGATCCTCATCGCGCGACGCCTCGTCGAGCGCGGCGTGCGCTTCGTCCAGGTCTGGCATGGCGCCGGACAACCCTGGGACAACCACGACGACATTGAGGTGAACCACCGCAACCTCGCCAAGCAGTGCGATCAGGCCATCGGCGCACTTCTGAAAGACCTCAAGCAGCGCGGCATGCTCGATGACACGCTGGTCATCTGGGGCGGTGAATTCGGACGCACGCCGACCGTCGAGTTGCCCACCCCCGGCGCCAACGCCGGCAAGATCAACGGCCGCGACCACAACCACTACGGCTTCACCATGTGGATGGCCGGCGGCGGCGTGAAGGGCGGTCACGTCCACGGCGCAACCGATGAGTTCGGGTTCAAGGCCGTGCACAAGCCGGTCCACGTCCACGACCTCCACGCGACGATCCTGCACCTGATGGGCTTCGACCACGAGACCTTCACCTACCGCTACGCCGGCCGCGACTTCCGGTTGACGGACGTGCACGGGAACGTGGTGAAAGAGCTGCTCGCCTGACACACGCGCGTCTGAGCTCGCGTTTCTCGAGCCCCCCGGGGCTGGCACATGGCGAGGCGGCGCGACGCAGCTTCAGGCTGCCTGCGCGGCGGGGGGGTGCGCCGTCGAGGGCAACTGCTTGAGTTCCGCACCGGCTGAGAGCACGCAACCGAACTCCTCCGCCTTCAGCAGGCTCCGGCTCACGTCATACTTCCCGCTCGAAGACAGCGCCAAAGGGTGCCCGTTCACGCGCTCCAGGTACCGATCGCGCACCTCACGGGCTGCGATCAGAAACCTCGGGTCGATCTTCTTCGCTGGTGCTTTGGGCTTCTTCGTCGGTTTCTTTGGGGCCGGTGCCGGCTCGGGGGCGGTACGGAGCCCGCTGGGGGTGTAGAGCTTCATCGCGGGCGGCTGCGGGTCCTTTGACGCGCGCTTTCGCGCGGTCCGCTTCGCCGTGGCGGTGCTTGCGTCGTCGTGGTTTGCGTCGCCGAGCATCGGCTGCGGCGTGCCGTCATCGCTGGGGAGCACGACCGGCCCTTCCAATGCACCCGCGGCGGAATTGGAAAGACGATGCGATCCTCGCGCATCGCCCCCTGGTCGGTCTTGAACGGATACCACCACGGCGTCGCATCACCCTCGACCGTTCGCTTCTGCCAGAAGATGTGCACGCGCTTCTTGCCCGCGCTGCCCGCGCGGAACGCGATGGGCACGAACCCGAGACTTTCCCAGAAGTAATTCGCCGCAAGGTCCTGCGCGCACCAGCAGCAGAACAACCGGCACCCATACGCCGCGCGATCGAAGGCTGCCTTGATCAGACTCGCCCCGATCAACTTCCGCTGCGCCCCGTCCGCCACGCACAACTGATAGATCACGCCCAGCTCATCCCGCTTCAGATACCGATCGCGCGACGCGCAATATCCCACCGGCTGCTTCGTCGCCGCATCCTCCGCGATCAGCACCCACCCGTTCGAGACGTACCCCTGCATCTGCGCCCGCGGAAAGAACCCGAGCGCTTTCGAGTGCTGCTTCTGCAACGAATCGAGGAACGGCAAGTCGCTCATCGTCGCGACGCGGATGCTGATCTCCCCGCACCGCGGCGCGAAAAGCTCCATCGTTGAAGTTGTCGCAACGATCTGATTCATGTTCCTGCCCGCTGCCTACTGCCTACTGATTAAGGAAACGGCAACGGGACCCCACTCACCCCCGCCCACATCCCCCCATCATCCACCGCCACGATCCCCGTCCCCCCCGTCGCCGTCAGCAGCGTCCCGGCTGCCCCCGACGGCTCGAACCCGACCACCTCGATGCGCACCGTCTGCGGGTTGATCATCGTGACCG
>DASYWJ010000034.1:0-130585 GCA_035936155.1 Tepidisphaeraceae bacterium | reverse complement strand
GAGAGCTGGGTGCACCAGAATCGGCACCTCAAGCTCCGCTACGACCGGCGTGACGACATCCACGAGGCGTTCGTCGCCTTGGCCTGTGCATTGATCTGTCTGAACTGCTTGCATGACAGGTTTTGTTAGGAGCTCTAAGTTGAGCAGCCCCCGCAGGAGCGCACGCGACGTGAAGAACCTTTCCCAACAACATCCGCCCTCACCTCGCCGCCGCCGCTGCGCGCCGGTGGGGTTCACGCTGGCGGAGCTGATCATCGGGCTGCTGCTGCTGGCCATCATCGGCGGGGCGGCGGCGGCGCTGGCGTCGGCCGTCACGCGCGGGTGGCAGCTCGGCGAGGCCACCCACACGTCCAGCCTCACGATTGCCCGGACCATGCTCCGCGTCCAGGACAAGATGCAAAAGGCGAAGGCCACGGGGGAATGGCGGCCTGGCAGCGTCAGCGACCCCAAAACCGCCCCCGGCGCCGCCATCCTTTTGTGGCGCGACGATCCCGACGGGGACGGCCGGATGCAGCTCGAGGAGACGCAACTGCTGGAGTACGAGGAGCCGACGAAGTGCCTGGTCGTCTGGGAGGTCGAGTTTCCTGACGCCGTGACGCGCACCGTCAACAACGGTCCTTTCCCGAAGACGATGCTCAGCGACGCGAATGCGATCAACGACTACAAGGCGCTGAAGCACGTGAAGAAATACGCGATCACGCGCAACGTGCTTGGGGCGCAGTTCAACCTCATCAACCCCACGACCGCGCTGCAGCGCCCCATGTTCGAGTTCCGGCTGAAGTTCAACGGAGCCAATGGCCAAACCGTTGAATATGGGACCGCCTCCCCTCGGGCGCGGGACAACTAGCCAGCCGCGACGCCTCGGCCGGTGTTTGAATTGTATGGTGTGTTCCGGAGCTCCGTATGAACCATGCCACTATGCCTCACCCACTGTCCGGGCGGCGCTGCCGCCGCCGCGGCGTGGCCATGCTGCTCGTGCTTGGTGTGGTGATCATGGCCGCGGTGCTGGGCTACGCGATGCTCTCCAGCGCGGCAATCACCAAGCAGGCCAGCAGCAACGCCGCCGCCGCGGTCAGCGCACAGGGCATCGCCGAGAGCGGCGTGCATATCGCGCTGTACTACCTACAGAACCCCGACAAGGCACCGGGCTATCCAGCGACCTACCCGAACACGGAACAGTACGACCGCGACCGCCGCTTCTGGACGGGCACGGGAGGACAGTTCATCGACCTGGGCTCGCCATCCATTGGGCAGGTGAAGGTGGCCGTGACTCGTGTGAGTGAGGCAAACCGCTGGGAGTATCAGATCGAATCCGTCGGCCGCGCGCCGGGCGGGGCGCTGGAGCGCTGCGTACTGGCGAGGTCCCGCGTGAACGCGGAATACCGCTTCGACCACGCCGTGCTCACCTCCTATGACGTCAACTATGGGCAGTACATGCGCATCGAGGGCGACGCGTACAGCAACGGCGGGTTGAGCATCCGATCGGGCGGTGCGGTTGTCGGTAGGGGCATTCGGCGCAAAGCAACCCTCACAAGCGTGTTGCCTACGCTTGGCTGGCAGGCGCCGCCGGCCTTGCCGAGGGTCATCCCGAAGTTCGACGAGATCCGCAGCTACCGGACGTACGAGCTGCCCGCCGGGACGTTCAACGAAGCGACTGCCCTCACACAGACCCAACTGGGCCGAGGGGGGCTGCTCGGCCTGGGCGGCTCGGCACAGCTCTTTGAAGCTACGCCCACGAACCCCGCCGGCGTCTACTACGCCCCGGGCGATCTCACGATTAATTCCGACGTCGAGTTCCGCGGCACGCTGATCGTCTACGGGAACCTCCAGATCGTCGGCGACAATGTGCGCATTCGCGCCGCGCCCGGTTTTCCGGCGCTGGTGGTCGGGGGCAATGTGAAGTTCGGCGGCGTACTCACGCTGGCGCCCAAGGCGCGGGTCGAGGGGCTCATGTACACCGCCGGCCGCCTTGATGCGTCGGGCCTCCTGCCCACACTCGAGGTGGAAGGGGCGATGCTCGTTGGCGGCACATCGCCCCTGTTCCCCTCGCTGCTGGACTCCTACGTCCGCGTGTGGCACAACCGCGCCCTGGCCAGCATCCCCGATTTCAGCGATGTCGGCCGAACGGCCATCAGCGTCAAGACGCTCCAGTGGCAAGCCCAATAACCTTTTCCAGGTGATTCGAAAGGAATGTGTGACATGAATTCGTCGAAACTACTCGTGGCTGTGGTGGTGTTGCAGGGATTGACGCTGGCGAGCCTCTGGTCCGGTAACGCCGGCAACCAGCTCCCATCCGCCAATGCACAGGCGATCGACCCCGGCACGCAGCGGCTGCAGATGGTCGAGGCGCAGCGGGAGACCAATGCGAAGCTGGATCAGATAATCCAGTTGCTCAGGGGCGAGCTTCAGGTGCGTGTTACAACGCCCGATGAAGCTAAGGAAGCCCCCGCCAAGGGCAAATAGCGGCCGCGTCGCCGGACGTCCCGGCGACGGGCGGGAAAGCGCGGCGTCGCGGGTGCGCGTTGCTCGTGAACAGAAGGTGAGCATGTTTACGCTTCACACGCATCGCAAGCTCGCAGTGGCTCGCGCCTCACGTCAGTCGCGCGGGTTCACGCTGATCGAGATCCTGATGGTGGTGGTGATCCTTGGGATCGCCAGCGCGATCATTGCCCCGCAGATCGGCTCGCGCGATGACCTCAAAGTCCGCGCCGCCGCCCGTGTTCTCATTTCCGACCTGATTTACGCGCAGAACCTCGCCATTTCGCAGCAGAAGCAAATCTACGTCAAGTTCGATGCCGATGCCGAGAATTACCGCCTCATGGATCGAGCCGGGCCCGCAGGTCTCGACAGCGTAATCCAGAATCCCATCACGAAGGACCCGTTCATCACGAAGCTGGGCCCGGCGGGCGGCTCACGGATGTCGGACGTGCGGATCCAGTCGGCTGTGTTTAACGGCGTCGACATCACCTACAGCCCGGCGCAGACCCTGACGTTCGACGAGCTTGGGACGCCGCTCGTCTATCGCTACGACCATAACAACACCAACGAGATGCTCGACGGGACGATCGTGCTGCAGTGCGGCGTGCGCACGATCACGGTCACGATCGAACGGTACACGGGAGAGATCACCGTCACCGAATAGCCGGTGCACACCCGCAGTTGGTTGCGGGCCGGGAGGCACTCGCCTTTGCGGGGCGGGCAAAGGGCGTCGCGCGTCATGATTCGACTCACACGGTCCCAAATTCAGCCGATCGGCCTCGATATCGGGTTTGACAGCATCAAGATGCTGCAGCTCGAAACGGTGGGGCAGTCGCTCTCGGTGATCGCGGCGGCGCGGCAGCAGCTCCCCGAGGACGTGCGGGCGCAGCCGCAGCTTCGGATGCCGCTGGCCGTCGACATGATCCGCAAGATGCTTCGGCAGGGCGGGTTCATCGGCCGCCAGGTGATCACGTCGCTCCCCCGGGAGATCGTCCACGTGAAGAACCTGCGGCTGCCGATGATTCCGCCGCACGAGCTTGCCGCCGCCATCGAGTTCGAGGCGCGCAACATTTTTCCCTTCGACACCGACCAGGCGCACGTCGAGCACTGCATGGCCGGCGAGGTCCGCCAGGGGGCGGACGTGCGCCAGGAGCTGATCGTGCTCGCCGCTCGTAATGCGGACGTCAATGATTTTGTCGAGCAGCTGCATTGCAGCGGAGCCGTAATCGCATCGCTCGATGTGGAGCCGTTCGCCCTGTACCGCACAATCGAGCGGTTTATCCGCCGGCGCGAGGATGAGGCCGATGTGCACGTCCTGGTGGACGTGGGCGCGCGGCGGAGCCAGGTGATCATCGGGCGCGGGCGCGAGATCAGCTTTCTCAAACCCATCGAGATCGGATCGCGTCACATGCACGAAGCGGTGAGCGCGAAGCTCGGGATCACATTTGACGAGGCACGGGCGCTGCGGCGCCGGCTCGCCGAAGCGGGGCCGCTCGATCCGATCGAGGCCGCCAAGAGCGATCCGGTCCGTCAAGCCGTCTTCGACGCCGGCCGAAGTGCGATGGAAGACCTCGGCCGCGAAATCTCATTGTGCCTCCGCTACTTCTCCGTCACGTTCCGGGGCCAGCGGCCGGAGAAGGTGCGACTGGTGGGAGGCGAGGCGTGCGACCCCCAGCTGCACAGCGTGCTGAACACCGCGCTGCCGATCCCCGTGGAGGCGAGCCGTCCCCTGTTCAGCGTCGACACGAGCCGCATGAAAGCCTCGGAGCGCCGCGGGACGATGTCCGAGTGGTCGCTGGCGCTGGGCCTGGGATTGCGTCAGGCGAT
The DNA here is from genome assembly GCA_035936155.1 of Tepidisphaeraceae bacterium. Taxonomy (GTDB): domain Bacteria; phylum Planctomycetota; class Phycisphaerae; order Tepidisphaerales; family Tepidisphaeraceae; genus DASYWJ01. The sequence continues at coordinate 126,280 of DASYWJ010000034.1, read as the reverse complement.
GGGCACGTTCGGCGCGCGCGATGGGAAGCCGCGTGATCCGTTTGCGCTGCGCGAGGACCTGATCCCGCTGGCGCCCAAAGGCGAAGTGGTCGACCTGAACGCCGCCGTGAGCGCCACGTCCGCCGGCTCACCCGCAGGGGCAACCGCAATCGCCGCCGAGCGCGCCGCCACCGCCGCAACGCGCCGCCCGCCCGTTGCGCCTCCGCCGCAGGAGGTGGCCCGTGCGTGAAGTTGAATTCCTGCCTCGCTGGTACCCGCAGGTCCGCCGCCGCCGCCGCTATGTCATGCTGCAGGCGTGGATGACGGTCATCGTCATGCTCGCACTGGGGCTCTGGATGATGCAGTCCGGTCGAAACATTCGCCGCGAGGAGGCGACGCTGCGCACCCGCGAGGCGGAGCTGAGCGCATCGCGGAGCGAGCTGAAGGTCGTCGAAGAGCTGATGACGCTGCGGAAGAAGCTGGTCGAGCAGTCGAAGGTGCTGTCGAAGGTGGGAACGCATACCGAGGCCGCGCGGCTGCTCGCGACGCTTGATGAGGTGATGCCCAGGAGCACCGCGCTGCTTGAGCTGTCGCTGCTCACGGAGGAGACGCACCCCATCACGCTCGCCGGCGCTCGCGCGGCCCAGGACAAGGAACCCTCGGTCGACCGCCGGCTGATCGTGCGGGTGACAGGCATCGCCCCGACCGACGTCGAGGTCGCTGACTTTCTCACGCGGCTCACCGGCAAGCCGTTCTTCGAAGACGTCCGCATGACCGGGTCCAAGCCCCGCGTGGATGACGGCCGGGTGATGCGCGAGTTTGAAGTGTACTTCTCGATGAACCTCAACGACCTGGCGGGGGCTTAACAGGCACGGACATGCGGACGTTACAGAGCCAAGCTGGTTGGTGTGCGCGGGCCCAGTGGGTCTTGGGGTCATTCTTCATCGTGCTGTGCGCGGCGTTTTACCTGTTCGTGTACCGCCCCGGCACGGCTCGACAGCATGAGCTGCGGGCGCAGATTGATCTCAAAACGCGCGAAATCGAATCTAACCGCCGTGAGACATCAATCCGCAATACGCTCCAGCTCGAAGTCGACGAGCTGCACCGACGGCTGGCGCGGTTCGACAAGCAGCTGCCGCGGCAGGTCGAGTGGGGACAGTTCCTCAACGACATCACGCTGCTGCGCGACCAGGCGGGGCTGCGCGATTGCCACATCATCCCGACCGGGGCCAAGCCGAACGACCTGTTTGTCGAGTTCCCGATCCATGTGAAGTTCGAGGGCGACTTCCTCAGCGTCTTTTCGTTCCTGCGGCAGATGGAGCAGATGCAGCGGTTGACGCGCGTCCGCGACCTGAGCATGCGGACCAAAAGGCCGGGCTCCGGCGTCGTCGACGTGAGCCTCTCGATGAACATCTACTACACGGAGAGGTGATGCCCGCCCCCCACACGAGCAACGCGATGGCGAAGCTGCTGGAAGCAGCCAAGGCGGACCCGAAGAAGGCGGTCGTCCTGGTGGTGCTTGTGGCCGTGCTGGGCACGATGTGGTTGCGCATGGCGATGAAGGACGGCGGGGGGCCGCAGGGCGCCGGCGCCGCAACGGCGGCGGCGTCCGATAACGAAGTACTCGCGCGGGTCGGCACGGCGGGACGCGGGACGGTGATCAGCGCAACCAGCGCCGCGGCGCTGGCCGAGTGGCGCGCGGCCCCGGTCAGCCCGATTGTCAGAAACCTCTTTACCATCCCGCTCGACCACTACGCCCACGCCGGGGGTCGTCCGGTGGCCCCGGTAAGCCGGGTTGAGGAAGGATTCTGGGAGGAGTTGGCAAAGTCGCTCTCCTCTCGAGCCGATCAGAATAAGCAGCGGCAGATTCGCATCGACAACGCGGTGCGCGATGCCGGCAGAATGCAGTTGCAGACGATCGTCATGGGCGCCTCGCCAAAGGTGGTCATCGACGGAGAGATGGTGGGCGAAGGAAGTGTCGTCGCCGGGTTCCGTGTCTCCAAGATCGAGGCACGGCGGATCATCATCGAGCGCGAGGGCATCAAGCTCGAGATACCGATGAAGTAGCGACGATGCCCGAAAACACTGTGGAGGGCGCCACGAGCGTTCCCTCCCGCGAGACCTGCCGAGACGGTATGTGCGGCCGGTCAGCACGAGGAGAAAACAATGCGCACGTGGACCAAGACCGCAGGGCTTCTTTTTTTGGCTGCATCGTCCGTTTATTCCAATCAGGCGAGCGTGGCGCTCGCGGGGGAACGGGCAATGCCGGCCCCCGACAGCACCACCGACGTGAAGGTGCTTGAGGAATCGGACCCGTTTGCCGCCCCGGCGACTCAGCCTGCCGCACCCGCCGCCGGCGAGGGACAGAGCGTCAGCAGCAGCGAAGTCAGCGTCAGTGACGCCGGCGTCGTCGAGATTCATGTCAACGACGCGAATCTCGTTGAAGTCCTGCGCATGCTCTCGCTGCAGACGCAGAAGAACATTCTCCCCAGTAAGGACGTTCGCGGCTCCGTCACCGCCAACCTCTACGACGTCACCGTCCGCGAGGCCCTCGACGCCATCCTTCACGCCAACGGCTACGCCTATCGCGAGAAGGGCAACTTCATCTACGTCTACACCACCAAGGAACTGGCCGAGATTGAGAAGGCTGAGCTGCGCATGCAGACGCGCGTCTTCCGCGTGTACTACACGCCGGCACTGAATGCGCAGAACATGATCAAGCCGGTCATGAGCGCCGCAGGCCAGAGCGTCGTGACGACGCCGGCTCTGTCGGGCATCGAGAGCGGCATTTCGGGCCTGGGCGGCAACGACCACGCGACCGACGACATGCTTGTCGTCACCGACTATCCGGAGAACCTCGATCGCGTCAAGATGATCCTGGACGAGATCGACAAGCGCCCGCAGCAGATCCTCCTGGAAGCCGTGATCTGCCGCGCCGTGCTCAATGAGGACAACGCCTTCGGCATCGATTTCTCCGTGCTGGGCGGCGTCGACTTCAACGGCGTCAATGCCGTTGGCAGCAGCCCCGGCGACGCGGTCGGCGGCGGCATCATCAACAACCCGGATGCGGGCAATGTGCTCGATAACGGGTATGGCGGCGGCGACACCGGCTTCACCAACAACGTCCCCAATGGCGGCTTACGCCTCGGGTTCGTGAGCAACAACATCGGAGTGTTCCTCAAGGCCCTGGAGCAGACGACGGACACGACGATCCTCGCCAACCCCAAGATCCTCACGCTCAACAAGCAAAAGGGCGAGGTCTTCGTGGGTAACGAAGACGGCTACAAGACGACGATCACGACGGAAACCACCACCTCGGAAACTGTCGAGACGCTCAAGACCGGTACCCGGCTGATCTTCCGCCCCTACATCGCCGCCGACGGGTACATTCGAATGGAAATCCACCCGGAGGATTCGGCCGGTGAAGTGAAGGCCAACGGCCTGCCCAGCAAGAGCACGACCGAGATCACGAGCAACGTGATGCTGAAGGACGGGCACACGCTGGTGATCGGCGGTCTGTTCCGCGAGAGCAGCACGGCCAACCGCAGCCAGGTTCCGTTCCTCGGGAACATTCCGCTCATCGGGGCGGCCTTCCGTTCGACGCGGGACCGCACGGTTCGCGAAGAGGTGATCGTCCTGCTGACCCCGCACATCGTGAAGGACGAAGTCACGATGCACGCGCTGTCGGAAGAGGAGCTGAAGCGCATCGAACAGCTCCGCGTCGGCACCCGGCGTGGCATGATGTGGTTCGGCCGCGAGCGCCTCGCTGAGTCGGCCTTTGAGTCGGCCAAACGCGAAATGACCAAGGACCGCCCCAACCGCAAGACGGCTCTGTGGCACCTGAACTGCGCTACGAACCTCAATCCGAAGATGATCGAGGCGATCGAGATGAAGCAGGAGCTGACGGGTCGGGAAGTCACGACCTCCGATGGCAGCTCAGTTCGGAGCTTCGTCCGCCGCATGATGCTTGAGGACGTTGTCCCGGTCACGACCACAACGAGGCCGACGACGCGACCGCGCGACGTGACGATCTCGGCGGCGCCGGCGACTCAGCCCATCGCGGCTGCGGCGCCGACGACCCAGCCTCTTGTGGCTGAGGCGCCGACGACCCAGCCCACCGTCGCAGAGGTAACCGAAGAGCTGATGCAGGGCTATGCCGAAGAGGTCGAAGGCGAGTTCGCTGCGGCCCCGGCGACCCAGCCCGCGGCCGAGTCGGACAGTGCTGTGACCGAGCTGCCGATTGAAGAGGTCGAGGGCCAGGCCTTTATCGAGCTTGAGTCCAAGTAAGACGCAAGCTTCAATATCAATGAACGGCCGCGCGTGATCTGTGTCACGCGCGGCCGTTTCCATTTCCGATAACACGCTCCGCGGCGATCCGGCACAACTGATCAACTCCCCCCAGCTTCTCGCCGAAGAAGTGGGTGGACCACCGCTTTCACCGGAGATGATCAATGGGACGTGCTATGCAATGCGCTGCTTTCCTCGCTGCTGTCCTGCTCGTCGTCGGGTGCAGCCCGATGAAGAACAAGCAGAAGGAACAGGCGAAGAAGGAATGGAACCAGGCCCGCGCGAATGTTCTCTTCAGCCTCGCCCGCGATCAATACGCCACCGGCAACTTCGACAAGAGCCGCCAAACCACCGAGGAAGCGCTGGGGATGGACCCACAAAACCCGGGGCTGCGCATTCTCTCGGCTAAACTTGCGATCGAGCAGGGGCGCCTGGAACAGGCCGAGGCGGAGCTGAGGATGGCCCGCGCCGTGGCGCCGAAGAACGCCGAAGCCGACTACCTCGCTGGCGTGATCTACCAGCGGTGGCAGAAACCGGAGACGGCCTCCGATTTTTACAAGTCTGCGAGCGAAAAGGCGCCGGCGGAGCTGGCATACATCATGGCGCGGGCGGAGATGCTCGTCCTGATGGATCAGCCGGAGCAGGCGCTGTCGCTGCTCCAATCCAAAGTCACCTATTTCGAGCATAGCGCCACGATCCGCGATGCCCTCGGGCAGCTGCTCGTCCAGCAGCGCCGCTACAAGGAAGGCGTCGACATGCTCCGCCAGGCAAGCATCCTCGCCACGGACGACCTGGTGATCCGCGAGCACCTCGCGCTGGCGATGTTCTACGCCGGCCAATACCGCGAGTCCGCTGATGCGCTCAACCGGTTGATGAAGAAGGGCGATTACGCCGACCGCGCCGACCTGCTGGCGGCACTGGGCGAGTGCCAGCTGCAGCTGGGACAATACCGCGAGGCGCGGGCGACGCTGGAGACGGCAACGCAGCGCGATCCGGCGTCGGCCGGCGTGTGGCTCAGCCATGCCAAAGCGGCCATCCAGCTCAATGATACTAAGCGTGCCGAAGTCTCGCTCCACAAGGCACTGGCCATTGCGCCCGACAACAGCGAAGCGCACCTGATGCTCGGCTACATGCGGCTTCGCCAGAACCGGCTCGCCGACGCGCTGCCGGCGTTCCGAAAGGCCAGCGCGCTGGACGAGGGCGATACGGTCAGCCTGTGCATGGTCGGATACGTCCTGGAACGCCTCGGCAAGCCGGACCAGGCGATCCAGTACTACAGCAAGGCCCTGCGGCTGAAGCCGAATGACGAAATGGCGGCCAGGTTCATGGCCTCGGTGAACCTGAATGAGTAGGCGAGCTCGATGGCGCGTGACGCCTGAGACGTGACAACAGGTTCGGTGCTTCATCTTGTGACGCGTCACCTCTCACGCGTCACAAGATGTGCCCTGGCGGAAGTCGAATGGAAATGCGGGTGCACCGGGGACAGATCCTCTTCCTCCTGACGGTGCTGTTCTGCGCCGTTGGCGCGGTGTGCTCGGGATATGACCTGGCGAACGCGCTGCGGTACGAGCGCGATCCCCAGCTGCACCAGGTTCTGGAGCCCACTTTTTACATCCTGGGCGCGGCCAGCGGCTTGCTGATGGTCGCGTCGCTGCGGACCGCGCGGCGGCGGCTTGTCCGCGAGCTCCAGCGCATGAACGAGACGCGCAAGCTTACCCGCGTCGAGGAATCGCACGCGGAGATGCTGGCCCTGGCGCGCACGCTCAACGAGCTGCTGGAGTGCACCGAGCAGTCGATCTCGGACGCGGCGCTGAAGGTCAAGGAAACGGAGATCCAGCTCAAGGTCGCCACCGCCCAACGGCAGCACGCCGAGGCCATCATCTACAGCATTTCCGATGCCGTGCTTGTGACCGATCCGTTCGATGACCTCGTGCTGGCCAACGAGTCTGCCGCCCGCACGTTCGGCTTCGAACTGGAAAGCGTCGGCCGCATGCCGCTCGAGCGCGTCCTCTCGGATGAAAAGGTGATCGAGATGATCCGCGAAATGCGGCAAAGCGACACGCGGGGCGGGCGCCGCATTGTCGAGCACATGGTCAGGACAGGGCTCGGCGACCGCACGTTCAAGATCACGCTTTCGTGCGTCACCGACCAGCGGGAGATGCCGGCGGGCGTCGTCGCCGTGCTTCACGACATGACCAAGGAGAAGGAGGTGGCGGAGATGAAGAATGACTTCGTCTCCAACGTCTCGCACGAGCTCCGCACCCCGCTGGCCAGCATCAAGGCTTACGTCGAGATGCTCATCGACGGCGAGGCCGACGACGAGAAGACCATGCGCGAGTTTTACGACGTCATCCAGAACGAGGCCAACCGGCTGTCGCGCCTGATCGATAACATCCTGAACATCAGCCGCATCGAGTCGGGGCTGGTGAAGATCAACAAGCAGCCGCAGAGCCTGGCCGTAATTCTGAAAGAGGCGCTCGAAGTGATCGCGCCGCAGGCCAAGGCAAAGCAGATCACGGTAAAGGACCAGCTCCCGCCCATTTTTTATCAGACCCTTGCCGACCGCGACATGCTGTACCAGGCGGTGCTGAACCTGCTGAGCAACGCGGTGAAGTACACGCCCGAGGGCGGTGAGATTGCCGTCCTAACACACGTTGACGAGGCAAAGAAAAAGATCACCACCCGCATTTCTGATACAGGCGTCGGGATTCCACCCAAGGACCTGCCATTTGTGTTCGATAAGTTCTACAGGGCAGAGGCGAACAACCGGATGGCCAAGGGCACCGGGCTGGGGTTGTCGCTGGTGAAGCACATTGTCGAGACCGTCCACAAGGGAAGGATTTTCGTGGAAAGCCAGGCCGGGAAGGGCAGTTCGTTCGGCTTTGAAATGGACTTGTGCGAGTGAGTGTTGTCGGAGGGGCTGAGGTTTGAGGTTGTGATCTGATGGAACCGCCAACCTTGACCCACAAAGAACAAGCGAGTGGGGCGTGGAGAGCAAAATGAACGAACGAACCATCCTGGTCGCCGACGACGAAAGTCACATCCTGCACGTCGTGTCGTTGAAGCTGAAGAACGCCGGCTACCGCGTCCTGACAGCGCGCGACGGGCAGGAAGCGCTGGAGATCGCACAGCAGGAGAAGCCGGACCTGCTCATTACCGACTATCACATGCCGCAGATGTCGGGCATCGAGCTGTGCCGTCGGCTGAAGCAGGATTCGGTGACGGCAAACATTCCGGCAATCATGCTGACGGCGCGTGGGTATGAGTTGGAGCCTGCGGATACGGAACAAAGCGGCATTCTGCGGATGCTGAGCAAGCCATTCAGTCCGCGGCACCTGCTGGCCACGGTCGAGGAAGTTTTATCGGGCGCCGCTGCCTGAGCGGGCTTGGTCGTGCTGGGGCATCGCGAGGAAAGTCAGATGTTGAAGTTGACGGAGAAGCCAGTCGCCGCCGCCGCTGCGGGCCCCGGCGCCATCGCGAAAGATGGCATGCCCGGCGCCACGGTCCGCGTCGCCCCAGCGCTGCCGAACGCGGTGCTGGACAGCCTCGCGGCTCGGTTCCGGCCGGGCGGGCTGTTCCTCCTGATGCTGCGCCCCGACGGCTCCGTTGCGTACCACGATGCCAGCGGAGGGCTCTTCTTCCAGCGGTTCGTCCTCCCCATGATCCAATACGCCGACGCCGTCGACCAGGGGCTCCGCCACAAAGTCGCCGCACTTGGCGCCGGCTCGACGGTCGAGCTGTGGAACGTGCTGCCGGGCGTCACGCTCACGGCGTTTCCGTACGTCGAAAAGCGCGCCATCGCCGGCGTGCTGCTGCTCGCGGGCAAGAGCACCGCATTCCGCCTGGGCGAGGACGTTGTGCGCGTGTGCTCGCGGCTGGGCATTGATGGGATCTGGCTGAACCAGCAGGCCGAGACGCTTTCAACCTACAACGACGAGACGATTCTCCGCCAAGCGCGGCTGCTGCACGGGATGATCCGCGACCAGATGCGCCTGGCGAGCCTCGAGCAGGAGCTGGATTCCCTCTCCGGGCAATTGGCCAATACCTACGAAGAGCTGAGCCTCATCTACCAGATCAGTGGCGGTATGAAGATCAATCGCCGCGCCGGCGACTTCTTCAAAGGCACATGTGTTGATGTCATGGGCGTGATGAACGTCCGCGGTATGGGCGTCTCGCTCGCCGGCGGCGTTCATCAGACCGAGCCCGTGCTCTATGGGAGCCTCAGTCTCCCGCCGGGCAAGGTGCACCGGTTGGCCAGCGAGCTGACGCGCCTACTCAGCGAGAAAAAGAGCCCGCTGCTCATCAACGACCTGCATCGCGATAAATATTTCCTCTGGCTCGCCGAGTACGCCAAGCAGTTGATCGCGGTCCCGCTCATGCGGCAGGACCAGGTGCTCGGCGTGCTGTTCGGCATCGACAAGACAACGGGCGGGGAGTTCGACTCCGTCGACAGTAAGCTGCTCAGTTCCATCGCCAACGAGTCGGCGATCTACCTGGAAAATGCCAATCTGTTCGAGGACGTGCACGGGCTGATGATGGGGCTGTTGCACAGCCTTACGAGCGCCGTTGACGCAAAGGACGCGTACACCTGCGGTCATTCCGAGCGCGTCGCGCTGCTCAGCCGGCACCTGGCCCAACAGGCCAGGCTCAGCGAGTACGAAGTCGAGCGCGTGTACATGGCAGGGCTGCTGCACGACGTCGGCAAGATCGGGGTTCCCGAAGTGGTGCTGCAGAAGACGGGCCGGCTTACGCCCGAGGAGTTCGAGCAGATCAAGAAGCACCCGGAGATCGGGGCACGCATCCTCCAGGACATCAAGCAGATCCGGGACATCATCCCCGGCGTGCTGCACCACCACGAACGGTATGACGGCAAGGGCTATCCAGGCGGGCTCGCCGGTGAGGACATCCCACTCATGGGCCGCATCATCTGCCTTGCCGACAGCTTCGATGCGATGACTTCCAGCCGCACGTATCGCAAGGCGCTGCCGCTGGAGGTGGCGCTGGCGGAGATGCGCCGCTGCTCGGGTACTCATTTTGACCCGCGGATGAGCGAGGCCTTCCTGCAGATCAGCTGCGACAAGCTTCGCGAGCTGATCCGCAATCACCAGGAACAGACCAAGCGGCTGGCCGAAATGACCCCGACGCTGCGGGTGGCGTAGAGGAGGTGACGGAGTAGGGAGTGACGGGGTGACGGAGTAGGAATCAAGGTGCCTTTACTCCGTCACCCCGTCACCCGCTCACCCCGTCACAGTGTTGACCATGGCGATCAAGTACGAAGAGTACAACCAGGTCTGCGTGATCGCTCCGGCCGGCGACCTTGTTGCCGAGAACAGCGCCCAGGCGCGCCAGGCCGTCGAGCAGCACATCGACGCAAAGCAGATCGTCAACTTCGTCATCGACTTCGAAAAAGCCGGATTTGTTGACAGCGAGGGGCTCGAGACCCTGCTGTGGATCAAGCGCAAGGCCGAAGAGCTGTTCGGTCAGGTGAAGCTGGTGAATCTCGACGAGAACGTCCGCAAGATCCTCGAGATCACGCGGCTGGAACACCGGTTCGAGTGTCAACCCGACCTGGCGGCGGCGCTGAAAACAATGAGGTGAGGAAAGAGTTGTTAGTTGCTGGTTGCCGTTGCCAGTGCAGAGCAGCAACCCGCATTTCACTAGCAATTGACAACTACAACCAGCAACTGCTCATGATCGCCACACTGCAACGAAAACCTCTCGGCCAGCTCCTGCTTGCGAAGGGGCTGGTCAAGCCCGAGCAGCTTGATCGCGCGCTGGAGGAGCAGAAGCGCAGCAATCACCAGAAGCTGCTCGGGGAAGTCCTCGTGGAGCTCCGTATCTGCTCGGAAGACCAGATCACCGAGGCGCTGGCGCAGGCGTACGGCGTGCCCTACGCGCGGGTGAGCCCGAAGATCGCGGACCCCAAAGTCATCTCGGTCCTTCCGAAGGAATTCCTCGAGAAGCACCAGGTCCTCCCGCTGTTCCTCATCGAGGGCGTGCTCACCGTTGCCGTGCCCGAGCCGGCGAATGTGTTCCTGCTCGAGGAGATCGAGCGCCTCAGCGGGTACCAGGTGCAGGTGGTGGCCGCGACAACGCGCGACATCAAGGCGACGCTTCAGGCGTACCTTCCGAGCGATAAGGTGTTCGTCATCGACGACATCATCGAGGAGGTCCAGCCCGAAGACTTCGCGCTGATCGAGACGACTGCCAAGGTGCAGGACATCGCGAATCTGGAGATGGCTGCGGGAGACTCGCCCGTCATCAAGCTCGTCAACTACGTGATCTTCAATGCCGTCAAGGAAGGCGCCAGCGACATCCACGTCGAGCCCGGCGACGGATACCTGCGCGTGCGGTATCGCATCGACGGAAGGCTGACGGAAAAGCTCCGCCCGCCGCACCAGATGGCCGCGGCGGTCACGAGCCGCATCAAAATCATGGCGGGCCTCGACATCTCCGAGCGGCGCCTCCCGCAGGACGGCGGCATTCACGTGATGATGGACAAGCGCCCGATCGACCTGCGCGTCGGCACGATGCCGGGCAAGCACGGCGAAAAGGTCGTCGTCCGCGTGATCGACAACGACAAGGCGTCGGTCAACCTCGAGAAGCTCGGCTTCGGCTACGATACGCTCAAGCAGTGGCGCAAGCTGATCAGCCTGCCCAACGGGATCGTGCTCGTCACGGGCCCGACCGGGAGCGGCAAGAGCACCACCCTTTATGCCGTCCTTCAGGAGCTCAACGCCGATGACACGAACATCTGCACGGTCGAGGACCCCGTGGAGTACGCGCTCAACGGCGTGAACCAGTTCCAGGTGAACGAGAGGGCGGGGTTCGGTTTTCCCAACGCGCTGCGGGCGCTTTTGCGTCAGGATCCCGACATCATGATGGTCGGCGAGATCCGCGACGCCGAAACCGCCAAGCTTGCCACGCAGGCAGCGCTGACAGGGCACCTCGTCCTCAGCACGCTGCACACGAACGACGCCCCCGGCGCGATCACCCGGCTGTTCAACCTCGGCATCGAGCCGTATCTCGTCGGCGCGACGGTAGCCGGCGTGCTGGCGCAGCGGCTCGTCCGCAAGCTCTGCCAGAATTGCCGCGAACCCTACGAGCCATCTCCCAACGAGAAGCGACAGATGGAGCGTTTGGCTGGCGAAGTCGAAACCCTCTACCGCCCCAAGGGTTGCTCGCGCTGCCGCAATCTCGGCTATGTCGGCCGGATCGGCATCTACGAGCTGTTCGTCCCTGATGACCCGATGGTCGACCGCATTAGCCAGGGCGCTAACCTCATCGAGATTCGACAGATGGCCAGGGACTCGGGCATGAAGACCCTGCGGGTCGACGGGATGGAAAAGGTAAAGGCGGGGATTACGACACTGGAAGAGGTTTATCGAGCGACTACGTAGCATTGGCGTCTCGCCCGTGCACTGAAGAACAACATGGGCGAGAGGCCCATGCTCGGACCTACGATAATGCCCACATACGCCTACTCAGCCCGCGACAGTTCCGGCGCCCTTGTGAATGGGACAATCGCCGCCGCCTCCGTGGCCGAGGCATCCCAGGCGCTGCGCGCGGAGGGCAGGTACCCGACGGCGGTGAATCTGACGAACGACCCCGACGCCGCGTCCGGCGGGACGGGGGGCGGGAACACCGGGGTGGCGGCGCCCAACATCAAGATCTCGCGCGATGACGTCATCCAGTTCTCCACACAACTGGCCATCATGGTCGAGACGGGCGTCACGCTCAGCGAAGCGCTGGACTGCATCGCCAGCCAGACACAGCGTCCGAACGTCAAGAGGCTGGTCGAAGACGTCGCCCGTCAGGTGCAGGGCGGCGCCGACTTCAGCGCCTCGCTGGCTCGGCACCCGCGGAGCTTCCCGCGGCTTTACGTTGCGCTGATCAAGGCGAGCGAGAAGAGCGGAATGATGTCGAAGCTGCTCATCCGCGCGAACACCTACCTCAAGGATGAAGCCGAGATCCTCCGCAAGGTGAAGGGCGCGCTGACATACCCCGGCATCATGCTCGCGTTTGCGACCACCACGACCATATTCCTTCTCGCATTCGTCCTCCCGAAGTTCACGAGCATCTATGAGGGCAAGGGCGCCGCTCTCCCCATGCCCACAAAGGTTCTGATGGGCATGAGCGGCTTTCTCGTCGGCCATTGGATGGCCCTGATCGCGGGGCTCTCAACGGCGGGGGTGCTGGCGTACCTGTATTTTACGACCGAGGGCGGTGCGCGCGTCGGCCACTGGATCCAGATCAACGTCCCGTTGCTCGGCAAGATGTACCGCAAGCTGCACCTGGCCAGGACGCTGCGCATGGTCGGCACGATGGCGGGGGCGGGTGTCAATCTCGTGGACGCTGTCCAGACCGCGCAGGACTTGTGCGGCAACACGTACTATCGTGAGCTCTGGGGGAAGGTGTCCGAGCAGATCCAGGCGGGCAAACAGTTGTCCGAGCCGCTGTTTGCAAGCCCGCTCGTTCCCCGCGGCATCTCGCAGATGCTCCACAGCGGCGAGAAGGGTGGCAAGCTGGGGATGGTCATGGAGCAGGTCTCCGGCTATGCCGAGCAGGAACTGAAGGAGCAGATCGCCGAGCTGACCCGATACATCGAACCGGCGATGATTATCATCATGGGTCTGATCATCGGCGGCGTGGCGCTGGCGCTGCTCCTGCCCATCTTTACCATGAGCCGGGTCGTAGCGAGTTAAAGCTCCGCCCGCCGCAGTCGCACCCGCGCGAGATGCACACGTACCAGCACCGTCCTCAACCGCGCTGCCCGCGGCTTTTCCGTGCGGACGCTACTGCCAATCGTCGCTTCACTCGCGTGCACGACGTATGATATAGGCATCATGGCCACCCCCGAGATGTCCGACACCACGACCCGCGGCGTTCGCGTCGGGGCCACTGCGTTTTTCCTTCCGGACCAGTCCGATCCGGAGGACCGAAAGTTCTTCTTCGGCTACAACATCGTGATCGCCAACTACGGCGACGTCCCTGTGCAGCTGCTCCGCCGCCGCTGGCTGATCATCGACGGCCTCGGCCGACGTGAAGAAGTCGATGGCGACGGGGTCGTCGGCCAGACTCCGCGCCTGGAGCCGGGCGAGGCGTTCAAATACCAAAGTTTCTGTCCGCTGAAGACGCCCTGGGGGACGATGGAAGGCAGCTACACAATGCGTACCGACGAGGGCGAGGAGTTCGAAGCCTGCATCGGCCGCTTCTTCCTCACCCAGCCGGTCCGCGAGAAGGCCGGCAGCGGGCGGTAGCGAAGCTTCGTGGTGCTGGGGTGACAACATCAGGGCGTGACGGAGTCGGAGTGGTTGTGTCCCCAACCAGTCACCCCCGCATCGCCTCATCGTGCCAGGTTCAAACGACGATGCGCGCTGCTCTCACCCGTCGAACCTTCCTCCAAGGCGCCGCCGCGACGATCTCCGCCGCCGCCATCGGCTGCGACGCCACGCCCGCCGACGAACCCGGCAAAATCACCCTCACCTTCCTCAACTACGCGACCCCCGAATTCCTCGCCCTCTACAAGAAGCTGATCGCCGGCTTCGAAGCAACCCACCCGAACATCCGCATCCGCCAGATCACGAGCCTCGGTGACGCGGGGTACGAGACCAAACTCCTGACGATGATCGCGGGGGGAATCCCGCCAGACGTTTTTCACGTTACGCAGGCGAATTTCCCGCTCTATGCGACAAAGGATGTGTGCCTTTCGCTCGATCCATTCCTCCGCGCCGACGGCGGCGAGTTTCTCAGCGAGCTCTACGCGCCCGTCGTCAACGGCATGCGCTACAATCGCGCGCTCCTGGGCCTGCCCAGCGACCTCTCGCCGATCGTGATGCTCTACAACCAGGACCGCTTCGACGACTACAAAATCCCCTACCCGCGCGAGGGCTGGACGTGGGACGAGTTCCTCGAGACCTGCCATCGGCTCACACGCGACACGGACCAGGACGGCGACATCGATTACTTCGCGCTGATGAACTTCACCGGCACGGGAGGCGAGCAGTTCCGCCCCGCGTACAATCGATGGCCTGCGTGGGTCTGGATGAACGGCGGCGACATCTTTACGCCGAACATGTCCCGCTGCCTGATGGATACGCCGGCGTCGATTGGAGGAATGCAGTTCTTCGCTGACCTGTCCCTGAAGCACCACGTCTCCCCGATCCCCGGCGAGAACCTCGGCCAGAATGGACAGGACCTGTTCGCAACGCGCCGCCTCGGGCTGATCGCTGAGAGCCGCTACGTCTACAAGAAGTTCATGGCCAGCGTGAACCGCAAGGGGCTGCCATTTCGCTGGGACTGCGCGCCCATGCCGCGCGGCAAAGAACTGGCGACGACATTCATCTGGGGCGGCAACTGCATCTTGAAGTCGACGAAGCATCCGGAGGAGTGCTGGCAGTTCCTGAAGTACATCGCCGGCCCCGCGGGCGCCGCGATCAATCTCGCCGGCGGAAATGCGCTGCCCGTCCACCGCAAAAGCGCCGAGGCCGAGGTGCTCAATCCGACCAATCCCGCGACCCCCAAACATGACCACTACTTCCTCGATGCAATCGGGTATGGCCGCATCGCGCCATATCCTGCCCAGTTCGCCGAGTTCGGCCAGGCCGCAGATCATTTCGATGACGCATGGCTCGGCAGGATTCCCGTAGCCGAAGCCTGCCGCCGGTTCACCGCGGACGTCAACCAGGCGCTGAAGGTCGAGGTCATCTGATCGATGTCGTGCCGTTGCCTGCTCATCGTTTCCCTCCTGATCGTGTTGTTGCTGTCGTCCGCCGTGACACGCGCCGCCGATGCGCCGCCGGCGCCGACGCCGCTGATCGGGCTGTTCGTCGAGCAGGCCGACATCCCTCCGCGCGCGGGAGCGGGCGTCGACGGAACCGTGGGCGAAGGCGTATCGCGAGCGCGCCCTGAACATCGCGGACGAATGGCTTGCGCGATCGGATGAATGGATCCGCAACGTCCTGCCGAAACCCGGGGCGACGTTTTCGTACGGCTCGGCGGGGTGCCCGAATACCGATTGCGGCAAGTCGTGGGGCCGCTTCGGCAACGCGGTGGCGGACCTCGATCGGCCGCTCGTGCTGGTCTGCCCACACTGCCAGACGAAGTTCGACCTCAACGACCCCGAGGCGCCTTACCACGACACGGGCGACGGCGTCGTGGTCAACGGGCGGCGGTTCTGGCTCCGCGGGACGTGGAACGCGTTCGTTGTCGACCGACGGTGAAGACGAGCACCGCCGTGGCGCGGTGATGCGCGTTGGGCCGACCATGCCGCACGGGCATGACGATCTGCTCGGCCTCCTGCTTTTCGCCAACCGCCGGGCGCTCTCTGGCGACATCGGCTACGGCATCTTCGGCAACCACGTTCACCTCGGCTGGGCAGGCCGCGGGATCGCGCACAACACCGTCGTGATCAATCAGGACGAGACGAATCCCGATCGCCTGTTTCGCATCGGCCCCGGCGGAACGGTCGAGCGGTTTCACGAGTTCCCCGGCGTCGCACTGGCCGAAGCGTCGATGAACGGCATGCACCCCCCGGCCGACGGCGTCCGCGATTTGCGGCGCATGATCGTGCAAATCGACCTCTGGCCGACGCAGTCGTACTTCGTCGACCTGTTCGACATCGACGGCGGCCGCCTCCACGACTACTCGATGCACGCGAACCCGCCCGGCGAGCACGGCACGTTCACTATGGATGGCGTCGAGCCGCAGCCGCAGGACGGCGTCTGGACGCTCGCCGCCCTCGACCCGAAGTGGCGCGGCGCGTCGTTCAACAAGAAAGGTCACTCCTGGGGCGAGCGGCTGACCGTCAACGGCATGATCGCAGCAATGCCGGGCGTACAAGATGAAGTGACCGACGAGCGTGGGTGGTATCCGCCGCCGGGTAACGGCTACGCCTTTCTCCACGATGTGAAAAGTGCCACCGGGGGCGACCCGTGGTCGGCGACTTGGCGGTGGCATGAGAGGGGTGATCGGTTCGGGCTGCGACTGACAATGCTCCCCCAACTCCCGCAGCAGGTGATCGCGGCGCTTGGACCCACCCTGACGGGAACGGAGCGGATGAATTTCATCATTGCGCGACACGGTGAGCCGCAATCGAAGGAGCCGATCCGCTCGCGCTACGCGGCGGTGCTCGAGCCGTTCGCGGCCGATGCTCCCGCGGTGACGGCCGAACCGGTGTGGCAGGGCAAGCGGATTGCCGCCATCAAGGCGCGCGCGGACAACCGCGAGGACCTGATCCTTGACGCCCGCGGCGCGCCCATCGATCCGACGAACCTCCCCGGTCTCGATGCCGGCGTTGCCGTGGTCCGCCGCCGCAGCGGCGATGTCGCCGCTCTCATGCTCCATGGCGGGACGAAACTGGCGGTGGACGGCTTTGTGCTCGAATTCGCGTCCAACCAGCACACGAGCAGGATTGGTGCCATCGACGATGACGCCGGAGCTTTTCAAGTGACGCCGACGCTGCCCCTGTCCGCCATCGGCTCCGCCGTCCGTATCAGTAACCCCGCCTATTCGCACGGCTCGCTGTACCGCATTGCGAACATCGGCACGAACGGCGACGTGACGGTTCGGGACGCGGCCCTGACCCTCGGCCGCGGCCGCGCGGAGGCAATGAAGGAAGACAACACCTTCACATCGACCGCGCCGCTTGTGTTCGGGTTTGAGTACGGGCGATCGACCCGCTTCCTCGATGGCAAGCGCATTGTCGCCGGCGACCAGACCGGCACGATCGCCGCGCAGACGGACTTCAAGGACCTGAAGGTGGCAGGCATAAAGCCGGCGGTAGGCGAGGAGTTTGTCATATACGACGTGCAGGTGGGCGACACCGTTCACCTGGACGTCGCCGCTTCGCTCATGGAAGACCGGGGCGAGTGGGTGCTGGTTGCGAATACGAGCGTGGAGGTGCGGTTCCCGTTTGCGGTGGAACGAGCCGCCGTCGATGGCTGGATCGCAGTCGGCGAGCGGTTGAAGGTGGAATCATCGGACCTCTCGAGCGGGTCGGTTAGATTCCGTCGAGCAAAGTAGCGCCTGGAAGTCATCCCTGAGATTCAGGATGAGCCCAGAAAGGTGTTCCTGCCGCAATCCGAAGAGCCGAATGCCGCGGCGTGAAGGAGTTCGACGGGATGGAGGACCTTAAGGTGTCGCCCGCGGGCGTGCCCTTCGCTCTGGATCTGCATTGCGCAGCCGACGTTGCCGGTGACGCAGACGCTCGCGCCGGTGGTGGCGATGTTGTTCAGCTTGCGCTCGGCGAGCTGGCTCGCCATCTGCGGGTGCTGGAGGTTGTACGTGCCTGCGGCGCCGCAGCACATGTCGCTCTCGGGAAGCGGGACGAGTTTTAATCCCGGCACCCTGGCGAGCAGCGCGCGCGGTTGCGTCACGACCTTCTGTGCGTGCGCGAGATGACAGGCGTCGTGGTACGTGACGGTCGCGTTAATAGCGTGCTTCATCTCCGGCAGCTTCACGTCGACGAGGACTTCGCTGATGTCGCGGACACGGCGCGTGAATTCCTTCGCGCGCTCGGCGTAGGCGGGATCATCGCGTAGGAGCAAGTCATACTCGCGCAGCATCGCGCCGCAGCCGGCGATATTCGTGGCGATGGCGTCCACTCCCGGCCTTCCTTCGGGGAGGAAGGTGTCGATGTTGCGCCGGGCCATCTCCTCGGCGGGGCGGTGGGCGCCGTTGTGGTGGTGGATTGCGCCGCAGCAGGTCTGATCATGCGGGGCGAGCACGTCGACGTCGGACGCCACGAGCAGCTCGACCGCCTGGCGGTTCACTTTCTCGAACATCACGCTGCCGATGCAGCCGGCGAAGAAGCCGACGGTCTTGATCTCAGTGGCATGGGGGGCGCTTGCGGCGTCGCGGATCGACACGCGTTGGTGCGCGGCGCCGCAAGCGGGTCCCGCGCTATGCGTGCGCTCCGGCAAGGCCCTCGGCCAGAGCTTGCCTTCGCCGGGGAGCATCTGCTCCATCTTGCGGAGCTGCGACGGCAGGAGCTTGAACAGGCCGACCTTTCGCAGGAAACCATACACGCCGATCTTCTGCATCACGCGTGCCGGCAAGAGCGCGAGCTTCAGCCGCGTCGGATGGACGAAAACGTTGAAGAAGATCCACCGCATCAACCGCCCCTGCAGCGTGAGCCGCTCCTCCTCAGCAAATCGCGCCCGCGTCTCCTCGATCAATTCGTGATACACGACGCCGCTGGGGCAGGCGGTCTCACAGGCACGGCAGTCGAGGCACAGGTCCAGGTGGTGTTTAACGGTCGGCGTGGCTTCGATGCGCCCGTCGGCAAGCCCGCGCATCAGTTGGATGCGGCCGCGCGGGCTGTCGGCTTCGTGGCCGGTTTCCGTGTACGTGGGGCAGGCGGGGAGACAGAGGCCGCAGTGCACGCACGAGAGCGCGCGCTGGTAGGTGCGCGGATCGAGCGCGAGCGCGGGTTCTAATCCGGAGAGCGATGGGGCGCTGCTACTCACGAAAAATTTCAACTCCGCCAGGGCAAAGGGGTCAGACGGTTCTCCGGGTCGAACGCGTCCTTCAGACGTTCAATCATTCCCCGTTCGGTGTCGGTTGTCGACACCTCGAAGCGGGATTGACGTGGGTACGTGATCGTCAGCGTCCCGCCGACTCTTATCGCCGCGCGATTCACCGCTTCGATGCTGGTTTCCGACGTGGGCGAGGAGATCACGATTCCGAACGCGGCGTCGGCGACCCAGGCGCTGAGCTTCGCGAGCGATACGAACTCCGCAATGCGCGCCGGGGGAACCGATGTCCGAAGGGCCAGATCGTTGTAGCAGCACCACAGCCCGGCGCGGTGCTCGATGTCATCGCGAAGCGTGCGGCGGGCGACGTGCAGCGCGCCGGCCTGCCGCAGTCCCGATTCCTGAAACGCGCCGAACTGCTCGTCACCGAGGTATCCGCAGTTCAGCGCCTCCCTGGTGAGCAGCGCCCACTGCGGGCGATGGTCGGTCGGGAGCAGGGCGTTGATGATCGATTGCCGCGCGGGGAAGCGGGCGAGCAGGGCCACGGCAGGGCGGCGGTATGTCCGCGTCGTCAGCGTCACGATTTGTCCGAAAACGCCGCGCTGACCGACCATGAATTTCGTCAGGTCGTAGCCGGCGACGTTCTTTACCGTCGCACCGCCGGCGGTAATGAGCTTGCCGTGGCCGTCCTGAAACTGCACCCCCAGCAGCAGGTCGCGCCACGCGCCGTAACCCAGCCGCAGCGGCCCCGTCGAGTTTTGCTCGATCAGCTGACCGAGCGGCAGGTCTTCGTCGCCGTCGATCGGAAGCCAGTGCTCGCGCTGGCCCAGCGCCGCCTGCGCTTGTTTGAGTGTGACGTCGGCGGCGAACGTCGCGGTCATGTCGGCAGAATGATGGTCGATGCCCCCGGGGGGAACCAGCGGCGTGCGATCGGGGCGCGTGTCGTCGGTCATATCACGTTGATTGACGCTCGGCGAGCGACTATTCGCCCACGGCAGGCGCGTCGAGCTTTGCGGCGATCTCCTGCAGGGTGGCGAGGATTTGCCGCTGCGTTTCGTCGGCCTCGGGTTGCTTTGGCCCATCGAGGGTCTTCGCGGCCATCGACGGGCCGATGGTCATCAGCATGCTGCCGATCAGCTTTCCAACAGGCGTCTGCGCGAAGATGTCGCAATAGCCGACCGAGATGTTGGTCGTGCAGTAGACGAGCGCATCGTAGAGGTCACGGACTTTCGGGTTGTGGTCGCGCTCGGCGATGTAGAAAAGCACCGCAGCGCCGGTTACGAGGGCGACGGTGTTTTGTGCCGGCTTCTCGGTGAGCCTTGTCAGCCTCGCATCGAGATCGAGGCGCTCCGGGATCTGGATGCCAAAGGCGGCGAGTCCGTAGTTCAGATCGTCGCGGATGGACACGTCTTAGCCTTTCCCCCTCCCCCTGGGCACAGGGGGAGGGGACAAGAGGGTCGGTCAGTTTGAGCGGTCCTCGCGCGAGACGCGCTTCACCGACTTGCTTTCAGGCGTCGGCTCGATGTCGTCGCTGCGCTCGGGCGAGGCTGCGGGTGGATCGGAGGCGCCGTTGCCGTTGGCGCCATCGTGCGGCACGTCGGAGGGCTTCAGCGCCACCCCCACGCTCGATGCGACGCGCTCGAGCATGTTTTGCGCGTCCGGCGGGAGCGAACGCATCAAACCATCCGCGGCGGTGCCCAGGCTGGCGGCGCGCATGAACTGCTCGCTCATGCGGCTCATCGTCGTTGGATCGCCGAAAATCTGCATGTTGGCCTTGGAGAGCATGTTGCCCAGCGCCTGTGCGGCGGCGATGCGTACCTGCTTGTCGGCCTCGATGCGGAGCTTGTCCAGCTCGAACTTCAGCGCGGCCTCCTCGAACTCGCTCTTGTTGCTCAGGCTGACGCGCTCGACTTCCACGCGGGCCTGCTCGACGTTGACGCGCTCGCGCTCGACGTTCACGTCGACCATCTTGATCGCGCGTTCGCCCTCGGCCTTCTTCGATTGCGACGCCGCGTCGGCCTCGGCCAGGCGCAGCCGGGCTTCGTACTGCATCTCGGCAGCCTGGCGTTCGGCTTCTGCCTGCTTCACCGCCATGTACGCGAGCACGTCGGCCTCCGTCTGGTCGCGAATCTGCTTTTCCTTGACCTGCTGCTGGGCAGCGATCAGCTTCTTCGCGGCCTCGCGATCGGCCTCGCTCGTGACCGTGACCGTCGTAACCTGCTGCTTGGCCTTTTCGCGCTCCGCCTCGGCCGACAGGGCCTGCGCCTGGGCTGCCGCGCGCTCGCGCTCCTTCTGCGCGATGGCCACTTCCTTCGCCCGCTCGGCCACTTCCACCGCCTGCTTCTTGAGGATCTCCGCCGTTTCCTGCTCCTTCATGGTCGCGATCAGCGCCACCTGCTTCGACACCTGCGCCTGCTCCACCGCCAGCGTCCGCTCGACCTCGGCGGTCTCGATCTGCTTCATCTTCTCGATGTCGCGCCGGCTGATGGCCTCGTCCTGCGCCAGCTTGAACTCCGCGATCTCGCGCTCGCGCTGAGCTCGCACATTGGCCACTTTCGAGCGCTGCTCGGCCTCGAACTCCGCCTGCTCGCGCTCCAGGTCCAGCACGTGCTTGCGGGTGGAGACGTTCTTCTGCACGACCATCCGCGAGCTCTCCTGCTCGATCTCGTTGCGCTCCACCTTCGCCTTCATGGTGATCTCGGCGATTTTCCGCAGCCCCTGGGCGTCGAAGACGTTGCGCTCCTGGAGCTGCGTGGGATCGGTCTGGTCGAGGGCGGAGATCGTGACCGATTCCAGCGTCAAGCCGTTGCTGGCCAGGTCGTGGGTGACGATCTGCTGCACGGCGCTGGCGAACTCATCGCGCTTGGCGTGCAGCTCGACGAGGTCCTTTGTCGCCGCGACGGTGCGCAGGGCGCTCACCAGCTTCTCCTGAACCAGCTCGCTGACTGCGCCCGGCTCGACGCTGCGCCCGCCCAGCGAGCGAGCGGCCTGGAGGATGTCCTCCTGGTTGGCCTGCACCTTGATGTAGAACTCGGCCGAGAGGTCGACGCGCAGGTTGTCCTTGGTGATCAGCGCGTGGGTGCCGCGGCGCTCGACGTTGAGGCGCATCGTCTCCAGCGAAACCGGCGTCACGTGGTGCACTACGGGGATGACGAACGCGCCGCCGTCCACGATCACCCGCGCCTGTTTTCCGCCGGTGAGTACGAACGCCATGTTGGCCGACGCCTTGCGCCACAGCCGGTTGACGGCGGCGATCAGCGCCACCAGCGCGAGCACGACGAGCCCCGCGCCGGAGATCAGCACCTGCGACACGAACCCCAACTCCACCCCGAGGAGCGGAAGGAAGTACGGTCCGACGGCCAACGCAAGACCGATGAGGAACAGCACGAAGATCATTGTGACACCCGGTCCCTTTCCTGAGCTGAATCCATGGTTCGCTCCACCGCCGCCGCGTCCGGCGCGGGCTGGTTCAGGGCCCGCGCCGCGCGCCCGAGTTCGTCGGCGATGACATCATACATCTTCGTCGCCGGGTCGTAGCGGACGAGCAACACCGGCTCCCCCTTGGCGATGGGCCCGCGGTCGGCGGAAACGCGGCAGGGCAGCTGGTAGTGATTGCCGTCGCGATCGCGGACGGCGACCATCCCGAAGTTGCTGGTGATCTCGTACATCGCTTCACCAACGCAGCCGCACAGCTCGCGGCGGCGATGAGCGGTTGTCGTGGTGGTCGGGAGCAGCCGGGCGACGAGCCGCGCGATGCCCCCCGTGACGGCCACGCTGCCAAATGCCGCCAGTGGCAGCGACGCCAGCGCCACCATCCAGTCCGCCGGCACGATCGGACGAACGATCTGGTTGATGCTGAACCCGATGAACCCCCAGCTCATCAGGAGAATCATCAGGACAATTCCGAGCGGCGCCCGGCCGACGCCCACCAGGTTCAGCAGCGTCTCGTGCATCGACGGCTCGCGCTGTGCGGCAGAGGCATGTCCCTGCTCGTGCTCATGGCCATGCGCTGCGGCATGACCGTGGTGCATCTCCGCGGAGTGCACGCCATGATCCCCATCGGCATCGGTATCATGGCCGAGATCGCCATGCGCCTCCGCATCCGCATCGGCATCGGCATCGGCGTCGTTGTCGCCGCCCAGGCCGGTCATGGTGTACAGACCCAGATACACCATCGCGAGCCCGAAGGGCACGATGAAGATCAGGTTCCACCAGCTGAGCAGCCAAGCGGCGGTCATCACTACCTCGTCCACGCTGCATGCGTGAGGTGAAGGCCATCGTACGCGGTGAATTGTACGGAAGGCCCCGGCGGCGACGAGTATAAAGGGAATCCGCGTCTATATCGCGTGAAAACAATGACTCCAACACATAGCCCCGGGTATGCCCGGGGCTATGTGTTGGTGAATATCACGACATTCCCGGCTCTTCGGGAAGGATCGTCGCGGATTCCAGCATCTCGATCAGTTGTTCACGCAAGCGCTCGCGATTACGGCGAAACGAGAGGTCCTCTCCTGCACGTGTGGCGAATCCGTGTCCATCGCGCAGGAGCTCGAGCGCGGCGTCGAGAAAGGTCGCCGTCGGGGCGCGTTCGAGCAGTTGCAGCACCGCGATGGCGATGATGACGACCGGACCTTCCTCCGCGCGCTCCAGCAGGTGGCGGAAGTGGGCGACGACTGCGCCGGTTGCGTCGGCGGCGCTCAGCCCCTCGTCGCGGCGCGCATTGAACTCGCTGCGCACGTCCTGCGCGAGGTCGGACGCGAACAGCGCGTGGATCGTCGCCTCCGATCCGCCCTCGTCGCCGTCGTTCACCACTTCTTTGCCTGGCTGGCGACCTTCATCGGCAACCCGAACAGGTCGATGAATCCGCGCGCGGCCGTCACGTCGTAGCCTTCCATGCTGAAGCTGGCCAGCTGCGGGTCGTACAGCGTGTGCGGGCTCTTCGCGCCGATCTGCATCGCGCGGCCCTTGAACAGCCGGACCCTCGCGTTGCCGGTGACCGTCGCGTTCGTATGGTCGATGAACGTCTGCAGCGCCTCGCGCAGCGGGTGGAACCACTGGCCGTTGTAGACCAGCTCCGCGTAGCGCAGGCCGATCTGCTGCTTGAAGTGGTGCGTGTCGCGCTCGATGCAGATCTGCTCGAGCGCCTTGTGGGCCTCGTAGAGTATTGTCCCGCCGGGCGTCTCGTACACCCCGCGCGATTTCATCCCCACGAGGCGGTTCTCCGCCAGCACGGTGATGCCCACGCCGTGGCGACCGCCGATCTGGTTCAGCTCCGCAATGACTTCGTGCGGGGCGAGCTTTTTTCCGTTTACTGCAATCGGGTTGCCGCGCTCGAAGTCAACTGAAACGATCTCCGCGTCGTTCGGAGCCTTCTCCGGCGGGACGACCATCGTCAAGCACGCCTCCCAATTCGGCTCCGCGTGGGGGTGCTCGATCTCCGCCCCCTCGTGGCTGATGTGCCAGAGGTTGCGATCCTGGCTGTAGATCTTCTTCTTCGACACGGGGATGGCGATGCCGTGCTTCTGCGCGTAATCGACGGCGCTTTCGCGGTCGCGCAGCTGAAATTGAATATCCTTCCACGGTGCAATGATCTTCAGGTTCGGGTCGAGCGCCATGTACGTCAGCTCGAAGCGAACCTGATCGTTGCCCTTGCCCGTGGCGCCATGGCCCACCGCATCCGCGCCGGTCTGGTGCGCAACTTCTACCTGCTTGGCGGCGATGAGCGGCCGCGCGATACTGGTGCCCAGCAGATAATCCTGCTCGTAGATCGCGTGGGCGCGGAGCATCGGGAAGCAGTAGTCGCGCGCGAACTCCTCGCGCAGGTCCATCACGACGACCTCGTCCGCGCCGCTCTTGTACGCCTTGTCCTGGATGCCTTTCAGCTCGTCGCCCTGCCCCAGCTCGGCGGCGAAAGCCACGAGCTTCACGCCGGGGTAGCGCTCCTTCAACCATGGAAGGATGACCGATGTATCCAGCCCGCCGGAGTAGGCGAGGACGATTTTCTTGGGATCGGGTTGGTGCATGGGATGGTAACGAGGAAGCAAGGATAGGAATTAAAGATTACGATCAGGATTATGATCGCGTCCTGCGCCTCCTTGTCCTCCTAATCTTGCTCCTAATCTTAATCTTCATCCCGCTCTCGCCGCTGCACATCACTTCGTGAAAAACCGCTTGACCGAATACACCGTGGCCTGGCGCTGGACGGCCGCAATCGATTCGAGCAGGGGGATGTCCTTTGGGCAGACCTCGACGCAGTTGCCCGCCTTGCCGCAGTCGGCGACGCCACCGGGCTCCATCAGGGTGTCAAGGCGCTCCGACTTCAAGGCCTTGCCGATCGGGTGGGTGTTGAACAGCTGCGCCTGGCTGATGACGGCGGCGCCGACGAAGTGGTTCGTCGGGGTGTACTGCGGGCAGGCCTCGAGGCAGCAGCCGCAGCTGATGCAGCGGCTGAGCGGGTATCGCTCCTCCTGCAACTCCTGCGAAATAGGCGGGCCGGAGCCGAGGTCGTACGTGCCGTCGATCGGGACCCACGCCTTCACGCGCTTCAGGTCATCGAACAGCCGCTGGCGGTCGACGAACAGGTCGCGAACCAGGGGGAACTTGCTCATCGGCTCGAGCGTGATCGGCTGCTCGAGCTTGTCGACCAACGCCGAGCAGCTCTGCCGCGTCTTGCCGTTGATCAGCATCGTGCACGCGCCGCACACTTCTTCGAGGCAGCCGCTGTCCCAGACCGGCGTGGTCGTGGGCGTGCCGTCTCTCGTGACCGGATGAGCGGCGATGTACTGGAGGCAGGCGATGACGTTGAGGTTCGGGCGGTGGGGGACGGCAAATTCTTCCCAGCGCTGGGGCTGACCCGGTCCGTCCTGCCGCCGGATCCGGATCACCACGTTCTGGGCCGAATCGATCTGCGTGCTCTGGGTGTTCGCGGGATTCATGGCCGGCGAATGCTAGCCCTTTGCACAGGAAGTTCCAAGAACCAGGATCCAAGTTCCAAATATGCTCCAGATAAAAAGAGAAAGCTCCAAACTCGGGTGTTTGGAGCTTTTCCCGTTTTCCGCTTGCCGCTTCTTTGGGATTTGGAACTTGCTGTTTGAATCTTCCCGCGCAGCGGGTCGCTTTCTAACGGACGGGGAGCCCCCCGGCCGCGGCGGCTTGTTGAGCTGCCGCGGCTTTGGCGGCGTCGACCACTTCCTTGAGCTTCTTGTTGACCGGGTGCTCCCGGTCGCCCCGTGCCGTGCGGACCACAGCCCGGCCCCCGGCGTTGGCCAGGAAGACCACCGGATCACGGCTCTTCAGATCCGTGCGGACGTCGACAACGGTGTGACCCGTCCGGAAATCCACGCCGCCGGCGTCGGCGGCGATCACGTCACCCGGCCCGACCGTCACCGTCGTGTGGTGCTGCTGGCCCTTGTCCCAGCGATACACATCGAAGCGGATTCGCCCCTGGTGAACATTGGCGATGAAGAAGTTCGTGAGCGGCGGAACCTCGATGGCCGGGCCCCACTGGCTGAACTCGCTCTCAATCGCGAAGACCTTGGCGTCGGCGGCGTCCTTCGCCACGGCGGGCTGCTGGTACAGCGGGTTTTTGATCATGTATCGCGCCTTATAGCGATACGTCTTGCCCGGCTGGACCGTGTCGTCGTGTGCCCAGATCGAAACCTCGGACGGGCGAGGATTCACGGGCGGCGGCGCGCCGGGCGCTGTGGGCGCGGGGAGGTGCCACGTCGCCGGGTCGAACAGCCCCGCGGGGTAGTCCACATCCGGCACGCCAACGCCCATGATCTGCTGCTGCTGCGGCTGCATCCCCTCCATCATGAACTCGTCTTCCATCATCATGGCCGGATCTTCCATCATGGCCGGGTCGTACATGTCCGGCGGATAGCCACGGCGCGGGGGGTATGGGCGGACCTGGAGGAACTTGGGACGATCCGAATCGATAGGCGCGAAGTCCCCCTCCATCATCATGCCGGGGTCTTCCGGCGCGCCGCGGCCCCCGCGTGGCGTGCGCGGCTGACGGTTCTGCTGCTGCTGTTGACGACGCAGCAGCGCCTGCTGGCGCCGGTAGTCCATGATCTGTTTCCGCTGCTCCGGCGTAATGTTCGGGGGAATCGGCCCTTCGGCGAACTGCGCCGGGTTAAACGCGCCGCCACCGGGGAGTGGCGCGGGCTCGCCCGGGCGCTCCCAGATGTCACCCTTGCCCTCCACCGTCTGATAGAAAGCCGGCTGGATGATGTCTCCGGTATTCTGCACCGCCCAGTTGAGATAGGCGTTTTCCTGGTGGATGTTTCCGTTGGCGGGCCACGGGGGGCGGATGGCGTTGGGATCGAACGGCGGGAGCGGCTGGAGCGTTGTCTCCTGGCCCCATTGGCCATCGGGGAGCAGTTCCTGCCGGACCATCTCGACCTTGAGGAACGCCGTCATGCCGATCGGCGCGGGTGGCACCTGGTGCTTCTTGAACAGCTCAGCGATCGCGGGCAGGCTCACCTTGAACGATTGCGTGATCCAGTCCTTGTCCACTTCCTCGGGGACAGGCGGGGTCGGCGGCTGCGGCTGGCCAACGGGCACGATTGGCGGGGGCTTGAGGATCGTCGAGCGCCCGAAGCGCCAGTCGGAAGCCACAGGCGTGGGGGCCGGCGTTGGGAGGGTCGCTACCTTCTCGACGGGTTGCGCCCCCTGGGCGCCTTGCGGTTGCCCGCCCCCCTCCGCGATCCTCATGCCGGGCGTCGGCGAACGCTCGAGCAGCTTATCGGGAATCGCTCCATGGCTGCTGATCAGTCCCGCCGTCCGGATCGGCTCGACGTTTTCCCAGCTCATACGCGCCAGCCAGCGTTCGGCGAAGTTGTCGACGACCATCGGCGGCGCTTCTTTGGGCTTCATCGCCTCTTCCAGCGGGCGCACGGCGTTCTCGACGGTGTACTCATCGACATTGCCCGCCGTCAGCGTCCTGTTGCCGATCTCCACCTCGGCCGGCGGGGTGATGACATAGGACCACGTCATGAGCAGCAGCCACACGGCGCCCAGTCCGAGCGCCACCCACTGCACGTGTTTCTCGAGGAGATCCAGTACTTTCTGCATGGTGCGAACCCGTTGGTTGAAGGTCCTGCTCGTCTTGCGGTCGTCGCTCTCTCCGCTTTGGTTGCGGCCGCTCAACAGCGCGACCGTTTTCCGCTCCGCATTACCGGCGGCGGCCGGTCACTGGGCCAGCGCCGTGGGCGCCGGTTCCGCCGGCGCCGCGCCGGGCGCCGCCGGATCGGGAATCTGCAGCTGCAGCTTGATCGGCTGGGGCATCAGCGGCACGGTCCAGTGCCGCAGCAGCAATGCCTCGCAGTACATCGTCACCTGCGCCACCGGCTTGTCTCCGTAGTAGTACCCGTTCAGCTGCGCCGCCGTCGCGTCGACGGCCTTGGCCTCGACGTGGTACACGCTCATCAGCCGGTTGTGCGCGATCGTGCGGATCACCAGGGGGATCTTCTCCACTTCGATGTCGGCGTGAATCTGGAAGTGCACGACGTCGTACATTCCGTTGGAGACGCGTCCGGTCGGGGATGCCTGCACGACCTTGGGCAGAGCGGCGTCGGCGGCGGCGGCGGGGTCGCCCGCCGGCGGCGCCTGACCCGCGGCCGTCACGAACATGTTCTCGTGCGGGATCTGAATCCGCGCCAACCGCTTCACCGGCGCCTCGATCAGGTTCTTGGGCGGCTGACCACTTTCCAGCTTGGTCGTATTCACTTCCTTGATCGCCGCCAGCACGTCGGTCTGGATCCAGAGCATGACCTGCGCCCACCAGATGGCCGCTGGCGGGGGTCGGCCGCCGGTGTCGATGAGCGGCGCCATGTCGAGCGTCGGGCCCCCGTTCTGCGCCGTCACCTCGACGTAAAACAGGCTCTTTTCCGCAACCGCTTGGCGCATCTGCTGCGGCACTTGGGTCGCGGCCTCCGCGAGCAGCTGGGTGATCTCCGGCTGGTTGATCACCTGCCCGCGCTGGTCTTTCATGACCTTGGTGTTCATGATCTCGTTGCTGCGGCGGAGCTTTTCGGCGTCGATCATCGCCGGCTGCGGGAGCACGCCGCCCCCGAACTCTTTCAGCAGCCGGGGCGGCTCGCCCGTCACCTGCGTCCCAACCATGGGGGGCTTGACGAGCGGGACGTAGCGCTCGCGGAAGCGGATGTCGTAAGGCGGGGCGGGGTTGGGCAGCACCCCCTTGACTAGGACGTCGCGCTTGTTCATCGCGACGGCGGCGTTGCGCATCCGCACACTCTGCATCTCAACTTCCTTCACGACCTTGGCAGCCTTCTCGATCACGTCCTTGCTGGGGAACATGCCCAGCGGCTGGGGAGTGGTCTCTTCCAGCTTCAGGATGGGGAGGTTGCGCTCCTTGGTGCGCAGGGTGTCGACGGCGGTGTAAGCGGCCTTGCTTTTGTCAAGCGACGCCTGCAGATCCTCGACATAACTGCCCAGCGGGAAGAATGAGGCGACGATGGCGATGATCGCCACGATGCCGCAAATCACGCTGACGATGTTCTTCTTGATCAGGTCCATGATACCTCTATTCGCTGACAGCCACGGACGCGATGCGTGGGGCTGCACTCTCCCACCGACCTGCGCGGTGGCCGCGACGGTCGTTACGGCACTGCGGCAGCCGTTGGGTCTGCGGCCGGGTCGAGCGGCGCGGCATTGGGATCCGCCGGCGGCGCCTCATTCGGGTCGAGCACGACCGCGAAGACGATCGAGAACTCCGAGTCGTCCCGCACGTCCTCGCTGGGGAACTGCCGATCCCGGAATGGCCGCGGGTCTTCCAGAGGCTGGCCATTGGGGCCCAGCGCGGGCTGTCCCACGCCCCCGATCCCGTTCATCGCGGGGTCCATGTCAATTTCCGGCTGCATCGCCGGATCGTACAGTCCCCGCTGGTATGGCTGCTGCTGCTGCTGCTGTTGAGCAGCGAGTCCTCTGGCCTCCTCGGCGGCCTGAAACACCCGCTGCAGCTCGGTGATCCGCGCCTGGTTGGCCCGCAGCGGTGCTGTCGTGACAATCTCCGCCTTGGCGATGTAATACTTCTTGCCCTTCGGCAGCTTGGCCAGCGACAGCTCACCCAGATCTTTGATGACGGTGTCGGTGAGCAGCGAGGCCGGATCCCCGTGCGGCGTCGTGCCCGTGAGCGTGATGATGAACCCGTGCCCGGTGCTTGCACCGCCGGCGACGGGGGCGGCGCCGGGGACGGGCGCGACGGGCTGGGGAGACATCCCCATGTCCATCCCCATCCCCATCATCGCCGGGTCTTCCATCATCATCGCCGGGTCTTCCATCATCCCCGGGTCCATGCCCATCCCGGCCGCGGGGGTGGGGGCGGCAAAGCTACCCGTCATGGCGCCGGAGCCGGCGACACCGGCGAAGCGCTTGAAGTCCGGGTCGGCAACGGCCACCCCGATGTTCGGCTCATACCGGGTGATGATGTTCTCCACGTTTACCACTTCCCGCTCTTTCCGCGGGACCTGCTTCAGGGTGGCGGGGTCCCCTTTGGGAATCACGGAGTTGATGTCGGCCAGCAGCTGCGGCCAGAGGTCCCGATACTCGCTCAGGGAGCGGATGTTCATGATCCGCTGACGGTCATTAGTGCCTGAGTCCTGAATCTGCTGCCACTCCGTATCGAGCGCAGCGGCGGTGGCCTGAACGCTGGCAATGGTCGCGCGGGCGGCGCTTTCGTTGTCGTACTGCATCTTGTGGATGAACCAGCTCCCGTACGGGATGGCCGTCCCCAGGACGAACAGCGCCGCGGCGGCGGCGAACCACTTGGTCTTCTCCTGCCAGGCCTTCTCGCGGCGGATGCGCGCTGGGAGCAGGGAGCTGCTGATCTTGCCCTCGCCCATCGCCTGCAGCGCCAGCCCGTAGGCGCCCACCATCGCCAGCGCGTTTTCGTTGAACGCCGCCGCAAGCTTCCCGTCGGTCGGCGGGGCCGCTGCCAGCCGGTCCAGGCGCTCGACGTCAAGCTGCAGGTTCTGCTGGAGGTACTTCTGCAGCCCCGGGAGCTTGAACGTCCCGCCCAGCGCGATGATCTTCTTGATCCGCGAGTCGCGGTGCACCGATGCGTAGAACCCGATGGACCGCTGTACCTCTGCCACCAGGTCCGCAAAGATCGGCCGCATCGCCTGAAAGATCTGCCGCGCGTACTTGCTGCTGGCCGCGTTGCGCTTCAGCTCCTCTGCCTTCTGGAAATTCAGCTTGAAGCTCTTGACCAGCGCTTCGGTGAAGTTATTCCCGCCGATCGGGATCGAGCGCATCCAGATCGTGTCCTCGTCGGCAATGATCAGGTCGGTGTTCTCGGCCCCTAGATCGACGATCATCGTCGTCCCCTTGATCTTCCCGTCGTACGCCATCGCGTTGTAGACGGCCAGGGGGTTCATCTGCACGACCTGAACATTCAGCTCCTGGTCGATGAAGTAGCTGATGTGCTGGTTCACGAGCTCTTTGCGCATCGCGAAGATGCCGACCTCGACGTCGGGGCTCGTCTCGCTCTGGAACAGCTGGTAGCTCCACTCGACGTCATCGAGTGGGAAGGGGATCTGCTGGATGGCCTCAAACCGGACGATCTCGGGGATCTTCTTTGGCTCGACCGGCGGGAGCTTGATGAATCGCGCGAAGCTCGACTGCCCGCTCACGCCGACGCCGCACACCCCGCCCTTGAACGCGTGGCGGGCCACCAGGTTGGACAGGGCGGCCTGGATCATCGCTTCACGGTTGTCGCCGGCCTGGGAGAGGACGGTCTCGTGCTCGATGACCTCGAAGTCCTCAATGCGGACGCCGTCGCCGTCGCGGACGAGCTTAATGGCTTTTAACGCGCGGTTGCCGACGTCGATGCCCCAGGCGAAATTCGCTGCCATGGTGTCTCCTCGCGGCCGTCGCGCGCGTGTCGGAAGGCAAGTGCGCGATGGCGGATGTCGTGGGCGATCGCGCCGAAAGGTGGGACGGCGCGAGACGCGTAACTCACTGATTTAACCAATGCTGCGGCACAGTTCAACCTTGATCCATCCGCCTGACAGACGCTCAAAAGGTTATGAGACCGCTCGCGCCGGGAGATCCTCCCGTCGACATCACGCGCCTGACCTCTGGGAGGTAGCGTGCGCGACCGCAAGGCGCTCAGCAGCGTCGGTCAACCAGTTGTCTTAGCGGAACCCGAAACAACATCTCCGACCAATGCGAGCGTTCGCTCCTGCTGGGGCGCTCGCAACCTGATTCTCTCACTCCGCGTTGCCGGTCCGCCGAGGCCGTTCGGGTATGAAGGATGGATGAATCAAACAGGCGCAGCTTCGGCGGTTCAGCCAACGGAGTATAGTCTGCCATGCGTTCACTTTCTGTCAAGGAAAATCAGTCCGTTTCGCGCGATTGAAATGCAATGCGAGTCAACGGATCTGCAACAGTTCCGCTTCGGTCCAACCATCTTTGCGGGCCTGGTTCCAGTCGCGGATTGAATGCACGTCGGCCTCGCTGACGGCGGGGGCCTCGTGGCCCCATTCGCGCCTGATGTACGTCAGCACGCCGGCGATCTGCTCATCGGTCATGGCGGCCCACGAGGGCATGTCCAGGTTCCAGATCGTGTCGCCGACTTTCACCGGGCCGCGCATGCCGTGAAGCACGATGCGGATGAGTCGCTTGTCGGGTCCAAGCACCCAGGGGCTGTTGCGCAGGCGCGGCGCCTTGCCCTCGGCGCCCATTCCGTCCGGCTGGTGGCACTGCGCGCAGACGAGCGCGTACTGCTCGCGGCCGAGCTCGAACAGCTCCTGCTGCCGCAGAGTGAGCGGCGCGGGCTTCGGCCGCGGGGGGACCGGCTTGCCCGGCCAGTGGAACAGGGCGGCGATTTTCTTCGCGCCGCTCGCCAGTTGCTTGTGCTGCGACGCCGCGAGCGCGTCGATGGCCGCCGGCTTTGCGGGCACGTCGATCGGCTTTTCCGAGCCAAGGTCGTCCTTCCTCACCGCCGGCAGGGCTTCGAGCATCGCAAGCTGCTGCCACTGCCGCTCCAGCGGTTGTGAACCGATGAGCTCCACGAGACGCAGCATCTCATCTGCGCTGTAGCGGCGCGTCACGGCACGAGCGACGTCGGTGAAGACGTCGTGCCGCGCCTCCGACTGCGTCTGCCCGGCGCTGTCGGTCAGCAGCCGCTCGAGAAAGTCGATCTCGCGCTTCGCCAGCCCACTGATCGCCGCCTCCCGGAGCATGTAGTTTCCGCCATGATCACGAAGGACCTCGGCGACGGCGGAATCCTGCTCCATACCGGACATCGTCAGCACGAACTGCAACCGAACGTCGGCACTCGTGTCATGCTTCAGCTTCAGCACATCGCTGAGCAGCGGCTGGTCGAGGACCGGGTCAAGGAAAAGCTCGGCGAGGCGGATCGCATTGGCGCGGACCTTCTCGTCGGCGTCAGCGAGCGCGGTTCGCACGTTCTCTGGGCGCAGCTGAATCCCCTCAAGTGTCCACAGCGCGTGCAGCCGATGAACGGGCAAATCGGCTTTCGCAGCCATTTCCTGTAGCGCCGGAACGACGCTGCGGTCCTGCCGCTCGACGAGCAAGCGCTGCGCGGTGTCGCGCCACCAGCCGTTGGGATGTTTGAGGTGCGCGACGAGCTGCTCGCTCGTTGCCTCGCTCAGGTTCGGCCGCACGACCGGAACCGGCTTGTCGTCCGGCACGATGCGGAAGATGCGTCCCGTGCGCAGGTGCTTGTGCAGGTTCTTCGCCTTGTAGTTCTCGCGCGCGTACTCGGTGATGGAGATCTTGTGCTGGATCAGCCCGTGGTGCATGTCGATGACGTACAGCGCACCCTCCGGCCCGGTCGCGAAGTTAACGGGGCGGAAGCGCTCGTAGTCCGACGCGATGAACTCGCGATCGGCGTAAGCGTTCCTCGCCGACAGCCCTGCGTCCTTCTCCGTGATCACCGCGCGGCGGACGAGGTTGGACGTGGCCTCGGCGACGAACGCGTTGCCGTAAAACTCGTCGGGGAACAAATCGCCACGGTAAATCCACGGCGAGCATGCGGCGGTGAACGCCTTCAGGCGGCCGTCAGGGTGGATGAACTCGGGGCGGTAGCCGCGGTTGATCGTCGCCGCGTGTACGGGAAACACCGCCTGATCCGTTGCAATCCGCGTGTTCGCCAGCGTCCCGGTGCTGTGCGGGTTCCGCGTCATGTAGTGCGGCGGAACGAGCGACCCGCGCAGGTGGTCGCTGTTGGTGTTGAAAAACAACCGCCCGTAATCATCACGGCCGATGCCGAACTGGCCGAGGTCGGGGACCGGCGAGTATGTAAACTTTCCCTCGCCCGAGTAGCGGATGCGCCGCTCGTAGTTCGCGTTGTAGATCCAGTTGTCCAACCCGTAGAGCAGTCCGTTGAAGGAATTCTCCGGGTTGCCGACGGTGCCGGCATCATCGAGGAGCATCTGGCGCGCGTCGGCTTTGCCGTCGCCGTCGGTGTCGCGGCAGAAGAACAGGTGCGGCGGCGACGCGATCAGCACGCCGTCGCCCGCGAATCCCACAGCGCGCGGGAGCACGAGGTCGTCAGCAAAGACGGTCGATTGGTCCATCCGCCCGTCCCCGTCGACGTCCTGGAGCACCGAAACGCGGCCAATCGGCCTGGTCTCGCCCCAGCCTTCGGTGTCCGGCATGTAGGCGCGCATCTCGGCGACCCACATCCGGCCATCGGGATCGAAGGCAACGTGCACGGGGTGCTCGACCATCGGCTCGCTCGCGACAACTTCGGCGCGGAAGCCGGGCGGGAGGTTGAATGTCGTGGCTTGCTCTTGTGGCGTCAGAAAGGGGACCGGCGTCGGCGCGGGCTGTGATGCGGGCGAAGTGGTGGCGGCGGTTGTTTCTGGCGAGGATCCAATAGCGACCAGCACGCCGCTGCTCGCGAGCAACACCAGACCGATGACCCGAATCATTGGGAAGGTTTTACACGGTTTTCCGCGTCCCCGCACGGTCGGCGAGGGCCGCGAATCACACGATGCCGGCGCTGACGATGCACTGCCAAACAGATTTCACCAAACCTTTCGATTTTCACGAACCGGCGGTTGCGCTTCGGCGTACGTGGAACGGGTTAGTTGGCTCGGCCGGCGTCGAGGCGCCGGGGCGGGTCACGTCGGGGAGGTCACATCAGTGTGTTCTGAAGCCGAAGGACCGGCCGCTTCCGCGTCGGCCGTCGCCATTCAGCCTGTCGTTGCTCCCGCCGGTCCCCCGGCCTCGGCCCCGCTCCAGCCCTGTCGCATCCTGCTGGTAGAGGATCATGTCGATACCGCCGCCATGATGCGCCGACTGCTCGCCCGCCGCGGGTACAGCGTCACGGTTGCCACAACGCTCGCCGAAGCGACACACGCGGTGGCGACGGAGCGGTTCGATCTGCTGATTTCCGACCTTGGACTGCCCGACGGCAGCGGGCTCGATCTCGTGCGCCAGTTGTCTTCTCGCCCGGCGAAGCTCCCTGCCATCGCGCTGAGCGGTTACGGCATGCCGGAGGACGCCCGCAAGAGCCTCGAGGCCGGCTTTCTCCATCACCTGACCAAGCCCGTCGCCGTCGAACGGTTGTGGGCCACCATCGACCGCGTCCTCGACTCCTGCGCCGCGCCCGTGAACGGCTGACCCGTTCCCGTTGCGCCCTTGCAGGTGCTGCTGTTCCTTCTGGCGAAAAAACTTGCACAGCCCGGTCCGCTCGCGCAGCATGCCCGGCCAAAGAATGGCTACCACGCACCGCTGCTGCTGCCGCCGGCGACTGGCCCTCGCCGTGCTCGCCCTCTGTGCCTGCGCCGCTGCCTCGTCGATTTCCCATGCGCAGCAGCAGGACCTGGAGCGCTTTCAGCGCCAACTCGAGCAGATCCGCCGCGACACCATCCTCGAGATCAACCCCGACGTGCCGCTGGGGCAGCGGACGTATATCGACTACGGGGCTTACGTGACATTCGGATACCTCTCGCTCGACGACAACGTCGATGAAAACCACGTCCTGCGGCAGTACGAGCTGTTCCCGTATTTCCGGTTGAACATCGACGGCGCGCACGAGTTCTTCCTGCGCGGGCGCGTCGGGTGGCGCGACTTCAACGACGGCGACAGCTTCGACGGCCGCGGCGACGAGCGCATCGATCCGGACCTCGACGCCGGATACTACCGCTTCGACCTCGCCCGCTCGCGCGCCGCATATGCGGGCGAGCAGCTCGACTACAACGTCGTCTTCAAGGGCGGCCGCGACCTCGTCTACTGGGCGAACGGGCTCGTGCTCAGCCAGGACATCGACGGCGTGATGGTAGACCTGTCGTGGCGCACGGACATCGGTCTGTCGCTGATCGCGGGCGTCACGCCCACGCGGACGGTCGACTTCGACGCCTCGCGGCCAAACTTTGATCACAACACGCGGCGCGGGTTTTACGGAGCGATGCTTTCCAAGGCGATCGGGCGGCACCGGCCGTACGTCTACGGGCTCGTGCAGCGCGACTACAACGATGATGACCCGCTCGTGCAGGGGCCGGTTTCGACCGAATTCGAATACGACAGCCATTACCTCGGCGTCGGCTCGGCCGGGTCCTTCGGGGACCGCTGGCTCTATGGCGTGGAGCTTGTGCATGAGGGCGGCAGCGGCCTGTCGAACAGCTTTTCCGGCGACAGCCTCTTCATCGAGCCGATTCCGCAGACGAAGGAGGACATCGACGCCTGGGCCGCGAACCTTCGCGTCGATTACCTGCTTGCCGACGTCCGCCGGTCGCGCTTCACGGGCGAGGTCATCGTCGCGTCTGGCGACGACGATCGCGTGCTCAGCACATCTGACACATTCGGCGGCAACACCCCCGGCACGGATGACAACGCGTTCAACGGCTTCGGACTGCTCAACACCGGGCTCGCTTTCGCGCCGCAGGTATCGAACCTCACCAGCTTCCGGGTCGGGGCCAGCACCTTTCCCTTCGCCGACGGCGGCGGGGTCTTATCGCGCATCCAGATCGGCGCCGACTGGTTCGTCTTCTACCGCACGGATTCGGATGCGGTCATCGACGAGCCGCTGATCCCCGGCTCCGAGGGCGAGCGCTATCTGGGCTGGGAGCCGGACGTGTTTCTCAACTGGCAGATCACCAGCGACGTCACGCTCTCTATTCGCTACGGGCTTTTCTTCCCGAATGACGACGTGTTTGAATCTGATGAGCCCCGTCACTTCATTCATACGGGGGTGACCTATGCGTTTTGACGCTGGACTCCCCGCGTCACTCTTGATTGCAGCGCTCATCGTCCTGTTGCTCGGAGCAGGTTGTCAGTCCTCCCCCACCCCCGTCCCCGACTCGCTCACAGCGCAGTTCGGCGGCAGCGAGGTCGATGCGCAGATGGAATTCTGGCACCGGCTCACCGAGAAATCCCTCACGAGCAACGACGATTCATTCCATGGGCTGCTGCTCTACATGGACGGAGAGGACGACGCCGCCGGATACCAGGCGCGCGTCGAGAAGCTGCGCGCGCGCAACATGCTGCCCAGGGGCTTCGATGATCCGGGGGATGTCGCCGTCAGTCGAGGCACGCTGGCGGTCGCAATCATGCGGCTGACGGGGTTGAGCGGAGGCGTGACGAGCCGCATCTTCGGCGTCTCGCCGCGGTACGCGGTGCGGGAATTGATGTTTGCAGGGGTGTATCCCCCCAGTAGCCCCAACCAGACGTTCAGCGGGTTCGAATTCGTCGGGATCATCGGCCGCATCGAAGATTATCAGCGCGGCAACCCGGCCAACGTCCCGGCGGCGGTTCTGCCGGGCCAGGTGGACGCACTCACCGGCCCCTCCCCGCAGTGACGGACCTGCGTGAAAAAGACCGTCGGAGGCAGACAGATGCTACGCCGCATTGGCATATTCTTAGCTGTTATCGCAGCCGCTGGTTCTGTTGCCCAGGCATTGCAGCCCACGCAGCCGGCGGCGACACCCTCACAGCCGGCCACGCAACCGGCAGAGAGCGCCGAAGCGCTCCAGGCGACCGTGACGGGCGTCGAGGGCGTTGTGCAGGTCCGCACGGCTGAGGGCCAGCCGTGGCAGAAGGCCGCTGTCGGGATGGTGCTCGACCAGAACGCCGAATTCCGCACCGGCCCGCGCAGCGCCGTGCAATTCACCATCCCACCGGATCAGACCATCACGCTGGACCGCCTCGGCACGGTCAAGGTGCTCCAGGCGGTCAATGACAACGGGAAATTCAAGACCAACCTGGGCATGCGCTACGGCCGGACGCGCTACGACATCGAGGCGGCGGGGCGCGAGCACGAGTCGACGATCTCGAGCCCCAGCAGCACACTGGCCGTTCGCGGAACGAAGGTGAGCCTGTACGACCAGCGGCCGTTCGTCGCGCAGGCCGTGAGCCTGACGGGCCGGGCGGAATTCCGTGACGCGCGCAAGCGCATCCGCTTCGGCGGACCGGGCGCGGGCAAGCTGAAGGTCAACGAAAACGCCGACAGCGCCGCTGAGGCATCACTGGCCGAGGCGTTCGTCGACCCCGGCGCGGCCTTGGCGCGGACCGACGCGGAAGCAGGATTGATCGCCAATCTCCTCTCGCGCGGCGCGACGATCGGCTACGATTACGAGAAGGGCATCAAGGTCATCCGCGGCGGCACGCACCCCACGACCGACGCCGAACTCATTCCAGTGCTCCCCGGTTCACTCAACTTCGTGCTCCGCTGGGACAACAACGCCGACCTGAACCTCGCGGTCCTCAGCCCGCACGCACCCAACGCGCAGGACGCCGACCGCAACACGGTGTACCCGATAGGGGGGCTGAATGTGATCCCCAATGGCGGGCGCACTGGTTTCGACCATCGCGGAGGCCCCAACGGCGGCATCGAAATCGTATATTGGCCTGGTACCTTTCCCGAGGGGGGCTACTTCTTTGGTTCCCAGCACATCTCAGGCGCGACGACGCCCGCGACCGTAGACGTCTTTCAAGGCGGGCAGCGCGTAGTGGAGACGGTGAGCTTCACGTCGGAAGCGATCACGCCCAACGGCGGCGGCGAAGGAATGCTGCTCGGCACCGCCCGGATTTTCGCCGACTCCACGTCACAAGCGGTCCCCGCTTCTGTCAAATCTGCGACCAAGGTGCAGGCGGCGCCGGCCGTGACGGTCAAGGCCGCCCAGCCGGTCAAGCTAAAGTCCGCCGGTGTCCAGCCCGCGGCCGATCAGAAGGTGCGCAGGACACGCTGAGGCTGATCCCGCGACCTCGCCGGACTGCCTCGACGGTGAGCCATATCACTGTAGGGAATTCTGCGCTATTGTGAGGCGTGGCTTCGCATCTGGTTGGGCGCAAATTCTCTTGTTATTCCTTGCGTCTGCAGATCGGTTTTTGTAACGTCTTGCCCCGAAGGGCAACCCCGCCACAGTCATCTCGTCATCGGAGGAAGGGCACAACATGAAATCCACTAAGCGCATGCGCGCCAATATCGCCGGCATCTTCGAACTCCAGCCGCTCGAAGTCCGCCGGTTCCTCACCACCGCGTCGATCCTCTCGGGAAATGTTCTGCGGATCGACGGTTCGTCCAGCTCAGAGGAAATCGTCGTCAACCGGCTTTCCAACGGACGCGTGAGCGTCACCGGAGTCAGCACGACGTTCGTCTCCGGCAATAGCGCGGGACAGTTCAACAAGATCTTCGTCAACGCCGGCGGTGGGAACGATTACATTTTCATCTCCGGCAATATCGGAAGCGGCATCCCCTCCACCATCTCGGGCGGCAACGGCAACGACACGATGGTGGGTGGCGCCGGCGCCGATGACTTCTCGGGCGACGGGGGGCTCGACACCATCAGCTACTCCGCGCGCACCTCCGCCGTCCGCGTCAGCCTCAACGACAACGTCGCCGATGGCGGCAACAACGGCGCCGAGGGGGACGACTGCGACGCCGAGGAAGTGCTCGGCACCGCCGGCAATGACACACTGATCGGCAGCGGCGGAACGGTGCAGGACTTCCTGGCCGGCGGGGGCGGAAATGATTCCATCACCGGCAACGACGGCAGCGATGAACTGATCGGCAACACGGGCTCCGACAAGCTATTCGGCGGCGGCGGCAACGACGCACTGTACGCAAAGCACAGCGACGTCGATACCGTCGACGGCGGGGCGGGCGATTTCGACCTGGCATCGGTCGACGGCATCGACATCACGCCCGCCCGCGCCGCGGCACAAACGGCGGCCTTGAACGCCGTGCTCCAGGAGGCTGGCGTCGACCCGGGGCAGCTTGATCCAACCTACGGCGACGAAGGCGGCTTCACCTCCGGGCCCGTCACGGACTGGTCCGCAATCTCCGCGGCCGCCGTCGATTCCCAGGGCCGCGTGGTCCTCGTCGGCTCGAAGTTCGTTCCCGACACCGAAAGTCAGGACTTCGTTGCCACGCGCTACAATTCCGACGGCACGTGGGACAATACCTTCGCCGGTGACGGCGTGGCCGAGATCGGCTCCGCCGGCGACGATGAGGCGTTCGGCGTTGCTATCGACGGCGGCGACGGGGTCATCATCGTGGGGCAGTCCAGGTCCCCGCAGCGCAACGACCTGGATGTCGCCGTCGCCCGGCTTGATAGCACCGGCGCGGTGGACGATGCATTCGGGTTCCGCACGTTCGACATCTTCAGCGACACCCAGGATGACGAGGGGCGCGATGTGCTCGTCGATGGCGACGGCATCATCGCCATTGTGGGCACGCATGCACTTTTCTCAGAAAACCAGGCGATGTTCGTGATGCGGCTGACGCCGACGGGCACGCTCGATCCGAACTTCAACGATGGGACGGGCATCAGCACGGTTTTCGCGAGCGGCTCGCGCGGCTCCGCGATTGGGCTGCAGCCGGCGATCGAGGGCCCGGCGAACATCATCGCGGCCGGCACCTTGGGCGACGATTTCGTGATCGCCCGATTCGACTCCTTCGGCGGCCGTGACTTTGCCTTCGGCGGCAACGGCTTGGCCGTGCTCGACTTTGGTTCGCAGACGTTCGACGTGCTGAACGACGTCGCCGTCAAACCCGACGGCACAATCGTCACCGTCGGCCAGTCCTCCCAACCGGTATTCCTCCGGCTGGAGCCTGACCCGTTCTTCGGCTCACGCGGCGCCATCGCCGAGTTTTCCGCCGACGGCCTGCTCATCGACGCCCAGACCTACAACCTGCCACAGTTCGACGACGGCCGGCTGAGCTACAACGCCGTGGCGTATGACCCGGGCAGCGGAACGGTGGTGGTCGCCGGCGCCAGCGCGGACAACGTTGTCCTGGCGCGCTTCAATGGCGTGGCGCTGGATCCATCATTCAACGGCGGCGCGCACGTGGAGACCGACATGGCGCCCGGCGACGCGTCGGGGCAGTATCAGGATACAGCGCTGGGCGTAGCGCTGCACAACGAGAAGATTCTCGTGGCCGGCTTAAGCAATGACCCCTTCGAGCAGCGCACGACCTTCGCCGCCCGCTACGGCGCTGCCACCGGGGGCGAGGACCCCGAAGGCCCCATTGACGTCGTCATTGATGTCGAAGGCAACGTGACCTACGAGCAGGTGCAGAGCGGCTTCAACGACAGCCGGCGCTCGGCAGGCGCCACCTTCTACCTCAAGTCGACCCTCCTTGACAACCAGGGCCGCGCCGTCGTTGACCTCACCAATGGCGACGATGTCGTGAGGCTCTACAAGGTTGTCAACGAAGAAGGGGTCGAGATGGTTGGCCTGGAGTTCAACGGCCTGGTGCTCCACTACGGCATTGAGGAAACAACCTCCATCACGATCAACGGCAGGAACGGCCACGACAGCATCATCGCAACCGACGACGTGATGATCCCGCTGATCCTCAACGGCGGCAACGGCAACAACACGCTGCGCGGCGGAGGCGCCGATGACATTCTCCGCGGTGAGAACGGCCTGGACCAGCTCGGCGGCGGCGCCGGTAATGATGTGTTGCTCGGGGGAACCGCTCTCGACACGCTCACCGGCGGCTCCGGCAACGACATCCTCATCGGCGGCCTGGGCGGCGACGAACTGAAGGGCGGAGACGGCGAGGACATCCTCATCGGCGGCACCACTCAGCATGACGCTGACAACGACGCGCTCGCCTCCCTCTCCGCCGAATGGGGCTCGGCCAATCCCAACGCGACCCGCATCGCCAATCTCCGCAACGGCGGAGGCCTCAATGGCGTCAACGTGCTCACAGCGGCCACGGTTGGCAACGACGGCGCAACCGATCGCATGCGCGGCGGCGGCGGCCGCGACTGGTTCTTCCACGAGGTCTCCAGGGACAGCATTCTTGACAACACCACGGGCGAGGAACTGACCAGCCTGTGATCAGGCTCAAGGATGCAGCTGGCAGATCTTCGCGTCCCGCGGTGATTGATGTCGAGCGGGTCGGTGAAGATGTCGACCGTGTCGAAGCCGATGCGCTTCGTCTGCTCCATGCCGAACTTCGTGCCCTGGTTGGCTTGCGCGAATGCGGAGTTGGCTCGCGGTGCTCTTCCAGCGCGATCAGCAGCTCCGCCATCGGTCCGGCGAAGGCGTCGGGGACAACACCTCATCCCACCGCGGCTGCTCCCATCGCCCCAAACGGCTTTGTGATGTAATCGATCGTGCTCGGGGCTTCGGGTAGCTCGGCCAGCCGATCGTCCCGCGGGCCATGCCTTCGGTCCCTCCGACGCGCCAGCGGATGCCGAACGTCTGCGGCCGCGCCCTCGGCGCTCGGGCCGGCCCACACATCATCCCAGCTCGCGCAGCGCAGGTCCGTTGCGTCGTACTCCAGGATGTACAGCGCAATCCCATCCTCGTGGGCGAACTTCTCGCTCGTCCGCGGGTCCGGGCGCGTCGAGCAGAACACGCGCGTGGGATCCCCGAACAGGCAGCGGAAGGCGTCCAGGTGGTGGATGCTCATAGTGCGCAGCGTCACCCAGCCCAACCGCTGCTGCCATGGCATCCAGTGCGGGATCGCGCGCATGTCCATCGTCGCGAGCACCGGCTCGCCCACGATGTTGCGACTGATGAGGTCCTTGCACGCACGGATTGACTGGTCAAAGCGCATGTTCTGGTTCACCGCCAGCGCGATGCCCGCGTCGTCGCAGAGCTGCACGATCCGCTTCGCCTGAGCGTAGTCCACGCCCAGCGGAGGTGGCGTCAACAACACTCGCGGTGTATCGTCGCGCGTCCGCGTTCTGACGGCGAGGTCTCCATTGATTGGCAAGCGCATCGGCTTCGTCGACTACAAGCTCGACAACTTCCACGCCAACATCTTTCTCAAGAGCTACCGCAACCAGTTGAAGCACCGCGGCGCGATCGTCGCCGGCTGCCATCCGCTCGATGAGGACGAAGGGCGCGCCTGGGCGCGGAAGAACGATGTGCCGTACTTCGACGACCCCACGGAGCTCAACGGCGCCGTCGACTGCTACATGGTCCTCGCGCCGTCCAACCCGGACAAGCACCTGGAGCTCTGCCAGCGCGTCTTCCAGTTCGGCAAGCCGACGTACGTCGACAAGACATTCGCGCCGGACCTGGCGACGGCGCAGACGCTTTTTCAGCTGGCCGACAAGCACAACGTGCCCGTGCAGACGACGTCGGCGCTGCGCTACACGAACGTGCAGGCGCACGCGAAGGGACGCGAGGTGCGGCACATGACCGCCTGGGGTGGCGGCAGCTCATTCGGCGAATACGCGATCCACCCCGTTGAGATGGTCGTCAGCGTGATGGGGCCGGGCGCCGTATCGCTGCTGCGCCGCGGCGACGGGAAGTATTCACAGCTCCTGATCGACTTCGACGGCGACCGCACCGCGACAATAAACGTCTACGCGGCCGAGGGCACGCCATTCGCCGCCGCCGTGACGGACGAGAAGGGCACGAAGCTGATCGAGGTCGAGACGAGTAAGCTGTTCGTCGACACGGCCGCCGCCACTCTCGATTTCTTTGAGGCCGGTAAGCCGAACATCGACCGGGCAGAGAGCTTGACCATCCGCCGCATCCTCGACGCCGCCGCGACTCCAGAAGCGCGCGAGGGCTTCTTGCCGCTGGCATGATGATACCCCACAGGGGGCATTGCACATCAACATTCGGGCGCGGCGGCGGTTTATAGGGACATGGGCTTGAATGGAAGATCGCTCCTCCTGTGCACACTGCTGCTCAGTATGGTCACGTCAGTGCTGTCCGGCGGGACGCCCGCGCAGCCCGCGACTCCCGCGACTCCCGCGACTCCCGCGACTCCCGCGACTCCCGCGACTCCCGCGACTCCCGCGACGCAGCCGACCGCGAAGTGGGAGCCGGATGTCTTCCCCATCAGCTTCTGGTGCGGCGTGCCGGTGAAGTTCATTTCGCTGGAGCGCTATCAGGAGGTCGCCGACGCCGGATTCACGCACGCGATGCCGGGGCTGGAGCAGGGGACGCCGACACGGGAGGACAACCTGCGCACGCTGGACTACTGCCGGGCCGTTGGCATCAAGGCATTCCTGTACGACAACCGCATGCCGACGGGATTTGATGACAATGGCGAAGGCAAAGAGCGCATCGACGCGATCGTTGCTGACTACGGGAATCATCCC
This sequence comes from Tepidisphaeraceae bacterium, assembly GCA_035936155.1. GTDB lineage: Bacteria > Planctomycetota > Phycisphaerae > Tepidisphaerales > Tepidisphaeraceae > DASYWJ01. The sequence continues at coordinate 82,026 of DASYWJ010000034.1, read as the reverse complement.
GCGTTCGCCGGCTACTTCATCGGTGACGAGCCCGGTGCCGGCGCGTTCCCCGCGCTGGCGCAGACGTTCGCGTACCTCGCGGAGAAGGACCCGACTCACCCGGCTTACGTCAATCTTTACCCGAACTACTGCCCGCCGCACGGGCTGGGGACGGCGACGTATGATGAGTACATCCAGCGCTGGCTCGCGGAGGTGAAGCCGGCGATCCTTTCCTACGACCATTACCACTTCATGAACCAGTACGATCGGCCGGGATTCTTCGCGAACCTGGCGGTGGTGCGCCGCGAGGCGCTGAAGGCGAATGTCCCGTTCTGGCAGATCGCGCTGCTGATCAACCACTTCGACTACCGCTTGCCCACCGAGGCCGAAAAGCGCTTCGAGGCAATGCAGACGCTGGCGTACGGAGGGAAGGGGTTCATGTATTTCACCTACTGGCAGCCGGGCAAGGATTGGGGCACGGCCATCATCAACCTCGACGGCACGCGTACGCACCAGTACGAGGAGGTGAAGCGGATCAATCGCGATGTGCAGGCGATCGGCAAACACCTGCTGAAGGCGAAGAGCACGGCGGTGATCCAGATGGGCCAGGATGGCGACACGATCAACACGGGGAAGGACGCGGTGCGCTTCGACGGCCCGCACATCACGGTCGGGCTGTTCGACGGCCCCGGCGAGAGGCGCTACGCCATGTTCGCGAACCGTGACTACCGCAATGAGACGACCGCTCCCGTGACGCTGGAAACGGGTGGGAAGAAGCTCCAACTGCTCGACAAGCAGACGGGCGAGTGGCGCGAGGTCGCGCTGACCGACGGGAAGGTACAACTGAAGCTCGCGGCGGGGGATGGGGAACTGTATCGGTGGTAATGCTGCATCGATTCGGTCGCTGTCATCCTGAGGTACTCCGAAGGGTCTCAAGCGATCGACGCGGGAGATTCGTCGGAGTACCTCAGGATGACAATGACGCGGCTTATCATTGTCCTGATGTGCATGGGCATGTTCGGCGCGGTTGTACGCAGCGAAACATTCACCGTCTCCGGCCCCGCATTCGTGGATGATGCTGCGCTGCTCGACGGCGAGTTCGCGAACTGGAACTTCGGCGGCGGGCCGCTGCTGGAAGCAGGACGGATGGGCGGGATCTATGCGGAGCATTATGCGGTCTCTGTCGTACGGTTCGATCTTCGGGCCACGCAGATTGAGCACGTGACGTCGGCCAAGCTGCGGTTCTACAAGCCGAAGGACTTTATCCAGCGCGCGGAAATTCCCGTTGCGCTGTACGAGGTAACGCGGCAGTCGGCGAACTGGCAAGAGGGGACCGGAATCTGCGAACCACCACAACCCGATGCAATCACGCGCAGCACCAGTCCTGCCCCCGAGCTGATTGGCGGTGAGCGGCCGCTCGTCAATGCGACGGCACCGGTGGATCGGGCGCAGTGGCTGGAGTTTGCGCTCCCGCCCGATCTCGTGCGACGGTGGCTGGCGGAGCCGCAGTTCAACGGCGGGCTTCTCGTCATCGTCCAGGACCCGGCCAAGGAGTGGGGACATCATGTTTACTTCCATTCATCGGAGCACTGGGACGGCAAAGGCCCGGAACTGGTGATCGAGGGGACGCCGAGCAAGCCGCGGCGACACGCGCCGATCATCCCGCCGCCGCCGAGCGTATACGCGCTGCCTCCTGAGGAGTCGCTGCAGCCGTGGCTCGAGAAGAACGGTCGGCTCGCGCGGTTCACGAAAGACGGTGCAATGACCGCTGAGCAGGCGCGGCTGTTCCAGTTCTACGACACGACGGTGCGCGAGAAGCTCATCAAGGAGCGATACCAGGTTCCACTCGTGAAGGTGCTGCGGGAGATGGATGCGCTGGTGAAGAAGGGCGGCGATAATGACGCGGCGCTGCGCGAGCACCTGCGGCGCGTGCGCGAGCTGCTGCTGGTATGGGAGTACATTCGCGAGACGAGCTGGTACACGTCCGGTCCGCTCGCCGACGTGCTGACGGCGAAACAGCTCGGCATCCTCTTTGGTCGGTCGATCTTCGGCCGCATGGAAGAGGCGGCGAAGGAGAAGGGCGAGCCGATCTGGCAGCCCGTCCCGCCGGACAAGATCGACGCGCACGTGCAGCAGGCGCTGAAGAGCACGCGCGAGCGGTTGAAGATGACGCCGGAGCAGTTCGCGGTGATGGAGCAGGGGATCGCTGAGGCCGAGCGGCTGGAGAACGAGTACCTCGCGAAGTTCCGCCATGATTTCGACGCCTGCCGACGTCTGCTCGACGCGGGCGACGTCGATGAGGACAAGATGTTTCGCATCGTCCGCGACATGCACCTGCACCACGAGCTGTTTCTCTACTACCAGTCGATCTTCGACACCCCGCGGTGGAGCCTTTTCATTCAGCACGCACCGCCGACAGCGCTGGCGGAGTGGATCATCGACACCCGCCGCGGCCATTACGAGCGGCAGACCGGGAGGAAAATCTCCGAGGAGGACGAATGATGCAGACGACAGACCACTCTCACCGTGACACGGGCGTCCCGCCCGTGCTGACTGAGCGGAAGGGTGAAAAGCGATTGATTCCCGACGCTCCATGCAACCGGCGCGGGCGAGACGCCCGTGTCACGGTGAGCGTTGGCGTGCTCCTGGCTCTGCTGGTGACCCCGCACCTCCTCATTGCGGAGCAGTGGCACAACACGCTCAAGCCCAAGGGGGTTGAGGCATCCTCGCTCACGCTCGTGCGCGACGGAGAGCCGCTCTACAGCATCGAACTTCCCGAGAAGCCGACGGGCCCGGAGAAAAAAGCTGCCGACGATCTGCGACAGTGGATCAGGGAGATGACCGGCGCCGAGCTGCCGCTCGCGGCGTCGCCGGTTGCGAAATCGATCCGTCTCACAACCAATCCCGATGCGCCCGATGAACAGTACACCATCGCCGTCAACGGTGAGACACTGATCCTCAGCGGCGGTCCCGGGCGCGGCGTCGTTAATGCCGTCTACGCGCTGCTCGAGGAGGACCTCGGCTGCCGCTGGTACGCGAAGGACAGTTTCCGGCTACCTCGGTCAGAGACGCTCAGCATTGCTCCCGTCACGCGGACCTACGCGCCAAAGCTGAAACTCCGCGACCCGTTCTACAAGGTGTCGTTCGACCCGGACTGGTCCCTGCGCAACCGCACCAATGCGCCGGACGCGCATGTGCCTGAAAACCACGGCGGCCGAATGGACTATGGCGGGTTGTTCGTCCACACGCACGCCGCGCTGCTGCCTGTCGACCCGCACTTCAAGGAACACCCCGAGTACTTCGCGCAGGACGCCAGCGGCAATCGCTACGCTGCGCAGCTGTGCCCGACGCACCCACAGGTCGCGCGCATCGTCACCGCCAACGTGCTGGCGGCGCTCAAGAACCATCCCGATGCCGAGATCGTCTCCGTCTCCAAGAACGACAATGCCGGCGACCAGATCTGCCATTGTCCCAGGTGCACCGAGCTGCGCACCGCCGAGGGCGGGACGGACATGGCCAACCAGCTTTACCTCGTGAACCAGGTTGCCGAAGCGGTGGAGAGGGCGCACCCGAAGGTCGTGGTGGACACCCTCGCCTACCTCGAGACGATCTACGTACCCACAACGATCCGCCCGCGAAAGAACGTCGCCATCCGCTTGTGCAACGACACGGTGGGCGCGTGGGCGAAGCCGTTTACGCCGGCCGAGCAACTGCCCGTCGCCGCGTTGACCAAGTCGTGGTCAAAGGTGCACGACCGACTGTACATATGGGACTACAACGTCAACTTCAGCCACTATCTCGCACCGATGCCCAACGTCGGGGTGATCGCGAGCAACATCCGCTTCTGGATCGACAACAAAGCCGAAGGCGTCATGACTCAGGGCGGATATCAGGGGCCTGCGGAGCGGGATGAGCTGAAGTCCTGGGTGATCGCGAAGCTCATGTGGGACCCGTCGCTGGATGAGAATGCGCTGAAACGAGACTTCATCCTCGGCCATTACGGCGCCGCCGCGCCGGCGCTGATGGAGTACGATGCGCTGCTGCGCGAACAGGCGGAGTCGCACGCCGCGGCGTTGCAATCGCCGCCGGGCGGAATCCGCTACCCGATGGACATCGCCTTTCTGACGAAAGACTTCTGCGACCGCGCCGCCGCCATCTTCGCGCGCGGACGGGAGCTGGCTGGTTCGAATGAGGCGCTGCTTCACCGGGTCGAGCGGGCCGAGCTACCAATCCTGTACGTCCAGCTCTCGCGCGGGTCGGCGTTCGCGGGCCCGGACTACGCCGGCATGATCGACCGTTTCGAGCGGATCGCCCGGCGGGAAGGCGCGGCTTACATGATGGAAGCCCCCGCCAACCTCGACGCAACCCTTGCCGCATGGCGCAAGGCCGAGGGGTGATAATGGCCCCGGCGCGGCTTTACACTCGGAGGTTCGCCAAGACGCAACGGGACCTCGCGGCTTGGCGGTTGAACTCGTGGCGAATGATCTGCAAGAATTCCGAAGTCATTGTTGATGATTCTGCAAGAAACTCCCTTGCTCACCCCCGGTTGTTGTATACAATCGGCATATGCCGCCCTGGGCGGGAACGACTGTCAATTCATGAATGCCGTACCCCAGAGCCGTTCAGCCGTCGCGCGACTTTGCCGCGGTGCACCTACGGGCGCACCGAATCAACACTCACCGCAGGAGGCGTCCATGCGTAACGCGACCCGTCAAACCCGCAGATTTGCTTTCACGCTCGTCGAGCTGCTCGTGGTGATTGGCATTATCGCGGTGCTGATCGCCATGCTGCTCCCCGCACTTCAGAAGGCGCGAGAGGCGGCCAATCGCACAGCGTGCCTCAGCAACCTTCGCCAGATCCACCTGACGATGATCATGTACGCGCACAAGCACCGAGACGCGGCACCGCTGGGATTCATCAGCAACGGAATCCAGGACGACACGGTGGAGCAGAGTCAGTTCAACTACTCCATCATCCGTGGTAGCCGGTTCACCACCTTCGGAAAGCTGTTCGAGGACGCGCGCGGCAAGATCGAGCCAAGGATCTTCTTCTGCCCGTCGTACACCGGTCTGCTGCACAAATACGAGACGCAGGTCGAGCCGTTCCGCGCGTATTTCGACAACGCGCCCGGTGCAACAGCCCCCGGCACCGTTCGATCCGGCTACGGCTGCCGCCCTGAGCTGGATTGGGGCCATCCCCCGGAAGGGGGCCCGGGAAGGCCGCACACGTTCCCACAGCTTCCGAAGCTCAGCAAGATGAAGAACAAGGCCATCTTTGCCGACATCATCAACGGCCCTGAGATCAACGGATTGCCGGATCGGCTGAAGCTGAAGCACAATCAGGGGGCGCAGGTGCTCTACGCGAACGGGTCGGCCGTCTGGGTGCCGCGCTCGGTGTTCATGCCTTGGCTCTCGGCCCTGACGACCAATTTCGCCCCTGAAGCGTCCAACCGGAACTTCCGTACGATCTGGGCCTCGATGGATCGCTTCGGCGGCTCGACTGAGCGCACGGGCGGCGTCTGGGCGCCGGAATCGGGATGGGGCCCCTATCCGCTCGACTAGCGCCGGCGCAGGCAAACGCCCCGCCAGTCGATCGCATTGACTGTTCCCGATCGGTGCCGGACACTCGCCGGCACCGATCGCTTTGTTCCAGCCCGAGAGGATTCCCTCCGGAATGCTCCAACGAAAACCGCTCGCTGCCGTTGGTCTGTGCGTCGCGTGGATCACTGCCCTCGTCGTCGTTCCCGCATGGGCGCAGCAGATCGACATCGTCAACAACCAGCCGTTTGACATCCACATGCCGGTGCAGGTGCGCGGGGTGAAACTCACCGACAGCGCCACGGCAGCGCAGCAGGTGGGGGATGACGCGGTGATTGTGATGTCGGCGCCGGCCGGCGCGAAGGTGCAGGCGCCGCTGGAGATCCCGCCCAACGTGCGGATGCGCAGCCGGGTGGAGCTGAAGCCGGACGCAAATGCGGTTCGCATCGCGTTCGACGGGAAGGACCGCGGCGAACTCGCATGGGGCGTGATCGTTCGGCCGATAGACCCAAACGGACCGCAGACGCAGATGAAGGCGCTGGACACGAAGGGCGACTTCGCCGCCGGGTTCTCTCCGCTGCCGCTGTCGTTCCGAAAGACTGGCGAGGGACCGGTGTTCGAGACGTGGTCGGCTTCGGCGTCGGGATCGGGGTTGAAGCTCGACGTCGAGCTGCGCGCGTATCGGGCGGGATTTCTCGACGTGAGCGCGCGCTATACGAATGAGTCGGCGCCGACGGAGGATGTCTACGCCGCCGTCATCTGCCGCTGGCAGCAGCCCAGCATTCACGCGCGCACGCTCTGCTATGACAACCGCACCTCCGATTTTACCGGCCAAGCATACAGCCCCTTCCGTCACGGGCAGGGCCGGCACCTGTATTTCCAGCGTGGGGTCGACTGGATCAACACCTCCTTCACAGCCGCAGGCGCAAGCCCCGGATCTTCCGCCCTGTGGCTGAAGGATTTCACTCCATCGTTCACAGTCCATCGCGAGAAGACCGACAAAGTCGGCCCGCGCTGGATCGGCGCCAATACCGCCCAGGTCGCACAGGAAGCTCAGGCAAAGGGCGACACGATTTACTCGATCAGCGAAATCGCACGCCCCAACCTGCGCCAGCACCTCTCCCGGTTGGACCACAACGTGCTCCCGCCGCCGGGGGAGGGGCTGCTGATCGGATCGCGCATGATCTTCAGCGGCGTGCCCATCAGCGAAGAGCGCGCCGATCAGCACTTCATCGCCTACACCGGCTACAACGCGCAGGAAAAGACCTCAGACGGCGCGAAGGTGTCCTTCGGGGTTCCGTTCACGCGCTTCGGCACGAACTACTTCCCGTACTCCACGCTGGGGGAGAACTTCGTCACCCTGAAGCAGCCGGGCATGAGCAAGGATTACTATTGGCCGCTCGCGCCCGAGACGGTCAAGCAGTACAAGCGCTTCGCCGACGACATCAAGCGCGACCTGCGAATCGCCAAGGCGATGGGATTCGAGCTGATCCGGCTGCACCACGTCGAGCTGCTCTGGGACAACGATGCAGACGGCAAAGCGTATCTCACCGAGCAGCAGCGCAATGACTACCTCGACTTCTACTTCGGGGAGTTGAAAAACCTCGGCCTCAAGGCGCTGCTCGACATCAAAACCTCGCCCGAGGAGACGGCCAAGTTCGTCAAGCGCTACCGCGACCTGATCGACGGCGTCGAGATCGACAACGAAATCCTCATCTTCCAGATCTTCGACGCGGACGTGCAGTACTGGAAGGACGTGTATAAGGCGATCAAAGAAGTCGCGCCGGACATGCCCGTGCACCTCACGGCACACACGAACACCGGTGCGTTTGACCGGCTCAATGCGCTGGGCGTCCCGTTCGACCGCGTCGGCGCGCACGCGTACATGGACTCGCTCGACAATATCAACAGCGGAAGGAATTTCGGGCTGGCCGTCGCCGATTATGCGACGACGGTGAACAAGCCGCCGGTGATCACCGAGTGGAACTGGAGATTTCTCACGCGCATGACACCCGAGGCGCGGGCGGAGATTTACCGGCCGATCTTCGAGAACATCCTCAAGACGCGGGCCATCGCCGACGTCTATCAGTTCCAGTTCCAGGACGGGCTGGCCATGAGCCCGACGACGCTCAAGGGCATCCGCCACTACGAGCTGCTCAACCTCAGCCGCCGGCCCAAGCCGGAGGCGATGGTGATGATGGAGTTGATCCAGGCCTATTCAAACCCCGCCGGCGCGACGCGGCTGATCGGGATCAACCGCCCGGTCGTCGAGCTCAAAGACGGCGGCGGCGTCGCCGAGTTCACGATCACGAACAACAGCGACAATCCGCTCAAGTGCAGCGCCCGGCCGGAGGCGGCTGCCGGCATCGTGGCGTCAATGGCTCATTCGCCGCGAGTCACGCTCCTGCTCGAATTAGAGCCGGGTGAATCAAAGACCTACCCGATGGCAATCTCGCTGCCGGACGATGCCAAGCCGGGGTTTTATCACGTGTTCCTGCGGATTGAATGCGGCGACGGGTCGCGCTACGGATGGGCGGAGGCGCGCTACGCGGGGGCGCCGAAGATGGACGCGCAGACGAGCACGGAAGTAGCCTACGAGAGCAATGCGCTCGACTTCGACTTCAACCGACCAATCGCGGTGGTTTATCCGGTCGAGGCATCGGTGATGGAGCTCGAGGCGGCGTGGGTCATCTATCAGACGCTGGAATCGGCGACCGGGCGCGTAGTCGACATCTTTCAGGCCAACGACTTGCCCGACGACGTGAAAAAACGCGGCGGCATCATCTACGTTTCCAAAGGCAAGGCCGACAAGCCCACCATCCGCCTCGCCCCCGGCAGCAATGAGCAGGGCGAGCAGCTGATCGTCACCGGCAAGACACAGGAAGACGTGACGCAGGCGGCGATGGACCTGACGCTGCGCTACTGGAAGACTGCAAAAGACTCCGGCGCCGCAAAGATCGGCCTGGTTGCGGAAACAACGGGCACGGGCGGGGTGAAGACAGATTTGGATTAGCGATTGGCGTCCTCCCTCTCACCGGTACTCCGGGGAGAGGGCAGGGGAGAGGGGCGGGGTGCGTTCGGACAAACGATGATCGTTCGCGTCGAAGATCGGCGTTTTCTCGACGCAACCGATGCTTCGTCTGCCGCGCCGCTTGCCTCTCTCCCCAACCCTCTCTCCGGAATACCGGTGAGGGGGAGTAAATGTTCGGAGCACCAATGAACGAGCCACTAGCGCGTCGTACGTTTTTGATCGGCACCGCTGCCGCCGCAGCGGCGCTGGCGGGGTGCCGGCAGGACAAGAGGCCAACCGCCACCCTCCCGACCACGCAGCCCACCGGCGAGACCGATCTCGATCCCTCCCACGGCCTCGGTGCTGAAGAGGCGAACGCGCCCACCGTCGGCGGGGATCGCGGGTACCTCCGCGTGATGCTCACCGAAGTCGACGGCTCGTCGCTCGCGCCGGACCGCGCCCGGCTCCTCCACGCACGCGACCTCAACAACGACCCGCTCCCGCAGGCGATCATCCGCGCCGATGGGCGGGTGCGGGTCGCCATCGCCAATGAGCCGATCCAGGTCGTGTGCCGGCTGAAGATCCCGGACTTTGGCGAGGTGTACGTCTACGCAGACAACGAGGGACTGGGTTACCACAAGCCTGGCGAGATCGACTTCGTCGTCGAGGCCGCCAAGACGCGCCTGCACCGCGTGCGCGAAGCGATCCGTGCGGCGGCGACCGCCGGCATGCGCGCCGATGTAATTGCAAGTCGACGCCTTCACGCCGCGGCGGTGCGGCTCCAACAAGGTCGCAGGTCTTCCGGGAGCAGCACCGCGGCGGCGTATGAGGCGTTGTCGCTCGCCATGCACGCCGGCGAGTCGTTTGCGCTCAATGCGGCGAAGCACCGCATCTCCCGCTTCCCCGAGCCGCGCAAGGACTTCGGCTTTGGCGTGATGGTGTCGAAGTATGGGCAGTTTCCCGCCTACGACGAGGCGGTCGAGCAGGCGTTCAATTTTGCCACCGGCGCGTGGTACACTTGGAAAACGCCCGAGCCGCCGTACGTCGATTACGCGCGGATGGACGGCTCGATCGACTGGTGCCTCGCCCGGGGCATCACGCCCAAGAGCTTTGGCTACTGTTACATGGCCCGCGGCGCGATGCCGGAGTGGATCCGGCCGGTGGAACTCCCCGCCACGACGCTTCCCACCGGCGAGCAGTCGGAGCCGCGCCGGGAGTACAACCCCGCTTGGCCGTACCCGCGCGTCAAGCAGTTGTACGAGCACATCAACCGCCAGACGTGCGCTCATTTCCTCCAGAAGTACGGCGATCGCGTCCCCCACGTCGAGGTCCTCAACGAGGCGCACGACAAGGCCAACCTCTGGCACATGGACCACGAGCGGATTCTCGATCTGGCCCGAGCCGTCACCCGCGCGGCACGCGAGGGTCACCCGCGGATCAAGCGCATGATCAACCACTGCTGCCAGTGGGCCGAGTATGCCGTGCGCCGCAACCGCGACGGCTCGCGTCGCTGGTCGCCGCTCACGTTTGCGCAGGACTGCCTTGCCAACGGCGTGGAGTTCGAGACGCTTGGGCTGCAACTGTACTACCCAAGTTACGACGTGTTCGAGATCGACCGCATGCTCCAGCGCCATTTTGTGATCGGCAAGCCGATCCACATCACCGAGATGTCCACCAGCGCCAAGCCGGGCCAGGACCCCGAAAGCATGCGGCCCAAGTCGGCAACGCCGCCCTGGCACGGCGAGGCCTGGAACGAGACGCTGCAGGCAGACTGGCTCGAGGCAATGTTTACACTTTGCTACAGCCATCCACAGATCGAGGTCGCGCAGTGGTGGGACTTGGCCGACGTCGGCGGCCACTTCTGGCCGCACGGCGGGCTGCTGAACAAGGACATGTCGCCGAAGGAAAGCTTCCATCGGCTGCTCAGAATCCAGAAGGACTGGGGCGTCGCCAAGAGCAGTTAGCCGCAGATGAACGCAGATGAACGCGGATCAGGAATGAGAAGAACTGTGTTTTTGCCTTTGCATTGATCTGCGTTAATCTGCGTTCATCTGCGGCTAATTCATCCGCTCCGAAACGCATGAAGATCACCGACATCAAGGCCACCACGGTCACCGTCCCGCTCGAAGCGCCGCTGCGACATGCGAACGGCTGCCACTGGGGACGTTTCGTCCGCACCGTCGTCGAAGTGGATACCGACGAGGGCATTACGGGCCTCGGCGAAATGGGCGGCGGGGGAGAGAGCGCGGAGGCTACCTTCCGTGCGATGAAAAAGTACCTCCTCGGCCACAACCCCGCTCACATGGAGGAGATGCGCTTCCGCATCGCCAACCCCACGGCCTCGCTCTACAACAACCGCACGCAGGTGCTGGCGGCGCTGGAGTTCGCCTGCCTCGACATCCTCGGCAAGCGCTGGAACGTCCCCGTCTACGACATCCTCGGCGGGAAGCTCCAGGACCGCGTGCCCTTCGCGTCCTACCTGTTCTTCCGATACCCCAATGGCGACCGCTCTGGAGAAGTGCGCACACCCGAGCAGCTCGTCGCCCACGCGAAGGAGCTGAAGCAGAAGCACGGGTTCAGCGCCCATAAGTTCAAGGCCGGCGTGTTCAATCCCGAGTACGAGCTGGAATGCTATCGCGCGCTGGCGAAGGCGTTGCCCGGCGACAGCTTCCGCGTTGATCCAAACGGCGTGTGGTCCGTCGAGCAGGCCATCCGCTTCGGACAGGGCATCGAGGGTCTGCATAACGACTACTTCGAAGACCCCGTCTTCGGCATCAACGGCATGCGGCGGGTGCGGCAGATGGTGCGCATCCCCGTCGCCACCAACACCGTCGTCGTCGGCTTCGAGCAGCTCTCGGCCAACGTGCTCGACACCGCCGTCGATGTCATCCTGCTCGACACGACGTTCTGGGGCGGCATCCGCCAGTGCATCAAAGCGGCCGGCGTGTGCGAGACTTTTCAGATGGGCGTGGCGGTGCATTCATCGGGCGAATTGGGGATTCAGCTCGCGACGATGCTTCACCTGGGCGCGTGCATCCCGAACCTCAGCTTCGCCGCCGATGCGCATTATCACCAGCTGGTCGACGACATCATCGAGGGCGGCAAGATGGTGTACGAGAACGGCAGCATGAAAGTGCCCAACGGTCCCGGGCTGGGCGTGAAGCTCGACCGCGAGAAGCTCGGAAAGTACGCGGAGCTTTACAAGAAGCTCGACGGCTATCCTTATGACCAGGACCCGCTCCGCCCCGGCTGGGCACCGACGATTCCGAACAACCGCTGGGCCGACCCCAATGATGCGCGGGTGCCGGAGATGAAGTTTTGAGCTCGTCCGCGCGTGAGAGTGCAAGGTGTCATCCTGAGACTGAGGTACTCCGAAAAAGTTCTGCGCACTGGAATGGTGGAGATCCTTGGATCACCCGCTGCGCAAGTACCCATGTACCTCAGGATGACAATGACGGAGGCTATGTTGAAAAGTCAGAGCATACTGCTGGCCATGTTCCTGCTGACGGCGCTATGTACGGCCGCGGCGTCCGCGCAAGCGACGCTGGCGGGCGTGAAGCTTGCCGAAGATAAGCTCACCCCCGGCACGACCATCGACCTCACCGGTCAGTGGCTCTTCAAGCCGACCTACGCGCTGGACGACGGAGAGAAGCCCGAGTCGTCGACCGAACCCTCCGGCTACCACCCCGCCCCTGTCCCGCAGATGCTCAGCCGCATTCAATGGTGGCTCGACGACTCCGAAGATTTCAAGAAATGGGAGCAGGAGCGGCTCGACAAGCTTGGCTTCGACACCGAGAAGAGCGACGACGGCTGGTATCGCCTGGACATCGAGGTCCCGCAGTTGCCGAAGGGCCGGCACCTGTGGATCGAGTTCGACGGTGTCGCCATGCGCAGCCGCACGTTCATCAACGGCCACGAGCTGGGCCAGCACGCCGGCATGTTCAGCCGGTTCAGCTACGACCTCACGCCGCACCTCAAGCCCGGCAGGAACACGCTGGCGATGTGGGTGAGCATGGAAAAGATCCCGCCGACGAGTGGGAACCTCGGCGAAGCGGTGACGGTGAACCTTTCCGCGGCCAAAGTGATTTCGATGAGCAAGGGCATGTTCGGCCCCCTCACGCCGAACCAGGACAACCGCGCGTACGACCTGTACGGCATCTGGCAGCCAGTGAAGCTGGTGGTGCGCGGGCCCAACCGGATCGATGACGTATGGTTCCAGCCGACGGTGAGCGGCGCTGATATCCAGATCACACTCCGCCAGCCGGCGGGGACGTATAAAGTCACGCTGACGGATCTGAAGACGAACGAGAAGCTCGCCGAGCAGGTGGGAGGCATCGCCAGCGCCGCAAGCGCGACAGACCTCGTCAACGTCCACTTCGAGGCCCTCAAGCCCAAGCTCTGGACGCCGGCCGAGCCGAATCTGTACCGATTGGAGGTGACCCTCGATGAACAACCGGATGGATCGTACTCCGACCGCTGGATCCACAACGTCGGCTTCCGCACCTTCGAGGTGAAGGGCAACCAGCTCTACCTCAACGGCAAGCGGTACTGGATGCGCGGCGCCAACCAGCTCCCGTACGGTAAGAACCCATGGGACCCGCAGCTGCCGCGCAAGCTCATCCAGATGCTGCACGATGCCAATATCGACTCCACGCGCACGCATTGCACGCCGTGGAATGAGGCCTGGCTGGACGCCGCCGACGAGATCGGCCTGGCGGTCAGCATCGAGGGCATCCGCCCCTGGGCGTTTGCCGGGCGGAGCGACCAGATCGGCCATGAGGTCATGCCGCCGTCGGAGATCGTGCAGCATTGGCTGATGGAGAACGCCGACGTGGTCAAGCGCTGCCGCAACCACCCCAGCGTTTTCATCTTCACCGTCGGCAACGAGATGCTCCTGCGCGACAAGGAGAACCTCAAGAAGTGGCAGATCCTCTCCGACGTCGCGAAACAGACGAAACAGCTCGCGCCGAACCACCCGATCGTGGTCTCCTCCGACTATGTCCGAGAGGAAAAATTCTACGAGACCACGCTGAAGCCGGCAGGGATGTACGACGGCGACGTCGACGACATGCACAAGTACAGCGGGTGGTATGCCGATTCGCCGTTTGTCGTGGACACGTCGAGTTATCGCGCCAACCCGGACCGCCCGCTGATCGGTCAGGAAATGTCATCGGGCTATCCGGATCTGGACACCGGCCTGCCCGTCCTGCGTTACACGCGCGATCTCGTCACCCCACAGGCGTGGGTCGGCGTGTACGCCTACCCCGGCAATGACCCCGCCATCTTCCTCGCCGAGCACGCGGAGGTGACCAAGCGCTGGGCCGAGCAGCTTCGCTTCGAGCGCGGCGACAAGACGGCCGGCTTCTCGCTCTTTTCCGCCGAGTGCTGGTTCCGCCACAGCTATCTTCCGGAGGCGACGCCCTATCCGGTGCTTGAGGCGGTGAAGGACGCCTTCGCGCCCGTGGGCCTGGCGCTGGAGACGCATCAGCGCCGGTTCTTCGCTGGCGACACGATCGAGACGAGCGTCTACATCACCAACGACGACGAGCAAGGCCGCGACCTCAAGGACCTGCGTCTCATCGCCACGATCGGCCGGGAGAGCAGCGTCTCGCAGGAGTTGGCCAACGTCGCGCAGCTTCCGTACTACGCCACGAAGAAGTTTCCGGTCACGCTTAAACTGCCCGCGGGCAGGGAGGCTCGCCGGCGCACGGAGCTAATCCTGATGCTCAAGACGCGCGACGGGCAGCACGTCTCGGGCACGACCGATCCAATCGAGATCTTCCCAGGGCCCACCGATGAGCAGCGGCCTTCGGACGGCGTCATCGTTGTAAACGCAGATGAGTCGCTCGACGGACTGAAGGAGGGCGGTGACCTGCGCCAGCAGATCGAATCCGGCGCGACCGCGATCGTCTTCTCCCCCTCCAAAGAAATCCTGAAGCTCTTCCCCGACGACCTCCTCGACATCCGCGGCACCCCAGAGAAGCCGGACTTCGCCGAGTTCGCCGACTGGTACCCCGCACGGGGCACGAAGCTGGCGGAGAATCTTCAGCCGATGGACATCAAGTGGTGGGCGCGCAAGAACGACTGGCGCGCTTACGTCGCAGGCACCAGCCATCGCCTCAAACCCGGGGCCAGGGCGCGGGAACTGATCCGATACATCCCGGCTCACTCGTACATTCCCGCTGAGAAGGTGCCGGACCAGTATCGCGTCGTGATGAGCGAGATTCCGCTCGGCCGCGGGCGGTTGTGGATCTGCGACCTGGACCTCGCCGCCAGCGCCGAAATCGATCCCGCTGCCCGTCTTGTGCGCGACAACCTCTACCGCGCCGCGGCCGATCCGGAATCGACGAAGAACCTTCAACCCGTTCCCCCGCATGAGGTACTGCTGAAGGGGACGCAGCCGATCGACGCGAACCCCGCGCTGCCGCCGCTGCCGGTTCAACCGACGAAGGCGAATTGAACCCCCCATGCCCACCGCGCGCAACATCACCGACCTCACCGACCGCGTCGCCGTCGTCATCGGCGGGACCTCGGGGCTGGGCAAGGCCATCGCCATTGGCCTTGCCCAGAGCGGTGCGGATGTCGTCCCCGCCAGCCGCCATATCGAAGCCGCCGAGCCCGTGTGCGAGCGCATCGAATCCCTCGAGCGCCGCGCCTTCCGCGCCTCCGTTGACGTCACCAACCGTCCCAGCATCGATGCGCTGCGCGATGCGGTGCTGAAAGAGTTCGGTCACGTCGAGATCCTCATCAACGCCGCCGGCGTCACCTTCCGCAACCAGGCCAAGGACATCACCGAGGCCGACTGGAACGCGGTGATCGACATCAACCTCACCGGAATGCTCCGCGCCTGCCAATCGTTCTACGAGCCGCTGAAGGTGGGGGGCAAGGTGGTCAACATCGCCAGCCTTGCCTCGTTTGTCGCGTGGTACGACGTGGTGGCGTACAACGTCTCAAAGATGGGTGTGCTCTCGCTGACGCAGACACTGGCCATCGAGTGGGCGCGCGACGGGATCAACGTCAACGCGATCGCCCCCGGCGTGATCCCCACCGACATCAACCGCTCGGTCCTGCACGGCACCGATCGCGAGCAGGAGATCCTCACGCGCACGCCCATGCGCCGCTTCGGCACGCCCGAGGAAGTCGCCGGCGCCGCCGTCTTCCTCGCCTCGGATGCCGCCAGCTTCATCACCGGCACCACCCTTGCCGTCGACGGCGGCTACCTCTGCTCGGGCGTGAATTCCTGACTTGCTCCGGGCGGTGCTCTCTTCCAGTCTCCCCCTCCGCCTCCCCGCCCATTTACGAATGAACGGAAGGGGGACACGCAAGACATCCTGCTCCGCCGACGGCCTCTGGGCATGTTCGGCCATTGCGATGTTCCTGCATGTCCCCGCTTCCGTCCTTAGTTCCCACGGCGTCGGATTTATGCGGTCCCGATCCGCCGGCTGATCACCCTGACCAGTCGCTCCAGCTCACGCGCCGACAGCTCTCCATCGCGAAGCGCGTTTCTCAGCTGATTGACCAGCCCTCTGATCTGCTGTGGCGAGAGGTCCAGATCAGCCAGTCCGTCGAGGCCGGCGATGGCGTCGATCAGATCCAGGAGGTTGCCCAGGTCGATCAGGGTCCCGCCGCCGGCGAGGCCGCACAGCAGGTTGCCCAGCAGCCCTTCACCTTGGCTCGCGCTGACGCACACCTGAACCGGGCCGTCTTCGCAGTTGTGCAGGTAGACGTTCAAGCCGAGGAGGAAGAGATTGACCGGGCCCAGCGACAGGTCGAGGATCTCGCAATCCCCGTCACAGATGTCTTCCGCGCCCTCGTCCGGCTGGCCGGTCTGCCGTGCCATCGTTTCGGTCAGGATGTCCGGCAGCACGTCAAGCAGATCGGGCAGCAGCAGGAGGTCGCCGCCGGCGAGGCCGCAGAGCAGGTCCCCGAGAATCCCCTCGCCCTCCATCGCGGTGAGCTCGAGGCAGATCGCGCTGGTGTCCACGTGCAACCCCAGCAGGTCAAGATCGATCGGTCCCAACTCAAGGTCAAGCACCGAGCACGCGCCACCCCCCATGCCCCCGCCGGGCAGCAGTTCAAGGACGAAGTTTTCGACGTCGGTCGTGAACGGCAGCCCCCCGAAGGTGCCGGTTACGGTGCCCCCGGTGGCGGTCAGCAGACCCGCCACCGCATCGTAATTGAGGCCGGTCAGATTGACATCAGTGATGATGATGGCGGTTCCGCTCGCCTGCGCCTGCGCCTGAGCGGGGGCGGGCGCGGTGGTCATACCTACAGCGAGCGCGGTGACCACGAGCGCGGGAATCAGTTTGGAGTGAGACATGTGAAACTCCTGAAGAAAGTCGAGATGGCAAGGTGCAGGAGAGCTAAAGACTCAGGCCACCTGCGACAGGACAAAAGTGTGAACACCAGGTCCCGATTCCGGGCCCGCATACGAAGGGCCCGGTTCCCCTTTTCACCAAAGATTTTCCTCCCTGAAGATGACGAGCAGAGGCCCACGCTCAGCCGGGTGGTTCCCATTCCGGCGCACCCGAGGGAGCAAGCGAAATGTGCGCCCCTTCAGAAGCGAAATGCGGAAACGAGACGACGTCAAGCGAACTGTGGCAGCGCTTCTCGGCGTTACTGTCGTAAGCAGCATGGTGCGGGCGGCGCAAATTTTTTTGAGCAGCTGCATCACCTGATCCAGAATCGTTCCAACAGTGTGGACGACGCGACGCTGTTCGTGGCACGACCCCGCCAGGTGCGTCGTCGGCGCGACTTCGAACGATCTCCCGCGCTCGTCGGTGGAGATGGTGCTGCCGAGCGGACGCGGGCGCTGATCCACCCGGCGCTGGAGGTGCTGGAGGAGGAGGTGCGAGATGTCTACGACCGTTCGCGCATGCGAGCGGTGGACATGATCCTGCGCTTCGCCGACCTGCGCAAGAGCGTCCCGCCCGGGAAGCAGGAGGGTTAAAAACCATGCGAGCGGGAGCCATGAAGCACCGTCACGTCTTCCTTGCGACCGGCGCGGGCCAGGGGTAGCCTGATTTCCCATGTCTGCGTCACCCGGCATCCTCGAACCGAAGCTCGAGCGCATCGTGGCCCTGCGGCACCGGCTGCACCAGATCCCCGAGATCGGCTTCGAAGAGTTCCGCACGGCCGAAACCGTCCGCGCCGAGCTGGATCAGCTCGGCATCGAGTACATCCCCGGTATTCCCGATGCGCCGACGGCGACGGTCGCGACGATCGGGAATCTATCCAAGCCTTGCGTCGCGCTGCGGGCGGACATCGACGCGCTGCCCATTCTGGAGAAGACAGGCTTGGCGTATGCGAGCAAGACACCCGGCATGATGCACGCGTGCGGGCATGATGGGCACACGGCGACGCTGGTGGGGGTCGCGACGCTGCTGAAGGAGATGGCCGATCAGCTGCCGGTTTGCGTCAAGCTGATGTGGCAGCCCGCGGAGGAGGGGGGCGGCGGGGCATCGCGTCTGGTCGAGGCGGGCGTGCTGGACGGGCGGCTGGGGCCGAAGGTGTCCGCGGTGTTTGGATTGCACGGTTGGCCGGGAATGAAGGTCGGGCTCGTCGCGACCAAGGGCGGGGCGCTGCTGGCGGCGACGGACACGTTTCTCGCGACCTTCGTCGGCAGCGGCTGCCACGGCGCGTTTCCCCACCTCGGCCGCGACCCGATCCTTACCGCGTGCGAGGCGACCATCAGCCTGCAGAAGTTCATCAGCCGCGAGCTGGACCCGACCGAGCCCGGCGTGATCACCGTCGGCAAGTTCAACGCCGGCACGGCCACGAACATCATTCCGGACGAGGCGACGATCGAAGGCACCGCGCGCACGCTCACGCCCGCGACGCGCAAGCAGATCCGCGCCGCCATCGAGCGCCGCTGCCAGGGCATCGCCGATGCCAACGACTGCGACTTGCGCTTCGAGTGGATCGATGGCTATCCCCCGACGATCAACGACCCCGCCATGGCCGACTATGTCGCCAGGGTTGCGCGCCAGACACTGGGCCCGGATCGTTTCATCCCCGTCGCCCGGCCGAGCATGGGCGGCGAAGACTTCGCCTACTATCTGGAAAAAGTCCCCGGCTGTTTCTTCCTCATTGGCGTCCAGCCGCACGACCGGACGGGTTACCCGTCGCTGCACAGCGACCGCTTCGACTTCACCGACGCGGCGCTGGAGGTGGGAATGCGGATGTTCGTGGGGCTGGTGACGGAATTCCGACCGTAGGGGGAGGCTGATCCCTCCTTTCGCAGCCCCGATCGCAAGATCGGGGGGAGTGCGCCGGCGGGAGCACCTCCCCCCGATCTTGCGATCGGGGCTGCGAGAGGATTCGCGCGCGTCCTGATAATCGAGCCTGCGCGCGAGTGACGGATCGACGGGTCAGGGATGCAAATCCAAGAGTCGCTTCGCGCCGTCGACGAAAGCGCGGGGTGCGCCGTCGATGGGCTCCGTGGTCCTGATGGTAAGCGGGAAGCGCCGGCGCACGCGGATGACGATCTCGCAGAATGGCTTGCGCGTGAGCGACCCGCGGAGGGGGCGCAGCTCGATCGCTCGCACTTCCTGTGGCTTCCAGGACCGGCTCGAGATGGCGCGAAGCATGCCGGGTCGAGTAATGCGGATGCCGTCTCGCATCACGTCCATCCGAAACGGCACGGGGCCGGCGCGCCAGTATTTCAGCCAACCAATGGCTATAGCGATCGTACAGACGAAGAGCGGGAGGAAATGGACCGTAAGCGGCAGGATCATATACCAGGCAAGCCCGGGTGAGCCAATTGACGATCGACAGGCCCGACGGGAGGGCGGGTCTGGTCGCATAGGGAAGGAGTGAATCGCTCATCCAAGGTCGCGCTACGTCGTCGGCTATTGCGCCAGCACCTCGCGCACGCGCTCCAGCACGCCATCTAGCGCGACCATCTCCGCCTCCGCCGACTTGCGCGGCTTCAGCTCGACGTTACCTTCCTTTAACCCGCGGTCGCCGATGTTGATGCGGACGGGGATGCCGATCAGGTCGGCGTCGGCGAACTTCACGCCCGGGCGGGCGTCGCGGTCGTCGAGCAGCACATCGATCCCGCCATTGGTCAGCTCCGCGTACAGCTTGTCGGCGGCGGCCTTCACTTCACCGTCATACTTGATGGGGGTGATGACGACGCTGTACGGCGCGATGGCGGCGGGCCAGACGATGCCGCGCTCGTCGTGCAGCGCTTCGATGGCGGAGATGAGGATGCGGCCGATGCCGATGCCGTAGCAGCCCATGATCATGGGATGGCTGGACCCCTTATCGTCGAGGAACGTCGCCTCCAGCGCTTGCGAGTACACGGTGCCGAGCTTGAAGACATGACCGATCTCGATTCCCTTGCGCGCGATCAACTTTCCGCCGTCGTTCCTGGGGGAGGGATCCCCTTCGGCGGCGTTGCGGATGTCGGCGACGGTGACTTTCTTCGGGTCGGCCAGATTGTCACCGCACTCGCGGAACCAGTTGAAGTGCTTGACGTGGTAGTCGACTTCATTCGCGCCGGTTGCCCAGAAGCCGCCCTGGGCGGCATCGGGATCGACCACGACGACAGTATCCGGTCGCCTCACCGCCTCGTCCGGGCCGACGAAGCCGATCGCCCAGGTGGCGCGCACTTGGGGCGTGTCCATCATGGTCATCTCATCGACGTGGAATGTGTCCTTCACGGCTCGTTTGAGCTTGGCCTGGTTGACCTCGTGGTCGCCTCTGACCACCGCGACGACCCACGTCGGGTTGACGCCCGAGCTTTGTGCCGCCGAAGGGCTAAGCGGCAATCCGCCGAAGGTTGTGCGGAACACGAGCGTCTTGAGCAGGTTCTTCGGTTTGACCTTCATAAACCTGCCGACCTCCTCGATGCCGGGGAGGTTGGGCGTGTGGACGCGCTCAAGGTCTCCCGTCGGTGCGGCGCCGAAGGCGTGCTCGCGGTGGCCGATTTCGGCCTTCTCGACGTTGGCGGCGTAGTTGCCCTTGTCGCTGGTGACGATGGTGTCTTCGCCCGCCTCGCAGGCGGCCATGAACTCGTGGCTGGCACTGCCCCCGATGGGGCCGCTCTCGGCCTCGACGATCACGAACGGTAGGCCGCAGCGCGTGAAGATGCGCTCATAGGCGCGGTACATGTCGTCGTAGGTCTTATCGAGCGACGGCAGATCGGCATGGAAGCTGTACGCGTCTTTCATGAGGAACTCGCGGACGCGAAGCAGACCGAAGCGCGGGCGTTCCTCGTCACGGAACTTTGTCTGGATCTGGTAGAGCGACAGCGGCAACTGCTTGTAGGACTTCACGTAAGCGCCGACCATTTCGGTGATGACTTCCTCGTGCGTAGGCGCCAGGACCATCTTTCGGCCGTGCTGGTCGCTCAGGCGGAACATCAGCCCGCCGTACCTCTGTTCGCGGCCGGTTCGCTGCCACAGCTCGATCGGGTTCATCGCCGGCAGGAGGACCTCGGCGCAGTTAATCGAATTCATCTCCTGGCGGACGATCGCGGCCGCTTTTTGCAGCGCCCGCAAACCCAGGGGCAGAAAGTCGTACATGCCCGCCGTCAGCTGACGGATCAGGCCCGCGCGTAACATCAGTTGGTGACTAATGATCTGCGCATCGGCGGGGAGTTCCTTCTGAGTGGGGATCAGCGTCTGGCTCCACTTCATCGCTTGTGTCCTTTTTCGCCCCTTGGCGAACCTCGAAAGGGGGAATAAGGTAGTCACGCCGGACCGTTCGTCAAAGGCGTCGCCAGCGCCGCGAGTTATTCCCCCGCTTTGGTCGATACAGACCTACGGCGGCAGGGTCAGGATGTGCAGAGGGCACCCAATCTCCCCTTGCCGCAGGGTCCGTGTCTCGGCTATACCGATGGGGTCGCTTCGAGCGGTTTGCATACGCGCCGGTGGGTGAGAAAATGCCAAGCCCCTGCGTGTCAGGCATCCCGGCGATGGACGGGGACCCCCGTTCCACGATGAAGAACCCGCGCCAGCGGATCGCACGTGGCCCGTAACGCACGCGCAGGAGCTTTTTACGTTGTTTACACGTTCACACCGCACCTTAGTTTCCGCGACCCGTTCGGTCATCGAAGCCCTTGAAGGCCGCCGCCTGTTGGCTGGCGACTCAACCACCTCGTTCGCGCTCCCGTTCGAGCTCGACTTCGACCGCACGCGCGGCGGGGTCGTGGACAAGGACGGCCAGAGCACCGGCTTCACGTACGTTCAGCCCAACAGCCTGGGCAACGAGTACCAGCCGTCGCTGATTGACCTGGCGCCGGGCGAGGGGCTGCTGAAGATCACGAGCAGCGGCAATGCCACTGCCGGGGGGAACTTCGGCGCCGACAACACGCTCACCAATGGCCTGCAGATGCAGTTCTATGCGGGCAAGGCGTGGACGATGTCGGCGCGGCTCAAAGGACCGCTCTCCTACATCAACAAGCCGGCCGAGCAGGGCGGCATCATGTTCGGGCCCGACCAGGAGAACTACGTCAAGCTGGTCGCCGCTTCAACTCCGGACGGCATGCGCCTGCAGTTCATTGATGAGCAGAAGATCAGCGGCGGCTATCGCCGAAGCCTCGGTGCCAGCGGCGTGATGACGAACATCGGCAATTTCGCCAACATCCAGACGCTGGACCTGATCCTGTCAGGCGACCCCGCCACGCGCACGATTCGGGCGTATTACCGCGTCAACGGGCGCGGGCTGATCAAGATCAACGGGGAGCTCGTGCTCGACGCCGACAAGGGCGCCGCGTTCTTCTCGACCGAGTTCGCCCGCGCCGGGCTCATCGTGATGCACAAGAATAACGAAGGCCCGGTGACGGTGGCCTTCGACCGGTTTGAAGTGAAGCGCGGTGGGCCGGCCCTGTCGCGGCCCGACGTGACGGCGACGCGCCCGGCCAACGGCGCGGTCAACGTCGTCCGCGATACGTTCATCGCCGCCGATGTCTTCCTGCCCAACCCCGGCCAGGGCATCAACCCGAATACGCTCACCTCGCGCACGGTGAAGCTGTACCGCACGAGCGACGGCGTGGACATCCCCGCCACCCGGAACACGTCGGCGGCGGGCGATGCGCTCGTGCTCCAGCCAGGCGCGCCGCTGGCGGCCAACACAACCTATACCTTCGCCGTCACCGCGGGGCTTGAGGATACCTCGGGGCAACCATTCTTCCCCTACACCGCCACGTTCACAACGGGCACGACCGTTGGTTCGGGCGATTCGGGTGTTTCCTTCGACAAGGTCGGGTTGCCCACCGCGATGAACCAGTCGTTCAGCGGCGTGACCATGGGCCCCGATAACCGGCTGTACGCGACGACCCTGACAGGCCACATCTTCCGCTACGACATCCTCGCCGACGGCTCGCTCAGCGACCCGTTTGTCGTCAACACTGTTCGCCAGCGCAACGGCGGCCCGCGCTTCATCACCGGGCTGGAGTTTGATCCGGCGTCGACGGCCCAAAACCCGATCGTCTGGATCACGCACGGTCAAGCCGTCTACGAGAACGCCACAGACTTCACGGGAAAGATCAGCCGGCTGGCCGGCGCCAACCTGCAGTTCTACACCGACATGGTGGTGGGACTTCCGCGCTCGATCCGCGATCACCTGACGAACCAGCTGAAGTTCGGCCCGAAGAACAAGCTGTTCTTCATGCAGGGGAGCAACTCGGCCTTGGGTGCGCCGGACAATGCCTGGGGGCTGCGCGAGGAGCACGTGCTGAATGCTGCAGTCCTCGTGGCCGACACGCGAGCGCTGGTGCGCCGCGCCGAAGCGGGCGAGGGCCCGCTGGATGTGAGCGTTGCCTCTTACGATCCGTTCTCGCCGATCGCGCCGCTGGGGATCTGGGCGACCGGGGTGCGCAATGCCTACGACCTCGTGTGGCACAGCAACGGTCAGCTGTACGTGCCGACGAACGGCTCTGCCGCCGGCGGGGCCACGCCCGCCACGCCCGCAGCGCCCTTCGCCCACACCAACCGCATCGACTTCACCACCAATGGCCCCTACACCGGCCCCGAAGTCCCCGGGATCTCCCGCGTCAACGAGACCCAGGACGACTACCTGTTCCGCGTCGAGTACGGCGGCTACTACGGCCATCCCAACCCGGCCCGCTCAGAGTACGTCCTCAACGGTGGCAACCCCACGAGTGGCGTCGACCGCAACGAAGTCCCGGGCTACCCCGTCGGCACGCTGCCCGACCGCAACTATCGCGGCTCGATCTTCAACTTTGGGAAAAACGTCTCCCCCAACGGCGCGATCGAATACCGCAGCGCCGAGTTCGGCGGCCAACTGCAGGGCCAGCTGCTCGTCGTCCGTTACAGCGGTGGCGACGACATTATCGCGCTGAAGCTCGATGAGCAGGGCAGTGTCACGGGGCAGACGACCATTACCTCGCAGTTGTCCGACCCACTGGACCTGATCGAGGATCGGCGCAACGGCAACCTGTACGTCGTCGAGCACGGCGCGGCGCGGATTACGCTGCTCCGTCCCGGCGTGGCGTCCACCGCGCCGAAGCTCACGCTCAACACCACGCGCCGCGTCTTCAACGACGTGCGCGGCGGGGAGGCGTCCAGGACTGGGTTCTTCCGCATCACCAACAGGGGCAACGCCAATCTCGTCATCCCCGCTGGCGGCATCACGCTCACCGGAACTCACGCGGATCAGTTCGAGTTCACCTCGCGGCCAGGCGGTGAAGTGACGCTCGTGCCGGGGCAGTCACTGGGCATCGGGGTCGCATTCGACCCGAGCACGTCCACGTCGATCGGTATTAAGGACGCGCGGGTCAACATCGTCAGCAACGATCCGGACACGCCGCTGCGTCAGGTGCGCGTGCGCGGTTTCGCCATGGGCGGGCTGGGCGGCTCCAATGAGCCGTCGCTGCAGCGAGTGCTCGAGCTGTACAATCTCCCGGTCAACGTCGGCGACTCCGACCCGTCCACCGTCGCGCTGGACAACCCGCCGACCACCCCCAAAGACGAAGTGGCGCTTCAGCGGATGGTCAAGGCCGGGCCAGGCCCCGTCACCATCGAGCCGATGGCGGTTTTCGGGCTGGAATCCAATCCCGCCGTCGAGTTCGGCTATTACGAGCCGGGTACGCCAACCGGGCGCACGCGGCTCTTCGAGGTCGCCACGAGCGACTTCCAGTCCGTGACGCCCATCCCGCTCGGGGCAACGCAATTTGATCCCGGCTCGGCAGCCTTCGCCTTCTACGCCGTCTGGCCGGGCAAGAAGAACCCCGACGGCACGAGTCGCGAAGGGTTCAGCGAAGACGTGCTGAACCTCTGGGAACCAGATCCTTCACTGCGGCACAAGGTCCGGTTCTATCCGCTGAAGAACCCCAACGGCACGGTCGTCGCGAACGCGTACATCATGGCCCACGAGGAGGCCGAGGGCGTGGGCGACAGTCAGGACCTCGTCGCCGTCATCCGCAACGTGACGCTTGCCCCCGGCGGGACGGGGCCGGAGCTGGGGCTTACGAATCTCGCGGGCGCGCCTTACGCCGACCGCCTGGTGTTCAACAAGATCGGTAAGCTCAACGAGACGATCCCCAACGAGGTGCACAACCTGAACAAGGTCCGCATCCGCAACACCGGCGGCGCAGACCTCTTGGTCAACTCGCTGGTCATCACGGGCCGATACGAGCTCGTTAACCCTCCCGCGGCCGGCACCGTTGTCGCACCGGGGGCGTTTGTCGACGTGACCGTGCGCTTCACCGCCAACAGCGGCTCAATTCATAACGGCACGCTGGTCATCAACAGCAACGACGCCGACGAGGCGCAGAAGGTCGTCAAGCTCGCCGGCTTCTGGCAAACCCAGTCGGAGGGTGACCGCGAGCCCACGCTCCCGCAGGTCGGGCAGATCCTCGGCTACGGGACGGTCTTCGTCTATGCGGGCCAGCAGCTCAATACCAACGGGCTTTTCTCCGCAGTCGGCGATGAGGTGCTCTCGGAGTACTGGAAACGCGCCGATCCGCACCAGCCCGTCACCGTGCGCCAGCTCGCAGCGTTCCACACCCAGGGGGAGAAGACCACCGTCAACTGGCACCGCAAGGGCAGCAGCAAGGCGAACACCCTGTTCACCCACGCGCGGGCGGACGGGCAGCGCTTGTTCCCGCGCGACGACGTCTCCGGCGAGCCGACGGTCGGCCGGTTCAATCCCGGCAGCGACACTTTCGGATTCGTCATCGACGACGCGTGGAGCGACCGCTCGAAGAACCCGCAGGAGGTCGATGACGGCAACCACGGGCACAGTGTTCGCTTCTACCCCGCGCGCGACCGCGAGGGCGAGTTCATCCCCAATACCTGGCTCATGGTGATGGACTATTTCGGCGTGAACTATGACTACAACGACAACGTCTACCTGATCGACAACATGCGGCCCGAGCTCCTGCCGCCCACGCCCAGGGGCGTCAGTGCGTTTCAGGACTCCCAGGGCGTGCGAATCGATTGGGCGGACAACAGGAACGATGATCTGCTTGGCTACTACGTCTTCCGCTCGAACAACGGCAACGGCGGTTTCCGGCGGCTGAACAACGAGCCCATTAGCGACTCCCAGTTCCTCGACCAGGCGATCACCGACGGGTCAAAAGCGTTTTACCGCGTGATGGCGGTCAATACGGATGGTACGACCTCGGTCGTCGCCTCCGCGGCGACGCCTGGAATTGCATAAAGCACAGCTCCAAACCAACATCAACAGAGAGGATTTCGTGCTTCTTCTGTCTATGACGCGATGTTCGTGAACGACAGGCTGACCTGAAACGATAGCTGCTCAAGCTGCACCGCCAGGTCGACGGCGTTCAGCGCGACATCCGGCGGGACGGTAATCGACACGGGCGCGAAGTTGAGCAGACCTCGGATCCCCGCCTCCACCAGCTGGTCCGCGACTTCCTGCGCGTTGTCCGCGGGCACGGCCAGGATCGCCAGGCGAATGTTCTTTTCCCGAACCGTGCTCGCCAGCTCGTCCAACCCCTGAACGGTGAACGACGCCTGCCGTTTGCCGACCTTCGAGGCGTCGGCGTCGAAGACGGCGACGAGGCGGAACCCCTTCTGGTCGAACCCGCGATAGGCCATCAGCGCACGCCCCAGGTTGCCGGCGCCGACCAGCAGCACGTTCCACGTCTTGTCCGTGCCCAGGATGCGGCGGACCTGCGCGATCAGGTCGTCGACGCGGTAGCCGATACCCGGATGCCCGAATTGCCCGAAGTACGCGAAGTCCTTGCGGACCTGCGCGTCGGTGAGCCCCAGGCTCTCGCCCAGCTGCTTGCTGGAGATGGTGCGGCGGTCCTTCTTCTTGAAGGCTTCAAGCTGCCGCAGGTAGAGGCTGAGCCGGCGGACGGCGGGATTGGGGACGAGGTCGGAACGAGGCTGCTCCATGCGGCTCCCGATGAGTGACCAGTGGACGACCTGGCGTGACGCCCCAGCGGGCGATTATTCCCGAACCCCGCAAGGGTGGTCAAGCAGACGTGCCCGCTGCGCGGAAAGCTTCAGGAAAGCAGATCCAGGAACCAGCAAGCTACAAAGCGCCAAAGGAAGAAACGACTGAGCGTGCGTCTCTGCGGCGAAATTATTTTGTTGGAGGCTTTATTCAGTTCTCGGACCTTCCCGCGGAGCGGGCGTAAGTCATGAGATTTGTTGACACTAGCGGAGGGGTCTGCTAGTTTTCCGCGCTCTTGCAAGACGCGCGCGCTCTCGCCATTTTCAGCCCTCGCTTGCTCGCAAGTGCATCGCCGCGCCGACTAGAGGGAAGCGACCGATTGGACGGCCGCCTCGCACCGCCCGGGACTCGCGATCTCGGCGCCGCGGAGAACCACCTGATGAACCGCCACCCCGGTCTGTTCTCTCTCGCTCTGCTCGGCAGCATCCTGTTTTTGTCCACGATCGCCGCCGACGTGAGCGGGCAGAGCGGCGGTGGGGCGCCGAGCCTGGACGCGCTGAAGGGTTCGACGAGCGTAGCCGCCGCCGGGCCTCAGATCGCGGCCGCGATTGACGCACAGGTCAAGAACCTGATGAGCGCGGATCCGGCCGCCGCCGCCAGGGCGCGGGAAGAGCTGATCGACGCGGCGAACCCCGGCCGGGTCAATCCGACCGCCGCTTTCCTCAACGCCTACGCGGGCGCGCTCAATACCGGCATCGCAACGGCACTGAAGCACGAGTCGGACCTGGTTCGGCTGAATGCCGCCATCATTGTGGCCCGCGTCGCCGAGCGCACGGACAACTCGGCCGCGGCGCTGCAGGGGGCCACGATCACGCTGCTCAATGACCCCTCGCCCTTCGTCGTGCTCTGGGGGCTCAAGGCCGCCCGCGCCGTGATTCCTGCCATGCTGCGCAATCCCGCCATCAACCCCGGCGCGATGTTCACTGCCCTGGTGAAAGCGGCCGGCGCCCACGCGTCGGGGGTGATGGGTTCGCCGATCGCGATTGAGGCTTACGAGGCGCTGACGCTGGACATCTTTGATCCCGGTCGAAAGCCCACTGACGCCGAGCTGCTAAAGGTCATCCCGATCATGCAGCAGCTGCTCCAGCAGCGGGTGCAGATGTACATCAAAACCCTCCCGCCCGAGCCGCTGGCGGAGAACCGCGCAACGTTGTTCCTCGTCAACAGCCGCGTCTGGGCGCAGCACGACGCCAAGCAGAAGCTGGCGAGCGTGCAGATAATGTCCAACCTCGCCAATCTGGGCGCGCAGCACTACGCGGCCGCCGCACCGGAGCTGCGCGTCGAGCTGGCGCCGATGATCGCCAACGTGGCCGCGGCGATTGCGGTGGTGCCGGAGTCCGCGCCCATTCAGGCGCAGCTCGGGCCGGCGGTGAAGATCAACGCCGGGACCGATCCGCAGGAGGTCATGCAGGCTGTCAGCGCCATCGTGCCGGCGCTGAAGACGGTGAAGGCGTTTGCCGCGATCCAGCCCCCGCCCAGCATTGCGCCCACCGGCGAGGGCGTCGCAGGCGGCGGCGGCACGACGCAGCCCGCCACCTCACCGACCACCGCGGGTGCCGCGCCCGCCGCCGCCGCCAGCAGCCCTTAGACGGATCTTATCGCTCCGGCCGGACAGCCCCCGAATCGAGATGTCGCGCGTATTGATCATCCCGCTGGCCCTGATCGCCTTGCTTGCCGGCGCGATGGCCTGGTCGGGCGGCGGCGTCCAGAAGCGCGCCGACTTCGCGTTCATCAACCGCGGCGACATCATCACCCTCGACCTGAACCAGATGTCCTACCTGCAGGACTTCCGGGTCACCTATGGCATTCGCGAGGGGCTCTACACCTACGACACGATTAACCTGAAGCCCATTCCCGCCGGCGCCGTCGATTTTGAGCTCAGCGACGACAAGCGCGGCTGGACATTCCGCCTCCGCCCCGAGGCCAGGTGGAGCAACGGCGATCCAGTGGTCGCCGGCGATTACATCTTCGCATGGCGGCGGATGCTCGAGGAGCCCGGCGAGTACAGCTACCTGTTCAAATACATCAAGGGCGCCACGCGCTACAGCGAAGACTTCACCGCATACAACGAGTACCTCCGGGCGGCGCACGCCCACGAGCAGGACCCGAAGCGAAACCCAAAGCCGGAAAAGGTGGTCGCGAAGCCGGATTTTGCGAGCGTGGGCATCGAAGCGCCCTCTGCGCTGGAGTTCCGCGTGACACTGAGCGACCCGGTCCCGTTCCTGCTCGACCTGGTTGCCTTTCCGCCCTTTTACCCGCTGCACGCTGCGTCGATGGAGCCGTTCAAGCAGGTCGACCCGATCACTGGCTCGACGAGCTACAACAATTTGTTCACCCGTGCAGGCAACGTCGTCACGAACGGTCCATTTGAGCTCGTGGACTGGGACTTCAAGCGCCGGCTGCTGTTTCGCAAGAGCCAGACGTATTGGGACAAGGTTAGCGTTCAATCCGACACGATCGAAATGGTCGTGAACGAGAACCCGCTCTCGCAGTTTCTGGCGTACGAGGCCGGCGATGTCGACTGGCTGGCCGACGTCGACCCCAACCTGGCGGCGGAGCTGAGAGCGAAGGGTCGGCCGGACCTGCGCGTGATGCCCGCGTTCGGGACCTCGTTCCTGACGATCAACTGCATGGAACAATTCCTGCCCGGCACCGACGGCGCCAGCGGGCGCAATCCGCTGAGCGACATGCGCGTGCGTCAGGCGCTGGCGATGGCGATTGACCGGCAGTACATTGTCGACAACATCACGCGCATGGGCGAGCCGGTCGCCACCACCTATGTTCCGCCCGGGGCGCTGCCGGGATGGCGAAGCACGCCCGGGTATGGGTTGGACGTCCCCCGCGCCCGCCAGCTCCTGGCCGAAGCGGGCTACCCCGGCGGACGCGGTTTCCCGCGGCTGCCCATCATCTTCAACAGCGAAAGCGCCGCCCGCCGCACCCTCGTGCAGGCGCTGAAGAATCAGTGGAAAACGAACCTGGGCATCGATATCGACATTCAGGGGTTCGAGCTCAAGAGCTACCGCAACCGCATCACAGAGAAGCGCTACGCCATCGCCCCCGTCGGCTGGTACGGCGACTACATGGACGCTTCGACCTTCACCGATAAATACCTCTCGACGAGCCTGCAGAACGACTGCGCCTGGGTGAACGACCGCTACGACAACCTCTGCTTCCAGGCGACGAAGGAGCCGGACGAACAGAAGCGGCTGCGGCTGCTGGAGCAGGCCGAGCGACTGCTGCTCGAGGAGGCGCCCATCGTACCGCTGTACACCTACGTCAACGTCTGGATGCACCGCGACAACGTCAAGGGCATCCACCCAAACCCGAAGGTGCTCACGATGTTCAAGGCATTGAAAGTCGAGTAGCACAGTGGCATGGGCGTCTTGCCCATGTTCCTGAGAAGAGCGCATGGGCGAGACGCCCATGCCACTGCCAGCGACCGCTTCATGTACAAGCTGACCCTCTACCGGTTGCTCCAGTTCCCGCTGATCCTGGCGGTGATTTACGTGCTGACATTCCTGCTCGCCTGGGTGGCGCCAGGCAGCCCGTTCGCCGGCGAGCGCAACGTGGATAAGGCCGTGCTCGAGCGGCTCGAGCGCCAGTTCCACGCTGACAGCGCCTGGTCCTTCCTCAGCTTCTACCCGCGGAACGTGCTCCTCACCGGCGACTTCGGCCCGAGCCTGTATCACAAGGAGTGGTCGGTCAACGACATCCTCGCCAGTGCGCTGCCTGTGTCGATCACGCTCGGGCTGTTCGCGCTGACCATCGGCGTGATCGCTGGTACCGCCGTCGGTACCCTTGCGGCCGTCAAGCGCGGGGGGACGCTGGACTGGACCAGCCTCACCGTCACGCTCATCGGCGTCAGCCTCCCCAGCTTCGTCACGGCGGCCGTGCTGCTGCTGGCGTTCTCGTACTACTTTCCGCTCTTTCCGGCCGGCGGGTGGGGGAGCTTCCGCTATCTGGTGCTTCCGGGGCTGGCGCTGTCGCTGGCGCCGATGGCGTACATCGTGCGGCTCATGCGCGTCTCGATGCTCGACGTGCTGGGCGCCGACTACGTCCGCACCGCCCGCGCCAAAGGGCTCAGCAAATCACTGGTCATCTGGAAGCACTGCCTGCGTAACGCATTCCTCCCCGTGCTGTCATACCTGGGGCCGGCGGCGGCAGCGACGCTGACGGGCTCGTTCGTCGTCGAAAAGGTGTTCAATGTCCCTGGGCTCGGGCAACACTTCGTCGCCTCGGTGCTCACGCGCGACCAGACGCTGATCCTTGGCGTGGTGATGGTGTATTCCGCGCTGCTGCTGACGTTCAACCTGCTGGTGGACGTGGCGTATGCGCTGGTGGACCCGCGGATCGATGTCTCGGGCGGGGGAGTGGTGGCGTGACGACAGCCCCCGCCGCGACCATCCCGCCCGCCGATGCCACGCTCCCGCCGGCAGCGCAGCGCGTGCCAACCCCCGCCGACAGCCTTCTCCGACGCGCGCTGCGCAGCGGGCGGGTGCTGATCGGCGGCGGCATCCTGCTCATCGTGCTGCTCGCCTGCGTCGGGACGCTGCCGTGGACGATGGGCGAGCGTGCAGCCCTGTACTACGACCGCCAGACGCCCGCTTCGCGCTTCCACCCGTCCTGGGCGATGAACGCGCACGAACGCGTGGCGGCGGCAAAGGCACAGCTGGGTCCCATCGTCGGGCTTTTCGGTTATGACAACCTCGGCAGGTCCATGCTCGCGCGCTGCCTGCTGGGCGGGTGCATCAGCCTGGCCGTCGGCATGGCGGCGGCGGGCATCTCGATCACTCTGGGCGTCGCGGTCGGCCTCATCGCCGGCTACAAGGGCGGATGGGTCGACTCCGCGCTCATGCGCCTCGTAGACATCCTCTATGGGTTGCCGTACATCCTGCTGGTGATCCTGTTCAAAATCGCGTTCGAGCCCGTGCTCGGCAGGGCGGGGCTCAACCCGCAGGCGGCCAACCTCGTCGTGCTCTTCTCCGCCATCGGGCTGGTGAGCTGGCTCACCATGGCCCGCGTTGTCCGCGGGCAGGTGCTCTCCCTGCGCGGCCAACCATTCATCGAGGCGGCCCGCGCCATGGGGCTGCCGTCGTCGCGCATCTTCCTGCGGCACATCATGCCCAACCTGGTCGGCCCGGTGACCGTCTACGCCACGCTCACCGTCCCGCAGGCCATCCTCCAGGAGTCTTTCCTCAGCTTCCTCGGCGTCGGCGTGAACCCGCCGCTGCCCACCTGGGGCTCGCTGGCGAGCGACGCGCTGCTGTACGGGCTGAACCCAGTCTCGGTGTACTGGTGGATGCTGGCGTTCCCGTGTACGCTGCTGGCGGTGACGCTGCTGGCGCTGAACTTCATGGGCGATGGGCTGCGCGACGTGTTCGATCCAAAGCGAGACTCAGCCAAGCTGTAATGCACCAGCCCGCAACCAGGCGGCAGAGCCGACCGTGTTAGTGACATGCAGAAGGTGAAGTGGTTCTTTTTCGGCTATCTCCTGGTGACGGGCGCGCTGATCGCCATGTTTGCCGGCGCGGTGGCTTTCTCCCGCAGCAACACCG
This sequence comes from Tepidisphaeraceae bacterium, assembly GCA_035936155.1. Classification (GTDB taxonomy): domain Bacteria; phylum Planctomycetota; class Phycisphaerae; order Tepidisphaerales; family Tepidisphaeraceae; genus DASYWJ01. The sequence goes on along the minus strand of DASYWJ010000034.1, from coordinate 49,549 downwards.
CCGCTGACCCGTCGCGGGATGCGAACACGCTCTATACGATCTACGCCTCGAATGTGCGCTGGCTGGACCCAGCCGTCATCTCCGACGTCACCAGCGCCGACGTCGCCGACCAGGTTTTCGAGAACCTGTACAACTACGACATCAATGAGCGGCCGTACCAGATCATTCCCGAACTCGCCGTTGACCTACCGGAAGTAAGCGAGGATGGGCTGACGGTCACGATTCGCCTTAAGAAGGGGATCCGTTTCGTCGACCCGCTCGGCCAGATCAAGGGCTGGAGCAAGACGTCGCATCCGACCGCGACAGTCGGCCCCGAGATCACCGTCGATGACTTCTTCTTCGCCTGGAAACGCGTTGCCAGTTTCCACATGGCCAGCCAGAACTATTCGCACATGATCGAGGGGCGTATCAAGGGGCTTGACGAGTGGTTCGAGTACACGCGGGGGGTGGCCCGGAACCGGGTCGACTGGGATCGCCCGGTGGAGGGGCTGGAGAAGATCGACGCTCACACTATGCGGCTGCACCTCAAGCGGCCCGACCCGCAGCTACGTTACAACCTCGCGCACCTTCCTATGGCGCCGGTGTCGCGGGAGGCAGTCGAGCAGCTGGGGGACGCGTTTCAGTTCCGCGCCATTGGCTCAGGCCCCTACATGATCACGGAATACAAGGCCGAGCAGCGGATCATCTACGAGGCCAACCCGACGTACCGCGGGCACCCCACAGCCAACGTGGGCGACGTCGTGCCCCCGAAGCAGCGCCTGCCGCGCACGCCGCGCGTGCAGATGGATTACGTCGAGGAAGATCTCCCCGCCTGGGCGATGTTTCGCAACAAGCAGATCGACATCAGCGGCATTCCCAAGGACAGCTTCGCCATCGCGATCGACCTGCGCACGCGCGAGCTTTCTGAGGAGATGAAGCGCGATGGCGTGAAGCTCCGCAAGTCGGACCGGCCGGTTGTGTTCTTCTTCGGCTTCAACATGGTGGACCCGGTCGTCGGAAAGAACAAGCCGCTGCGGCAGGCAATGTCGATGGCGTTCGATCGGGAGCGCTACATCGACCTGATCATGAATGGCCGCGGCATCGCGATGAAGGGCATCACGCCGCCGGGCTTTCCGACTTACGATCCGAATCGCAAAAATGCCTATGCCGAATACAACCTCGAGGCGGCGCGCGAGAAGATGAAGGAGGCGGTGAAGGTCCAAGGCGGCCCCATCCCCGACATCACGCTGCTCATGCCCGGCAGCGATACCACCTCGCGTCAGATGGGGGAGCTGATGCAGCAGATGATGCGGCAGATCGGCGTAAAGCTGCGCGTTGATTACACGACCTGGGCGCGATTCCAGGAGATGGTTGACGCCAAGCAGGCGCAGTTCTTCGCCCTGGGCTGGCAGGCAGACTATCCGGATGAGCAGACGTTCTTCCAGTTGCTCTATGGACCGAATTCAGCGCCGGGACCGAACGCGTCGAACTACAACAACCCGGCGTTCAACGCGCTGTACGAGAAGACGCTGACGATGGAGCCGGGTCCGGAGCGCGACGAGCTTTACCGACAGATGGAGCAGATCGCGCTGGAGGACGTTCCCTGGGTCCTCAACTTCACGCCGATCGTTTACACGCTGTATTACGAATGGGTCGAGCCTGCGCCGCCCAACACCTACACGCACGGCAGGCAGGCCTACACGGAACTGGACGTGCAGCTTCGGCAGCGGCGGCTGTTTGGCTGGGAAACAGCGGACCAAGCCGTGGCGGCCAAGGCCCGGTAAGAGGAGACCGACCCCGCCGTGTGGGCCTACATTGTTCGCAGAATCCTCCTGACGATCCCGATCGTGCTCGGCGTGGTGCTGATCACGATCGTGCTGTTCTCCTACGTCGCAGCCGACCCGGCGCGAGCCTGGGCGGGGCGCATCGCCAGCGAAGCGCAGCTCGACGCCATCCGCGCGCAGATGGGACTGGACAAGCCGCGTTGGTTCAAGTGGTCGGTGCCGATCCGGGAAATCGAGGCGACTGGACGGACGCTGGCGGTTTCTACCCCCTGGGCGCACGGGCTGGAGGAGGGCGACCGCTTCGTTATCTCCGGTGTCGGCAACGGCCATGACGGCACGTTCGCCGTCGCAGAGGTCAAGGGACCAAAAGGGTTCACGTACCGCTCGACCGCGGGCGATCCCGCGGCGACGCAGCCGATTGCGCTTGCCTCCGACGAGGATGCTTCCCTGCACCATGCGGAGTTGACCCAGCGCCTCGCCAGCGGATTCGATTCCCAGCTGCTCGACATTATCACCTTCCGCATCTTCGAGCTGAAGTCGATGCGTTACCAGCAGCCGATCTGGAAAATCATCAAGGAGAAGGCGCCGGCATCGATGGCAATCCAGGTTCCGGCGTTCCTGATTGCGCTGGGGTTGCAGCTCAGCCTCGCGCTTTACGCCGCCAACAAGCGCGGGCGGGTGCAGGATCTGATCGTGACGCTGCTGTCGGTGCTGATCCTGGCGGTACCTGCGCTGAGCGTGTACCTCTTTGCGCAGTGGGCGTTCGGCATGCAACTCGGCTGGTTCCCCGTTGCCGGGTGGGAGAGCAGCGGATTGCAGTGGATGAAGTACGCGGCGCTGCCGATCTTCATCTCGGTGCTGCTCGGGATCGGCAGCGGGATCCGCTTGTACCGCACGGTCATGATCGACGAGATCTATTCCGACTACGTCCGCACGGCGCGGGCAAAGGGGTTGAACAATCGACAGGTGCTGTTCACGCACGTGCTGAAGAACGGCTTGATTCCCGTCATCACCAACACCGTCACGGCTCTGCCGAGCCTCATCCTCGGGGCGCTGCTCCTGGAGCGGATTTTCCAGATCCCCGGCCTGGGCAATTTCACGGTCGAGGCGCTGAACAACTATGATCGCACGGTCGTCATGGGCATGACGTTCATCCTGTCGATCGTCTATTGCCTGTTGATCCTCGTTTCCGACATCCTCTACACGCTGGTGAACCCGCAGGTGAGCCTCAAGTGACGAGCACGACGCACGATGATGCCCAATCGCTGCGGCCGCCGGTGCAGCCGGGAGCATACGACCCCGCGACGGCCGTCGGCGCCTCGCCGCCGCGCTCGCTCTGGCGCGACGCGTGGGGCCGCATCCGCCAGAGCCGACGGGCCATGTTCTGCGTCGTTGTGCTCTTGGCCTACGTGCTGGTGGGGCTGATCGGATTCACCGGTGTTCTGTCGAACGAGACGGTCGTCGACGGTGCCACCATCCCCGGGCTGATCGACCGCACGATCGGCAAGAGCCACCAGCCGCCGTCGTGGACGCACCCCGAGGACGGGGGGATCAGTCCTTCCTACTGGCTGGGCCTTGACTTCATGGGCCGCAGCGTCTTCTGGCGGTTGGTCTATGGCACGCGCGTGGCGCTGACCGTCGCGCTGCTGGCTAGCATCATCGAAATCGTCATCGGCTTCACCCTCGGCGCCGTAAGCGGATATTTCGGGGGGATCGTCGACGCACTGATCACGTGGCTCTTCTCCACCGTCGCATCGGTCCCCTGGATCCTGTTGATGATCTCCTTCGCCTACGTGCTGAAGAACAAAACCGTCTGGGGGTATGAGCTGACGGGCGTGCCGAGTATTGTGCTGGCGTTGGGGCTGACAACCTGGGTTGGATTGTGCCGTCTGATCCGCGGCGAGGTGCTCAAGCACCGTGATCGCGACTATGTCCTCGCTGCCCGCGCCATCGGGCTGGGCCACGGGCGGATTGTCTTCCGGCATATCCTTCCCAATGTCTTCCATCTGGTCATCATCAACTTCGCCCTGGGGCTGGCGGCTTTCGTGCACGCGGAGGTGATTCTCAGCTTCCTCGGACTTGGCGTCACCGAAGTGCCCAGCTGGGGGCGGATGATCGATGATGCCAAGCTCGAACTGCTCAAGGGCGTCTGGTGGCCGCTGCTGGCGGCGACGGTGATGATCTTCGTCTTCTCACTGGCTGTAAACCTGTTTGGCGACACGCTGCGGGATGCGCTGGACCCGCGGCTGCGGGGCACCGACTGATTCGCGGGACAACATGGCACAACCGCTCCTTGAAGTTCAGAACCTCAACATCGCCTTCGACACCGAACGCGGCCAAATTCGGCCCGTGCGCGACGTGTCGCTGGCGATCTACCCCGGTCAGACCGTTGCTGTCGTCGGGGAGAGCGGGTGCGGGAAGTCGGTGACGGCTCTGTCCGTGCTGCGGCTTATCCCGCAGCCGCCCGGGAAGGTGCTCGGTGGAGAGATCATTCTCGAGGGGCGGGATCTGCTCAAGCTACCCGAGCATGAGATGCGCACCGTGCGCGGCAAAGACATCGCGATGATCTTTCAGGAGCCGATGACATCGCTCAATCCGGTTTACACGATCGGCGATCAGATCGCCGAGGCGGTCGTGCTGCACCAGCGCGTCGGCCGGCGCGAGGCGGTTCAGATCGCCGAGCAGTCGCTGCGCGAGGTCGGCATCGCCGATCCGGGCCGGCGGCTGAATGAATACCCGCACCAGATGTCGGGTGGGATGCGGCAGCGCGTGATGATCGCCATGGCGCTGTCGTGCAAGCCCAAGCTGCTCATCGCCGACGAGCCGACGACGGCGCTGGACGTGACCATCCAGGCGCAGATCCTCGAGCTGCTGAGAAAACTCCAGCGCGAGCAGGGGATGGCGATCATGCTGATCACGCATGACCTGGGCGTGGTGGCGGAGAATGCGGACGTCGTGGCGGTGATGTACGCGAGCCGGGTCGTTGAGTTTGCCAAGGTCGAGGGGCTGTTCGATCATCCGAAACATCCTTACACCGAAGGACTCTTCCGCGCCGTGCCGAAGCTTGGCGCCCATAGCGAGCGGCTGGAGACAATCCCCGGCACCGTGCCGAATCCTGCGAAGTTTCCGCCGGGGTGCAAGTTTCATCCCCGCTGCCCGCGCACGCGCGAGCTGGCGGCGAGGGCGCGTGCCGAAGACACCATCGAGATCGCCAGCGCCGGCGAACATTTCCGCGTGCTGCGGCGGTGCCAGACTGACGAGCCGCAGTTGCGCGAGGTCGCGCCGATGCATGGCGCGGCGTGTCACCAGATCGCGGAGTACGACCGCGCTGCGATTCTGATCCCCAGACTGGCGGACAAGCGCGAAGTGGTGCCGGTGGCCATCGTCGACGGCGACGTTGAGGCGATCGTGAAACAGGAGCTGGCGACGTGAGCGAAGAAGCAACCGTTTCGTATGCCCAGCCCCATTCGGTTGAACAGGACGCGCGCGCGCCGCTGCCGCCGGGCGAGCCGCTGGTAGAGGTGCGAGAGCTGCGAACACACTTCCCGATCCGCAAGGGCGTGTTGGCGCGCATAGTCGGACACGTGAAGGCGGTTGACGGCGTCACCTTCGACATTGCGCCGGGGAAGACGCTCGGCCTCGTCGGTGAATCCGGATGCGGCAAGACGACGGTAGGGCGCACGATGCTGCGGCTGATCCCCGCCACGAGCGGCGCGGTGCGCTACCGCGGCCGCGACTTCTTCGCTTACCGGGGCGAGGAGCTCCGCCGGCTCCGGCGGCACATGCAGATCGTCTTTCAGGACCCCGTCAGCAGCCTCAACCCGCGCATGACCGTGGGCAACATCATCGGCGAGCCGATCGAGGTGCACGGCATCGCCAGGGGCAAGGCCAAGCGCGAAATGGTCGCCGGTCTGCTCCAGCGCGTCGGGCTCGACCCGTCCTACGGCCTGCGCTATCCCCACGAATTTTCCGGTGGACAACGCCAGCGCATCGGCATCGCCCGCGCGTTGGCGCTGGCGCCCGACTTCATCGTCTGCGATGAGCCGGTGAGCGCGCTGGACGTGTCGATTCAGTCGCAGATCCTGAACCTGCTCGACGACCTTCAGCGCGAGCGCAACATTGCATACCTGTTCATCGCGCACAACCTCGCTGTCGTCGAGCACTTCTCCGACGACGTCGCGGTGATGTACCTGGGGCGGATCGTGGAGAAGGCGAGCAGCCGCGAGCTGTATCGAAACCCCAAGCACCCTTACACCATGGCGCTGCTCAGCGCGGTGCCCGAGCCGGACCCCCGCCCCAGGCGACAGCGAATCGTGCTCAAGGGCGAAGTCCCCTCGCCGAGCAACCCACCCACCGGCTGCCCTTTCCACCCGCGCTGCCCGCTGACCCGCCAAGCCGCGTCGGACGCAAACGCCAGCGACACCGTCGAGATCACCAGCGCCGGCGAGCGCTTCCGCGTGTTGAGCGTGTGCAAGAACGACTGCCCTCCGCTTGAGCAGAAGCAAGGCGAACCCGGTCACGTCGCGGCGTGCTGGGTGACGAAATAGCGCCGTGCGGTGTAAGGAAGCGCCTCATCCCCCGTCGTCTTCTGTCACTTCCTGCAGTGCGTCGAGGTCGATGGATACGAACTTCTTCAGTCTCCGGACCAGCTCGTCCATGTCGTAGCGCTCGGAAAGGCTCAGCGGCAGGAACACGCCTTGGCTGTGGTCGGATGCGATGATCAGGTGCTGGTCGCCGTTGAGCGCATAGCCCGTGTCCTGGGGTTGATGGCCGGTGACGATCAGCCGTGCGCCGACCTTCTCGGCGAAGATCTCGACACCCGAGGGCGACGTGTGGCGGCCCCAGATCAGCTGGTAAACCGGCCCGGTGCGGCGCTTGTAGTCGGCGCCCGTGAGCGGGCGGTCGAAGACCGTAAAATCGAACGAATTGATCTCACTGTCAGTCGGCAGGCTGTGGCAGAAGAACAGCTCGTTTTTCGTGCGCACGGCCAGTGGGAGCGACAGCAGGAACTCGGTGATGGCGACGGTCACGCTCATGTGATCGATGCCGAAATCGCGGCGCACCCCGGCGGTGAACGCCTCGCAGACGCTGAACCCCGCCTTCATGATGCCTTCGCCGTGGATCTGCGCCAGGTCGTGATTCGCCAGCAGGAAGTGGACCTGCTGCGGGAAGTCGCACTTCAGTTCCGCCGCCTTGGCCAGCGTCAGCCAGCTCCCCTCTGCGTGCTTCTCGTCGAAGTAGTCGCCGTGAATCAGCTCGTGGAGGATGAGGTGGCGCGTGGGGTTGTTCCGCAGGTCCGCCAGTCGCGTCACCTTGGCGAAGTTCGAGCGGTTGTCGTGGATGTCGCCGGTCATCCAGACCTCCCCCTGATCGGGAAGGTGGACGACCTGCTCATTGCGCAGGGAGCTGAGCTTGTTTTCCTCAGCGGCGGTCTGGAAGGTCTCGATGACCTGATCGGCGTCGAACTGCATATAAGGCCATCGTGCGGTGCGTCGGGTTTCGCGTCAACGGTATCGGTTGCTGCGCCGGATGCGGCGCCGGACGGCGCGCCCTCACCCGGGAATCAATCATCGACGGGTGCAGGATATCCTATGCCGCGCCAACTGAGCGCGGGAGGAGCGATTTCAGCCATAGATCGCAAGGCTCCTTCAGCTGTGGGAGAACAAACTTACGACTGTCGGAGAATTGTAGCTTCCCGGGAGACGCCAGGGGACAGGAATCCGTCGGGGTGAAACCAGCAGCCATCACCGGCTCAATACAGCAGCACCGAATGCACCTCGTACGGACCGATCCTGCTTCGTCCGCCCAGGGCGACCAGCTCCGTCAGCACCGCGACGCCTACGATCTTTCCGCCCAGCTGCTCGACCAGCTCGCACGATGCCTTCATCGTCCCGCCCGTCGCCAGGACGTCGTCGACCACGAGCACGCGCTGACCGGCCACGATCGCGTCGGCGTGCATCTCCAGCGTGTCCTGCCCGTACTCCAGGTCGTACGTGCGGCTGACCTTCTTGTGCGGCAGCTTGCCGGGCTTGCGCACGAGCACAAACCCCGCACTCAAACAGCACGCCACGGCCGTCCCGAAGATGAACCCGCGGCTCTCGGCGCCGACGACGAGATCGACGTTCTTCCCGCGGAAAGGATTGGCCAGCAGCTCCACCGACAGCGCGAGCCCGGACGGGTCCGACAGCAGAGGCGTGATGTCGCGGAACACGATGCCGGGCTTGGGAAAGTTGGGGATATCGCGGATGAGCTGCTTCAGGCGGATCGTGGGATCGGTCATGGCGGGAAGTCTAGCGAAGCCCTAATGCCGAAACCAGATGACGAACAAATGACAAAGTTCGAATGACGGAAGGGAGCGTCCCTTCGGGCTTCGGCCATTCGTCATTGATTCGTCATTCTGGTTGCGACATTCGGACTTTTGCCTATGCGCCTACCATCATCGAGTCGCGCAGCTTCCGCAGCGCCTCGTGTTCGATCTGGCGGACGCGCTCGCGGGTGAGGCCGATGCGCTCGCCGATCTCCTTGAGGGTCATCGGGTCTTCGCCATCGAGGCCGTAGCGGAGCTTGAGGATCTTGGCGGCGCGCTCGTCGATCTCCTCGAGGAGCTCCCCGAGCTGGCGGAGCTCGTCGACGCTCTGCACGATCTCTCCGGGGCCGGGGTTGTGGGTGTCGGCGACGAGATCACTGATCGTCATCTCGCCGTCGCCCGAGCTGTTGCCGCCGCCGAACTGTGTGGGGGCGTGGTATGCCTTCACCGCCTTGCGGATGATCTTCACCTTCTTGGGCGACATCTTCAGATGCGCCGAAAGTTCATCGATCGTCGGCAGCCGCCCGAGCGAGTCTTCCAGCTCGCGCATGGCGTATTTCAGCTTGGACATCATCTCGACCATGTAGGCCGGGATGTGAATGGGCTGCACGCTGTTGATCAGCGCGCGCTTGATGGCCTGCTTGATCCACCAGCTGGCATAGGTGCTGAAGCGGCAGCCGTTCTCGGGGTCAAACCCTTCGACGGCCTTGAGCAGGCCGATGTTGCCTTCTTCGATGAGGTCGGGAAGCGAGAGGCCGCGGTTGACGTAGTTTTTGGCGATATTGACGACGAGCCGCAGGTTCGAGCGGACCATGCGCTCGCGTGCCGCGGGATCGTTGTCGTTAATGATGCGTCGGCCGAGCGTCTTTTCCTCGTCGGCAGTCAAGAGGGGGGACTCGTTGATCTGCCGGAGGTAAAGCTGCAAGCCGGATTGGACAGCCGCTGATGCCATAATAATGCGACGCCGTTTGGTGCGAATCACGTGGGGTATAACACGTGGCACCCTGTGATTATTCGCTCGCGAGACGGCCGCGGTTCGCCCAATCCGGCAGCCCGGCGGGGCGGTGTACCCATCTTGGGTATCGGCACGGCATGTCACCGACTTTCGAGACGTTCACATCGGTTCTTTGACAAAACCTCGCACCCAGCCCTGATCGAGGTTAGCAGCAATTTTCCCGGTGGAATTCTCGGGCGTCAAGGCAAAACGGCGCGTAGAGCGGGCCGCCCCACAGGTGTGGGGCGGCCCGATAAGAGCATCTGAGCAGCGCAGGCATCGCCGCACGAGTGCGGCGGCTACACGCGGGGTTACTCGCCAAGTTTCAAGTCGCCCAGGCCGGTCGACTGCTCCCCGCCTTCGAGGCCGCCGCGGAGGCCGCGCTTCTCGGCGCGCTGCGCACGCACCTCCTCGCGCTTCTCCTCTTCCTGCGCCCACTGGGCACGCTTGAGCGACAGCCCGATCTTCCGCTCGTCGCTGTCGACGCGGAGGATCTTGACGTCCACTTCCTGCCCGACCTTGAGGTTGTCCTCGGGCTTCTCCACCTTCTGATCGGAAATTTCCGAGATGTGCAGCAGACCCTCCAAGCCCGGCGCCAGCTCCACGAATACGCCGAAGTTCGCGATCTTCGTGACGTGGCCCTTGACCACCATGCCCGGGCGGTACGCCGAGGGAATGGCGGTGAGCCACGGGTCTTCCGTCATCTGCTTCAGACCCAGCGCGATCCGCTGCTTTTCCTGATCGACGCTGAGCACGACCGCCTCGACCTCCTCGCCCTTCTTGAGCACTTCGCTCGGGTGGCCAACCTTCTTTGTCCACGACAGGTCGCTCACGTGCAGCAACCCATCGATGCCTTCTTCGATCTCGACAAACGCGCCGTAGTTGGCGATGTTGCGGACCTTGCCCTTGACCACGCTGTTGGGCGGGTACTTCTCGGCCACGCGCTCCCAGGGGTTCTCCTCGACCTGCTTCATGCCGAGCGAGATTTCCTGCTTGTCCTTGTTGATCTCCAGCACCTTCACGTGAACCTTCTGGTTCGCCGTGACGACCTCGCTGGGGTGATTGATCCGCTTCGTCCAGCTCATCTCCGAGATGTGCACCAGACCCTCGACGCCTTCCTCCAGCTTGCAGAATGCGCCGTAGGACATGATGTTGACCACCTCGGCCTCGTGCACGGAACCCACGGGGTACTTGTTCTCGATGTTCTCCCACGGTGAAGCATCCTTCTGCTTCAACCCCAGCGCGATCTTTTCCTTGTCCTTGTCGATCGACAGGACCTTCACTTCCACTTCTTGATCGATCTTCAGCATCTCGCTGGGGTGGTTGATCCGGCCCCAGCTCATGTCCGTGATATGGAGCAGCCCATCGATGCCGCCCAGGTCGATGAAGGCGCCGAAATCGGCGATGTTCTTGACCACACCCTTGCGGACCTCCCCGATCTGCAGGCTCTCGAACGTCTTCTTCTTCATCTCCTCGCGCTGCACCTCGATCATCTTTCGGCGGGAGATGACGATGTTGCGGCGCTCCTCGTCGATCTTGAGGATCATCGCGTCGATGTTGCGTCCGATCCAATCGCTGATCTCGCCCGGGCGGCGGATATCGACCTGGCTGGCCGGGAGGAATACCGGCACGCCGATGTCCACGAGCAAGCCGCCCTTGATCTTCTTCGTCACCTTGCCGGAGACGGGGTCGCCTTCCTTCTTGCTCTTCATGATGGCTTCCCAGTTGATGATGCGATCAGCCTTGCGCTTGCTGATCTTTACCAGACCGGTGTCGCCTTCGACATCTTCAAGCAGGACGCGCACCTCGTCGCCCGGCTTGACGTTCTCCGGGTCGTCAAATTCGCTGCGCTCGAGGATGCCTTCGCTCTTGAGGCCCAGCTCGACAATGAAGTCGTCGCCGGCCTTGCCCGATACCTTGCCCTTGATGATGGCGCCGGGAGAGAAATCCTGCGCCTCGTCGGTCCCGACGAGCTTGCCGAGATCATCGGCGGCGTCGCCCAGTGCGGTGGCGACGGCGGTGTTGACCTCGTCCTCGAAAGCGCCAAGTGAATTGATGAGATTAAAATCGACCATGAGATGTTGCGGCCCCTGAACGCTTCGGCAAGGCTAAGGAAGCTCAAAGCCTGGGGGCCTGGCCCTTTTTGTGTTGCGTGGCCTGTTTAGAAAAAGACCGCCGACGTCCACGCGGCGCCGACGTTCCGTACCATGATGTTCCGGACGGACCTCCCGCCCGGTGGCGAATCCGGCATCATAGGTACTTCTGTCGCAGTCCGCAAATCGGCGGGACCGGCTTTGCTTCGTCCGTTTGCCCCCCGTGCTCCCGCTACCAACGCTCCGTATAATCGATTTCGATGTCCGACATCGCCGACCTGCCGATCCGTCCCCGGCGGCTACGCCAGCAGCCGCAGTTACGCGCGATGTTGCAGACGGTTCAACTCTGCCGAAGCGATGTGATCGTGCCGATCTTCGTGCGCGAGGGCACGAACATCCGGCAGGAAGTCGCGTCGATGCCGGGTATCTTTCAAATGTCGATCGACGTGGCGCTGCCATGGCTTGCGCAGCGCGCGGAGGAGGGATTCCTGTCATACCTCGTCTTCGGGGTCATCGAACGCACGAGGAAGGACGCGGTGGGCACGGCCGCACTCGACGAGGGTAATGTCGTCTGCCAACTGCTCCGCCAGGCGAAGGAACAGAAGCTCCCGATGGCCGGGATCACCGACCTTTGCTTCTGCGAATACACGAGCCACGGCCATTGCGGACCGCTGACGGACGATGCGGGCGAAAGAGCGACGGTGAAGAACGACGACACGGTCGAGCGGTTGGTGCGACAGGCGGTGAATCACGCCAAGGCGGGGGCGGCCGTCGTTGCCCCCAGCGGCATGATGGACGGCGCCGTCGGTGCGCTGCGCAAGGGGCTCGACGGCGCAGGATTCGCCGACGTGTCGATCCTGTCATACGCGGTGAAGTACGCCAGCGCTTTTTACGGCCCATTTCGCGACGCCGCCGACAGCGCACCGCAATTCGGCGACCGCAGGGGATATCAGATGGACCCGTCGCGCGATCCTCCCGAGGCGCTGCGCGAGGCGCGGCTCGACGTCGAGCAGGGGGCCGACATGGTGATGGTGAAACCGGCGGGGCCATGCCTCGACGTGATCGCGGCGGTCCGCCGCGCGGTCGACGTTCCGCTCGTGGGCTACCAGGTGAGCGGTGAGTACGCCATGCTGGAAGCCGCCGCCGGCAACGGCTGGCTCGATCACGACCGGGCGGTGCTCGAGTCGCTCACCGCCATCAAGCGCGCGGGGGCCGATCTGATCATCACGTATTACGCCGAGCGGCTGGCGAAGCTGCTGTCCCGATGAGTGACGGAAGCGACATCTCGTGCTGGTCAATGGCCGCGCGACGCGGACGTGGTATCTGCAGCCGGGAAGCGGAGCGGCGTCCGGGAATGTGGTGGTTTCCGCCGGCGCTGCTCGCGGTGATGCACCGTCAGAGGTGGAAGCGGCGGGAGTAACAAAATAGGCGCGGGGCGCGTTGATCGCGTAAGATCAGCGCCGGCTGGCCATCGCGGCCCATTTTACGTCGGGGGTTTCGGATGAGTGCTCGTCGTCAAGCGGGTTTCACGCTCGTCGAGTTGTTGGTCGTCATCGGCATCATTGCCGTGCTGATCGCGCTGCTGCTGCCGGCGCTGCAGAAGGCGCGGCTTGTTTCCGAGCGGCTGCAGTGCGCCAGCAACTTGCGGCAGATCGGGCAGGCGATCCACGCGTACGCCAACGAACAGCAGGGTGTCCTTCCGTATGCGGGATTTGAGATCGGCATGGGTGGTCTGCACCGCGACGCCTGGGTCGTCACGTGGGACGATCTGATCAACAAGCAACTCGGCGGCAACCTGACCGAACCGGAGAAGGAGGCGGCGTTCGTATACCGGGCGATCCGCACACTCCAATGTCCCGCTGATCCGATCGTGCCGATCTACAGCGAGCCGGGCGTCCACCGCCGCTCCTACTCGATCACGCGCAGCCGCTTCACTCCCCCGGACCACTACGGGCGGACGTTCGCTGGCGTGGCAATGCAGTGGTCGGTCGACGCGGCGCACTTGTACGTGCCGTCGCCGCGGCACCGGCTGAAGCTTTCACAGATCCGCCGCAGTGCTGACACACTCATGATCGTGGAGAACCCCGACCGGTGGAACGCGCAGGGGTTCGGCTACCGCTCGTGGATCGACGAGGCCAACAGTCCCCCTTCACGCACTTCACCGATGATCCGCTGACGGCACTGCAGGCGCGCAAGACATTCCACGGCCAATACTGGAACTACCTGTTCGTGGACGGCCACGTCGCCTCGCTCATGCTGGAGGAGACGCTGTCGCCGCCGCTGCCGGGGGATCTGGCGCAGGCGCCAATCCGCGGGATCTGGACGCGCGACCCCTACGATTGACGCGCGCTTTTCGCTTCAACGCCGCGCCCGCCGCTGCGCTATCACTGGCATGCGGTGCAACAGGATCATCCTGGCGGCGGGTATGCTGATGTCGGCGCTGGTGCGAGCGGAGGTTCATACGATCGACGTCGCGCCGGAACCGGAAGCGCTGCCCCGCGCGATCCAAGCGGCGCGGCAGCGGCCTGAGAAACCGGTCATCCTGCGACTGGCGGCCGGTATGCACGTGTTGAACGAGCCGCTCGTGCTCACTTCCGCCGATTCAAAGCTGACGATCGAGGCCGCCGCCGGCGCGACGCCGGTGATCAGCGGCGGGCGTCGCATCAGTGGGTGGCGCAAGGCGCAGCTGAACGGCGCCGACTGCTGGGCTGTCGAACTGCCGGAGGTGCGCGACGGGAACTGGTTCTTCCGCGAGCTGTGGGTCAACGGGAAACGCGCGACGCGAGCGCGGCACCCCAACAGCGGCACCTTCGCCGTCGTCGGCACGCCCGATCCGGCGCCGTCGTGGCAGGAGGGGCACACGCGCTTCACATTCAAGTCCGGCGACGTGCCAGCGGGGCCCTTCGCCTTCGGCGCGGAAGTGCTTGCCATGACGCGCTGGGTCGAGTCGAGGCTGCCGATCAGATCGGTCGATCTTGAGCAGAACATCGTCAGCTTCTGGCGCCTCAGTCAATGGGCACTGGCGGCGGGGGACCCGTACTGGCTCGAGGGTGATCCGCGCTGGCTCGATGCGCCCGGCGAATGGCACCTCGACCGGGAACATGGCACGCTCTACTATCGGGCGCTGCCGGGGCAGGCGATGGACGAGATGGACGTGGTCGCGCCGGCGCTCACGCACCTGATCGAGCTGCGCGGCGCACCGGAGAGGGACGATTACATCGAGAACCTCACCTTTCGCGGCGTTACGTTTGCCCATGCCGAATGGATGCACGCGGACCCCGATCCCGCGACGACGAAGCCTGTCAGCGGCGGGTTCTCGCAGGCGGCAAGGGGCGTGCCGGCTGCCGTGGGGGGCGAGGGAGTCAGGAACTCCACGTTTGAAGGTTGCGTCTTTGCTCACCTGGGCACGTACGGCCTTGATCTCGGTCGCGGCAGCCAGAGCAACCGCATCACCCGCTGCACGTTCCGCGACCTTGGGGCGGGCGGCATCAAGCTGGGGAGCCCTTCGATTCATCAAGAGAAGCGCGAGCAGACCTTCGGCAATGTCATCGAAGACTGCGATATCGGCGACGGCGGACATTTGTTCCCCAGCGCCGTCGGCATCTGGGTCGGGCAGGCGAGCGACAATCGCATCGCCCACAATCACATCCATGATTTCTGGTATACGGGCATCTCACTCGGCTGGACCTGGGGCTACGGCGAATCGCTGAACGTGGGCAACCTTGTCGAGCGCAATCACATCCACCACATCGGCCAGCCGCAGGGGCAGGACGCGCCGATCCTCGCCGACATGGGCGCGGTCTACACGATCGGCGCGCGCACGCCGACGATCTTCCGCGGCAATCACATTCACGACGTGATGGGCCGGCACTTCGCCTGGGGCATCTACCTCGACGAGGGCGCCAGTGACGTGATTGTCGAAGACAACCTGGTCTACCGCACGCAGCACGGCGGCTTCCATCAACACTATGGCAAGGACAATCTGGTCCGCAACAACATCTTCGCGTATGGCCGCGACCTGCAGGTCATGCGGTCGCTCGTCGAGGACCACCATAGCTTCACATTCGTGAATAACGTGGTCTGCTGGGAGAGCGGATCTTTGCTCGATAAGGGGCCGCCGGGCTTGACCTTCGACCGGAACCTGTACGGCCCGATCAATGAGGCCGATTTCCGCGCCGCCGGGATGACATGGGAGCAGTGGCGCGGGCTGGGGATGGACGTGAACTCCACGATCGCCGATCCGATGTTCGTCGATCCGCAGATTGGGGACTTCACCACCAAACCCGGCTCACCGGTGGAGAGGATGGGGCTGAAAGTGCCCGCAGCGCCGGACGTTGGACCGCGCGCGCTGACACTTATCGAGGTGACCCCGCCGGCAGCTCTCGCATGATCCACTCGCGCAGGACGGGGCAGCTCATCGACCCACTTGTCAGCCCACGTCGCGCGCCGTCCTTCAGCAGCAGTTGCTTCGGCTGCCTGGCGATGCCCAGGACGGCTTCGAGAAAGCTGATCCCCTCGAGCACGCATTCGGACAGGTCGTTCGGATGCCGGTAGTCGAACCGGAGGCGAAGCGCGTGCCAGGTGGGTAGGATCACCTCCAATATGGCCAAGCTCATCCTGATCAAGCACGCGCCGCCGCAGGTGGATGCCGGCGTGCCGTCACACGAATGGAGGCTCTCGCCGGCGGGCCGGGACAAGGCAACGGCGCTCGCGGAGCGGCTGCGGGCGCACGCGCCGACGATCGTCTTCACCAGCAATGAGCCGAAGGCGATCGAAACCGCTCAGATCGTCGCCGATGCCCTTGCCGTTCGCCACGAAATATCGCCCGGTCTGCACGAGCACGATCGCAGCAATGTTCCGCAGATGCCGACGCGCGAGTTCATTTCCAGCGTCGCTTTGTTTTTCAAGTGCCCAAACGAACTGGTGCTCGGTCGCGAGACAGCCGCGCAAGCGCGACAGCGCGTTACCGGGGCGATCGACTGGATCGTGACGCAGAACGGGGCGCGGGACATTGCCATCGTCACGCACGGGACGGTGCTGGCGCTGTACGCCGCGCCGCTAGTGAAGGCTGACCCGTTCATCCTGTGGCGCCAGCTCGGGCTGCCGTCGTTTCTTATTCTCCAGACACCGGAGATGCGGGTCATCGAACGCGTTGACAATGTCTGAGCGCCGCATCGTGAGCTCGCGCGTGCCCGGCGCGGCGGAGGCGAGGCCCGGTGGCCACGGGCGATCCGGCGAGTGGGGCACGCGAAAGCAACAAAAAAATGTGTCAATGGGGATCCGGCCGGCAAGTATGGACATCCGCCGAGCAGTGCGTCAGTCCGATCCCGCCGCAATGTCGTTCTCGGGGACCGCTTGCAGGGCCAGTTCCAGCTTCACGCGATTTACCTTCTGCGGTTCGGCATCGAGGATCGTGAATTTCACGCCCTCGTGCTCGAAGGTGGTGCCGGCTTCGGGGATGCGGCCGAGCGTGTTGGAGACGAAGCCGCCCAGGGTGTCGTAACCCGCATCGGTGGGCAGCGACAGATCGAGCTGATCGTTCAGCGCATCGATGTAAATGCGCGCATCGGCCTCGGCGGTCAGGTCATCGAGGCGGACGAGCATCTCCGGTTCGACCGGCTCGTGCTCGTCACTGATGTCGCCGACGAGTTCCTCGAAGATGTCCTCGATCGTAACGAGGCCCGCCGTGCCGCCATATTCATCGGAGACGATGGCGATGTGGACCTTGTTGCGGCGGAAGTCCTTCAGCAGGTCACGCAGCGGCTTGGTCTCAGGCACGTAATAGGCCGGGCGCATCATGGCGCGGAGGTCGAATCCATCCGGCGGCTGGCCGAGATGGCGGATCAGATCGCGGGCGTAGAGGACGCCGACGATGTGGTCCAGGCTGCCCTCGAACACGGGAATCCGCGAGTGCCCGGACTCGGCGATCTTCGACTTCACGCCTTCCAGCGTGCTGTTCACATCCAGCGAATAGATCTCCGGACGGGCCGTCATGATCTGCCCGACCTGCGTGTTGTGGAAGGCGATGACCGACTCAATCATCGCCCGCTCGTCCTCGTCGACGAACCCTTCCTTGGCGCCTTCCTCGACGGCGGCGATGATCTCCTGCTCGACTTCCTGCTCGAGTTTTTCCGGCTCATCGCTGCCGCCGCGCGAGGCGGCGCGCTCGACCAGCGCGTCGGTCAGGTGCATCAGCTTGGTCACCGGCATGAGCACCGCGCGCAGCCCGTGCAGCATCTGAACGAAAGTCGCGATGAAGTGCTCCGCCGCGTGGCGCGAGATTGCGTGAGGGATGATCACCGAGCAGACCAGCGTAATGCTCCCCGTGACCACGATGGACAAGAAATACTGCCAGCCCACACCGTAATATGCGCGCTCCTGAAACAGCCGGAGTACCCCAATGAGCACGAGGATGTTCGAGAACAGCCGAAAGACGGCGGTGACAAAGATGAGGTCGTTTGCCTGCGACAGGGTGGGACCGACGTAGTGGAGCTTGCCCCGGCGGGTGAGGACGTCGGTGAGCCGGGTGCGGGAGAAGTCCCGGAGCGAATACGTCAGGGCCGAAAAGACCAGCGAGCTGAACGTCGCCAGGAGGATGCCCAAAATGGTCAGGGAGACGCTCATCGTCGGTTACCGCCGTACCCGTTTCGTCGCTTTGTGGGGCGGCGGACCCGCGCGGGTGCGGGTGCGGCAGCGAAAACCGGGCCGAAGCCGAGCGCGATAAGGATGTCGTCCTCGCGGCGGTGCATGATGCGAAAGCCGCGGTCGGTTCTATCGTCAAACCCGCAGAGGTGCAACATGCCGTGCAGCGCGTACAGGAGCAGTTCAATCCGAAACGGGATACCTCGCTTGTTCGCTTGTCTGCGGGCTTCCGGCACGCAAACCACGACCTCGCCCGCCGTCACGCGGCCACGATCATCGTGATCCAGCTCGAAACTGAGCACGTCCGTCGGGCCGGGGATGTTCATGAACCGCTCGTGAAGCTCCGACATCCGCGCGTCATTCACCATGGCAATGGACAGCTCGCGCAGCGGCGGCTTGATCAGCGCGTGCGCACGCCGCACGTTCGCTCGCACGAACGCGGCGTGCGCCGCGGCGAGCTGGGCGTGAATGCGCAGCGTAAGCTTGGTGGCGGTTGTCGTCGTGCTGGACATGCCGGTTCTCCAGATCGTACGCGCTCGAGCGCTGGCGGGAAGAGCACGCGGGCTCTGGTTGCAACCACAACCCGTTCCCGAGCCGCCTGCTCCTGCGCCCCGCGGGGATTGTTGCAACTTTCGCTTTGCGTGTTTCGATTTCCAGTCGATTCGCTGAATCCCCCGCTGGCCCACTTGCAAGGTGCGCAGAAAGCGACAACATCTCCTGCCGATCACGCGGAAGATCGAGCATGAGGTGCGCATGAACGAGGCATTGCCGACTGACGCAACGGGCTTCGCTTATCCGTGGACCCCCGATCAGGGCGACGGGACGTTTCGGAATCCCGTCATTCACGCCGACTATTCGGATCCCGACGTCGTCCGCGACGGCGACGACTACTACCTGGTCTCCTCCAGCTTCAACTGCACGCCCGCGCTGCCGATCCTGCACTCGCGCGATCTGGTCAACTGGACGATCGTCAACCACGCGGTGAAGAACCTGCCCGATCCGCGTTACGCGACGGTTCAGCCGGGCCAGGGCGTCTGGGCGCCGTCCATCCGCAAGCATGCGGGGAAGTTCTGGATCTTCTTCCCGACGCCGGATGAAGGCATCTACGTGATCACCGCCGACGACCCACGCGGGCGGTGGTCGGAGCCGCACCTGTTGGCGGCGGGGAAGGGGCTGATTGATCCGTGCCCGCTATGGGATGACGACGGCAAAGCCTACCTCGTGCACGCGTACGCCCACTCGCGCAGCGGGATCAAGCACCGGCTGCGCGTCGCGCCGATGTCGCCGGATGGATCGCACCTGATCGGTGAGGGGAAGATCGTGTTCGATCAGCCGGAGCGCCACCCCACCTGCGAGGGTCCAAAGTTCTACAAGCGCGCCGGGATGTACTACATCCTGGCCCCGGCGGGCGGCGTCGCCACGGGCTGGCAGCTCGCCCTCCGCTCGCGCAATATTTACGGGCCATACGAAGCGAAGGTCGTGCTTGCGCAGGGCAGCACGCCGATCAACGGCCCGCACCAGGGCGCGCTCGTCGACACGCCGGACACGAAGCAATGGTGGTTCGTCCACTTCCAGGACGTGGGCCTGTACGGCCGGATCGTGCACCTTCAGCCCGTGCGTTGGGTGGACGGCTGGCCCATGATGGGCGGCGACCATGGCGCCGACGGCGTCGGCGAGCCGGTGCTCGTTCACCGCAAGCCCGCCATCGCTGGCCAACAGCCGATCGCAATCCCGCAAACCAGCGACGAGTTCGATGAGAATACTCTCGGGCTCCAGTGGCAGTGGAACGCCAACCACGCCGACGACTGGGCTTCGCTCACGGCCCGGCCGGGCCACCTTCGATTGCGTTCACTCCCCGATGCCCCGCAGTCGCTGCAGAATGCGCCCAACCTGCTGTGCCAGAAGTTCCCCGCGCGGTCGTTTTCCGTCGAGACCGAGGTCGAGCTGATGCCGGGCGCGCCCCGGCAGGCGGGGCTCATCATCATCGGCAAGTCGCACGCGGCAACCGCGCTGGAATGGACGGACAGGAGCCGGCGGCTGCTGTGGATCGTGGAAGATCACATCGCTGCGACCGAGCCCGACGTGCCGCAGCGGGTTCGCCTTGCCGTCGACGTCGCTCATGGTGGCCGCTGCACCTTCCGCTTCGCCCGGCCCGGCGAGGCCTGGCAGCGCATCGGCGATGCATACCAAGCCACGCCCGGGCACTGGATCGGCGCCCGCGTCGGCCTCTTCTGCCGCGGCAACGCCGACGCTCACGCGGATTTCGCCCACTTCCGCATGAACGGCACAGCGGAGTGAGGGACTGCGCCCCCGCCGAACCCCATGATCGCCATCCCCGTCGAAGCCGGGTGGCGCGATCGAGTGCTGGCGGTCGAGAAAACGCATGCGGCTGAAATCTACTCCTCTTTTTTGACCTCGTACGTGAACTCTACATTTTTCTTCGTCTCGCCCGCGGCGACGGTAATGGTCGCCGTGGCGGTGGTGGGTTGCACAAGCGACGACTCGTGCAGCACGCTGATTTCGTACTCGCCCGGGGGGAGGCCCTCGATCTTGAACGTGCCATCTTCGCCCGTGACCGCGAAGAACGGGTGCTCGAGCACGTGGATATAGCCGCTCATCCACGGGTGCATGAAGCACTTGGTGTTCATCTTCATCTCGGGGTACTTGAACTCCAGCTTGCGCGTCTCGCCCTTGACGGCCATCCCGAAGTTGAACGCCGCGTTGTCGCGTGGGGTGGACATCACGTTGTGCAGCGTCGCGTCGCTGTTGCGCACCTCCAGCGGCTGGCCGACCATCACGGCAACGACGTGCGGCGTATACATGCACCCGACCTGATCGAGCACGACCTTGCGCGGCGGCGGCTCGAACTCCTGGCCCTCGAGCCCCTTGCTGACGTAGACGAGCACGTTCTGCAGCGTCTCCTGATTCTTCTCTGTGTTTTTCCCGAAGAGGAATGTGTCCTTCACGGGGAGCTTGTCCTTGTGGTGCTCCTTGCAGAACGCATTGCCGGCGATCTCGGCGATCGGCTTCTGCTCGGGCTTCTCACCCTTGAAGAGCACGACGCCGGAGATGGCGCCGGCGTCTTTCGCATCCGCAATGCCGCCGATGTCCTGCGGGGGGACCTCTCTCGCGGGTTCCTCAGCGCGCGCGATCAACGCCGCCAATAAGACAACGACGAACAAACGCTTCCACATCTCTCCACTCCTGACATGCTTGATACGTGCAGCATGTCATCCTTGAGGTACTCCGAAGGATCTAAAATTTAGCGACTACTTCTGATCCGTCGGCGCCGTCTTGGCTCCGCTGGGGACTTTATCGGCGGCGACGAGTTTCCACACGCTTCCGCGCTCGCTGTCGAAGGGGTTCCACGCGCCGTACTGGCTGGTCGCGTTGCAGACGTACAGGTTGCCCGCTTCGTCTTCGCCGCCGCTGGTCAGGTTCAGGCTCGTGTTGAGCAGCTCCTGCATCTGCCACTTTCCGGAGAAGTCCCTGGCGATGCCCCACACGCGGCCGGAGCCCCAGTCGCCCGCGAAATAGATGCCTTGCATCGCCGGATAATCCTTGCCGCGGTAGACGCCCAGGCCGATGACGCAGATGCCGTCAATCGCGTGGTTGTACTCAGCGACCGGCGGCACGCCGACCACCGGCCACGGCTCGCCCGACTCTTCCTTCTCGATCGGGAACGGGTGCGTGCCCATCATCCAGTTCCACCCATAGTTCTCGCCGCCCTTGCTGGCGGCCGGCTGCATGTTGATCTCTTCCCAGTGGTTCTGCCCGACATCGGCCATCCACAGATCGCCGGTCTTGCGGTCGAAGCTGAAAGTCCACGGGTTGCGCAGCCCGAACGCCCAGATTTCAGGCTTAGCCTTCTGCTTGATCTTGGAGAACTCCTCTTCGCTCTTGCCGAACAGCACCATCAATTGCGGCTCGGCAGCCTGCGCCAACGGGTTGGAAGGGGGGACGGTGTAGCGCTGGTTGGCACGATCGGCGACGTTCACGTCGATGCGGAGCATCTTACCCATCCACGTCGAGAGGTCCTGCCCCGCGTCCAGGACATCACCTTCCCACCCGCCGTCACCCACGCCGACGTAGAGCATTCCGTCGGGGCCGAAGACCATCTTGCCGCCGTGGTGGTTGATGTACGGAAAGTCGATCCGCATGATCGGCCGCGCCGAACCCATGTCGACCTTGTTCCTGTCGTTCGCGTCGATCTTGTACTCGACGATCATCGTTGAGCTGTTGAACCACATGTCGGCGTAGCTGATGTACAGCAGCCCGTTCTCTTTGAACTTGGGGTGAAACTCGATGCAGTACAGGCCGCACTCGAGGAACTGAAAGAGCGTGTTGGCCTTGTTGTCGTAGAACGGCTCGTCCAGCAGCTTGCCATTCTTGTCGATGATGCGGATCACGCCCGGGCGCTCGCAGACGAACAGCCGACCGGAGCCGTCTCTCGGGCTGGCGACGTGGATCGGGTCGACGAATCCGCCGGCCACTTCCACCAGCTGCACCTTCACGTCATTGGGCAGCTTTCCGCCGGGACGGGCGGTGTTGCCGCTGGGCCGCGTGGAAGGCTGCGCCACGGCCACAGAGGTCGTGATCGCGACGAACAGGGCACTGGTGAGATAACTTCCGCGCTGGAGCATCATGGGCATCGTTCTCCAATCGGGACAGGGAATGTCGGTGAGTTGTCGTTGACGCGGCAGGCTAGCAGCGCTGGTTGCGGGCTGTCAAAGAATTGACCGCCAGGACACGTGCGGCGCGCGGCAACCGCGGGCATAATTATCGGCATGGATCACTCCATCCGTCCGAGCGTGCGCGAGCGGCTGAAGGTGATGGTTCCGTTCGGCCTGGGCCAGACCAAGCCGCAGCATTTCCGGGACATGGCCAGGGTCGCGTGGCAGAACCGCGACAACGCCGGATATGCCTGGAGGGTGCTCAGCCGCGGCGTGTGCGACGGGTGCGCGCTGGGCGTGGCGGGGTTCCACGACTGGACGATCGACGGCACGCACCTGTGCATGACCCGGCTGAACCTCCTGCGGCTGAACACGATGCCGGCCATGGAGGTGAACCTGTTGCGCGACGTTCGGCGGGGGTCTGACCTCCGGCGGATGAACAATGCCGAGTTGCGCGAGCTGGGCCGGCTCCCGTTCCCGATGCTGCGTCGCCGCGGCGACGACGGCTTTGAGCGCATTTCCTGGGATGAATCACTCACCCGCATCGCCAGGCGGATCCGTGCCTCCGACCCGAAACGCATCGCGTTCTTCCTCACCTCGCGCGGCGTGACCAACGAGACGTACTACGTCGGCCAAAAGGTCGCCCGCTTCCTCGGCACGAACAACGTCGACAATGCCGCACGGCTGTGCCACTCGCCGTCCACCGGCGCGATGAAGGCGACAATCGGCTACGCCGCCAGCACGTGCAGCTACAAGGACTGGTGGGGGACGGACCTGATCGTCTTCTTCGGCTCCAATCCCGCCAACGATCAGCCCGTCGCGATGAAGTACCTCGAGCAGGCGAAGAAGCACGGGACGAAGGTGGCGCTGGTCAACCCTTATCGCGAGCCGGGGATGGAGCGCTATTACGTTCCGTCATCGCTCACCAGCGCCGTCGTGGGAACCAAGATCAGTGACTACTGGTTCCCGGTCGCCCAGGGCGGCGACATCGCCCTGATTTACGGCGTGATCAAGGTGATGCTCGAGAACAACTGGCACGACCGAAAATTCATCGACCACCACACCGCCGAATTCGACGCGATGCGCGAAGCGGCGGGCTCACTTCAGTGGGCGACTCTTGAGGAACAGTCCGGCCTCACCCGCCACGGCATCGAGCAGTTCGCGCGACTGATTCGCGACGCGCAGACGGCGGTGTTCGTCTGGAGCATGGGCATTACGCAGCACAGCTTCGGCGGCGACGCCGTACAGATGATCCTCAACCTCGGGCTGATGAAGGGCTACGTGGGGCGCGAGAAGTGCGGGCTGATGCCCATCCGCGGGCACTCGGGCGTGCAGGGCGGGGCGGAAATGGGGGCGTACGCCACCGCCTTCCCGGGTGGCAAGCCGATCAACGCGGAAAACGCAAAGGCGTTGGAACAGATTTACGGTTTCGATGTGCCGAACACGCCTGGCCTCACCGCAACCGAAATGGTCGAGAACTGCGCCCGCGGGGAGCTCGATCTGCTGTACTGCCTCGGGGGGAATTTCCTGCGCACGCTGCCGGACCCGACCTATGTGGAGCAGGCGCTGTCGCTCGTGCCGCTGCGCGTGCACCAGGACATCATTCTCACCGACCAGATGTTCATCGAGGGCGAAGAAGTCCTTCTGCTCCCCGCCAAGACCCGCTATGAGCAGGATGATGGTGGCACGGAGACGACAACGGAGCGCCGCATCGCGTTCAGCCCTGAAATCCCGCGTCAGGTGGGCGAGGCACGCGCGGAGTGGAAGATCCTGCGAGACGTCGCGCTGGCGGCCTATCCCGAGCGCGCCGAGCTGCTCAAGTGTCACACGGGGCAGCAGATTCGTGAGGAGATCGCGAAGGTTGTCCCGTTCTACGACGGCATCCAAAACCTTCGCGAAACCGGGGATGCGATCCAGTATGGCGGGCCGCGGTTGTGCGAGGGATGGAAGTTCAACACGCCGGACGGAAAAGCGCACTTCCGCGCTGTCCCGCTCCCGCCCGTGCGGCGGGAGAAGGGGTTGTTCTACCTCACGACCCGCCGCGGCAAGCAGTTCAACACGCTGATCTACGCCGAAACCGATCCCCTCACCGGCGCCGATCGCGACGCGGTGCTCATGAATCCCGACGATGCCGCCGACCTGCACCTCAAGAGCGGGGACCGGGTGTTGCTGCACAATCAGACCGGGCGGATGGAGTGCCGCGTGCACCTGTGCGCGATTGCTCGTGGCAACCTGCAGGTGCACTGGCCGGAGGGGAATGTCCTGCTTCCGAGCGGAACGTGCGATCCGATGGGGGGCGTGCCGGATTATAATGCCTATGTACACGTTGAACGGGTGGGCAGTCAGATTTAGCGCCGCCGCTGGCGGCGGCATTACAATTTACGAAAGCGCATGCATGAAGAAGGTCTACTCCGCGCGGGATGAAATTGACGCGCAGCTGGTGAAAGGGTTTCTCGACGATCAGGGGATCGAGTCGATCGTTCAGGCGAACGGCTTGCAGCAGATCCTCGGCTCGATCCCCGTCACCGCGGACACGCTTCCGAGCATCTGGGTGCGCGACGAGGACATCGAGCGCGCCACTGATGCCATCGCCGGCTTCAAGGCCGACGCCGTGCCCGCCCAACCCGTCGCCGACCCCTGGAGATGCCCAAAGTGCGGCGAACTGGTCGAACCCCAGTTCACCGAGTGCTGGAACTGCGGCACAACCAAGCCCGAGGCGTGACTCTGGTCCCTTCTCCCTCCGGGAGAAGGTTAGGATGAGGGGGTGTCAGCAACAGAAAGGCGTTTCGACTTCCACGCCCCCTCACCCCGGCCCTCTCCCGGAGGGAGAGGGGTAAAGCCCCCTCACCCCGACCCTCTCCCTCGGGGAGGAGGGGGAAATGCGAATGCCCGAATTCCGTCCCATTCTTCGCTGGCGCGCCGGCGCCTCCGCTGAAACCGCCGACGACGAGCTGGCGCACGAGGAGCCGCTGGAGATCCGCGTGCGCGGCCGGGCCGTCAGCGTCACCATGCGCACCCCGGGGCACGATGAGGAGCTTGCGGCGGGGTTTCTCGCGACCGAGGGCATGATCCGTCGCCACGAGGACGTGCTCCGCATCGAGCCGTGCGGGCGCAATGAAGAGGGCAATCTCGTCAACGTGCTGCTCGCGCCCGACGTGGTTGTCGATTTTGACAAACTCACCCGCCACGTCTTCGCCTCATCCAGCTGCGGCCTGTGCGGCAAGGCGACGATCGACGCGGTGCGCGGGCAGTTCCCGCCGATCACATCCGACCTCGTCATCGACGCCCCGACGCTCCTCGCGCTCCCTGAAAAGATGCGGCAGACGCAATCGACCTTCGACCGCACCGGCGGCCTCCACGCCGCGGCAGTCTTCTCCTCCTCGGGTGAGTCGATCGTCCTCCGCGAAGACGTCGGCCGGCACAACGCGCTGGACAAGGTCATCGGCCACGGGCTGCTCAACGGGTTGCTGCCGTACGACCGGCACATCCTGCTGGTCAGCGGGCGGACGAGCTTCGAGATCATGCAAAAGGCGCTGGCGGCGCGCCTGCCGTTAATCGCGGCGGTTTCAGCGCCGTCATCACTGGCGGTGGATTTCGCGAAGGAGAGCGGTCAAACCCTGATCGGCTTCCTCCGCGGCGAGCGCATGAACGTGTACGCGGGGGAGCAACGCATCCGCTTTGAATGAGCCACCCTAGCCGCCCCCGCTTGTGGGCCGCCGCGTCACGCGCCTGCAACGCTGTTGCCTGCGCTGGACGACATCGCGCACATCTCGTCGAGTTGGCGGTGGCATACATCGTCGTCAGTCGTTTCCAGCATCTCGCGCTAATGGGCGGAGGTGGATGAACGACTTCGGATCCGACCCGAACTTCAGCAGCGCTCCTTCGCCGCCGTCGAGGCGGAGGGTCAGCCGCAGCTTGCGGGGGCCGGGTTCGGCGAGCTTCAGCGCCCCGACCTTGCCGGTCTTCGCGTCCAGCCGCAGGACTCCGGGGAAGGACGTGCCGTCGGCGCCGGTGCGGGCGAAGTCGAGCGTGATCTCCTGCGCGGCGTCGGCGGCCGTGCCCGTGGGCGCGGTCAGCCCGTTCACGACCATCAGGTAGACCTGATCGCCCGCGCCCGCGCCCGCGCTCTCGGAACCGGTGGTGTCTATGGACGCCAGCGGATCGAGCCACGAGAGGATCACGTCCCCGACGCGGCCGTGGTTCACTTTGCCGACGTTCTTCCGTCCCCAACCGTTCAGGTACGGGTCGTTCTTTCCGAACTCCCACCAGCTGTAGGTTTCCGGCGCGTCGGGATCGGGATGAAAGTTGATCGGCAGGGGGGTGACGTCGCTCTTGCCAGGGCCGGTGCGCCCGCGGAGGAACAGCACGCTGCTCGTGTAACCGCTGGGGAACTGAGGGTGATCGCTGATGGCGGGGGATGAGGGTTCCGCTCCTTGGCGCCGCCGCAGCTCGGGGATCGCCTTGAGCCGCACCAGCGCCTGGCCGAGGTAGCGAGCCGCGCGATTGATCTCCGACAGGTGATGATAACGTGCGTTGGGGTGCCGGTCGCCCGCCCACTGCCCCTGCGCATTGCGATCGAACAGCGACGAGGCGCTGGTGTTGTAGGTGAAGTCGATCAGCCAAGTGGCCCCGAACGCGAGCGCCGCGTAGGTGTTGAGGTTCATCTCCGACGGCGACGGGTGGCGGTAAACCGTCGAGTCATAATCCTGCACGGCGGCGAACGTCTGGCGATAGATGGCGAAGGGCACGCCGGCAGCGCGGGCGTGGTCACGATAGCGACGCAGCTCGGCATACCAATGGGTCGGGCTCCCGTGCGCGGGCAGCGGGACGTTGCGCTGGTCGTACTGCGACCGCCAGGGATAGGTGTCGAACGCGAGCATGTCCGGCTTGCCGCGCTGAATCATGTCGCTCAGCTCCGCGTCGCGCACCTGGCCCCCGAAGTTGTTGACGTAGATGATCGTGTCGGGGAACTTCCGTCGCGCATCGGTAAGCCAGTTCACGATGCGCTCGCGCACGGCGGGATCGTTCAGGTCCTGCTCATCCCCCAGCTGCAGCGCGAGCAGCCGCTTCGCGTACGGCCGTTCCTCCGGCTTCAACGGCATCTGCGACGGCTCGCCCACCCACCGCGACCACAGCTCGCCCGGCGGCCGACCCATCCCCTCCGGGCTGATCGCCCACATCCACAGCAGCGAGCTGTAGTTCGCCCGCTTGTACGTCTTCAGGTCGAAAGCGTCATCCTTATTGATCAACCCCTGGACCTGCAGCCCGTGCTGGATGAGCAGCCGACGCCCCTTCCCCAACTCGGCCTGCGCGGGCGCAGTGATCAGCAGGGCGAGCAGCAGGGGTGCCAATGGCTTCATCATTGCCTCACCAACGACCAAGAGGATGAGCCACGAATTTCACGCATCGATGCGAATGAACAGCGCGCAATTGTGCGTTCCTCTCCATTCGTGCAGTTCGTGAGATTGGTGGGCAGTTACTCCCTCACGCCCTTCGTGGAAGGATTCGGGCCGGTGCGCTTCAGCTTGTACACGTGCACGTCGAACGCATCGAACCAGTCCGTCAGCTTGCCGTTCTCGACCATCACCTTACGCGGGGACTCGAACATCACCTCCGCGACCGGCTCCGTCGGCGGCAGCCCGTCGAAGACGATCTGCACCGCGTCGCCCTCGCGCTTGCAGGCCAGAATGTAGATGTCCTCGCCCACTTCGCGCACGAGCAGCTCCAGGCCTTTGGCGCGGCCGAACGTCATGCCGACCACCTTCGGGAGCAGTTGCAGGTCCGAATCCGGCGCCACCAGCACCGGCGTGAGAGGACCTTTGTGACCGATCTCCTCGATCAGCGGACGCAGCGTCGAGTTCCAGTATGTCCAGTTCCATCCGTGCTTTTTATCCCGCTCGTTCAGCGTCACCTCCAGGTTGCCGCCGAACCAGATCAGCCCGCGCGCGCCGTTGATGATCGCCTGGTAGGCCATGAAGCGCTGCTGGTGGTAGGTGGGGAAGCGAAGGGTGCGGCCCTCCTTCCACACGCCGCTCCACGCGATCTGGAGCGTGAGCCACACAGGCATCTTGCCCTGTGCGACGTCCATCATGATCCGCGTGTGATCACCGACGAGGCTGATCTCGTCATTGGGCAGCAGCGAGTGCAGGCCCGGTGGATAGCTGATGGGATAGATGTCGACCCCGGTGATGTCGCGCGTTTTCGGGTTGCTGTAGTTGCGGAGCGTGTCGACGGTGCCGCGCGGCGCCTCGACGATCCAGACGGGGTGGTTCGAGTCCTGCTCGCGGATGATCTGAAACGCGCGCTCCAGCTGCGGCACCGGCGTCTTGCCCCACTCCGGCTCGTCGTCGCCCTTCCACACGCCCATGCCCGGGTGGTCCTTGAACGTGTCGATCACGTGACGCAGCCGCTTCTCCTTCTCAGTGGCCCCTTGCTCGATGTGGGCCAACTCCTTCAGCCACGGCAGGCAGCGCATCCCCGCCCTGGCGGCGGCGTCCTGCCACTTCTTTTCGTGCGCGATCCAGGCGTCGTCCCACCCCTGTTTGCCGCTGGGGCCCGTGCGCATGAACGACCCGCCGGCGTCGTACAGCTCCGCGATGCCGTCCTTGCCGTCGAGCGTGGTCGCGCCGGGCTGCGGGGGCATGGTGAACCCGATCGGGAACACCTTCTTTCCGTCCACCAGCAGCACGCCATCTTCGTTGACAGTGATCTTCGAGGCTTGCGCGCTGGCGGACGGCGCGCAGGTCGCTAGGAGAAGGACACAACCGATGAGATATCGCATCAAGCGCTCCTGGTTCGTTCGAGGATTCGTTCGCGCGCCCACGTGCAGCGCTCACAGTCAGGCAGATGGCATAGCAGCGCCGCCGGGTCGCTGGCGAGCATCCGGCTGGCGACCGTGATGATCTCACAGGCGCGCATGAGCATGAACCTGGACCTGCCCACCGTCGTCTGGCGGACATACCCTGCGCAGCGGAGCGGTTCGTCCAGCGCGTTGAATCCGTTGCTGCATCCCGGCCGGCCCACAGCGACCTCCGCCACCTGATTTCCACGCAGCAGCCGTGCGAGACGTGTGCGGCCGAGGTAGGGCACGTTCATGCTTTCTTCCGCAACGTGGATAATCGAGTTCGCTCGGTGATCGCACCCCATCAGCAGCACCCAGGCGTCGCGCTTCCACAGCCGCCACAGCGGGCTTCCGCGGCCCAGCGGATGTGCATCCGGATGCCCTTCCAGCAGCTCCGGCGCCAGCGGCCCGACACCCGCAAATGCGTGCGTAGGATGTCCGCTGCGCACCGCCCCGGGCAGGCGCCACAAGGCGTCCGTGACCGCGCCGGTGAGCGATTCGGTTGTCGCCGGGTCGTACGGCAGCATCCCGTAGTTGAACGTCGGCACGAGCACCGTGCCGCCGGGAGCAACACTCTGGATCAGCGCCTCGGCCACGGCTTTCGCGCCGCCTTCGACGCGGCCGAAGCTCTTCAGCGACGTGTGCGCGAGCAGGAGATCGCCCGGTCCCACGCCGAGCGAGCGGATGCCGGCGATGATGTGCTGCTGCGTGACGTCAGTCATGCATTTCCACTGCGATGTCGCCGCTTGCGGCGTCGTGGACCAACGCGTGTGGAATTTCGACCGCCGGTTGGCTCGCGAAGCCGCAAGCGGGAAATACTATCCCTTCTTCACTGTCGCCCGCAGCTTCACGTCACCCCGGACCGGCGCCAGGTTAATCGTCGCGCCCTCGTTCACTTCCAGCTTGATGCCATTCGCCTCCGCGCTCGTCACCCGCCACCCGTCGGGCAATCTCAACCGGATGAACGTCTTCGATGGCGTCCGCTCGGGCAGCTTCAAGTCCGCAGTCACAGCGCCTTCCTTCAGCCGCGAGCGCACCGTGAACGACACCTCCCCGAACTGCGTCGGCGCGCGTTCCACGCGAATCTCCTTGCCGTCCGCAAGCCAGCTGCGCGGCGTGGCGAACAGCAGCCGCAGCGTGTCGGCCCGGCCGTCGTCGTTCACGGCGTCGTAATCCTGCACGAGCAGGTAGCGGAGTTGCTGCTGGAAGCTGGCGTTGGCGGCGCTATTGGGCGGGAGGTACATCTGCCGGCCCCCATCCTGCTCGTCGCCGTACATCGGCAGGATGCTCGAGCCTTCACAGCCGACGAAGGTGTCGCGCGTGAAGCCGTGGGCGAGCTTGCCGTAGAAGCTGACCAGCGCCCGGTCCGGCTCGTCGCGCTCCAGCAGCGCCAGCGCGTAGCGCATGCCGTACAGGTCGTTGATGCCGCGCGTGTCGACCCACCAGGTCTGCGTCCCGTTCGTGCACGTGCGATTCATTCCCATGCACAGCCCGCCGCGCTCCTGCGCGTAGTCGATCAGCATGTCGGCGTAGTCCGACTCGATCGGAAAAACGCCGCTGGTGAGCACGTACTTGCTCATGATGTTCCAGTAGCTGCCCATCCGGTGCTTGAAGATCATGTCGTACGGCTTTTCCTCACCGAACAGCGCGACAGGGACGAACGGCGGCTCGATGCTGCGGTCGATCGACTTGTCCAGCGCGGCGATCACCGCCTTGCGGAATTCGACCGCCGACGCAGCGGCCTTCTCCGCCAGCGGCGTTTCCCCAATCTCCCCCAGCACGATCGCCATGTCGCGCAGCCCGCGCCAGCCGTTGGCGTTGGAGTTCAGCGAATACACATGGTCGGCGATGTCGCCGGCATATTTCTCCGGCGGGAACAGGCCGCTCTTTCGCTCACGACCGCTCAGCAAAAGGTCCAGCTCCGTCTGCCACCCGGGCTTACGACCCTCCTCGGAAATGAGGCGCATCGAGCGGATGAAATCGGCGTCGCGCGTCAGAAAGTAGTAGTGCGCCAGCATCTGCAGCTTCAGCGCCGCCTGGTGGTACTCCAACCCCTTGCGCGTGTAGTTCATGATGGGCGGGATCGCGCGGCGAGCGGTCTCGCTCTGCCCGAGCAGCGCCAGCGCCCGCGTTGTGTCGGCCGGCTCGGCGATGTATAGCTTGTCGTACTGGTTTCCGTGGCTGTAGCGCATCTCGTCGCCGTTCAGCATCATGTAATTGGCGATCACTGTCGCCCGCCACGCGTCGTTCACCCGCGGCTCGGGCGTGACGATGTTCATGCCGCGCTTCAGCACCTGGTCCCACGTCTGAATGCACGCGTTACGCTTCGCATCGTACATCGCCGGCGTGACCGCTTCGGTCGACTCGATCGGCTTGGTATAAATCGCGAGCACCGATGATTCGCCCGGCTCCAACTCCGTGATCAGCGTGCCGCGGCCCGGCGTATACCACCATTTACCCGGCTCAAACGTCGCGACGACCTTGCCTTCGTTGTCGCGCACGATGCCATCCGCCACCTTGTGTACGACATAGCCCTCGATCTGCGCCTCGACCTTGCCCTTTCCCGTGTAGCCGGCGCGCTCGCTCCCCGATCGCCCCTTCCCGCCCTCCGTGACAGTGAATCGGGCATACGCCACCCCGTGCTGCGCCCCCTCTTCATCGGTCGGCGCGAACACCTCCTGCTCGTACGCGTGTCCATCGTGGCGGTAACGGAGTTGCACGATCGGGTAGTACCCTTGCGCGAACTTCGGCCCCTCGAGTCGGGCAAGATCCTCACCGAACACCGCCAGGTCGCGCCCGACGCGGATCGTCACCGGCGTCCCTGTCTCGTTGATCCAATTGCGCTGGCGCGCCAGGTCATTGATGGCGCTGCCGTTGCTGATCAGCCGCGCTTTTACGGGAGAATGGGGCGCGCCCAGGGTCAGCGGGTAATGCCGGAAGGGCGCGTCGCAGTAGCGCATCGGTTCGAGCAGGTCTGCGAAGAACGCGTAGCTTGGCCCATCCGGCTGCTTGAGCGCCGCCTCGCCCCACAGGTCGGTGCCGGAGTTGAGCACTTCTTCGACGGTGGCGATACTCTTGGGCCGAGCGGCGCGTGTATCGCCGGAACCTTCGCTGCCTGCCGCGGCGCTCCGTTGGGCACAGCCGGTGATAGGGAGCATTGCGACAGCGACGACAAGAGCGAGTCGAACGAGCATCATCAAGAATCCTCAAGCAAGCGGGCGGTTGGGCACGAAATTCGGTAACATCCAGCGGCATGGCCGCTTCAGCGGCCACCGAGAGCATCCGGCAGCGCCGATTAAACTGTCTGATCGATTCCAATCGATAACCGAGACCGTTGTACATGTCCAACTCTTCAATTGCCAGTCGATTCGCCGTCGCCACACCCCATCCCCAAGCCGCCCGCGCCGCACGCGCCGTGCTCGAAGCGGGCGGCAACGCCACCGATGCCGCCATTGCCGCCATGCTCACCCTTTGCGTCGTCATGCCCGGCTCAGTCGGCATCGGCGGATACGGGGGGAGCATGGTCGTGTATTCTGCCAACACCCGCCGCGTCAGCGCGATCGACTTCGACTCCCGCGCGCCGCTGGCGTACCGCGATGAGCTGTACACCGACCCGGCCGCACGCGAGACCGGGTATCTCTCAGTCACGGTGCCCGCCATGGTGGCCGGGCTGGACCTTGCCCGCCGCGAGTTCGGCGCCCTCTCGTGGCCGGAGTTGTCGCGCCACGCCATCGAGCTCGCCCAACACGGCTTTCCCATGGACGCGGAGCTGAAGCGCCACGCCGATTACTTCGCGGCCAAAGCTGATCCGGTTTCGCTCCGCGCGCAGTTCCCGGCCGGCGCGGTACCGGCGGTGGGGGAGCTTTTCGCCCAGCGCGATCTCGCACGGCTGCTTCAGCGCCTCGCCGACGAGGGGCCCGACTCATTCTACCGCGGCCGGGGCGATCTCCCGCGCAGGGTCGTGGAGCAAGTCCGCGCCCACGGCGGAATTCTCTCCGAAGACGACTTCGCGCGCTACCAGGCGGCGCTGATTGAACCGACCAGCATCAACTATCGCGGCTACGACATCTTCACCGCGCCCCCGCCCTCGGGCGGGATCACGTCCCTTGCCATCCTCAAGACGCTCGAACAGTTCGACATTCGCTCCCTTGACCCCTGCGGCGCATCTTACTTCCACCTGTTCGCCGAGGCCGCCAAGCGCTGCCTTCACGAACGCTTCCGCTACCTGGGCGATCCCGATTTCGTCCCCATCCCGATCGACGAGCTGCTCTCGGCGCACAACGCCTCCGCCAAGGCCGACGATATCCGCAAGGGCGAACTCGCGCGCGGCGGCGAAATCCCCGGCTCCGGCCCGCACACCGCCAACGTCTGCGTCGCCGACGGTCCCGGCAACGTCGTGTCCCTCACCGCCACGCAGGGCTACCAGTTCGGCGCGATGGTCTGCATCGACGGGCTGGGACTGGTCCTCAACCACGGCATGTCCCGTTTTGACTTCGCACCCGGCCATCCCAACGGCCCCGCCCCCGCCAAGCGCATGCTCCACAACATGGCCCCCACCCTCATCCTCCAGGACGGCAAACCGCTCGCCGCCATCGGCTTGCCAGGCGGGACAAAGATCGTCACCGTCACCGCCCAGCTCGTCGCCCACTTCATCGACTTCCGCATGACGCCCGAGGAGTCGGTCAACTTCCCTCGCGTCCACACCGAAGGCGATGAGCCGCTCGCCGTCTCGTCAAAGGTCCCCCAAGCCGTGGTGGACGCGCTGGAGTCGATGGGCCACGCCGTGCGGCGCGGGCAGGACGTCGGGGGCCCCAAACCCGAAATCGCCGGCCAGGCCAACGCCATCGTCATCAATCCGACCGCTTGCGCCCTCTCCGCCGCCTCGGGCCACGGACCGGACGCGGTGACGGTGGGATGAGGATCAAGCGCTGACAAAAGGCCGGTGCGCTATCGTCTCTCCCGGCGCCACCTGGGTGGTAGCGTGCACGAGGCGGCGAATTGCCCTCCAGCGCACCCCACAGCGCATCCATGTGAGCGAGGATGCCAACGCCCCCAATGCTTCGCCGGCAAGCCGACTACCGGTGGGTGATGATGACGGTTGGACCCGTTTTGTAGCTCATTTTTCCGTCGGCACGATGATGCCGCGCATGATCACGCGCTGGGCGAGGATGAAAATGATCAAGGTCGGGATGCAGGTGACCAGCACTGCCGCGAAAACGGGGCCGAGACTGACGCGCTCCTTGAATTGCCCGAGCCAGACAGTCGCCAGCCACATGTCGGGGGAGGGAGCGACGATCAAGGCGTAGAGGAACATCGCGTAGGCGGCGTTGAACGCTTCGAGCGCGACGACGGCGAGAATAGGCGTGCTGAGGCTCATCGTAATCTGCAGGAAGATGCGCGGCTCCGAAGCGCCGTCGATGGCGGCGGCTTCGTACAGCTCCTGGGGGAGTGAGTCGAAGAAGGTCTTGAGCAGGAAGATGAGATAGCCGTTGGCGGCGAAGGGGAGCACCAGGGCGGCGAAGGTGTTCAACAGGTTCATCTCGCGGAGCATGATGAACTTGGGGATGAGCGTGACCATGGGCGGGAAGGCGACGGTGGCCATGAGGATCAGCAGGATGTTGTAGGTTCCGCGCAGGCGGAATCGCGACATGGCGTAGGCCGCCAGCGGGTTGACGATGACGGCGGTGAGGACCGCCAGCAGGCAGAGGATCATCGTGTTGCGGAACGCGTCGCCCTGCACGAACAGCTCGGCAATGACGAACCGGTAGTTGTTCGTCGCCAGCTTCCAGCGGAGCGCGCCGGCGTTTTCCGTGATGTAGCGGAACTCCTGCTGCTCGATGGGCATGGGGATGCTGTCGAAGCAACGGTGCGACGTGTTCATCGCAGCGTTGGCGGCTTCGACCGTGCGAAATTTCTCGATCAGCCACCGCCGCCAGGCGTACTCCGGGCCGACGATGCGATACGACTCGGGCGCCTGAAGCTGGAGGAAATCGATGTAGTCCTGCCGCTCCATCCCGCGCAGCCACTGTCCGGCCGGCAGGGCGATGGCGGC
The DNA here is from genome assembly GCA_035936155.1 of Tepidisphaeraceae bacterium. GTDB lineage: Bacteria > Planctomycetota > Phycisphaerae > Tepidisphaerales > Tepidisphaeraceae > DASYWJ01. Next base: position 14,184 of record DASYWJ010000034.1, on the reverse strand, counting down.
GAAGTCGGCGTGGGTCGAGTCCCATGCCTTGTTCAGCGCGTCGATCGTCTTGTATCGGTCGGCGAGGAAGCCCGCATACGCCGACTGGGGGACATCGCTGAGCGTGATGAACGACGGGTGCAGGTCGCGGCGGATGAACTCGAGCCACTCCCGGCGCAGCGTCGGCTCGTCTTCGCCGGGGACTGTTTGTGGGAGCGTGAAGTCGGCGTAACTGGCCAGCGGCCGTGCGTGGGCCCGGTTGTAGTTGGCGGTGGTCGATTGGCCGTACGTCGGGAAGATGATTGTTTCGAGGAAAAAGCCGGCCGGGCTGACGAGCTGCTGCTCGGCGAGCGGGGCAGCGTCGGTGGCGGCGAAGTAAGCGTCGAACAGCGGGTTGTCCTGGTAGTCGAACCGGCGGTTGATCCAGTCGGGCGGGGTGATGCGGATCGCCACCCACTGCAGCGTGGCGGTGCCCATGTCGCGGTTGTACGCGTCGATGTCGCCGGCGAAGCGCGTCGCCAGCCGCTGCTGGATCTCGCGCATCCGCCAGGGGAGGTTCTTGTTCGAGTGCGTCCCGCCCCCCACGCGCCAGTGGCGCGGCGGCGCGGTTTCGCGAAGGAACTGCTCGAAGAGGTCGACCTCCGCCACGTCCACCGTCCGTGGCGGCTGCACCATGCGGAAGTCGAACGTCTTGGAGCGATGGGCGCGGTTGAGGTTGCGGACGTCCTCGTTGTACTTGCTTTCCAGCAGCTTGCGGTACAGCGCCGCGCGGTCGACCAGGTAGGGCGGCACGAGGTTCAGGTCCTGCTCGTCCATCTCCGTGCGGACCGATCCCGACACCATGATCAGAAACGGGTACAGCATCGCCAGGCCGCCCACGCCGAGCACGAAAAACATCCCCGCGTGCAGCAGCCGCCCGCGCGGTTGTCTGGCCTCGATGGTGGAGATGATGGGCATGGCATCGAGGGATGGGGGCTGAGGGATGACGAATCAGTTCATCCCTCATCCCTCAGCCTTCATCCCTATTCCTTTCATCCCGCGGCTCTGAACTCGGCTCGGGACAGCATCTTCAACTGGTACGCCGTGAACCCGACCAGAAGCGCGCCCAGGATCCAGGCCATCGACGCGCCGATGCCGAAGCGCAGGTCCAGGAAGGCGCGGATGTAAATCTCCAGGGCCAGCACCGTGGTCGCGTCGTTTGGGCCGCCGCCGGTGAGGGCGAGGATGTAGTCGGTCCCGCCTTTGAACGCCGCGATGACGGCGGCAATGAACTGGATCGTGATCAGGAACTTCAGGCGCGGCAGGACGATATAGAACACCTTATGCCAGTGATTCGCGCCGTCGATGTCGGCGGCTTCGTAGATCTCTTCGGGGACCGTCTTCAGCGCGGCGAGATACAAGATGGAAGCGGCGCCCGACGCGGCCCAGACCATCGGGATCACGACGCAGACCATCGCAAGGTCCGGCGAGAAAATCCAACGCAGCGGCTCGACATGAAACCCCCCCACAAAGGTTCCGAGCCCGAACTGCTGCACCGTCCACGCCGCCGCCGCGATCAGCAGCGCCGCCGCGAGCCAGAGCGTACCCTTCATCGCCGCGCTGATCTCCGCGACGCGAAAAGGCAACCGCACGAGTACAAAAACCAGCGCGAACCAGAAGCCGGCGAAGGCGAGCTTGAGCAGCGTCGCGGGAATCGGGCTAAGGTGATTCACCGCCATCACGATCTGGTTGAGAATGCCGTTGGCCGACGGATCATAAAACCCGCGCCAGAGGAACATGACGAACACGCCGCTGACGAGTGCGGGCAGGTAGTAGACGATGCGGAATGCATACTTCGCAGTGGTCGTGGGAATCTCCTGGAGGAGGATCGCCAGCAGGATGGGCGGCCAGAATCCCAGGCCGATGACGAGGGCGACGAAGTAGAACGTGCGCGCGAAAGCCTTCCAGAACCGGTCGTCAAAGAGGATCGAGGCGAAGTTGTCCAACCCCACCCATCGGCTCGGCCGCGCCAGCTCGTACTCGGCCACCGCGATCCCCGCGCCGCCGAGCAGGGGGATGTACTGCCATACGACGATCAGCATCAGCGCCGGCAGGAGGAGCACGTATCCTGTCGCCGCGAAGCGTCGCCCACCATCGGCGGCCTGACGCGCCATCCGCCCGAAGTAGCGCCACACGTGCCCCATGCCAATGAGAAATGCCAGCACGATGACCGACACCACCCCCAATGCCACGCCGCGCCGCACACGCATCTCGCCCGGCGGGACGACGCCCATCAGCTTCCGATTGACCTCCTCCGCCGAGTCGCGCAGCAGCCGCAATACCGCCGTTTGCGCGCCCTCGTCGCTCATGCTGCCCAACGGCAGCTCCAGCGCTGTGTTGATGGGCGTGGCCATGTACCGCCAGATCGGCCCCGTATTCATCCCGTAAGGCTCCGGGATTCCGTGGGCCATCGCCTCGTCAAACGCCTCCTCCCATTCTCGGGGAACGAGCGGGAGGACCTGCTCATAGCCGAACTTCCGCAGCAGATCGGGGTTCACGAAAATGCCATACCCGCCGTCCACGTACACCTTCGTGCGGATGCGCTGCGCCTCGTCGCCCGTTCGGTAGTGGATGTAGCGCATGGCCGCGAGCTTCTGCGCGGGCGAGGAGCCGCTGAAAACCCCGAGCATTTCCCCGTTGATCTCGCTCCCGCGCGTCCCCCCGGGCGAAAGCGGCACGGGCGCGATACCGACCAGCTGCGGCTTGATGTTGTACATCACCTCGTCGCTGACGTACGTCGTGATCATGGCCAGTTGCCCGCGGTCCCACGCCTCCTCGGGGCGGTAGGGATAGACCTGCATGCAGCCCTCGATGATGCGCCCGTTGCGCTCGAACGGCTCGTGCCGCAGCCGCCACAGGTAGCGCACGGCCTCGGCGGCAGCGGGGCTGTCGTAGACGGCGCGCCATTCGCCGTCGGAATTGCGCTCGACAGCGCGGGCGCCATTCGAGGAGAGAAACGAGTACGTCGCCCATGCGATCGACATGCCAAACACGCCGTACCCATGCTGTCCTCGGTCCGGACGCGTCAGCTTGCGCGCGCAGCCTATGAATTCATCCCAGTTGCGCGGCGGACGGTCAGGGTCCAGGCCGGCCTCGTAGAACATGTCGCGGCGATAGAGCAGGGCCTGAACGAGATTGGTCGTCGGGATTGTCCACGCGTGCTCGCCGGGAATCGTGCCGCTGTCGTCCTTGCGATAGACGACCGGCCAGACGGGTTCGGCCACGCGGTTGCGGATGATCTCCAGCGCGGCGGCGACTTCCTCCGGCGATGGATCCTCGAGCCATGCCCCGTTCTTGTCCGTCTGTCGCACGCGCGGATTGGCGCTCAGCACGCGCGCCAGCAGCGGCTCGAGCGGCTCGAGGAACCCCTGGGTGATGTAGGTGGAGGAGCGCCGAAAATTGACGAACATCACGTGCGGCGGCACGCCTGCAGCGATCGCCATGAGTGGGCCGGAATCGGCCGCAGTGCCGCCCGTGACGATCGGCATGACGAACGGCACGAGCTCGATGTCAGGATTCTCCCTGGAAAACTGCCGGATCACCGCGCGGACGGCGACGGCGGAGATTCGCTGGTCCTTGTCCTCGGGGAGACGTTCGACGCGAATAGAAACCTTCGGCGGGAGCGGGCTTTCGGCGAGTGCGGACGCAGCGCCCAACAACAGCGCAACGCACACCAGCCACGAGCGGACGAAAATCACGGCAGGACGAGCCCTCACTGGCGTGGAAATGTACCACGTGTTGACGTGGCTTGGGCGTCAGAGCTGAGCTTTCGAGCAACCCGCTCCGACGATGCATTTGCCTCGGGAGCGCAAGCCATTGGATCGTCGCTCCCTTACTTTGCCGGCTTGTTGGCGGCGGGTCGCGCCGCCGGAAGGCGATACGCTTCAATCGCGCTGCCCCCGAAGATCTGATTGCGCTCGGTATGGGAAAGCGCCGCCGTCCACTCGCGCACGATGTCGGCCCAGCGCGCGTACTCGACGCCTAGAAGGCAGACGGGCCAGTCCGAGCCGAACATCAGCCGCCGTGGACCGAAGGTTTCGAGGACAGCGTCGTAATACGGGCGGAGCTGCGCGGGGGACCAGTGCTGCGGGTCGGCCTCCGTCACCATCCCGGACAGCTTGCAGTAAACATGCTCGCGCCGCGCCAGCTCGCCAATGTTGCGCCGCCACGGCTCCATTTCCCTGACGCGAATGTTCGGCTTGGCCACGTGATCGAGCACGAATACCTGGCCCGGATGACGATCGACGAACCGGATCGTCTGCGGAAGGTGGCGCTCGTAAATGAGAATGTCGTAGCACAGGCCGAACGCCCGGAGCGAATCGATCCCGCGGTTGAAGTCATCGCGGAGGATGAACTCGTCGTCAGGCTCGCCCTGCACGACGTGGCGGAGCCCGACGAGATTCGCGTCGCCGACAAGCGGATCGAGCTCCCGTTGCAGGTCGGGGGACGCCAGCGGGGCCCAACCGACGACGCCGCGAATGAAAGGATGCTCCCGTGCAAGCGACAGGAGCCAGCGCGTTTCCTCCAGCGTCTGGCGGGCCTGAACGGAAACGACGCCGTCGATGCCGGCTGCGTTAATCGAGGTCCTCAAATCCTCCGGGAGGAAGTCGCGACGGAGGACGGCCATGGATTGATCAATCCAGTCGTACTCCGCAGGGTCATAGCGCCAGAAATGATGATGGCTGTCGATCGTCTGCGCCATGGTGCGTCTTTTACCTGGCGTGAGTTACCCGGCTTGAGGACCCATGCCGCCAAATCGGTCCGGGTCGGGAAGGGGGGCGGGCGAGACCGGGTGCCCAGGTCGTGCCCAGGCTTCGCCCAACTCGCTCGGCAGACGCCACTCGGCATAGCAGCGGCGGAGGACGTCGTCCAGACCGTCGACCACCGTCGCGCGGCGACCGGGCTCGCCCGTCACATGCACGATCGCGCGCGGGAATTCCGCAATCTCCGGCATGCTCGCCTGCGCCGCAACCGCACATCGCGTATGAGCGGCGGCGGCTTCGATGCCGCAGACGCTCGATTGCCCCCTTCGGATTGCCTCGATGCTCAGCAGGAGCTTTGCGTCGGTCTGACCGTTGGGCGAACCGTAGCGCCTGGTCGTGCCATCGACCATGCGCGCGATGATCTGGGCGTCGGGTGTGCCCTGGAACTCGACGGTGCCACGCTCGAACTCGTAGGAGAAGGTCGGATCGACCCGGCCCGCCGTCGCGTGCGAGACGATAAACACCAGTTCCGCGCCCCCGGTCGTCGTAATGCGCAAAGCGCCGGTGTCGTAGTTCTCGATGGGGTGGGCGCGATACAGCTCGGCCGTGACGGAGCGCGGCTCGGCGCTTCGATCGACGCGCGAGCCGGTGACGTAGAGCATGTTGTGAAGGTAATGAGCGCAGGCGTTCATCACCGGGCTGTCCGAAACGATGTTGCCGTGCCTGTCGCGCTGTGCGCCAGCCCAGCGGTTGCGGCGGTAGTAGGCTTCGTCGCGCGGCCAGAGGACAATCGTCCGCAGCCGCTTCGCCCGGCCGAAGACGTCGGCGAGAATGTCTGCCTTGAGCGCCTGCACCGCCCGGCTGAACGACCACTGGTAACCGATGGCCACGTGCCGATTGAAGCGATCGCGGGCATCGCGCATGGCGGCCGCGTCCTCCAGCGTGGCGCAAAGCGGTTTCTCGCAAAGCACGTCGCTGCCGTGGGCGCACGCCAGCACCGTTTGCGGCGCGTGCAGCGCGATCGGAGTCGAGAGGACCACGAGCTCGGCGCTGACCGATTCGTAAAACGACTCCAGCGACGGATACAGCGCGACCCCGTGGGCGATCAGCTCGTCAAGTCGTCGACAGGCGGAGGGATTTGGATCGATCGCGCCGATCAGGTCGTAGGCGCGCTGCTCCCACCGATCGAGCATCATGTTCACGTACGAGTTCCCGTACCCGCCGATACCGACGAGGGCGAGCGAAAGCCGTGGACTCATGCATCCCCCCGTTGCGTATCCGCCCGTTGCCTCCCGGCCCGTTGCGTCCTGGCGATTTCCCGCAGCCGCCGCATGGACGTCGCCAACGGCCCCGTCGGGTCGGCGAGAGTGCGGTAAAGCTTGTACAGCTCATCGTACGTGCGGCGTGCGTGCAGGTCGGGGCGATACATCAGGTCCTCGCGCTGGCGAGCCATCGCATGGATCGCCTGGCTCGCCTGAGCGTAGCCAGTGACCGTTTCGCCCGCGGCGAGACAGCCGAGGATGGCCGCGCCCAACGATACCGACTGGTCGCTCCCGGCCAGCGCGATCCGCTCGTTCAACACATCGGCGTAAATCTGCATGAGCAGGGGAGATTTCATCGGCAGCCCGCCCGACGCCACGAACCGCCGCACCGGCACGCCCGCCGCCTGAAGCGTCTCCGCGATCCAGCGGAGCCCGAACGCCGTCGCCTCGATGAGCGCGCGGTACATCTGCGCTGGTCTGGTGCCGAGTGTCAGCCCGACAAATGCGCCGGAGAGGTCTCCATCCATCAACGGGGTGCGGCACCCATTCAACCAGTCGAGCGCCATCACGCCGCCGCTGCCCGGCGGCAGCTTGGCCGCTTCGTGGCTGAGCGCTTCGTGAGAAAGGTTAAACGCATCTGCAACCCACGCGAATGCGTCGCCGACGGACGCCTGGCCGGTCTCGTATCCGAAATAGCCGGGGAGGATGCCGTCCTCGACCACGCCCGCGATCCCCGGCGCCAGCTGCTCGACGCGGCTGTTCATCATGTGGCAGGCGCTTGTACCGAGGACGAGGACCATCGTCGAGGGCGACGCCACCCCCGCGCCCGGCACGCCCGCGTGCGCGTCGATGATGGCGGCGGAGACAGGGATTCCGGCGCGCAGGCCGAGCAGCTCCGCGGCTCGCTTGGTCAATTCCCCGGCGCCGATGCCGGGGCTCCTGAGTGTGCCAGGCATCTTCTCTGCTACGACATCCGCCATCTTCGGGTGCAGCGCAGCGAAGAAGTCGCGGGAGGGGTAGCCGCTCTTCGCGGTCCACTGTGCCTTGTAGCCTGCCTGACAGGTCGAGCGGACGAGCATTTCGGTCGAGCAGTCGGGAAAGGGGCCGCTGGTTAGCTGCCAGACGAACCAGTCACCTGCTTCGAGCCAGACGTCGGCGGTGTCGTAGACGCCCGGTTCGTGGTTCAGCGTTTCCAGGACCTTGGGGAAGAACCATTCGAGGCCTATGGTTCCGCCGTAGCGGGCAAGCCACGGCTCGTTGCGCTCGCGCGCAAGCTGCGTGATGCGGTCGGCCTCAGGTTTGGCGCCGTGATGCTTCCACAGCTTCGGATACGCCAGCGGCACGCGGGTGAAGCGCTCGAACAGGCACAGCGGCGTGCCGTCCGCGAAGGCGGGAAGCATCGTGCAGCTCGTGAAGTCCACGCCGATCCCGACCATCTGCTCGCCCGATGCGCCTGATGCCTTCATCGCCGCTCGACAGGCCTCGGATGCGCTGTCGAGCCAGTCCTGCGGGTGCTGCAGCGCGTAGTCCGCCGGCAGCACGATGTTTCCGTCCGGCAGTTGCGCATGGATGACCCCATGTCGATACGCGCTGCTCCCCAGCCCCGCGATTCGCCCGTCGGCGATGTCGACAACAACGACGCGCACCGACTCGGTGCCGAAATCGAAGCCAATCGAATAACGTGCGGGCATGGCAGCTACCTCGCGCGCGGGATTGACAATTGTCCCCGCTTTGAATGGGGACCATACTACGACTGCCACGCCGACGGCAATTGCCGCGATTGAATGTTCATTAATCCCGTTGACCACGGGTGAGGTGCGTCGTGATTCGTGTTGCCACCGCATGCATCGTGACTGTCGTCCTGCTGCTTTCGCCCGTGCACCTCAACGCGCAGCCGGCGGCACGGTCTGCAACTACGACGACATCGCCGGCCGCTGAGGACGAACAGCAACTGCGCGAGGCGGCAATCCAGGCGCTTGAGCGGCTTGCAGCCGGTGATCCAGCTGTGCGCCACTTGATCCTGATGAGGGACGGTGACGACGGAGAGGTTGAGTCGCTGGACGCCATGCTCGAAATGATGCGCGCTGCCGAGCGGCTTCGAGTGGCGATCGCGACAGCGACAAATACGCGCGCCGAGAACGACGCCGAGACGGCAAAAATGAAGGCACGGGTACGCGATAGCATCGCCAAGGGCTTGGTGAAGATCGACGGCGACGAGGTGACCCTCACGCATGCTGCGCCGGACACAGGCGAAGGCGCTCCCGGCGAGCAGATCACGATGTCCGCCCGACGGGTGGACGGCCAATGGAAGCTGGACGTACTGCGCGGTGTCAGATCACAGGAACCGGCGGCACGTGCCCAGACCATTCACTACATGCGAATGAACGCAAAAGCCCAGGACGCAGTGGCTGCTCAGTTTCGCGAGGGAAAGGTGAAGAACGCCGCGGCGGTCGATTACCTCGTGCGGATGGAGATGATGCGGCTCGAGGCGGAGGAATCCGTGAGGAAGCCGGCTCCAGCGACGAAGGCAGCATCTCGGCCGATCGAGAAGAAGGCGGAGGTGAAGCGTGACGAACGTCCACCCAAGGCCGCCGCGTCCGACCCTTTGGGCAGGGGCGAAATCCGGCGGATCCTCACCGATGGTCGGGTTGCCGCCATTGCATTGTCGCCTGATGGAGCGTTGCTCGCTTCCGGCGCACGCCTGGCTGAGCAGCCGCTGCGGCTGTGGGATGTGCAAACCGGGGAACTTGTTCGTACATTCGCGATGCCGGCGGGCCTTGCGGTTCAGGTAAACGACGTCATGTGGACGAACGACGAGAAGCATGTAATTACCTGCGGGAGGACTTTCAAGGATGCCGAACGAGGCGCTCGCTGCAGGTCGCGGGTCGCGCGTGGATGAGTGGGCCGAGGTGGTTGATGTCACCGTGCGCGTCTGGAACGTCGAGAATGGTCTGTGTGTGCGGGAGCTGGCAGGGCATTCCGACACGGTGTTTCGGATGGCGTTATCACCGGACGGCGATGTTTTGGCCAGCGCATCGGCCGATGGCACCGTTCGCTTCTGGAGCCTCTCCAGCGGAAAGGAGCTGCTGAAGCTCGATGCGGTCAAGGAGCACAGCTTCGCGTACGGCATCGACTTCTTTCCCAGCGGGAAGGAACTCGCATCGTTTGGATCGGACGGTACGGTGCGCATCTTCGACGCCGCAAGCGGAGAGGAGCTGCGCAAGTGGGAGATCGAGCGGGCAACTTTCAACGTGGCCATCTCTCCTGATGGGCGGCGCGTCGCGTGCTCGCGCCTGATGGCGGTTCAGATCTTCGACGCGGCCACCGGGGTGTCGCAGGGGGCTCTGATGTTCATGCCTGATGCGGGACTCTTTGCGCGGATCAACGCGTTAGCCTGGACGCCGGATGGATTATCGATCCTTGCCGCCGATGGATCAGAAGAAGATCCATTGCGTCCCGCTCCCGTTGGATTTGCCTTTGAGAGCAGCCAGTCCATTCGGGTGTGGGACGCTTCCAGCGGAAAGCCGCTGGCCAAGTATGTCGGTCATGTGAACGCGATCAACGACGTGGCGGTGTCGCGCGACGGCAAGACACTCGTTTCTGCCAGCGCGGACGGGAGCATTCGATACTGGAAGATGCCGGACTAAAGAAGCAGATCTCACGTTTGCACCCGCGCGGGGCGCTCGTACCATGCCCCGCATGACCCATCGCCGTTTTATTGCGCTGATCCCGCTGATCGTGTGGGGGTGTATGGTCGCGTCGCGTGCCGCGGCGCAGACGGGGGCGGAGCTGCTCATCCGGCCGTTTGCGGAGGGGGAGAATCTCGAGCTTAATACCAGCGCGATCTTCCAACCCGACGGCGAAGACGACTTCGGCGGTGACCTGGGGCTGAACGTGTATCAGGTGTCCGGCCGCGTGCGCGAAGTGCGGGAGAAGTCGATCCCGCGGCTGGGGTACAGCCTCACATACCTGGACATCGATAGCGAATTCGCTTTCTTTGGGAAGCTGCTGCCCGAGCGGCTGGTGGATCAATCCGTTGCGGTGGGTTTGGCGATGCCGGATGTCTACGGCTTCAGCGGCGGATTCACTGTCGGCGTCGGCTACGCCGGTGACGCCCCGTTCGGCGACGCCAATGCGTGGTACGGCAAGGCCACGATCGCGATGGGCAAGAACATCGACGAGAACACGGACCTGGGGTTCTTCCTCGACTACGACGGAAACCGCTCCTATCTGCCCGACGTTCCGCTGCCCGGCTTCGCCTACCGAAAACGGCTGGACCCGAAGCTGATTCTCGTCGCCGGCGTCCCGCTGAGCACGATCGAGTGGACGCCGAACGATCAATGGAAGTTCGAGCTCTTTTGGACGCTGATCGACTCATTCGATGCGCGTGTGACGTACACGGTCGCGCCCGGATTCAACGTCTACGCCAACCTGGACAGCCGCAACCACGCGTTTCACATGGACGAACTGGAGGACGCGAACGAGCGGCTGCTGTTCGAGGAGACGCGGGCTGAGCTGGGCGTGCAGTGGGAGCCACGCGATCGCACCCGCGTGATCCTGGCCGGCGGCTACGCGTTTGGGCAGGAGTTCAGCACGGGGTGGGATTTCCGGGAGACGGATGAGATCACGGAAGTGAGCGACGCACCGTACGCGCGCATCGGGCTGGAGATGAGGTTTTGACGATCGAAGCACGATCGTTCGTGTTTCTCGTGCTTATGATTTGGTGGTTTCCCTCCTCGGGTCGCCTTCGGGGTCGCCGACGTAGATCGTTGGTCCTTCCGGCAGCGCCGGGCGTTCCTTCACGTCGGCCGGCTTGCCCGCGATGATCGCGGCGACCCACTTCGTGAGCTGACCGTCCTCTATATAGCGGAACAGGTCCGTCCCCGGGCAGCTCGTCTGCCGCGGGGCACGCTCGTTGTGACCGCCCATCAGGATCGGGTCGATCTTGTATTCTGCGCACAGCCATGCCGTCAGTTTCACCAGGCTTTCCAGCTGCCTGGGTGTCATGCGCTGCTTCGTGAAGTCGCCCATGAGCTCGACCTGCACCTGGTCCTTCAGCGGGTACTTGGTATTGGTCTCGCCCTCATAGGTGAGGTCCCGCCCCTCAAAGATGCGGCCGTCCGGCGCGATCAGGAAGTGGTATGGAAGGTCCGGCCAATTCTTGTCGCGCTGGCCCCATCCCTGCATGTTTTTCACGAATGTTGCGGGATCGGTGGTCGACTTCACGATGACGCCGGCGTGGTGGATCGTGATGTACTTCGGCGTGTGCTTGCGCGAATCGGGAATCGGCTGGGGTTTGGACCCCCATTCCTTGGCGGTGACGATCGGCGGCTTCTCGACGTTGGCGGCGGCAGGGGCATCATCCGCCGCGACAGCGGCAATGACACAGCCGCAGATCAGAGCGAAACAGGCGAATAGTGCAACTCGATATGTCATGGCCAAGTTCCTGAAGAGTCTTAGCCGCAGATGAATGCGGATTGAACGCGGATAAAAGAAGAAGTATGTCTTGTGTTCTTATCCGCGTTCATCCGCTCCGGCTTATCAGCTCAGTCGAACACGCGCTTGGCGAAGCAGAACCCGTCGTCGCGACGCTTGGAATAGTGGGGAGCCGACGGGTCGAAGCTGCTCACAGTGACGACGGGGCTCGTCGCCTCCAGAAACTCATCATTGCCAAGGTAGATGGCGGTGTGGCTGATGGTCCCGCGGCGACCGAGGAAAAAGAGCAGATCGCCGCGGCGGAGGCTCGAGCGGTGCCAGCGCGTGGCGACAAGCTTCCCCACCAGCGCCTGCTGGTCGGCATCGCGCGGGAGGCGCACACCCTGCGATCGGAATGCCGTGTGGACGAGGCCGGAGCAGTCGATGCCCTCCGACGTCATGCCGCCCCAGACGTATTTCGTGCCCATCAGCTTTGACGCCGCCGCGATCGCGCCTTCCACTCGTTCATCGACGGCGGCGCCTAATGGATTCACGCCCTCATCAAATGCTGCGCCGGTCGCCCGCTCCAGCACGTCGCCCGAGATGTACCCGACGTATCCATCGGCGGCGTGGCAAAGAAAGTAGCCGTTGTCGGCGGGGGCGAGGAGGAACAAGCCGTCGCCGTTGAGGGCTTCCGTAAGCGTCTCGCGCGGAGCGGCCGGCTTGTCGTACAGGAAAGCGCGGTCAGCGCGGACGACGGCGAATTGCTGCTCGCCCAGTTCGGCGAGGGGATAAAGGCTCACGCCGCTCAGGTCGGCGGAAAAACCCAGGTGTTTGAGCAACTCCGTCAGCGAGCGGCGGTGCTCTTCGAATTCCACGTGGCCCGTCACCGCGACACCGCCATTCTCGACGCGAGTTGCTCTCAGATCGATGGCGAACGTGCGCGGGTCTTCGACAAACTCCCGCTTGAACAGCTCGATGTAGACGGGCAGCCGCGCCGGGTCCCCCTTGAGCGACGGCTCGACCTTTCGGATCACGTTCTCGTAGAACTGCCGCCCGCGCTCTTCCGATGTGCCGCCCATCGTCACGCCGCGACGGATCTCCGTCGGGTTCGTCGTCGGCCGCGCATCATCTGTGTCCTGGGCGATGGCGCAGCGCGAAGTGGTCGCGAAGGCCAGCAGCAGCAATGTCATGCACTTTGTCATATCGCTCGGGAAAACCGTATCAGAACAGCTCGCGCTTGGCCATAAGACCGAACACGCCGCTGGTGTGGATGAACCGGGTCGTAACCTTCACGCGCGGACTCCGGCTCTCGCGTCATCCGTGCAGGCCGTTCGCAAATTGACCCCGCTGCGCCCCCCGGCTATCATCGCGCCGCGAGCTCCGACGTCCCGGACGCACGTCCGAGTCGCGATTTTCCGCGGGGCTTTTCTCGTCCTTATTCGACGGCGCGCGTCACGCACTCCCGAGCCGCGCCGTCCGCGTCGCACACGAGGTGTCACACGTGAGTCAGGCCGTCTCCACTCCCCCCAAGGCCGCTGCCGGCCTTGAAGGCGTTGTTGCCGCCAAAAGCGAAATCTGCTTCATCGACGGTACCGCCGGCCGGCTCGTCTACCGCGGGTATGAAGTCGGCGACCTCGTCGAGAACGCCAGCTTCGAAGAAACCGCGTACCTCCTGTGGGACGGAGAACTGCCGACGAAGCGGGAGCTCGATCAGCTCAAGCGCGACCTCGGCGCCAGCGCCAGGCTTCCTTCCCACGTGCTGGAGATCCTCAAGGCGCTTCCGCCCGACACCCAGCCGATGGACGCGCTGCGCACGGCCGCCAGCGCGCTGGGCGCAACCGACCCGGACCTGCGCAGCAACGAGCCCGACGCCAATCGCCGCAAGTCGATTCGGCTGACGGCGCAGTTCCCCACCATCGTCACCGCGTTCCACCGGCTGCGCAACGGCGAGCAGCCCCTCGACCCCGACCCCTCCCTCTCCATCGCCGCCAACTTCCTCTACATGCTCAACGGCAAGCGCCCGCACGACACGCTCACGCGCGTGATGGACGCGGCGCTGGTCCTGCACGCCGAGCACGGCATGAACGCCAGCACGTTCACCGCCCGTGTGACGGCCGCGACGCTCGCAGACCTGCACGGTTCCGTCACCGCCGCCCTGGGCGCCTTGAAAGGCCCGCTGCACGGCGGGGCGAACCAGGACGTGATGGAACTGCTGCTGGAATGCGCCAGCCCCGCCGACGCCGAGGCCAAAGTCCGCGACATGCTGAGCAACAAGCAGAAGGTCCCCGGCTTCGGCCACCGCGTCTACCGCACCTTCGACCCGCGCGCCACCTTCCTCCGGAAGATGAGCAAGCAGCTCGGCGAGGCCGCCGGCAACACCAAGTGGTACGAGATGAGCGAACGCATCATGCCCGTGGCCAAGGAGATGAAGGGCCTGAACCCCAACGTCGATTTCTTCAGCGCCAGCGCCTACTACACGATGGGAATCCCGCTCGATCTGTTCACGCCCATCTTCGGCATTGCCCGCGTGACCGGGTGGTGCGCCCACGTGATGGAGCAACACAAGAACAACCGCATCATCCGCCCAACCGACGATTACGTCGGTCCCTTCGGCAAAAAGGTCACACCCCTTGCGCAGCGCAGCTAGAGCATTTCGTCGTTCCGTGTAGCATTCTCAACTGGTTTTAATCAGGAGGTCAGGCATGGAGGCCTGTTCATTGGATCTGAGGGAGCGGATCGTTCGCGCGGTGGACGAGGGGCAGTCGCGGCTGGCCGTCGCGGCG
>DASYWJ010000033.1:0-7197 GCA_035936155.1 Tepidisphaeraceae bacterium | reverse complement strand
CATCCCAAGACGTTTGCCCGCGCTGACGTGACACCCAAGGTCTGGGATCAGCCTCGCAGCATTGCGGTAGTCAATATAGAACGGCGCACCTGACCCGTTCATCCGCTGCAGTTCTCGGCACAACCCGATGAGCCGCTGTGTAGGTATGCTCCCCGCCCAAAGCCCTTGGAGGGCAACACGCGGCACCCCGGCATTGTCCGCGCGATTCAGTGCGATGGCCAACAAGTCGCCGCCCCCGGGGTAAAGGATGCGATCCCATGCGTGCAGAAAAGCGCTGAACGTGGCGAGGAAGTCCTTCGTTGTGATGTACGGGAGTGCGGCTGCGTACCACAGGCGCACAGCATCCTCGCACGCCGGCGCCAGCCCATCCAGGTTTGCGTAATCGGGATGACCTTTCAGCATCCGTGCAAAGGGCCAGATTTGGTCATGGCGTTGGCCAGCGCCGTTCGGCAGTGTTCGCCGAATGATCTCCTGAAGGTCAAGGGTGCCCGCTGGCGGGGATTGCTCAAGGTCTTCTGTGTCTTCTGGGTCTCCGTGTCGCTGTAAAGGTGAGTAGACGCGTAGGTCCGTGAGATGTTGTGAGCCACGCCGGCAGCGGCGCGACGTCAACGTCCCACGGAGACAAACCGGGAGCCCACTCATAGCGGCGTCCGGACATGTGCAGGCTCGGCGGCGCGACGACGTAACCGCCCCGTCCCTTGACGTCGATGCCGTGGCCGACCTTGTGGCTCCCGCTCGTGACCCTGACGTCGGTTGGCGCCGCGTGGTAACGGTGCGTCCCTCCGCCGCCGGTCCGAACGGTTGGGGTCGTCGGCAGCTCGTGCTCGATTGCTGCTTCGGAATCGCTGCCGCCGTTGCGGGGATCCGTGTCGATGACGACCAGTCCGGATAGCTCCGTCGCAACACCCCAGTTGCAGTTCGGCCATTTCGCCGCCCACCGCTCCAGTGTTCCCGTGTCCGCATCGTCCGGCTTGTTCCACCCGGTCACGCGAGGGTGCTTAGCTGGATCGAAGCAGGCCTCCCGCTTGTGGCATGTGCATGCGCCGCGTGAAATGGAATGAACGGGGAAAAGGCGCCAGCCGGTCTTCTTCGCGAGATCAACGGCGCCGTGGGAACTGTCGGCCATGACGGCCTCCGAAAAAGAGAACCGCCGCAGGCCCCCGGAATCGGCGGGAGCGCACAGCGGCCTCAGTTGAGAGCATTATCACGTCTCGCTCAGGGTCCGATTCACCCGTCACGAGCTTTTCTTGGGACGCGGTCGGCACACTGCGCCATGGCCTTGTGAACCCCCTCGCAAGCCTCATCATTGGCTTGTCGGACGGGTCTAGGTGCCACCACTCCTCTGATTCCCACGTGCTGCGCGGAACGGCAAATCACATGACCTGCGCGTTTTTCGGCGATTTTCACGTGGCGGCGCATCGACTCAGTTTGCCGTTCCGCGCAACTCGCGGGCTTGGGTGGACGCGCCGGGCGGAGTGTACGCCGTCCGAACCGCGACGATCACGGATGCAACCGTCAGCGGGCGGCGAGGGTAGGGTGGAGTCGATCCGCCGCGCACTTGATGGGGCGTTCGCAGCGCTGCCGCGGGTGGTCGAGCTCGCGCCGCGGACCAGCAGCTTCCCGTGGGCGAACGCGTGAGCCTTCTCCGAGAGCCGGATTCGGGAGATCCGCACGTCCGGTTCGATGAGCGGAGGCGTGGAAACGGAGCAGGACTGGCTCGTGAGGCACCGGCGACCGAAAGGGCCGGCCGACGGATAGGCAACGCCTAAACCACCGCGCCACCCTTCGACTCTACACCGGCGGGGACGGTAACTTGTAGTTCGTAGGCCGGTGTGTGCCGGCCGCTGATCGGCCTCACGTTATCGCTGCACGGACCAGCCAGAGTGCCTGGCGCGGGGGGATTAATCACGATCCGTCTGACGCCGCGAGCACGATCTGTGCCCTCGCAACGTGTTGGTCAAACCTTCCACCCCAGTTGCGCCGCATGCTCACTTGCCGCGGCAACTAACTGTGGTACGTCATGCTCTTGAGGCGTCACACGCGCCGTCGGCGGCGGGACAGCAGAAGCACGAGGCCAGCCACGAGCGGCGCGGTCACCGGTTCCGGTACCAGGAAGCTGCGCACGAAGTTCAGGTCCCCGTTAGCCACATCGAGATCGATCGCATCGCTGCCCGCGCCGTAGGTTGCGCCCTGGCCCCAGGCAACGGTGTACTGCCAGAAGCTCCAGACATCGTGCGATGCAACGGTGCTGCCGATCGGGTCATTCCAAACACCATAGGGATTCGGGTAAGGGACCGTCGTCTCCGGGTTGTCCGTCAGCGGGTCGGCGGGATTGCTCCATCGGGCGATCCAAAGATCGCGATGGTTCACCGACGCATCCACCTTTTCCGTGGCGAAGTTCGTATTCGTGTAGATGAGCGGCTCCACGCCGGAGAGGGTTTCGACGTGGTCCATCATCGTGTTCACCCACAGCGACAACTGGGCCTTGCTCAGCGGCGGCGTGGACCGATCTGGATTGCTGTCCTGTTCCAGATCGAGAACCGGACGCAGGTAGCCAGGAGTCATATAGGCGCCGGCGATGTCGTAGAAATGCTGCGCCTGGTCGCGCGCGTGGGCTGTAATTGTCGCACTGTTCACGACAGGTCCGATCGTGTCCCACCGCCCGAAATGGTAAGCGCCCGCGTAGAGCTTCTTGCCCTGGGCCGCGAGGGCATCGATCTCCTGCATGTTCTCGTAGAAGCGTTCGTCGATGATTTTGCCGGTCCCGGGCGTGGTTCCGCCGCGCGACGAGCGGACGAAGGCGAAGCGAATACCCTGGTCGTACGCCGTCTCCCAGTTCATGTCGAGCTGCCACTGCGACACGTCCACGCCGAGCGCACGCTCGGCCTGGACGCGCGTGGCTGGGAGGAAGACGAACGCTACCAGAAAGCAGGTAATGACGTACGAAGGCCCGCGAGTCATGCTGATGATCCTCTCTCCGGCAGCGGCACCACTGAGATATGTATCACTAGACTGGCGCGCTAGCCTCCTCGAATTGCGGTCACCACACTAGCGGTGTCGACGCGCAGGTTCAAATAAATAATCGCATTCGTTACCAAAAGCCTCACCGACGCGCTCATTCCCGGCCCCAAAGTGGTGGACACAGACGGCGACCTGACATGAGCCGCTGTATGGACTACCGATTTCGGGTTTCGGCAACCGACCGGGACCCGCCACCTCACGCGCGGCCCGCTCGCGTCAGCACCGACCGCACCGCGCTGGCATACCACGCTCGCCCTGCCTTCGGCGCCACCCCCTCGTCATTGAGCGTCGCTGCGATGGACTGACGCCTTCCGTCGCCTGGTCGAAGGTACTGACTCGGATGTACCCGATTGCCTGCTTCTTGGAGAGGTTTTCGCGGCCATGTTAGGGCTCCTATACCCCAGAGATGAAGCTGTGCAAGGGAGATTCCCGGCCGCGATGCGCCGTCGTCAGCGCCGCGGGCCAGGTCCATGTGGATCGTCACGCCAAATCCCGTGCGCGCACGCGTTGAGATGTAAACTGCCGACAAGCTAGTTCTGATTTGGTCGATGGAGCTTCAGATGCGTCAGTACGTAAAGGATAAGCGGTCGGTACTCTCCGTGCATCGCGCGCTCCATCAGCTGTGAGTACGGCTGTGCCGGCCGTGGATGCGTGCAGCACTGTACTGGTACACCGAACCGAAGCAGAGCCCATCGCCAGAGCAATCTGGAGGTTCTGCCATTGCCGTTGATGAACGGGTGGATCTGGATGAAGCCACCGACGAGGTTAGCGACCACCGTGGCGAGCTGCATCGCGCGCTGATCGGGTCGCAACTGCGCCCACCGTAGTTCCAGCTGTCCGAGCTGCTGCCGGATCGCCTCGAACAATTGGTCGATGTGAGCTCGAGCGACGCGGTACGATGAACCTGGAATGACCAGTCCGGTCGACTGCGACACGCCCACGTCCACCGCAGGCATGGCCTTTTGTTCTCTTCCCCCCGATAGTTCCCAGCGTAGTAGTGGAGCGGGACGCATCGCCCGAATAGTGTCCGATGCCAACGGCGCGGATGATCGGGGGTGACGACTTCGCGCGATGCAGAGGTAAGGATTTCCTGGTGAACCCGCTCAACTAGCGTCGTGTACTCGGCAATGCGAGCAGGCGGGACGTCCTCGTGCCAGCGCGGACACCTACCGCTCAAAGGCGCGTGTATCGTCATCAAACAGGAACTCCAGTTCCTCTCGCGACAACGGTTCCGTCCGGCGAGTGATGGCCGGCGCATTGAAGTGCATCGCGGCACCGGCGATCAATGCATCGAAATCGATGCCTTCGTTTGCGGCAAACATGCGGAGATCAGCCTCGATAGTCAGAGGCTCGAGGAGCCCGTGGCGTCCGAACCCGCTCGCGGGGCTGCTGATGGTGGCTGAACTGCGCCGCCTGAACCGACGCACCGCGCGCGCGGCCTCCTCACCCGCTTTGATCGTGCCGTCAGCATGGAGGATGTACCTGTCCCTGCTCGTCGCCGCACTTGTCACCACGATGTATGGAGTGACGACGTTGGCTGGTGGTAGGGGTGGCGCAATGGCAGGCATTAGCGGATCAGCTCCCGGGCTGCATCAGTGATGCATGCCTCAAAGATCTCATTCTTCTTCTCACGAAGCTGCTCGAGCAACTGCCAAATTGCTTCGTCCGACGTGGGAAGATTATTAGCCCGAAACAGGTCAATGTCCAGAACCACCGATACAAGCCCGGCTTGTGGTGGTGGCACGAGAGTCTGCGTGAGAATGAGCATCGATTCCAAGTCGGGGTAGGGGATCTGCAGCTGCATGAAGAATGCAGCGAGACCTTGTGGCATATCAGGCGAGACCTCCGGGTTGGTGCGAAAGAAGTCCTTGAGGTCCCGAATCGGCAGCGGAATGTCGAAGCGGTTGATGTATTTTACCGCTACCCGCGTTACCGCCTCAGGTGCGGCAATCGCCCTATACCGCTCCCAGAGGGGACGAGCTTCCTGCTGAAGAGTCTCCCAATGCTCATACGGGGCTAGGCGACTAAAGGTGAACCCATCGGTTCGCGCCTGGACGACCCGCTTATGGTCGCTGCTTCTGAATGCCCAGCCGGTTACCTCTTCGGTGCCCCCACCAGTGAATTGAGCCTCTTCAAACTTCACCTCGAACGACGCCTTCTTTAGCTCGACGGGCTTCGGGAACTCCTCGTCTCCCTCTTCAACCAGTCGGCGAAGCTCCACAGCGGTTGTATTTGGATTGAGCCGCGCCTGAACGTCAATGAGCGCTTCAATGATCGGCGCTTTGCGATAGTGTGGCACTGCGGTGTCCTGCAGACGGCTTTTTCAGTCGGCCGAGGGCGTGATCGCCGACGCGCTCCCCGCACGAACAGTATCGGCTCTCTTAGGGGGCTGCAACCAGTGGACCAGTGGTCCAATAACTTGCAGGCCGTTCTTGGCTGCGCCCGACTACCCCTCTCCCAGCAGCTGCAGCGTGCCGCCGTCGCTCTTCGCTTCGATCCCCCATTCCGCAACCGCATCACAGTTGAAGCGCATGTCGATGATGGCAGCCTGCCATAATTCGCTAGACGCGTGTTGCAGCTTGAACCTATTGCCCCCGCCGCCGCTTCAGTTGGTAGGATGTTGCCATGGCTGAACGGAATTACCGTGTTTACTGCGTGCGGCGCGACAACGGGAAGCATGAGATTTATGAATCCGTCGCCCCGTCCCCAGAGGAGGCGGAACAGCGGGCTAACACGGCTGGCTACTACGTCTCCCACGTGGTCCCCTTCACCGCGCAAGAGCAGGCCGAGTTGGCGGCACGAGCGAAGAGAGAGCGGCTTGCGCAGCGGCTCGATGAGCGAACGACAATTGGTGCCTTACTCGGTTGCGCATTGCTCTTCATGGCGTTCTTAGCAATGAACCTCATCACCGCCGACTGGAAGCCAACAGTCGGTGAGACGGAACGTGCAGTCCGAGGCCACAGCGGGGGTGGTGCGGTCGATCTGGGCCGCGGTTACCAGACGGACAGGATGGCCGAGGAGCGGTTGGCGCTGGAGCGACGCACGACTAAAGCCGAGGCAGAGCGCCTGCTGAGGGACGGGGCGGCGCTGAAGCGAGCGGCTGAGATGATCGAATCCGGCGAGAGGTAAGTCCGGTAATCTTCGCCACATCGCTCATTCAGCCAGTAGAAAGCAGCGTGCGCGCGGCGATGTAACCGTCGCACTTGCGGCATCGGACCGTGGAACCAAGGGTGTAGACGCGGCCGCGCGCTCAGTTGTTGTTAATCTGTTCGCCCGTCTCGTTGCGGACGCAGGCGGCGGCGGGATCCCGTCCAATGCGGCCGCGCACGCTAGGCCAGTCGCAGACGATGATGCCTCCGCCGTCACAGATGCGGTCGGCGAGCCGGGCATCGATGGACTGCTCGAACTCCTCCCGCGTAGCGTGGTTGCTGACGATCACGGTCGTCTTGCACTCCTCGTAGCGCTTGTCGATCAATCTCAAGAGCGTGAGGTTTTCGTCGTTCGTGTCCCGCCGGCGCTGCCACTCGTCGATGACGAGCAGAGACGGTCGGACGTGGTCGCGTTCAAAGGCGCGCTCCGCGCCGGCCGCTGTGCTCTTCCACGCTGAACGATAGTCAGTGATGTAGTCGTCGGCCTTGACGAGCTTCGCAGAGCGTCCCGCTCTGCAAAATGCGTTCACGAGGGCGTAGGTGAGATGCGTCTTGCCTGGGCCTGGCTCGCCGCACATCACGTAAATGCCCGGACGCGTAAGTGCGACTGCCAGCATGTCGGCGGCACGACCGTATGCTTCGGCGCAATCCGCCGGCACCCCGTTGCGGTCGTTGAGCGCCGCGCGGCGGTAGCGTTCCGGCACCTTCGCGGCGCGTAAGCAGGCGTCAACCCGTTCCGCTCGCTCGTATTCCTCTCGGCGGCGGTCGTACGCCTCACGCTCCTTCTGGGTGGAAGTCGGTGCGACCTCCTGCAGACGGCGTGCGATGCGGGCAATGGATTCCGGTGCCGGGCGCGCAGCGCGTGACGCTGCTGCCTGGTCCGCGGCCCGCTGGATGACCTGATTGGCGTCATGCTCCGACAGTCGGGGCGGTGACGAGAGGGATGGCGCGGCGGGCGCCGACGAAAGATTGATGCTGCTCTGACCGTAGGGATCGACTGCCTGCATGGGAACCTCCTTCGCGCCGG
>DASYWJ010000032.1:0-15384 GCA_035936155.1 Tepidisphaeraceae bacterium | reverse complement strand
CGCCAGCGCCGGCTCTTTCCATTTTCCATTGCTCAGGGCTGGAATCCCGAGGCCTCCGCGCTCTGATGCAGCGCCTTACCGACTCGGGCGCCCCCCACGTGCGAAGGGCGATGCCGGCCTGCGCGCCATAGCCTTCCATGTCGAGATACTGGCGGATCAGGCGCGCGACAAGCGTGCTTTTCTTGTGGCCGCGGTCGCGGCAATACGCATCGAGGCGCTCGTACTCGTGTTCCGGCAACAGCACACTGATCTTGGTGTGGGGAGTCTTGGGACGGAAAACACCCTCTTTCTAGGGGCAAAAAGCCGTCTACCGCACAAATAAGCACTTATCCTAGTTTTGAGCACTTCAGCGGAGAACGCCGCAAATTCCATTTTTCGCCCTTCATCATTTCCCCTGTCGCGCGCGAAACTCCGGGTCGTTCGAGGCAAGGGTGACGGATCACAACCCGCAGGTGAGGACCTGCTGTCACGGAGGACCCAATGAGATGTTGGATCGGTCATGACAGCAGCAACCACAGCCCCCCGCATGCGCTCCCGCCGTCGCACGGCCGCGGTCATTCCGCAGGCCGCCACCAAGCCGATGCTCGCGGTGCTCTCCGACCTCCCCGCCGACCAGCGCCGCTACGCGTTTGAGTTCAAGTGGGACGGGATCCGCGCCCTGACGATCTGGGATGGGCGCGAGCTGCGCATCCTCAGCCGCAACGGGCTCGATAACACGTTGGTGTACCCCGAGCTGGCGGCGCTGGCCGAGGCGCTGGGCGAGCGGTCGGCGGTCCTCGACGGGGAGATCTGCGTTCTGGACGAAAACGACCGACCGAACTTCGGCCTGCTTCAGCAGCGCATGAAGGCCGACCGGGCGACGGCGCTGCATCGGGCGAAGTCGCTCCCGGTCCAATACTTCCTCTTCGACATCCTGTACCTCGACGGCAAATTGACCATTGACCTCCCGTGGACGCGCCGCCGGGCGCTGCTGGAAGAGGTGACGGTCAAGGGGCCCTACTGGGAGCTGTCGCCGGCGCGCATTGGCGAGGGCCAGGCCATGCTGGAGACGGCACGGGCTCACCAGCTCGAAGGCATCGTCGCCAAGCGCATCGATAGCGTGTACGAACCGGGCCGGCGGAGCCCGAACTGGCTGAAGATCAAACTCGTCCAGCGGCAGGAGTTCGTTGTCGGCGGATACACGAACGAGAAGGGAACGGGGATCCGGGGTGGGCTCGGATCGCTGCAGGTGGGTTATTACGACTGCAGCGACGCCCCGAAGCTGCACTACGCCGGCGGCGTGGGCAGCGGGTTTACCGCCGAGACGCATGCGCGGCTGCTCAAGATGCTGCGCGAGCGAGAGATCGCCAGGAGCCCGTTCCTGGAACGCATCCCGGGGAAGAAGGTCAATTTCGTCAGGCCCGAGCTAGTGGTTGAAGTCGAGTACCGCCGCTGGCCGCAGGGGGGAATGCTCCAGCAGGCGGCGTTCAAGGGCGTGCGCACGGACAAGCCGGCACGCGAGGTCGTCAGGGAAGACCGAGCGTGTAGGTGATTGTTATGGCACGCAGAGCAATCTGGTCCGGCTCGATCTCGTTCGGGCTGGTGAATATTCCGATCAAGATGTACACCGCGACGCGGGAGCACGAGATCCGGTTCAACATGCTCCACGACCAGGATCGCGCGCGCCTGCGCCGCAAGCTGGTCAGCGAGAGCACGGGTAAGGAAGTCCACCCCGAACACATCATCAAGGGGTATGAGTTTGCCAAGAACCAGTACGTCGTCGTGCAGAAGGAAGAGCTCGAGAGCTGCGCGCCGGAGAAGAGCAAGGCCATCGAGATCACGGATTTCGTCAACCTCGCCGAGATCGGTCCGATCTATTACGAGAAGCCGTACTACCTGGCGCCGCAGTCCGCGCCGGCGGGTAAGCCCTACCGGCTGCTGGTCGAGGCCATGAACAAAAGCCAGAAGGTCGGCATCGCGAAGATGGTCATGCACGAAAAAGAGCATCTCGTCGCGCTTCGTCCGTTGGGAGATGCGCTGTGCCTGGAGATGATGAAATTCGCCGATGAAGTGGTCGGCCTGGACGAAATCGATGGCATCCCCACCGATGTGAAGGTCGGCGAGCGCGAGCTGAAGGCCGCCATCCAACTTGTCGAGTCGCTGTCGACGAAGTTCGACCCGGAAAAATACCACGACGAGTACCGCGACTGCGTGATGAAGCTGATCCATCGCAAGGCCAAGGGTGAGGAGATTCACATCGCCCCGGCCGCGGACAAGAAGGTCGGCCGTGCGACCGACCTGATGGCGGCGCTGGAGGCAAGCCTGGCGCAGGCCAAGAGCGGGGCCTCGTCGAGCGCAGCGAATGGACAGGGACGGCGGCGCCGGAAAAGCGCATAGAACAGAGTCAAAATTATCCTCCAGTCATGTGACGTCGGAGTTGTAGATGGGTTCCGCAGGAACGGTTTCCACCAAGGCCAGGAAGGACCCCTCCCCGCTCGGCAGCGGCGCCAATGCCGGCGTCATCCGCTTCGGGTCGACTACCGTCAAGCTCTCGAACTTGAACAAGGTCCTGTATCCAACGGCCGGGTTCACCAAGGGCGACATGATCGCCTACTACCTCGGCATGGCGGACTTCATCCTGCCGCACCTGAAGGGACGCAAGCTCACGCGCAAGCGCTACCCAGATGGCGTCGACAAGCTCTTTTTCTTCGAGAAGAACTGCCCCTCGTATCATCCCGAGTGGGTGGCCACGTCGCGCGTGGACAGCGCCAAACGCGAGAATGGGCTGCATTACTGCGTCGTCGAGAACAAAGCCACGCTCGCGTGGCTTGCGAATCTCGCGGCCATCGAGTTCCACACCCTGCTCAGCAAGGGCGAGGACGTCACCCGGCCGACGTACATGGTCTTCGACCTCGATCCCGGCGCGCCGGCGACCATGCTGGATTGCATCCGCATTGGGTTTCGCCTGAAGGAAATGATGTCCGGGTTCGGAGTCGAATGTCTCGCCAAGACCTCCGGCGGGAAAGGGCTGCACATCTATGTCCCGCTGAACACGCCGGTCACATTCGACCAGACCAAGAGTTTCGCCCACGCCGTGGCGCGCGTGCTGGAGAAGGACGACCCGAAGTCGGTCGTCTCGGCGATGAAGAAGAACCTGCGCGACGGAAAGGTCTTCGTCGACTGGAGCCAGAATGACGAGCACAAGACCACGTGCTGCGTCTATTCACTGCGCGCCCGCGAGCGGCCTACGGTGTCCACGCCCGTCACCTGGGATGAGCTAGCCAACGCGGCGAAAAAGAAGAACGCCGACGCGCTCATCTTCGAGGCGCCCAATGTGCTGAAGCGCGTGGAGAAGCTCGGAGACCTGTTCGCGCCGGTACTGAAAATGAAGCAGAAATTGCCTGCCTTGTAAGCGCCGCGACGGTTCAGGAGCGGCGGCGAAGTCTTTCTCGGCCAGCGCACTCTCGTCTGTTGCCAGCGGGCCCTTCCGTTTTGCAATTTGCGCCAGTCCGCGCGTGCGGCCACAAAACATTTCGCCCGCCGCGACCTGCGCCCTATACTGCCGGCCGCATCTCCGTCACGTACGATAACCCGTCGACTGAGGAATGGTTCGATGGAATTCCAGCAGTTGTTGCGCTTCGCAGTGGAACACGCGGCGTCCGATGTTCACCTCCAGGCGGACCTGCCGCCGGGCATCCGTATCGGCGGACTGCTCAAGTTTACCAACCAGCCGCCGGTAACGGACGAGCAGGTGCGCGGCTTCATCGCATCGATCATCCCCGTGCGGCTTCGCGACAACCTCGACGATCGGCTGATCGCGGGCGTCGATTTCTCCTATGCGATTCCCGGCATCGCGCGCTTCCGCTGCTCGGCATACACGCAGCTGGGAACCGCGGGCGTCTCGATGCGCATCATCCGCGGCAAGGTCCTGACGGTGGAGGAGCTGAATCTCCCGCAGGTCGTGAAGGAAATTGCGCTGGCGGAACGCGGGCTGGTTCTGGTGACGGGGACGACGGGCTCGGGCAAGTCAACCACGCTGGCAGCGATGCTCGACCTGATCAATCAGACACATCCCTGCAAGATCATCACGATCGAGGACCCGGTCGAATACCTGCACACGCCGAAGCAGGCGATTATTTCACAGTTGGAGGTCGGGTCGGATACGCCCAGCTTCGAGCAGGCGTTGCGCCAGGCGCTGCGCCAGGACCCGGACGTCGTGCTGGTCGGTGAGCTGCGCGACATGGACACGCTGCGCATCGCCTTGCGCGCCGCCGACACGGGACACCAGGTGTTCTCCACAGTCCACTCGGCCAACGCGCCGCAGACGATCGAGCGCATCATCGCGATGTTCCCGCCCGCCGAGCACAAGCTGCTCCTGACGCAGCTGTCGGGCAACCTGCACGCGATCATTTCGCAGCAGCTTGTGATCTGCGAGGACGGCCAGCGCCGGCCCGCCACGGAAATCCTGCGCGGGGGCCCCGTGCCGACCAAGTACATCCTCGAGGGCCGTGCGCTGGAGCTGGGCGACTACATGAAGTCGGCCGGCAACGGCCAGCACACGTTTGACCAGAGTTTGCTCGCGATGTTCAAGCAGAAGCTGATCACGGTGCACGAGGCGCTGCGTCACGCGACGAACCGCGACAACCTGCAGATGGCGTTGCGTGGCATCGGCGCATCAAAATCCCCCGAGCCGCCGCGCGGTGGTGGAGGCGGGCATGCCCACGCCCGCGCGGAGGCCGCCGCGGCGGACATCGACGAGTTGAGATAGGCCGCGCATCAAGCCAATGCGCCAGATCCGTTGCGCCGCGAGGCGCCGCGGCGTACGGTGGCGGTCCACATGGAAACCCTGCTTCTCCGTCTTGCGCTCGCGGTCGTCCTGGTCCTGCCGACTCCCCTCGTGGCCGCGGCGCCGGCGACCACGGCGGCGAATCGTCCCAACGTCGTGTTGATCATCAGCGACGACCAGGGGTGGGGCGATTTCGGGTTTATGGGCCACCCTGTGATCCGCACGCCGCGCCTGGACGGTCTTGCGGCGCGCAGCGCGGTCTTTCCGAACGGGTATGTCCCCACCTCGCTCTGCCGCGCCAGCCTCGCGTCGCTGATGACGGGGCTCTACGGCACGCAGCACAAGATCTGCTGCAACGACTTTCCGATGGCCAGCGACCGCTCGGTAACCCATCCGTTCATCCGCAGCGTGCCGACGGTGCCGCGCCTGCTCGCCGACGCCGGCTATCGCTGCCTGCAGACGGGGAAATTCTGGGAAGGGCACTTCTCCAACGCCGGCTTCACGCATGGCATGACCGAGAAAGGCCGGCACGGCGACGAGGGGCTCATCATCGGTCGGAAGACGATGCAGCCGGTCTTCGACTTCATCGACGACAGCTCCCGGGAAAAGAAGCCGTTTTTCGTATGGTACGCACCAATGATGCCCCACACGCCGCACGACCCGCCGCAGCGGTTTCTGGAGCACTACGTCGGGAAGGTCGATTCGCCCAACGTCGCGGCCTATTACGCGATGTGCGAATGGTTCGACGAGACGTGCGGGCAACTGCTCGATTTTCTCGACAAGCGCAAGCTGACGGACAATACGCTGGTCGTCTTCATCGTCGACAATGGCTGGGTCCAGGACCCCGCTCACAAAGGCCGGTTTGATCCGCGCAGCAAGCGCTCGCAGTACGATGCGGGGCTGCGGACGCCGGTCATCGTCGCCTGGCCCGGCAGAGTGAAGCCGGGCCGGTACAACGACCTCGTGTCGAGCCTCGACGTCTCCGCAACGATGCTGACCGCGTGCGGCGTCCAGCCGCCGCCGACGATGCAGGGCCTGAGCCTGCTCGAAGCCGCCGCCGGCAAGGCGCCGCTGCCGCGCGACGCAGTATTCGGCGAGATCTTCACTCATGACGCAGTGGAGCTGGACAAACCCGTCCTGAGCATGACCCACCGCTGGGCGCGCGTGGGACACCTGAAGCTGGTCCAGCCGCGGTCCGGCAACGCCGAACCAGAGCTGTACGACCTGCAAGCCGACCCAACCGAACAGCGCAACCTCGCCGCCGACCGACCGGAGGACGTGCAGCGCCTTCGCGGCCGGATTGAACAGTGGTGGTCACAACTTCATCCGCCACGGGCGGCAAGCGACTGATCCCTGCAGGGGGACACTCCGCCACTTTCTTGCATCGCCACCGGTCGCGCTTACACTGCTGCGGCAATAACAGGCGGAGGCAACTTTTCTCATGGCCAAGTCGAGCGCGAATGGCGGCAGCATCAACATCTGTCTGGTCGGCCAGAAGTTCATGGGGCGGACTCACAGCAACGCCTTTCTTAAAGTCGGCAAATTCTTCGACGTGCCGATTCAGCCCGTGATGCACACGATCGCCGGGCGGAACCGCGCCGAGCTCGAGGAGTTCAAGCAGCGCTGGGGCTGGCAAAACGCCTCAGTGGACTGGAAGACAGCGGTGACGGATCCGGACATCGGGCTGGTCGACATCGGCACGCCGAACCACCTGCACGCGGAGATGAGCATCGCCGCGCTGGAGGCGGGCAAGCATGTCGCGTGCGAGAAGCCGCTGGCGGGCACGCTTGCAGATGCGC
This sequence comes from Tepidisphaeraceae bacterium, assembly GCA_035936155.1. Lineage (GTDB taxonomy): Bacteria > Planctomycetota > Phycisphaerae > Tepidisphaerales > Tepidisphaeraceae > DASYWJ01. The sequence continues at coordinate 8,820 of DASYWJ010000032.1, read as the reverse complement.
GGCAGATGCGCGATGCGGCGAAGAGCAACCGCAAAAGCAAAACCTTCGTCTGGTATAACTACCGCCGCGTCCCCGCGGTCGCGCTGGCGCACCAGCTGGCGAAGGATGGACAGCTCGGCCGTATCTTCCACATCCGCGCGTTCTACCTCCAGGACTGGGGCGGGCCGGGCGTTCCGCTGCTGTGGCGCTTTCAGAAGAAGTACGCCGGCTCGGGAGCGCACGGCGATCTCAACGCGCACATCATCGACATGGCCCGTTTCATCACGGGCGATGAGATCACGGAAGTGGTCGGCTCGCTGGCCGAGACGTTCGTCAAGGAGCGCGAGCTGGTCGATGCCGGCCCGAAGGGCGGCATCGCCGGGGGAACGAGCGGCGGGGGGAAGAAGGGCAAAAGTGACGTTGACGATGCGCTGCTGTTCCTCGCCCGCACGCGCAATGGCGCCGTCGCGAGCTTCGAATCGTCGCGCCTGGCAACGGGCAATCAGAACAAGAACGGCCTGGAGATCAACGGCGATAAAGGATCGATCCGCTTCAACTTCGAGGACATGAACTACCTCGAATTCTACGACACGACCGTCGAGCGCCGGGCTCAGGGCTGGTCGAAGATCATGGTGACGCACGGCGGGGATCACCCGTACGTCGGCAACTGGTGGCCGGACGCGCACATCCTCGGGTATGAGCACGGTTTTATTAATCAGGCGGCGGACATGCTGAACATGATCGCGGGCAAGTCGCCCGTTGTGCCGATGCCGGATTTCGAGGACGCGTTCAAGACGCAGCAGGTGCTCGAAGCTGCCAGCGTCAGCGCCACCGAGCGCCGGCCGGTGAAGATCGCCGAAATGAAATAGGTTCTCTGGAGAACTTTGATGATCGCGATGCGCGGCGTAGCGGTGGCGTTACTGGCTGGTTCCGTCGTCCTCGTCGGTTGCAGGCCGAAGCAGAACCCGACGATGGAGCCCACGATCGAGCGGGGCGAAGCAATGCCGCGGCCGATGACGGCGGAGAACCGCGCCGAAGAATTGGGCGAAGCCGTCGACGAGTTCGCCGGCGCGCGCAACGGGTTGGTCGGCCACTCCGATGAGCAGTCGCGCAAGCAGCTGGCAGAGGCAATCGGGGAGCTCTCGGATGTCCTCACGCTGCTGAAAGGGTCCGATCCGAACGGCGCCTTCCGACAGCAGATCCGCATCATGGAGCGTGCCCGCACCCGGCTCAGCGGCGATCTTGCCACCGCGCCCGAGCCCACGATCAACGCCGCCCTTCGCGCCGCGCAGCGCGCCTTGGCCGACATGGCATCCAGTCAATTCGCCAACGACGAGCAGACGAACTCACTGATGCAAGCCCTGGACTCGCGCATCGAGGTTCTCCACACGGAGCGCGGTCCGCTCCATGCGTTCGAAGCCGCCCGAGCGCTCGATGCGCTTGGCGCGGTCGTCGAGCGCATGGCTGAACTCGTCCGGCAGCGCCTCCCTCAGCCCCAAGAGGCGCCCGCCACCGCCCCGGCCGCTGAGGCGCAATCCCCGGCTCTTTATGCCCGCGTTTTGCCTGCCGCGCTCCGCCGCTCCTACGATGTTTCGCGATGAGCTGGACTTCCCTCTGCGAGCTGACGGAGCTGAGCGAAGGCGAAGGTAAGTACGTCGAGATCGATGGGTTCCACCTCGCCGTTTTCCTGGACCAGGGCAAAGTCTTCGCCATCGACAACTGCTGCCCCCACGCCGGCGGCAACCTCGCCGGCGGCCACATCGTCGACGGCTGCGCCGTGTGCCCGTGGCATTACTGGGCGTTTCGGTTGGACAACGGGCAACTACGCGACATGCCGGGTGTGAACGTCACCACGTACACGACGCGCCTGTTCGACCACGAGGGAAAGCGGTTCGTTCAGGCGGATCTGCCGATGCCGTGAGGCAGCGAACACCTGCGTCCACGGCATCTCCGCCGGTCCGCCGGGGATGTCGGATCTGGTAGCCTCCCCCCTGGCCGTGTGATATCCTGTTCGCAATCAGTTCACGGCGTATTCACGCGCACCGACACATGACGGGTTGATCAAAAAGGGAGGTCACGATGGCTGGCGCTGGCGTCATCTCATGTCCGGAATGCGGATCGAGCTATCCCTGGAAGCCGCAGCTCGCGGGGAAAAAGGTCCGCTGCAAGTGCGGGAAGTTGTTCACCGCCGTGCCGCCGAAGGTGCTGGCGGCGGAGCCGGTCGAGGAGCCGGACGTGTTCGCGCTGGAAGAGGACAGCGATGTCCGCGCGATCCCCGCGCCCAAGAAGGTTGTCACGCGGATGCCGATGGCCGGAGCCGCACCCGCGCGCGCAGGCAGCGCCGCGACCATGGCGCCCCCCGCCGCCGCAGGCGCCGGCCTCGCCTCCGCCTATCCAACGCACGGGCGGCGGCGCGTCCACGCGCAGGAGGAGGACACCAGCGAATCGAGGAAGAAGATCGTCATCCCCATCGCCATCCTCGTCCTGCTCATCGGCGGCGGCATCTTCGCGGGCCTGGCAATGAAGGGCGGCATGCTCGGCCAGAAGAAGCCCATGCTGGGCGAGGACGCGATGATCATTGAGATGATCGAGGACGAGAACGGCACGGAAGTGAAGGAGTGGCTCAAGGCCCACAGCCGCCACATGTTCCTCAGCATGACTGAAGGCCAGGCGAACGCGCTGGCCGACAAGCTCTATGCGATGGGCGCGGTGAAGGTGCTGGCGTTTGGGGAAGTGATCAGCCGCTCGGTCGCCGTCGAGCTTCCCGACGATCCGGAAAAGCGGAAGAAGCTCTTCGAGTACGAAAAGGAACACAACGGCCTCCGCTCCAAGAGCAAAGACGTGGGGCAGCGGTATTTTCTGTTGTGGATGTAGTCGCGTAGCGGGAGAGAGCAGAGTTTGGGAGGGGAGGGAGGAAGTCGTTCTGCGGTTCCAATCTCCTCCACCGCGCGCTTCTCCACCTCTCCTGCGGTCATCCCATCGGCTTGAACACGATGCAGAACGCCGCGATGTGGAAGGCTGTGATGATGGCGACAGTCATCAAGCACTCCTGAAGATCCATCTCAAAGAACGTGTAGAAAAGCACCCAGTACAGGATGACCACGACGTGCAGGGCGATGATCGGCCCATTCATGTCGTCCTTCGGAAAGATGCTCACCGTCAACGCCCACAGCGCCGCGCCCAGCACGGCCGTCGCCATGATCTTGAGCAGGAGCTCGGGGATTGGGCCGAAGTCGATCGACATGAGCTTGCTCGATATGCCCACGCCCGCGAGGATCAGCCCGATCTCCAGCAAGATGCCCAGGAATGCCGCTCCGGCCTGGCCCGCAGCCGTCGTTCCGGCGGCGTCGGAAGAGAAAACGATCTGTGCGACGTAGCACATGAGGCCCACGCCGAGGAGGCCCAGCGGCAGGTACCACTCGCGGAGCATCGACCGCTCGCGAATGTCCGCCGCCTCCGCGGGCGTCGCATGCGCGTACGTCAGGACCTTTCCACTCCGTCGCTGCGGATACGCGCTGGCGACCGAGCCAATTTCCGCCGGCATGATCGGGGCTGTGGTGGACATCGCCCGCGGCTCCATCGGCGGGACGTAGTCCGCGGCGACGTCGTACGTGCGGTCATCGTGGTCCGGCAGCGCCCCCTCAAGGTCAAGGGCGGCCTCAAAGACGTTGCCGCACTTGCACTTGACCTTTTTCCCTTCCAGGCTGTCGCGCCAGGGGTAGCGCTTGTGGCAATTTGGACAGCTCGTTGTCCCCGCTCCCCTCGCCCCATTACCCGCTGCCATGGCAATGCCTCCGTTGTCCGCGTGAAAGGCGGCCGGTAGTTTACCGCGCCCATGCTACGGCTGCATCAGATCCCCGTACGAGCTCGCGATGTAGTCGTCCGGCTGAAGCGACAGTGCCGCTGCAAGCAATTTGATGTGCGCCTCGGAGACCGCTTCGTCCTCGCTCGGCCCCATCACTGCCTCGAGCTCAACGAACGTGCCCAGCCCTTCCACGTCGTCCAGATGGATTCGCACGTTGTGCCAGATCAGAAGCTCTCGCCGCTTGACCACAAGCACCCGCACCCCCAGCGCGCTGGCGAGGCATTGCTTCAGCCGAACAGGGTGATCCACCGGCGCAAGGTGGTATTCGCTCGCCCGCACTTCCGCGAGATCCGGCCGCGCATAGGCGATCAGCTCTGCCCCCCGCCCCGCCGTCTCGCGCAGTTTCAACCTGCCGCTCGAGCAGTGGAAGTAGGTGTCCGTCTGCTCGAGCACAGCGCCATCGCGCGCGCCCAACTGCAGAACCGCTTCGCGCGCCTGGGCGAGGTTGCGGCACCGCGATTTCAGCTCGAGGTTGCGCCGCGGGGCGTCGTCGGGATGGGCTTCCATACGGCGTGCGAGCATACCTGCCGGCGCGGGCGGACGCACCGGGACGCGTGCCGCAAGCGACGCCGCTAAACCGGAAAGGGATCCTCGGGTATAACTCCGGCATGCACCCTCACGCGATTGGAGTTGCCGCCGTTGTCTCCGCTGTCGTGGTCTTGCCGGCGCGCGCCCAGGATGTCGCGCCGGACTTCGTCCTGCCCCACGGGCTCGAGGCGAAGGTCTGGGCGTCCACCCCGCAGCTGTTCAACCCGACGAACATCGATGTTGATGCCCGCGGGCGCATCTGGGTGACCGAGGGCGTCAACTATCGCGAAACGTACAAACAGCAGAACGCGCTGAAGCACCCCGAGGGCGACCGCATCGTGATCCTCGAGGACACCGACGGCGATGGCGTCGCCGACTCGTCCAAGGTGTTCGCGCAGGACAGGGACCTCATCTGCCCGCTGGGCATCGCGGTGATCGGCGACAAGGTGATCGTCTCATGCTCGCCGCACCTGATCGTCTACACGGACGCGAACTGCGACGATGTGCCCGACAAGAAGGAGATTCTCCTGACCGGCTTCGGCGGGTTCGACCACGACCACGGGCTGCACTCCGTCGTCGGCGGTTTGGACGGGCGGTGGTACTTCAATGTCGGCAACATGGGCCCGCACGACGTGACGGACAAGTCCGGCTGGCGGCTGCACAGCGGCTCGTGCTACGTGTATGGCAACAACGGAAACACCGGCAACCGCAAGAGCGACGACGGCCGGGTCTGGACGGGCGGCATTCCAATGCGCATCGACCCGGACGGGACGAACCTCAAGCCGCTGGCGCACAACTTCCGCAACAGCTACGAAACGCCGATCGACAGCTTCGGCGACATCTGGCAGAGCGATAACGACGACGATGGCAACCAGGGCTGCCGCCTCGCATGGGTGATGGAGGGCGGGAATTATGGGTTCTTCTCACAGGACGGCACGCGCACCTGGCGAACCGACCAGCGCCCCGGGCAGAACACGCAGGCGGCCCACTGGCATTCGGACGACCCCGGCGTAATGCCCCCCGGCGACATCACCGGCGCCGGCGGACCGACGGGCGTCGTCGTCTACGAAGGCGGGCTGCTGCCGGAGGACTACGTGGGCGCGGTGCTGAACTGCGACACGGGCCGAAATCGTGTGTGGATGCACATGCCCAAGCCAAGCGGCGCGGGGTTCACGTTCGACCGGGGCGATTTCATCGCGGCGAAGATCGCGGATGACGCAGCGGGCGAAGAGGCCCGCAAGTTCCGCCCGAGCGATATCGCGATCGGCACGGACGGCGCGGTGTATGTGTCCGACTGGTACGACCCGACGACGGGCGGCCACAACATCCGCGACAAGCATGGCGCCGGGCGCATCCTCCGCATCGCGCCCAAAGGCGATCAGACCAAGGCGCCGAAGATCGACTTGTCGACAACCGATGGCCAGCTCGCCGTCCTGAACAGCCCCGCCATCAATGTACGCCACGTCGCGGCGAACAAGCTGGCGGAGAAGCGCGACAGCCAGACGATCGAGCGGCTTCAGGCGATGGCCGCCAGCGATGATGCCGTGCAGCGCGCCCGCGCCATGTGGGTGCTCGCCCGCTGCGGCGATGCCGGCGCGGCGGCGGTTGAGGGAATGCTCGAATCGGATAACCCGCGGACGCGCCTCGTCGCCTTCCGCGCGCTGCGCTCGGTTGACCACCACGTGCTCGATCTCGCGAAGCAGCTCGCGGACGACCCATCGCCCGCGGTGCGGCGCGAAGTGGCCATCGCGCTGCGCGACGTATCCCTCGAGAAGTGCGAGGATGCGCTCGTCAAGCTCGCCAAAGGCTACGACGGGAAGGACCGCTTCTACCTCGAAGCCTTCGGCATCGCCTGTGACGGGAAGGAGGCGGCGATTTACCCCGTCCTGCTGGAGCAACTCGGAAACGCGGACTCGCTGAAATGGTCGGAATCGTTCGCCGGCATCGCCTGGCGGCTGCACCCGACGCAGGCCATCGACGCTCTGGCGGCACGGGCCGCTTCAGCGGGCCTGTCCGCCGCGGCCCGCGCGCAGGCCCTGAGCGCGCTTGCGTTTATCCACGACGAACGCGCCGCGCGGGCGATGTCCAGCCTCGCCCGCTCGGCAACCGACGACGTGCGGCCGCTGGCGGAGTGGTGGATCGCTCACCGCGTGAGCAACGACTGGAAAGAGTTCGCCGCGGCGCGGCACCATGTCTCGCCCGATCCAGCTAAATCGGATCCATCCAACCTTGCGCGGCTCGAGGAGGACCGCAACCAGTTTCTCGACGAAAGTGCCGCCAAGCGCAGCCGCGACGCCGCCGCCAGGCGGCTGGCCGACGACCCCAAGGGCGCGAAGTTCCTCCTCGCCCTGGCCGCGGAGGGCAAGTTCCCTAAGGGGTTCACCGACACTGTCGCCGATCGCTTGCACAAGAGCGGCGACCTCACGGTGCGCGCCATGGCCAGCGAATACTTCCCGCGCCAGGGCGCCGGCGGCGCGCCGCTCCCCCCGATCAAGGAGCTCGCGGCCATGAAGGGCGACGCCGCCCGCGGCCGCGCGGTCTTCTTCGGCAACACCGCCGGCTGCGCCAAGTGCCACCAGTTCAACGGCGAAGGCAAAAACGTCGGCCCGGACCTCTCCGCCATCCGCACCAAGTTCGGCAGGCCCGAGCTGCTCGACTCGATCCTCAACCCCAGCGCCGCCATCGCGTTCGGCTACGAAGCGTGGATCGTCAAGACGAAGCACAACGACGTCTACTCCGGCTTTATCCTCGCCGACAGCGCGGAAAACTTCGTCCTGAAGGACAGCTCGGGTGAGCAGCGGACGATTCCGGCGAAGGACATTGCTCTGCGCAAGCGGCAGACGATCTCCGTCATGCCTGATAACGTCGCGCTGGGCCTCAACGCACAGGAGCTGGCGGATCTCGCCGAGTTCCTCCAGACGGCGCCGGTCCAGGCCGCGCCTTAAAAAGCACTAGAACCACGAAGACACGAAGGCACGAAAGTCGGCCACGAAGGGAATGCGTCCGTTTCGTGGCCCGACCTTCGTGCCCCTCGTGTCTTCCTTTCAATTCGCTTTCTTGATCGAAGATCATCCCTCGGCGACACTCCCCGTCCCAGCTGAAGGAAGGAAACGATGCCCGATTACGCCCCCGACCCTAAACTGAAATTCACGTTCGGCCTCTGGACCGTCGGCAACGTCGGCCGCGATCCGTTTGGCGAGCCGACGCGCGAGCGCATCAGCGTCCGCCAGATCCTCGACCTGCTCGGCGAGGTCAGCGCGTACGGCGTGAATTTCCACGACAACGACGCCATCCCTATTGATGCCACGCCCGCCGAAGCCGACCAGATCATCAAAGATTTCAAGCGCGGCATGAAGGACAACGGCCTTGTCTGCCCGATGGCGACGACCAACCTTTTCTCCGATCCATCATTCAAGGACGGCGCGTTCACGAGCAACAACGCCCGCGTGCGCGCCTACGCGATCCAGAAGACCATGCGCGCCATGGAATATGGCGCTGCCCTCGGCGCCAAGACCTACGTCTTCTGGGGCGGCCGCGAAGGAACGGAAACGGACGCGGCAAAGAACCCGGTCGACGCCATCAAGCGCTTCCGCGAAGCCATCAACTTCCTCTGCGAGTGGAACATCCAGAACAAGTTCGGCTACAAGTTCGCCTTCGAAGCCAAGCCCAACGAGCCGCGCGGGCACATGTACTTCGCCGTCACCGGCTCATACCTCGCCCTCATCCCCACGCTCGATCACCCCCAGATGTGCGGCGTGAACCCCGAGGTCGCCCACGAGCACATGGCCGGGCTGAACTTCGTCCATCACGTCGCCCAGGCGCTGGAGATGGGCAAGCTGTTCCACATCGACCTCAACGACCAGGAGTTCGGCAGATACGACCAGGATTTCCGGTTCGGGCAGGTGAACCTCAAGCACGCCTTCTTCCTCGTGAAGCTGCTCGAGGACTACAAGTACAACGGCTCCCGCCACTTCGACGCCCACGCCCTGCGCACCAGCGACTACGAAGACGTGAAAGACTTCGCCCGCGGGTGCATGCGGACGTACATGATCCTCAAGGACAAGGCCGCGCGCTGGAACGCGGACAAGGAGATCCAGGGGCTGCTCAAGACGATCAACCAGGACGATGCGATCGCGAAGCTGACGCGGAAGTTCAGCGAGCAGAACGCGAAGAAGCTGCTGAGCGCGAACCTCGACCGCGTGGAGCTCGCGAAGGAGCGGTTGCCGTACGAGAAGCTCGATCAGTTGACGATGGAAGTGCTGATGGGGGTTCGTTGATCGCAGACTGGAGCTTCCGCTACCGGCTATCAGGAGGAGGTTCTTCCTCGTAGCCGATTATGCGGCGGCTTCGATCCCCAGCACGTCATCGAGATCGTCCGCGTCGGCACGGTCGACACCAAGGCCGCCGCGGACCGTGTCGCGGACGCCGTCGCCGGCGGAGAACAGCCG
>DASYWJ010000031.1:0-23355 GCA_035936155.1 Tepidisphaeraceae bacterium | reverse complement strand
CACCAACAGCTTCAACACCTTCGCAAGCGTGAAGAAGACGGTGGCGCTCACAGCGGGGCAGCACGTGCTGCGGCTGGCGTTTGATGCCAACGCCGCCAACGGCTACGCAGCGGGGTTGGATTGGGTGAAGGTGACTGCCGTTGCGCCTGAAGAGCCGCCACCACCGCCGCCGCCGGGCCCGGAGACGCCGATCACGATCGCGACCCAGTGGGTGTCGTATGTGCGAAATGGCACGTACGCCAATACGAACTTCGGGGTCGACGACCAGATGCTCGTCAAGCGCAGCAACACGATCGGCAACACGCGCGAAGGTTACATGAAGTTCGACCTCAGCGACTTCACGACCGTCAGCAGCGCAAAGCTGCGCCTGTACGGCCGATTGAGCGACGCCACCGAGCCGAGCGTCAAAATCAATGTCCACAACGCGTCGAATACGACGTGGACCGAGGGCGGGATTACGTGGAACAACAAACCCGCCGCCAACGCCACCGTCCGAGGATCCCTTACCGTCACGGGCACCGCAAACCAGTGGTATGAGGTGGACCTCACCAGCTTCCTCCAGAGCGAATTCGCTGCCGGTCGCAGGGTCCTGTCGCTCGTTCTCCAGGCCCCCAACACGAGCAACCCATGGGCGATCTTCGCCGCCGACAGCACCCCCGACGGGCCGCGCATGGTGATCACGCCGTAACCGCGCCTCGAACAACGCGCGCTGACGTTGCGCCCGTCGCGGGCGCGCGGCTGCGCACGTCCCGGCGAGGTGATCGATCTTCACCGTGGCGTCCCCTATTATTCCGGTTGAAATGACTGAGCCGTCGCCCCGCCGACTGTATATGGACAACGCCGCCACCAGCTTTCCGAAGCCTGCTTCGGTGCTGTCGGCGATGATGCGCTATGCGACCGAGCTGGGCGCCAGCCCCGGCCGCGGCGCCTATGCCGAGGCCGTCGAGTCGGCCGCCATTCTCACCGACTGCCGGCGGCGGCTGAACCAGCTCTTCAACGGTCAGCGGCCCGAGCATTTCATCTTCACGCTCAACTGCTCCGATGCGCTGAACCTTGCGATCAAGGGTTTGATTGACCCTGCCCTGAGCTCGTCGAAGGGCTCAATCCAGCACGCGATCTGCTCGCACATCGATCACAACTCCATCCTGCGTCCGCTGCACGCGATGGCTGAGCGCGGGTGGATCGCGCACACGCGCGTGCCGGTCCATCCGAGCACGGGGCTGATCGATCCCGACGAGATCCGGCGGGCGATCCGGCCCAACACGAAGCTGATCGCCGTCACCCATGCGAGCAACGTGACCGGGACGGTCCAGCCGCTGCGCGAGATCGGTCGCATGGCGCGCGAGCACGACATCCCGATGGTCGTCGACGCGGCGCAGTCTGCCGGCCACGTGCCCATCGACGTGCAGGCTGACTTCATTGACCTGCTCGCCGCGCCGGGGCACAAGGGGCTGCTCGGCCCCAGCGGCACCGGCTTCCTCTATGTGCGCCCGGGCATCGAAAGGATCCTGCGTCCGCTGAAGGAAGGCGGCACCGGCTCAGTGAGCGAGCAGCCCGTCCAGCCGGAGTTCCTCCCCGACAAGTACGAGCCCGGCAGCCACAACGCGATCGGAATCGCGGGGTTGGCCGAAGGCGTGAAGTGGGTGGCGGAGCAGACGGTCGAGAAGCTTTATGAGCACGATCGTGATCTCGTCCGCACCTTCATCGACGGCGCGAGCGACGTCGCGGGATTGCGTTACCACGGGCCACAGGGCGTCCGCGATCGCATCGGGGTCTTTTCTGTGCAGATCGACGGCTACGATGCGCATGAGCTGGCGGTCATCCTGGAAACCACCTACGGCATCCTCACCCGTCCCGGCATTCACTGCGCCCCCCTCGCCCACGCCGCCCTCGGCACCGCCGACTGCGGCGGAACCACCCGCTTCAGCTTCGGGCCGTTCCTCAGCAAGCAGGACGTGAAGTACGCCACGGACGCGCTGGCGAGCATCGCCACGAGCCTTTCCCGCACGCGACCGCGCCACGTGACGCTGCAGTGAAGCCCGTCGGCCGTGCCGATCCCGAGCTTCCAGTGGCGCCGTCTGTGCGATTCGAGGCAGGCGAAGTTGACGTTGAGTGCTTTGCGGGGCGCGCTGGCTACGCCCGTGGCGGTCGCTCATTCCCCGCCACGCACCCCACCCGTATACTCTCCGGTTTCGATCCAGAAATGAGGGACCCATGGCAGTCGATACGCAACAGATCATGGACGAAGCGGAAAAGCTCGGGCGGCTCGTCGCGCAGCATCCGTCGGTCGAGAACTACCGCAAGGCGCAGCGCGCCATCGCGGAAGATCCCGAGGCCTCGCGATCGCTCGCGGAGTTCGACCGCCAGCTCGAATCGCTCGCCCGCCAGGAGCAAGGCGGCATGGCCATCACCGACGCCCAGCGACAGGCCCTGGAAAACCTCCAGTCCCGGATCGTCTCAAACATCAAGATCAAAGCGCTGAACATGGCGCAAGTGGAGTTCATGGACCTGCTGCGGAAGGTCACGCAAACCGTCCAGCGTCCCCTGACCGAGGCCGCCGGTGGCGGCAGCGCGGGCGGGAATGGCGGCCCGGGCCGGACGCCGGCCGCACCGGCGGGTCCGAAAATCATGTAGGGTAGTGCCTGGCAAGAACGAAAGCGGGCACATTCGCGTGGGCAAGTGGCTACTGAAAACCGAGCCGGGGACCTATTCCTGGGACGATCTCGTGCGTGACCAGCGCACGACATGGGACGGCGTCGCCAACGCCGTTGCGCTGCGAAACCTCCGGGCGATGAAAAGAGGCGACCTCGCGCTGATTTACCACACGGGCAACGTGAAGGCTGCGGTCGGCGTGGCGGAGATCGTCTCCAATCCGTACCCGGATCCGAAAGACAAAGCCGGGAAAGCGACCGTAGTCGATTTGAAGCCGAAGCGGGAGCTCGCCAATCCTGTCACCCTGGCGCAGATCAAGGCCGATCCGGCGTTCGAAGGGTTTGACCTCATTCGCATCGGCCGGCTGAGCGTTGTTCCGGTGCCGGATTCGATGTGGAAGCGGATCGAGACGCTGGCGATGTAGTTCAACGCCAGCGTCGCCAGCGCCGCCTGTGCCGACACTCCAAGCGGCGAGGCAGACGTCGCAACTACATCTGCAGGGGGCGAGGCGGTAACATGGATCGTCTCATGAGCGAATCCGATCCCCCCATCGCCCGTCACATGCAGGACCCCCCGCCGGGCAAACCGGTCGAGGAAGAGGAAGTGGTGTACTTCGAGGGCCGGCCCGTGCTCCGCGCCGAGCAGGCGAAGGCCGCGATGTTCCTGATCATCGGCCTGATCCTCCTCGCCCTGCCGATCCTGGCGGAGGCGTTCGACTGGACGCGGTGGGACCACCGCTGGATGACGCCGGTCGCGATCCTCCTGGCCATCATCGCCGTGCTCGCCCCCTGGCTCATCGTTCGCACGACGCGCTACCGCATCACAAACTACCGGATCGACTACGAGCGCGGCGTGCTGAAGAAGCGGATCGACACGATGGAACTGTGGCATGTCGACGACATCAGCTTTGAGCAGGGGTTCGTCGACCGGCTCATGAACGTCGGTTCGATCAAGATCCTCTCCGACGACCGCACGACCCCCCGCCTGGACCTCGACGGCCTCCCGAACCCGCGAGCGATCTTCGATCAGCTCCGCCAGCGCGTCATCACCGTCAAACGCCATCGCGGCGTGATCAAGATGGATATGGGGTAAATGGACTCCCGGGACCGGCCTCAACGAGTTCCTGTAAACACCGGTAGAAAGAACCCAACCTTCTCCCGGAGGGAGAAGGGACAAGACCGCTCATGCTTCATTGGCTCGTCGACACGTATCTCCCCTGGCTGGAAGCGCACGGTCTGGGCTTCCTGCGCGTATTCAATGCGCTGACATTTCAATCCGTCGCCGCCATCCTGCTCAGCTTCCTGATCTGCATCGTCTTCGGCGACCGGGTCATTGCCTGGCTGCGGTCCATGAAGTTCCGTGACCGCGCGACCTTCGATCAGGCCGATCTGGACAAGCTGATGGAAGTCAAAAAAGGCACGCCGACCATGGGCGGTCTGCTGATCATCAGCGCCATCGTGATCACCACTCTGCTGCTGGCTGACCTGCGTAACTTTTACGTGCTGATGGGGCTGATCTGCGTCGTGGGTCTCGGTGCGATCGGGGCGTCAGACGACTGGCTGAAGCTCACCGCCGGTCGCAAGGCCGGCTCGCGAACGGGGCTGACCGAACCGGAAAAGCTCGTTGGCCAGGTGGGGCTGGCGATCGTCATTGCGATGTTCACGTTTCGCCACGGGCGGGAAAACCCGGTGGCTCACTCGCTGTTCCTGCCGTTCGTGAAGTATTCGGTGTGGGAGATGGGCCTCGCGTCGTTCACGATCCTCGGCGCGGGCGTCATCGTGTGCTTCAGCAACGCGGTGAACTTCAGCGACGGGTTGGACGGGTTGTGCGCCGGGTGCATGTCGATCGTGAGCTTCGCGATTCTCATCCTTGCCCTGCTGGTTGGCATCCCCGAGGTCGGGCGATACCTGCTCCTGCCGATCGTTCCCACCGCCGGTGAACTGGCTGTGATGGCCGGCGCGATGCTGGGGGCGTGCCTGGGGTTCCTGTGGTTCAACTGCCCCCCCGCCAAAGTGTTTATGGGCGACACCGGCTCGCTGGCGCTGGGCGGGTTGATCGGCTACATCGCCTTCGTCATCCGCCACGAGTTCACGCTCGTCCTGATTGGCGGGGTCTTCGTCGCCGAAGCGCTCTCGGTGCTCATCCAGCGCTACTGGTTCAAGTACACGCGCCTTCGCTACGGCGAGGGCCGCCGCGTGTTTCTGATGGCCCCCATACACCACCACTTCCAGCGAAAAGGCTGGACGGAGACACAGGTGGTCATTCGCTTCTGGCTGATCGGCGCCATCCTCGCCGCCATGGCGATCGCGACCGTGAAGCTGCGCTGACCCTCCCCCGATAAAGAACATTCCGGATCCCCTCATTCCAGCCGTTTCGGGTAAGCTCCTTAACCTTCGAAGGTTATGTCGCTTCCCGCGGCTCTGGGCCTTTCACCCGGCGAGGAAAAGCGGCATTTTTCGCGCATTCGCGTCACTCGCGATATATATTTCGTCCAAGCCGCGAGACCTTTTGGAACGTTCGCCCCCACGCGACCCGACGGAGGAGCCTGAGGAATGCCGAGTCCCGCCCGTTTGTTGCTGCTCTCCGTCTCGACCTCCTCAGCCGCGCTTTTCACCGCGGGGACGGTCTCGGCACAGCTCCTGCAGCCGACCTCGACTGGGGATCGTGTGCTGGGGCTGGACGTCTCGGCCTGGCAGGGCGAGATCACCACCACCGAGTGGGCGACCCTTCACCGCCCGACCGATCAGACCGTCAACGGCATCGCCGGCGACGGCAGAGACTTCGTCTTCATCCGCTCCTCGCGCGGGGGGACCACCGGCTATTACAACCAGAGCGATCCCAACAACCTCAACGGGGAGAACACCCTTTCACAGCGCTACGACGACCCCTACTTCGTCCAGAACATCACCCGCGCCACCAATGCCGGAATGCTTGCTGGATCGTACCACTTCGGGCGGATGGACATCATCGCCAGCACCCTGAACTCCGGCGGCATTCCGAATAACGGCACGGACGAGGCCGACCACTTCCTCCAGATGGCCGGCGCGTGGATGCGGCCAGGCTATCTGCTCCCGGTGTTCGACCTCGAGGCCGGCATCAGCCAGCGGACGGGTGAGCAGCTGGCGCAATTCGCCCTCGACTTCTCAAATCGTATTTACCAGGTCAAGGGGATTCGTCCGGCGGTTTACATCGGCGGCAACTATGCGCACGACATTGCCAGCGAGTCCACCGCCGCAACCCGGGCAGCGCTGCGGGCGACATACACCACGCTGTGGAGCGCGCGCTGGCCGAACCAAAGCGATCCCGACTCGATCCCGGTGCAAACCGCCCACCCGAAGGACTCGTTCACGAACATCTACGGCGTCTGGGACGATCCGCCCGCGCCGGTGCACCCCTGGACCTTCTGGCAATACGCCAGCACGGCGCGGCTCAACGGCAACAACCTGGGCGGCAGCAACACCGATGTGAATGTCGCACAGGGCAACATCGAATTCCTGAAGGACCAGCAGGTGCCCGCGCTCTGGACGAGCACGACGGGCGGCAATTGGGCGACGCTGAGCAACTGGAACAGCGGCCAGACGCCCGAGGCGCCCGTACAGGGGCCCGGCCAAGTGGCGCGCGTCGGGCCGCTGACGCTTCCGGCGGTGCGCCTGCCCGGGGCGGAGGACAACGTCAACCTCGATCGCCCGAACGAGAACGTCAGCATCACGCTCAGCACCGCCGCCAATGTCCGGCGGATCAACATCTTTGAGGAGCTGAACATCGTCGCCGGCGGCGCGCTGGGCGCGCGGCTGACCGGGCAGGTGGGCAACGGCGGCACACTCTCGCTTTCCGGCGGCGGCAGCGCCACCTTCACCGAAGGCTACATCAACGGCACCGGAACGCTCAGTTTCTTCGGCGATGGCACGCTCAGCGTCCAAAAGCTCTTCCTCGCCAACAACAACCTGGGCTCCTTCGGCACGTCCGGCACGGCACAGATCGTCGCCAAACCCGGCGCAGTGAATCCGGCATTCGACCTGACCGGCGGCACGCGCACGATCACCGTCTTTGACGGCTCTGCGCCCACCGATATGCGGATCGGTCTCCCCCTCAGCAACGGCCATTTCACAAAGGCCGGCATCGGTACGCTCGAGTTGACGGGCAACAACACCGCCTTCACCGGAACTCTCCTCGTCAGCGAGGGCAACCTGTGCCTGACGAACGGCAACCAGATCGGGACGACCGGCGTGAGCACGGGCGCTGCAGGCTCCGTCCAGCTGGCCGGCAACGGACTTAACATCGCGCGGGCCATCCGGCTCGGCGGACGCGGTGTAGCCGACGGTTCGCAGAACGTCGGCGCCGGCGCGCTTCAGAACGTCAGCGGGAGCAACACCTGGTCCGGCAATGTCGTCCTCGTTGGCGGCAACCACAACCAGGGACAGGCGGGCCTGAATCAGATCAGCGCCGCCGCCGGCACCACGCTGACGCTTTCGGGCGTGATCCAGGACAACGTGAGCGGCGTCCTGCGGTCGTGGGCGAAGATCGGCCCCGGTGACGTCATCCTCGCCGGGGCGAGCCCCAACACCTATTCCAATCTCACCCGCGTCTTCGACGGGCGGCTGATCATCGAAAAGAACGGCGCGCTGGGCGCGACCAACCCGCTCGACGCCGGCGCCAGCACGCTGCAGCTGGCGAACACCAACTCCGTCATCGCCTTTCGCGCACCGGGCGGGTCGCCGGGACTGAACTACGATCAGGCCGAATGGATCTTCACCGAGGGCGGTGGCATCGGCGGCGTGCAGCTCGACAACCTCGGCGGCGCGAACACCTTCGCGGGGCATATCGGGCTCGGTGGCCCTTCCGGCGCGGGGGGACGGCAGCAAGCGATGATTGGCGTCAGCGCCGGCAGCATCGAGCTCAAAGGCGGCCTACATGCCCGCGGCACTGCCGGCTCGGTCGGACCCGAAGCGCGCGACATCGTCAAACGCGGCACCGGCACCCTGATCCTCTCCGGCACCAACTCCGGCGGCCCGACCAACGCCTTTGCGCGCCAGCTCGCCGATGGCAGCACGTTCACCATCGAGGCCGGCACCGTTCAGCTCAAAGGCACGGCGGGCAATGACGCCAACGTCCATGGCATCGCCCGGTGGAACATCAACCCCGGTGGACTGCTCTCACTCTCACAGGGCGGCGCTGCGGGGGCTGCCGAGGTGCGGCTCAACGGCGGCACGATCCGGCCCGAGCAGTCGATGTTCGCCGCCAACGCCCTCACGTTCGTGGGCAACGGCACGATCGATGCCCCCGCCGTCGCATCCAGCGCCATCTTTGGCGGCAATCTTTCGGGCAACGGCAATCTCACGAAGTCGGGGCTGGGCAACGTCTTCTTCAGCGGCGCCGTAAATGATTTCCGCGGCGGCGTGAGTGTCGCCGGCGGCATGCTCGGCATCGCCCAAAACGGCGGCGAGACGGGCATCGCCAACGTCAACGGCCTTGCGATTGCCGGCGCAGCGCGGCTCGACCTGGGCGACAACGACCTGATCATCCGCACAACCCCCGCTTCGGCGGTCGAGGCATTCGTCGCCAAGGGCTACGCGGGCGGCGACTGGAGCGGCACCGGCGGGATCATCAGCTCAATCGCGGCTGCGAACGACTGGATCTACACGCTGGGCGTCGCCGACAACAGTCAACTCGGCTGGACCAGCTTCGGCGGGCATGCGGGGCTGACGGGCGAGGAGACGTTGGTGAAGTACACGTACTTCGGCGACGCCGATCTGAGCGGCGTCGTGAATGCCGCCGACTTCCAGCTGTTCCGCGCCGGCTTTGCCCGCGAGATGGACGCCGCGTGGCTCGTCGGTGACTTCGACTACAGCGGCGCGGTCGACGGAGCCGACTTCGAGCTGTACCTCTTCGGATTCCTGAACCAACCATCAACCAACGTGTCGGGCAGCTTCTACGGCGACCTGGTGACCTTCGCGGTTGACAACGGCTTTGACCCCACCCTCGTCCCCGAGCCCAGCGGCGCCGCCATGCTCGCCCTCGGCGCCGGGCTGCTCCTGCGCCGCCGCCGGCAGCGCGCATGATCCGGCGAGCGGAGAATGAAACCACCAGGCCACGGAGAGCACCAAGCGATTCTCCTCAACCTCGGATCAGACTCGCTAAGTTGCGCTGCAGGGTTAGGATTTGAGGGCAGCCGCAGGGTGCGCTTTGCGTCCCGGCGGTTCAACCTCTTGCCTTTGCCTCGGCTTCTCTCAGGAGCGCATCGGCATTCGGGAACCCGTTGCTCCGTGCCGCCCGCGCGGAAGCGATCGCTTTTTGATAGTCGGGCGGCGTCGAGGTGAGGTGCGCCACCGCCTTGTGGAAATGCGCTTCGCCCAGCAGGTTGTTGCGCGCCAGCGCCGCATCGAACCACTGGATCGCCTCGGCGTGCTTGTTCTGCGCAAGGTAGATTCGGCCCAGCGTCGTCATGCATTGCTCGCTGTTGTTCAATGCATCGGGGAACTGCGCAGCGGCGCTGATCGCCTGATCGAACTCGCCCAGCCCTGCGTAGAGGGTCATCAGCTCGTTGAGCGTGATGGAATTCGCCGGTGAGTTGCGCAGGCTGTTGTAGAGCGAGATCGTCCGCTGCGACTGCTCCCGCTGGGTCTCGGCGACGCGCGAGCTCAATTCCTCGGCGCCGACCTCGAAAGTCGCGTCGCAGTTCGTGCACCGGGAAAAGCGCGTGCTCCCGGAGATGGGGAATACCGGGATAAAGAACACCGTAAACCACTGCCGGTAGGACTTGCCGACGATGTCGGCGGTCTGGTTGCAGTTGGGGCAGACGGTCCGCACGGGCGGCCTGCCATCGCTGCTCTCGATCGCGCGGGTCCCGAACAGCAGGATGAAGCCGTGGCGGCGGTGCATCGGCGGAGTATGCGGTATCGGGCACGAATCCCCAAACGCCCCAACCCGCGGGGGTGTCTTAAGGCTGGTACAACGTTCGCACAGATGCTGCGCGAATGCACGAACCCCACATTCAGCAGGAGAAGGCACATGTGTTCTAAAGCAATGGTTGCGGCCGTCTTGATGGGCTCGCTGGCCCTGGGGCCGATGCTCGGCTGTGAAAGTCTGCCGGGAGACGAAAAGTCGCAGGGGGCGGTGATGGGCGGGCTCGGCGGCGCTCTGGCCGGCGCCGCCGTCGCCGGCGATGACGACCGCGCCGTCGGGGCGCTCATCGGCGCCGTCGTCGGGGCGGGCGGTGGATATGTCATCGGCGCGAAGGTCGAGGAGAAGAACGAAAAGGACGCCGAGCGGCGGCGCGAGGAAGGCCTCCGCGCCAGCAAGAACGCCGAGGCCAATCCCGTCAGCGCCGAAGCCGCCGCCAACGCAAAGACTGCAGACGTCAACTCCGACGGATTCGTCACCCTCGACGAAGTCGTCGCCATGGAAGAAGCCGGACTCTCGGACCAGGACATGATCCGCCGGCTCCAGCGCACGCAGCAGTACTTTGCGTTGAACGACGAGCAGGAAGCGTATCTCCGCGAGCGCGGCGTGAACGACGCGGTCATCGTCGCCATGCGCGACATGAACCGCCAACTGTCCGACGCCCGGCTGGCATCGGACGAGGTGGACGGGTCGAAACCGGTTGGACGCAACGCCCGGTAACTCGGCCGGCCGCAGGAGACGCAGGCGCATGCGCCTGAAGCTCAGCGGCCCTCTCGCGTGATGCGGGCGGGCTACTGGTCTTCCGAGGCTGAAGGGGCAGGTTCAGGTGGTATGATGACACCGGAGCGCACGACCAGCGTCCCCGCGGCGACGTCGCCGATGCGCTGTCGCAGCGGAGACAGGAAGACCATGATCAGCGGGAACAGCACCAGCGTCAGGTCCACCAGCCGCATGATGTTGCGGAGCAGGAGCGCCCGCGCCGTGGCGCGGGAGCCGTCGAGGTTCGCCACCCGCAGGCCAAAGATCCACTTGCCCAGCGTGCGGCTGAACAGCATCTCGGCCGCCGCTGTGTAAACGAGATAGAACAGCGCGGCAGCGCCGTACCACGCCTGGACGACGGGCTGGTTCATGCGCAGCTGGGCGTCATCGATTGTCGGGGATGTGAGCGTAAGGACCGCCGGCACAGCGATCAGCGGCAGCGCGTCGATCATGCCGGCGAGGAACCGCGGCAGCAGCGGCGCCAGCGCCAGCTTGTCCGCCTTGCGCATCGCCTCCTGAATCGATCCCCGGCGGCGGAGCGTGCTGAGCATCACGAACATCAGCAGCACCATCACGCCCAGCTGCACGAACTGCGAGATGCGCGGATCGGGCGGGGGTGACTGAACCTGCCCCTCGGTGGGCGGGCCATCGGGGAGGCCGTCGGCGCCGAAGGTCTGCTCGTTCAGTTTCTGATCGCCACCCGCGTAGAGCAGCCGCAGTCGCCCGAAGGCGGCGGCCAGCGCGCGGTCGGTGCCGGATTCGAGCGGCGCGTGCGTCTGCAACTCAACGGGCCCCGTCCACGTGCCGCGTTCCAGCTCGTAGATGACGCCGCCGCCCGTCGCCCCCGCCGCCCAGAGCGTTGCGCGCCCGCCATGACGCAGCAGCTCGAACTGGTGCAGCTCGAGCGGCGGGCGCAGCGTCCCGCGGTCGAGCCAGGCGTTGCCCTCTCCGAGTTGCACGGTGCGGATGGCCCCGTCCGGCATCGGCGACGCGAGCAGCGGACGTCGATCGATGATCGACATCGCCAGCGGCGCATCGGCGGCGGGGAGCAACTGCGTGGGGAGCAGCGCGACCGCTTTCCACTGGCCGCGGTCGAGGCGATACAGCATGCGCGGCCGAGACACCGCCGCCGCCGTGGCAGCCGTGGTCGCTGGCGTCGGCCGTTCAAGCGGCACCGTCGCGGCTGTGGAGGGTTGCGTGGCGACGCGAGACGTCACCGGCGGCGGTTGGTCCACGGCCAGGCCGACCGCCCAGAGCGCTTCGCCGTCACCGGCAATGGCCAGCACCGGCTCGTTGCCCGGCAGCCGGTCGCCGCTGCGAATGCCGGACTCGGCGACGAAGCGCCAGTCCCCATTCGCCAGCAGCACGACGAGCTCCCCCCCGCGATGCGTCAGCGACCGCGCGGGCGCCGCGATCTCCGCAACCTGCCGCCAGCGCTCGCTCTCGCCCGCGCCGCGGATGCGCACGATCGTGCGCCGCCCGGGCAGGTTCTTGTCTGCGTTTACCACGACCTGCGCCGTCCACAGCCGCTCATCCGCGCCCTCGGCCAGCAGATCCGCGCGCGTCACTCCGGCGGGCGCGGCAAGGCCGATCCACAGGGCGGCGATCATCAGGCGGGAGCGGCGGGCGAGCATCGTCAATCGGTGCAACCCTTGTCGAGCTGGTTTTCGTTGGCGTACTGCTCGGGGCTGGGCATGCGGAACACGCGCGCATCGGGAGCGCCCTTGTAGCGCAGATAAGCGTCGTCCACCTCGATCGTCATGCGCGAGCGGTCTTCGGTAAAGAACAGCTCATATCGCCCCGGCACGTGCGGCCACTCGCTCTCGGGCACATCATCGATCTTCACGCGCCGGTGCTGCGAGAGGAACGCGCTGACCAGGACCCGCCCTTCGGCGTCGAACAGCTTCACGCGCTTCGGGCGCATCGTCTGGCGGTCGTACCACACTTCCTTCACCGCAATGAACCGGTCCGCCTGCGGCAGGATCCACGTGAACATGTACGCGTCTTCATCGTGGTTGAAGCGCATGACCGGCGCGGGGAAGCGGGCGAGGTTCGAGTCGATCGTGAACACGCCGAGCACTTCCATCAGCAGGTCCGGGCGGATGGGGATGTCAGCCACGCACGGCTTGCCGAGGTGCCGCATTTCGCCCCACCAGATGGTGTCGACCTTCTCGTGCGGCACGCCCAGCCAGTAGCGCTGGGGATTGGCCCCGATCTCGAAGATCTTGCCGCCCAGCGGGTGCCGGCCGTTCATGAACAGGTTGTCGGGCGACTGGTACATGACCACGCCGCCTCCGTCGATCTTGGTCCGGCGCGGCTCGCCGTCTTTAGTGCGCTCCACGATCTCCGCCGCGAACTGATGGTTCAGGTAGAGCGTCTGGAGCCGCTGATTGTTCGCGTTGATGATGGAGACGACTTCGCCGATGGACTTCGTCGGGCCGGAGTATACCTCCCTCGGCCGCGGCGGGCGCGGCCCGCAGCCCGACTGCACAAGGCCAACGGCAAGAAGCAGGATGGCGATGCAGATCCTTCGGCACAACTCAGGATCACAGGGTTGAGGTTGCATAGGGGAAGGATCAGAGTTCTTCGTTCAGGATCTCGCCCAGCTGCTGGCTGACCTCGCCTACCTGCTCCTCCGTGAGCCTCGGATTCAGCAGGTCGAGCCGATCGTCCTTTCCCTTGAACCGTACGGTCCACAGCTCGCGTTCGCCGTCGTGGCGGGTGGTCTCGTAAATCAGCATGCGCTTGCGCATCAGGATCAGCCCGAGGACGAAGCGGAAGTTCAGCTTTGCTGGTTGCGCGGCGTCGGCCAAGCGCTCGAACAATTGGCAGAGGACCTCGTCGTCGACGAACAGCTTCTTCCTCGCCTCGTGCTTCGGCATCGTCGTCTGCCAGAACGCGACGACATCCTTGCGCTCAAAATCCGGCCAGGCGGGCATCGATACGTCGACGCGTTCGAACCCCGCCGCCGTCTCCCGCAGGGCGGCCATGAACTTTTCGTCAGGCGCGATCGGATGACCGGTGACGGCACATACCCCCTGTGGGCGGGCGACTTCGTAACCACTCGATGGTTTGCCGGCGGGAGCGGCCGTGCTCAAGGGAACCTCCGTGGTGATGGACCGGGCGTTAGAAGTAACCGAGCGCATCGCAAATCGCTAGGCCGCGACGCTCGCGGATGTGTCACTCGACCAAAAACGTCCGCGCGTCCGTCCCACCAGCCCCCACCACGAAGTTGACCGGCTTGGCGCACCGCGGGCAGTGGCCCCGGTAACGCTTGCCGTCGGGGCTGCGGTAAATGCGCACATAGACATCGCAACAGGCGAAGCGGACTCCGATGAACGGGCGGGCGGACGATGCCACAACGGGCGCGCCCTGTTCTGGTGCGTTGCTCGACAGCTCGAGTTTGTAATCGCGCGGGTCCAGGGGCATCGTGCGGTCCTCAAGCCTTGTCCGTGAAGCGCCGCCGCTCATTTTCCCGCCGCGTGCCGTTCCCAGATGCGCGGGCCAACGCGCTGAACGGACATCCGCGCGTGCGACAGAACTTTTCCGATGGTCTCCTCCGCCTCGTGCCTGGCGCCGGCGTCCTGGAGCTCCGGGAGGTTCACGCGAACGTTGTAGATCGCGCACCGCACTGTCGCCATCGCCAGGTCCGCACACACCGCCAAGTCTGACAGCAGGTAATAGTTCACCTCATTCACCACGCGGTCGCATAGCTCCAGCACCGCCACGGCCGTCGCCGCCATCGCCTCGGGGACGCGGATGCACGCGAGCAGCGAAACCGAAATCTCCTGGTCGCGCTGCGGCGAACCTTCAGCAAGCTTGCGAGCGGCTGTCAGCGCTTCGTACGCGAGCTGGTCCTCGACCATGAGCGACAGCATCAGCTTCCGCGCGCGCTGCAGTTCCGCCAGCGCCTTTTGCAGCTCGTCCTGATGCGCCTCGAGCCCCTTTTTGCCAACGCTGTAGTTGATGGTCATCTCCCCCATCGCCGCCGCCAGCGCGCCGACCAGCGCAGTGGCGCTGCCCCCGCCCGGCGCGGGCTGTTTCGCAGCGGCGGCGTCCAGAAACGTGCCGATCGATGTGTCCTTGTCGTACATCTTTTCCCTTCCCCGCTGCAGTCTACTGCGGCGCGGCGCGTTCCTCGGCCTTGGGGGTCAGGTCGACCGGGTGGAAATTGTCGTACGTCCGCTTGCCGGGCTTTGCGCTTACCAGATCCGGCAGCGGCGTGCTCACCGTCACCACGCATTTCACGAGCCGGTTCTTCGCCACCCCGCGCACCTCATCGAGCGAGACCGCGTTCACGCGCTTGCCGAAGAAGTCGTGGTAGTTGTAGCCCAGGCCATACAGCTCATCGAGGGCGGCGGTGCTCGCCTGCTCGGCGGGGGTCTCGTTGCTCATCGCGTCGGTCGTGATCGCCAGCTGCTTAGATCGGGCGAACCAGGTTGCGTCCATGTCCTCGTTTCGCCCCTGCAGCCGGGCGATGTTCTCCAGCATCAGGTCGACGACCTGGTTCACCTGCGAGGGCTCACAGCCGGCGTAGGCGAGGAACGTGCCTGGCAGCTTCTCGCTCAACCCAACCTGGTTCAGCGCGTGGACCTCGTAAACCAGCCCGCGGCCGCGGAGGGTCTCGTGAAGATAGCCGGTGGGATAGCCGAAGCCGCTTGTCATCGTATCGGCGACGACGAGCGGGTAGTTCGCCGGCTCCCCAATCACCGGCTCCGCCTGGAACCCGATAACCACGCCGGCCAGCGGCTGCTCGGTTTTCTGCGTCTCGACGCGCTCGATCACGACCTGCGCCGTTCCGTCGGCTTCCGCGCTCGGAAGCGGCGCATCCTGCGGCGGCGGCAGCGCGGAACCTCCACGCGCTTCGGGCAGGTTCCCGAGCTTCGCCTCGGCCAGTGACCGCGCCCTGTCCAGCTCGATGTCGCCGAAGATCGCGACCACACGGCGGCTGGGGAGAATCGTCTCCTTGTACCACTGCTGGATCTGCTCCCGCGTGAAGCCGGTGACGTTCTCAATCGTCCCGATCGTCTGGAACTGGTACGGCGAGTCCGTCGGCCCGAAATACTTCTGCTTGAAAAAGCGAAACGCCTGCCCCCGCCAATCCGCATCCTGCCCCGCGATGGCGGCGGCGATGCGCTTCTTCATCGGCGCGATCTCGTCCTCCGGGAACGCCGGGTTCTGCACGACATCCGCGTACACCTCCATCGCCTGCTCGATGTCGTCCTTCATCGTCGTGGCGGTCCAGTACCAGCTGTTGTTGCCGCAGCCGGTGCCAAGATCTCCACCGATGGAGTCGAAAAACTCGGCGATCTCCTGCGCGCTGCGAGTGGTCGTGCCGCGCGGGAGGAGGTTCATGGTGAGGTTGCCGATGCCGTTGGTCTTCACGTCCTCCGCCGTCAGCCCGCCCAGCGCATACATGTGCATCACGACCAGCGGGCTGGTGGTAATGCGCTTGTGGAGCAGGATGGTCCCGTTGGACA
Source organism: Tepidisphaeraceae bacterium (assembly GCA_035936155.1). GTDB lineage: Bacteria > Planctomycetota > Phycisphaerae > Tepidisphaerales > Tepidisphaeraceae > DASYWJ01. The sequence continues at coordinate 7,564 of DASYWJ010000031.1, read as the reverse complement.
GCTCCGTGCGCGTGATCTTCGTCTCGGCCACCTCGGGCGCCGGCGCGGTCGTCGGCGCCACGGCCCGGATCAGGTCTTCCGCCTTGGGCAGCCCCTGCGCGCCGACGTACTCGGCCGGGAGCATCACCGTCGTCAGCAGCTTCGAGCGGTCGAAATACTTCTTCGCGACCGCCTGGACCTCTTCCGCCGTCGTCTCACCGATGCGCTTGACGTAGCGGTCGGTGAAATGCGGATCGCCGGTGTTCATGAAGTCGATGGCCATCGACGCGGCAATCTGCTCGGCCGTCTGCTGGCTTTTCACCCGGTCCGTGCGGACGAGCACTTTCGCCCGCGCCAAACGGGCTTCGGAGACGCCCTCGGTCGCGACGCGATTAAGCTCGGCCAGCACCGCGTCGGTTGCCTTGTCGATGTTGTCCGGATCCAGGCGCATCTCCACTTCGAAGCTTCCGTCGGCGTAGACGGGCGTGTCGCTGCTCGTGCCGATGCCGCTCACCAGCCGCCGCTTGTCACGAATTTCTTCCACCAGAATCGAGCTCTCACCGTTGCTCAGCACCGCCGACAGCAGGTCGAGGGCGTACAGATCCGGGTGGTTGAGCGACACCGTCGGGAACGCGATCTGCAGGTTGGCCGGGCCGAGCTTAGGGAATGTCGCCACCACCGTGCGCGGCGCGACAACCGGCGGCTCGGGGGGAATGTCGCGAATGAATTCGCGTCCGGGCGCGGCATCGGCCGCGTACTTCTGCACCGCCGCGAGCATCTTCTCCGGCGGCAGATCACCCACGATCGTGAACACCATGTTGTTCGGCTGATAAGTGAGCTTGTAATACTCGTACACATCGTCCCGCGAGAGCCCCTGGATGACCTCCTGATATCCGATCACCGGGACGCGCGCGGGATTCACGCGATAGCGGTTCAGCGCGCCCAGATAGTAAAACTGCCGACCCGGCTCGCCCTTGCCCCGCTCGAGCTCGCGCTGCACGACCTCGTACTCGCGCTTGTACTCGTCTTCCGTGATCAGCGCGCCGAACATGTATCCCGCCACCAGATCGACCGCCTTCTCCATGTGCTCGGGCGTCGTGTTGATGAAGTAGGCGGTGTGATCGTTCGTCGTGTAGGCGTTGGAGTTGTTGCCGATGGCCTGGAGAATCTCGCGGTTCTCGGCTTCGGTGCGGTTCTTCGTGCTCCCGCCGGCCACCAGGTGCTCGAGCAGGTGGCTCAGTCCCCCGCCGAGCCATCTGCCCTCATAGACCCCGCCGGTGTAGACGTATGCCCGCACCGTGACGACGGGCGACGGCACGCGCTTGGCGATGACGACCATCCCGTTCTTCAGGGTCGAGACGATCTCGTCCGCCTGGTTCACGGCGCGGAAGCGCTCGGCGCCGTAGTTGTTCAGCGGCGAGGCCGACGTCTGCGTGGCCGCGGGCTGGGTCGTTGCCCTGGCGCCGGCGGCGGATTTCTCCAGCGCTTCGCCGGCGTCCTGCGACGTCGAGCAGGCGGCGGTCAGGACACTGGTTGTCAGCGCGATGGCGAAAGTCATCAAGCGTCGCATGGGAATATTGCTCCGCGGCTCTTGCCCGTTTGGGAGTGTCGATGGAGGTTACAGGATCTCTTCGTCTTCCTGCTCGATCTCGTTCAGGTAGGTCAGCGCGCGTTCCAATTCGCTCTTGAGGTGCCGCACGCGCAGGAGGCTCTTTACGCGCGTAAGCAGCTCCAGCTTGTTCACAGGCTTGCTGACGAAGTCGTCCGTGCCGCACTCATTGGCCTGCTCGATGTCCCCCAGCTCGTTGAGCGCGGTGACCATCAAAATCTGAATGTCACGCGTCTTCGGGTCGCTCTTCAGCCGCTTGCAGACCTGGAAGCCGCTCATGCGCGGCATCATCACGTCGAGCAGGATCAGGTCGGGCTTGTGCTCGGCCACCTTCTCCAGCGCGTCGATGCCGTCGATGGCGGTGATCAGCCTCACGGGCAGCGACTCGAGGAACGCCTGCAGCAGCTCGAGGTTCTGCACGTTGTCGTCAACGAGCAGAACGGTCGACTGCGGGAGGAACGACTCGGCCGAGTCCTTCGTCGCGGACGCGGGGGCGGGGTTCGACTGCGATTCGGTCATGTCTGGCGACTCCATCCGGCCGGCCCGGCTGCGCGGCAACGCGCGACTATAAGCGCGCAGGAAAATCGAGTAAAGCGGCTACGCTGTCGCGCCACCCGCACGGATGGCGGCCTCGAGCGATTGCGCGGTGATCCGGTGCCGCGCCACCTCCCTCCCGCCGACGAGGATCACGGGGATGTCGAACTGGTAGCGGCGGAAATCCTCCGGGTCGTCAAGGATGTTCCGCTTGATCAGCCGCAGCTCCACGCGTCGGCCGACCGCCTCGATCACCTGCGCTGCTGCGTCGCACAGATGACAGCCGGGCTTGGTGTAGAGCGTGACGTCAATCATGGGGCGGGCGAGGGCGAGGGCGAGGGCGCGGGCGAGGGCGGAAACATCTTGCTCAGGAACTCATAGCTCTTGCGCGCCGCGTTGTGCGGGTCCACCGTCTCCGTGTACAGCTCAACCGTGAGGAACCGGTCGTACTTGATCACGCGCAGCGCCTCGCGGAGTTGCGTCCAGTCCATCGTCCCGCCGGGCGTCCCGGGGATCATGTGGTAATGCTTTCGGCCGGGGATGTCCTCCACGTGCAGGTTCCAGATACGACCGGCCAGCAGCTTCACCGCCTCGGGGATCGACTCCCCGATCACCTGGCTGTGGCCGACGTCCAGGTTCGCGCCGAACCACGGATGATTCAGCCGCTCGATCCACTCGCGCAGCTCGGCGGCGTACTCGAGATACAGCCCCGGCTCGCACTCGATCCCCACCTTGATGTCCAGCGCCCCCGCTCGGTCCAGCACCGTCTTGATCGACTCGGCGAACTGCCCCGCCGCCTTCTCCGGGGGCATCCCGCCCAGCATCCGCCCGCTCGTGATGCTGATGTTCGCCGCGCCGATGTGCTTGGCAAAGTCCAGCGTCTTGAGGATCAGACGCGTGCGGTCCGCCCGATGCTGCGGGTTGGGGCTGATGAGGCTCGGCTCGAAGTACGGCTCCGGCGGCGCGTCCTTCCAATAGCCGAACGAGCAGTTGCAGTTCACGTTGCTGACAACCAGCCCCGTCTCGCTCAGCGCTTTGACGATCGTGTCCCTCAACTCCGCATCAACCGCATCCGGATACGCATGCGGCACATCCGCGAGGATCTCGACGCCGGCGAACCCGGCTTCCTTGATCGCATGAATCGCATCGACGACGGAATGGCGTGTGAACGCGTTGGTGGAAAAGGCAAGCTTCATCGGGCACAGGGATCATGCTGCCGGCAGCATCGGCGTCGGCCCGACGCCCACGGCGTCCGCACCGGCCACGCCCAGCCTCGGCATCCGCCCCACATCATACTTCCCCGCCCCTTCCAGCACGAATCCCCCGCCGTTCACCCGCTGGCCGTTGACATGCTCCAGATACCGATCGCGCAGCTCCCGCGCCGCCGCCACGCGCTTCGGGTCGACCTTCGCTTTTTGCTTCTTCGGCGGCTTGATCTTCTCCGCCATCTTCTCCGCGATCTTCTGCGCCACCGCCAGCACCGGGGGCGGACCACCGTACTGCCGAGGCCCATGCCTCACCGGCGCCTCCATCGGCACCACCGTCGCCTTCGCCCGCCGTGGCTTGGGCGTCTCGCCCGAGCCGGACGCCGCCATCACCGGCCCCTCTACTGCGCTCAGGACCGGCATCTCATCCGACCAATGCAACCCCGGCGGAATCGGCAGCACCAGCCGATCCTCGCGCATCGCCCCCTGATCCGTCTTGGCCGGAAACCACCACGGCGTACTCACATCCCCCTCGCGAATCCGTCGCTGCCAAAAGATATGCACGCGCTTTTTCTTCCCGCTCCCGCCACGAAATGCGATGGGCACGAACCCGATTGATTCCCAAAAGTAGTTCGCCTCCAGATCCTGCGCGCACCAGCAACAGAACAGACGACACCCATACGCGCTGCGCTCGAACACCGCCTTCAACAATGACGCCCCCACCAGCTTCCGCTGCACGTTTGGCGCAACGCAAAGCTGATAGATCACGCGGAGCTCATCGCGCTTCAGATACCGATCGCGGGAGATGATGTAGCCCAAGTGAGAGGCACGAAGGCACGAAGGCACGGAGGCACGAAGGGAGGAAAAAGGAGTCGAGGGATCGAGCGAATTCACTTCCCCCCTCTTTGCCTCCTCACCCCCTTCGTGCCTTCGTGCCTCCGTGCCTTCGTGCCTCTCTTCGGCAATCAGCACCCACCCATTCTCAACATACCCCTGCATCTGCGCCCGCGGGAAGAATCCCAGCGCCTTGCTGTGCTTCTTCTGCATCGCGTCAAGGAACGGCAGGTCGCACATCGTCGCCGTGCGAATGGCGATGGGAACGCGCGGCGCGGGCAACTGAACCGCCGAAGATGTGCAAGCAATCTCGTGCATTTCACTGCCCGCTGCCTACTGCCTACTGCCCGCTGACTACGGAAACGGCAACACCAATTCCGTCACCCCCGCCCACGTCCCCCCATCATCCACCGCCACAATCCCGCTCCCCGCCGACGCCGTCAGGAACGAGCCGGCGCCGCTGTAGGGATCGAAGTCGCTCAAGTCGATGCGCACCGCCGTCGGCCCGATCAACGTCGCCGGCACGATGCCTTGAAACGTCGTCACCGCCGTCTCATCCTCGACAACAATCGCGCTGCCCACGAACCCCGCGACGTCGATCGCCCGATCAAACGTCAGCGTCACCCAGGGCCCACCGAGGTCCAACTCCGCCGCGACGAGCACCAGCGCCGCCGGCGGCACCGGCGGCGACGACACAACCTGTCGCCGTCGGCGCCGCGGACGGGGCCTGGCGATAAAATCGGGTGGCGTGGGTGGGATGGATGGCGTGGTGTTCATGGCCACTCCGAGTTGCTGGTTGCTGGTTGCTGGTTGCTGGTGGGAAGGAAGAAGCGCTAGCCGTCAGTTGCCAGTTCCGCACTAGCAACTAGCAACTGACAGCCAGCAACTTATTCGAACTCACGCCGCCATCTTCGGGCTGTCCGGCGCGACGGCCGCCGACATCGCGCCGCCGATCTCGGTCGTGAAGTTGACGTTGAACTGCGCCCACGGCCCAGCCATCGTCGAGCGAAACGCCTGGATCTGATACGTCGCCATCACCGTGCCCGCGGGGACCGTCGCATCGACGAACTTCTTCTCGCCCGTCACGCCCAGGAACGCGAGCTGCTCCGTCCCGATGCGCCGCCAGACCATATAGCTCGTGCCGCTCGTGCCCGGCGGGTTCGCGCACTTCCAGCCGATCGACAGCGCGCCGTTGTTCTCAAGCTTGACCTTGAAGTTCGTCGCCTCGCCCGGCGCACCCTTGGCCGACGGCACCGCCGGGGCGGGGATGTTGGCCAGCTGATAGATCCCGACCCCATCCGTCGCGGCCTTGGCGCGAATCTTGAGGATCACGTCGGAGCCCGCCTTCAGCATGGCCTCCACCGCTTCGCGCATCGCCGCCGTCTTCGTCTTGGCGGTTGATTCCGCAGCCGCCTGCTCGATCAGCGACGCTCTGGCCGACTCGGTTTTCGTCTGCAGCGCCGTAATCTCGGCACACCTCCTGAGCGTGGCGCCTGAGGCACGTCTCCATGATTCGGTGGACGTCAGGATCAACCATGTGCGTACAGCCCCCGCTACTTCGCATGTCCGGCATTTGCCGGGAACTCGCAATTCCGCCACTGAGCGCCGAGCAAGTAACTGAACTTGCGATCGATGCACTCGCACCGCAGTACAACAGGACTTACAGGGAGTACGGAAAGGTTGGCTTCGATTACCCGTATCCCCACCAGAGCGGGCTGTGGTTTCGGGTCATAGTCGTGAAGAGCGATGCATCGAGTGTCGCAACGCTCACGCCGATCACGCAACCCACTCCACCCCCACCCGACGGATGGGCGAAACTCTGCGCCGTTTGTGGGTACGACCTTCGCGCGACGCCGGACAGGTGCCCAGAGTGTGGGACAGTCACCAAAGGCGTTGCATAACCCGCCAATGCAGGGAGAATCTAAGGGGTCGGAGAATCTAAGGGGTCGGGAGTCTTACCAATGACTCCCGACCGTTTGGAATGCTCTTCTAGAACGCTCGACTCTTTCAGAATGCTCCCGCCCCGCTGGTCGCCGGTTGCGTCATGCGGGGGAGGATGCCCGCCGGGCGCGGCGGGGGTCAAAGGGAGCGGGCGCGGCCGGGCCGGGGCGGGCGGCGCGGGCGGGGAGGAAAAGGAAAGACCCCGAAGGGGTGAGCCTTCGGGGTCTCGGTTTCCATTCCATGGTGCGGACGTCCGGGCCGCGTTCGAGCGGCGCCGGCGAGGGGAGCGAGGCTATTGCGCGCCTTGCTGGGGCGCGGGCTGCTGCTCCTGCTGGCCGGGCTGACGCTGCTCGTCGTGCGCGGCGTCTTTGGATTGACCCGGCTGCTGCTGTGCGCCGGCGGGCTGGGCTTCGCCGCTCGTCTGGCCGGCCTGGGGGCCGATCGTCGCGACGTCGCTGTCGCCGGGCTGCGGGTCGGGCTGGAACTGAAGCTTCATCGCCAGGTCGGGCTTCTCGCCGGACATTTCTTTCTTGGCGGCTTCGCCATAGGCCTGGCGGGCCTGCTCCACGTTCTTCTTCCCGGTAATGATGTCGTGGGCGAGGTTCAGCGCCAGGATGTTGTGCGGCTCGCTGTCGCACCGGGCCGACAGCCGGCCGCGCGTGCGATCGACGATGATGCTGCCGTCGAACTTGGCCAGTTCGCCGACCTTATCGGCCGGGACGTTGAAGGCGACAACGTGCTCGAGGCAGTCTTTGTGCGGCTTGGGGAAGTCGTGGTTGATCGCCTCGTTGATGACGATGATTTCCGTGAAGGGACCTTGCTTGGTCCAGACCAGACGGGTGGGTGTGACGCCGCTGGGCTGGCCGTACTTGTCCATCATCTCCTTCGCGGCCTTCTGCGCGACCTGCGGCCAGTCCTCGATGACCGTCTTGGCGTCCTGCTGTCCGGACGATTGCTGCGCCCGCTGTGATGATTGCTGCTGCCCGGACTGTTGTGCTTGCTGGTGCTGATCGTGCGGCGGCTGTTGTTGTTGTGCGAGAGCGGGTCCTGCGGTGAGGACCGCGAGCGCACACGAGGCCGCTGCCGTCCGGGTAATGCATTTGCGTGTCAACATGTTGAATCTCCATCTCGCCAAGCGAGCACAAGGGTTCGGTCCGCGCCTGCCGGCCAACGTGACCGATTGCGGCGTGGATGGAACAGACGTGCAAAGGCGAGACCGGGTGAATCTAAGGCGTCGGGAGTTGCGTCGGGAGTCTTACCAATGACTCCCGACTCTTTGGAATGCTCTTTAGAATGCTCGACCCTTCAGAATGCTCCTGCCCCGCTGGTCCCCGGTTGGGTCATGCGGGGGAGGATACCCGCCGGGCGCGGCGGGGGTCAAAGCGAGGCGATTCACGTTCGCCGCAGTGGTGGGCCGATACAACCAGCGGCGAGTGCTTGTTCGGGCTCGCAGGAAGTGCAC
>DASYWJ010000030.1:0-8121 GCA_035936155.1 Tepidisphaeraceae bacterium | reverse complement strand
GAGAGCTGGGTGCACCAGAATCGGCACCTCAAGCTCCGCTACGACCGGCGTGACGACATCCACGAGGCGTTCGTCGCCTTGGCCTGTGCATTGATCTGTCTGAACTGCTTGCATGACAGGTTTTGTTAGGAGCTCTTAAAGCAACCGCCCTCCCTCTCCCCAAAAAGATGGGGAGAGGGAGGACGGTTCTCGGCATGATCGACAGGAGTTGAAATGACTTCGATCGCCATCACCGGCGCCGCGGGACGAATGGGTCAGCGGCTCATTTCGCTCACGAAGCAGGACGGCGGCTTCGAGATCGTCGGGGCCGTCGAGCGCCCGGAACATCCGATGCAATCGCTCGATGCCGGCGAAGTCGCCGGCATTGGCCCCATCGGCATCCCGATCACATTCGACCTGAAACCGACGCCGCAGGTGCTCATCGACTTCACCGCGCCGGCGGCGATGCGGCACTGGCTGAAGAGCTGTCGCGATCGTGGCATCGCGATGGTGATCGGGACCACGGGGCTCCAGGACGAGGACCACGCAGCCATAGACCGCGCCGCGGCAGACATCGCGGTCCTCCAGGCGCCGAACATGAGCCTGGGCGTGAACCTGCTGTTCAAGATCGCCGCCGAAGTCGCGAAAAAGCTCGGCGACGACTACGACGTCGAGATCATCGAAGGTCATCACCGGTTCAAGAAGGACGCGCCCTCCGGCACCGCGATGGGCTTGGCCGACGCAATCCTAAAATCCACGGGCAAGACGCGCGACGCCCTCGTGTACGACCGCCACGGCGACGACGCCGTGCGCCAGCGCGGCGACATCGGCATGCACGCCCTGCGCATCGGGGACGAAATCGGTCGTCACACCGCGTATTTTGCGGCGCTGGGGGAGCGGTTGGAGCTGACGCACGTCGCCACCAACCGCGATACGTTCGTCCACGGCGCCCTCCGCGCCGCGAAATGGCTCGCGGGACAAAAGCCCGGGCGCTACGCGATCGCGGACGTGCTGGGTCTGTAACTTTGCGCTTGCGGCTTCGCGGACGCACATGGCTTGGTCCGCTAAGCCGCTAAGCCGCTAAGCCGCTAAGCCGCTAAGCCGCAAGTGGCGCCAACGCCACGATGCCCGGCGCGTATCGGTTAGCGTGATCCGAGGCATCCTGCTCGCGCTGCTGATCCTCTTTCTGTCACTCCGCGCCGGCGCGGAACCCGTGACGGTGGTTCCTAAGGAGAACCCGGAGGCGGTCCTATCCAATCCCGACATGGGGTGGGTCGTGTATGAGAACTACCCGCTGGACCCGCGGCCCGGCGGCAGCTCGACGCTCGTGGCGCTGCCCGATGAAACGTTCCCCCACGTCGACTCCGTCGCCCTGATGTTCGCCTGGTCTGACGTCGAGATGCGCGATGGGCACTACGACTTCTCGAAAGTGGACTTCGCGTATGACCATTGGCGGAAGAAGGGCAAGCGGATCCAACTTCGGATGAGCAGCGAGTCGCTGCTGTGGTGGAACCACCTCGATCCGCCGAGCGGGCTGGGCGTGCCGCCGTACGTGCTGGAGCGGATGCCGGAGACGCAGAAGCAGTCACGGACCGAATCCGGCCGCACGTACGTCGTCGTCGACGCGCGCAACCCGTTCTACCGCGAGCGGCTGGCGCGATTTCTGAACGTCATCGCGGAACATTTCGGGGCTGACCGGCCCGTCCAGCTGGTCGACCTCCGTGGCTTTGGGCTGTGGGGGGAGTGGCACACCGGGTTTCGGTATGCGTGGGTCGATGATCGGCGTGAGGCGCTGAAGCATGTGATCGACGTTTACTCCGCGGCGTTCCCGGACCACTGGGTGTCGCTCAGCGCGTCTTACGACCCCGACAGTCCCAAGGAGCTGTGGGACGGCCCGACGAAGCACTTCGACCCTGCCTTTACGAAGACGTATCAACCGTTCCTGCGATACTCGGCATTCGACCACGCGCTGACGAAGCCGAATGTCACCTTCCGCCGCGACGGCGCGGGCGGGGCGGTCCACTCCAACGAACGCAAGCTCATCGAGGAAGCCTTCGCCACCCGCAGCAGGGGCCCGTTCATGTCCGAGTTCGTGGACGGCTACGCCAACAGCATGAAGGGTGGCCAGAAGTGGGTGCGGTGGAAGATCGTAGATGCGCTGAGCCTGCACCCGAACTACGTCAACCTTCTCGGCTGGCAGTCGCACGACGCCCTGAATTTTCTCAAGGAGCAGCCTGCGCTGATCGACTACGGGCTGCGCACGATGGGCTACCGGCTCGTCCCGATGCGCGTCACGTACCCATCACACTTCCGCGCCGGCGAGCGGCTGCGCATTGATTCCGAGTGGATCAATCGCGGCGTCGGCCGCGCGATGCGCGACTACCGGCTGCACGTGACGCTGACGAAAGCTGGCGGTAAAGTCGTCGCCGGCAAAGTTGTCGCCTCGGCCGACGCGGGCGAGCTGGACACCGATTCGTGGATCAAAGGCAAGACCTACATGGCCTCGAACGTCGCTGTTTTCACCGGGGTCGCGCCCGGCCTTTATCGACTTCACCTGTCCTTAATCGACCCAGAAAGCGGCACCACGATCAACCTCCCCCTTCATGACCGCCGCGACGACGGCTCCTACCCCATCGGCGCCATCCGCTGCCGCCAGAATCCATGAAACGCAGCTTTTCGCGCGCGGGGATTTGCCCCCTCCGCTTGAACCCCCAGCGGCCACAGACGTAAACTTGACATGGCGGACCCCATCGATACAGTCCGCCAACTCGCGCACGCGCGCCATTAGCTCAATTGGCAGAGCAGCTGACTCTTAATCAGCGGGTTCCAGGTTCAAGTCCTGGATGGCGCATCAGTTACAAGCCCCTCCTCTCGGCGACACCTAGCCGACACCCGATCGAGCCAGTACACGCCCCTGCTCGTTCGCCGCGCGCCGAATCGCATACTGCGGCCATGTCCGCAACGTCGCGTCAGAAACCACAGAAGCCCCGCCCCGACTTTCCCCTGCAAGCGTACGGCAACGGCCAGTGGGGGAAGAAGATAAAGGGTGTGCGGCGCTACTTCGGCGCGTGGGCCGACCCGCGCGGGGCCGAGCGGCTCTACCTCGCCGAGCGAGCGGCGTGGGAGTCCGGCCGCGATCCTAGGGGTCGGGATCGGGCGTCGGCGGAGGACTTGGGCCCGTCACTGCTGGAGGTTGCCGATCGCTACCTGCTTTCGCGGTTTCAGGACCTCAAGAGCCCTGATGCGGAAGTTCAGATCGAGAACAAGACGTACAGCGGCGTGGAGCGGGCGATGCGGAAGCTGATCGCCCTCTTCCCTCACGTCAATCGCGTGCACCCGATGCAGTGGACGCCCGACGACTTCAAGAGGCTGCGTGAACGGCTCGGCGAGGGCGTCGGCGTCAATACCAAAGCGCAGTACGTCGTCTACGTCCGGGCGATGTTCGGATGGGCGGCCCTCGTTAGCAAGATCCTCCCTCGGATGCCCGACTGGGGTGACCAGTTCAAGTACGTTTCCAAGCATCAGAAGGAAAAGTCACGCTACCTGTTCCAGCGGCAACACGGGGAACGCCTGTTCGAGCTGGACGAGGCCCGCCAGATCATCGTCGCCTGTCAGGTCAGTGGCCCGGGCATCGGATGGTTGGGGCAGTCACGCCGCCCGAAAGATGACGATCGGCTCCCGCCTTTTGCTCGCGGCGACGATGCTGGGCGCCAATGCCGGCTGCTACGCGAAGGACATCGCCGCGCTTACACCTGGGGACGTCGACCTGGAAAACGGCTACGCCGAAAACCTGCGGACCAAGACGGGGTTTCTGTGGCAGGCAACGCTCTGGCCGGAGACCGTGGCGGCCATTCGCTCTTACCTTGCAGTGCGACCCGAACCCGCTCGTCCTGAATGGTCGGATCGGCTCTTCCTCACGGCCGTCGGCTTTCCTGCGCACCACGAGACTAGCAAGATCGTCCAAGGCCGGTTCGTCACCCACGAGAGCGACGCGCTCGGCCAAGCGACCGCGAAGCTGTTGCGCGAGCTGGGAATAAAGAGGCCCGGGGTTAGTTTCGGGGCGTGGCGCCACACGTTCTCGTCGCTCGCAGCGCCGTTCGGGCAGCTGCACATCATCAAGCGGATCATGGGGCACGAGATCGAAGGGTCGACCGACGACTACATGAAGTTGCGGCCCGACCAGCTCCGCCCCGTCACCGAAGGGGTGCGGGGATTACTGTTAGGTGCGCGGGGGGAGGGGGAGCAACTGCGGTCTGTAGCGTGAGGGACGTGCGCGCCGATGATCAGGCCCGCTGCGCTCCCGCGGCCGGTTTAGGTCACTCATCGGCACTCGCCAATCTTGACGCTTGGCAGTGCCAAAGTTTTTTGCGCCTGGAAAGTCGCCGCACCAACAGAGTCGTACGACCGCCTCTTTCGATACCCGAAGAATTGCCGCAACTTCCTTCACTTTCAGCCAACGGTCCGCAGCGAGCCCGCGCCGCCGAAGGGCTCCCGCGATGCGTTCCACGGCCGCGGGCGGTAAAAGCTCGCTTCGGACGATCTCCGCTGCTGCCTCGATGAGTGCCGGTTCATTGAGGGAGTGGGGCTCACTTTCTCTCATAAAACTCTTTTACAGCCCGTTCTCGCGCCGAACGAGCTGTTTACGCGTTCGGCGGAGCCATCATTCCTCCGGTGCCCGGCTGCCGGCTAAACGCTCAACTTGCCCGGCCGGCTCTCGCGGTGGAGGACGATCACGTGCGGGGTCCAGAGTGTTGCGTCTCAACCTCGGGGCCCGCATATCCAAGATTGGGCTCGAGTGAGGCGAATAACGAACGCTCAAGCGGCGGCCAATCTCACGCCGTCTTCCAGCGATGGCCGCACCCTGCGCCACTCGGCGAACCTCGGATGGTGTGGGCCAATCGCGTACTTCTTGCCGCAGCCCAGCCCAGGCTTACCCGGCACGAAGGAGTAGCTGTTGTCCAAACACTGGATGAGTCCGGCGCGGGCGAGGATGAGCTTAATTGAGCTGATCTTGGTCGTGGATGTGCAGCCGCGATTGATGACGCCATCTTTGCGTAGCGCCTGGAATGCGCCGACGAAGCGCTTGATGGGGCAGCCAAACTGCTTCCACTTCACGTCGACGCGCTCGAACGACGCGCCAACGACGACCCACAGAGCGACGGCAAGATCCTCCTCAGGGATCTCGTACCGGTAGCTCAAGCCGGTCTTGTGCTCCGCCTTCACGTGGGCGCGGACCAGTTCCAGGAGTTCTTCACGCTGTTTCTCGTACCCGGTCATCCCCAGCTTGGCTGGATCGAACTGGCTGTTCTGAATCACCCACTCCGCACGCTCTTCCCGGCGGGCATGTGAAGGCCCCGCGCTCCACCTCGCGCGGTAGAACTCCAGAAGCTCGACGCGATCTGGCTCTGTCCGGTACTGCACCGTGTACTCGAAAAAAGCAATGTACATTCGATGCTGTGCGTTCTGGTCGTCGAAATTGTGAGGCTGCTCACGCTTCTCCCCACGGCTCTTCCGGACTTTCTCAATAGCTTCAAGAAGAAATACCTGCTCTTCTTCACGAGTCTCAGCGATGAAGCCTTCCATATCCTGGGGCGTGTACACGGGTGACTGCACGAGCGCCCGGGCCTGTTCGACATTCGCGGGTCGGGGCAGTCGACAAGTGGATGCCCGGTGGTTCAGGACATCGCCGCAGTCGGGCGTCGCGAAGAACGTGGTGAAGTCGCCTTTAACCTCCACCGTACTCGCGATGTTCCCCTCGAGGAGGGTGGCACTCGCCGCGCGGCGGAAGCGGATTACCAACTCGTTGAACCGCTGGCGCGGGAGGGGGCCGACGTCAATCAGCAAGAACATGTGGTAACCGCGTCGAGACGGCTCCACGTAACACCCGGGAAAATGGCTGAAGAGCAGCTGGACCGCCTCGAACGCGTCGGTCTGGCCGTCGTGGGCATCGACATCGATGCACAGAAGAGCAAATCCGCTCTTGCGGGCGGAGACGTAGTGGATCTCGTCCTTCTCGCGCAGATGGGCCTTGAGAACCTTGGGACCCAGCTTCTGCGGCCACCACCCGAGCTTTTGGTTGCGCCAGTCCGCCAGTTGATCGTTCGTTAGCTGCCTCTGGAAGGTGCCATCACGGCGCCGGAATGCCCAATCGTAGCGGTCGATGTGCTTCAACAGCCATGGCACCACCATGGCGGCCACGGCAGAGGTCTGGTCGTTCAACACGTCGTTCATCGGCGTCCTCATCACGCGCCGCGATCGCTGCGGCGGAAAGAGGAGAAGATGACGAGCGTGAACGCGCCGAACGAGCCGTTTATCCGGAGAGCGGGCCGTCGGACGACCGGTAATCTGGAGATGTCAGCGTGGCGCGGCCTTACCGTAACCATTTCCCGTGGCCGGACTTGCGGCGATGCCGACCCGGGTATGTTCCGGATGAAGTCCCTACCGGTGAGGACAAAGAAACTTGTAGTGCCTGTCTGGAGTCGAACGGCATACTGATCTCAAGCCTGTCCAGCGGACTCCTCACCGCGATCGCCGGGCGAACCATGACGTGCGTGTAGATCATCGTCGTCCGCAGGCTCGCGTGCCCGAGCAGCGTCTGCACCTGCCGCACGTCGTACCCCGCCTCCAGCAGGTGCGTGGCGAAGCTGTGGCGCAGCGTGTGGGCCGTCACCCGCTTGCTCAGCCCCGCCCGCCTGGCCGCCGCCCCGATCGCCAGCGCCGTCCCGTCCGTGTGCCACCGCACGCCCCGGCCGCGCCCGTCCCGCCGCAGGATCGCGCTGGGGAACACGAACTGCCACCGCCAGTCGCGCGCGGCCGACGGGCACTTGTGCGCCACCGCGTCGGGCACGAGCGCATAGCCGCCGCCCCGGGCCACGTCCCGCGCGTGCCCGTGCCGCACCCGTCGCACGCGCTCGCCCAACGCTCCGCGGCAGCAGCCCGGGAGCATCACGACCCGGTCCCGGTCGCCCTTGCCGCCGCGGACGACGATCTGTCCGCGGTCGAAGTCCACGTCGCGCACGCGCAGCCGGCAGCACTCCATGAGCCGCAGTCCCGTGCCGTAGAGGACCTGGGCCATCAGCCGCCGCGCCAACCCCGGCGGCATCGCGTCGAGCAGCCGCGCGACCTCCACGGCGCTGAGGACCGTCGGCACCCGCGCGGGCCGCGTACTCCGCTCCGCGTTGAACCGGCCCAGGTGGTCCGCGGCCAGTTCGCCGGCCATCACCTGCCGGTAGAGGAACACGATTGCGCACGTCGCCTGATTCTGCGTCGAGGCGCTGACCCGGCGGTCGCGGGCCAAGTGCGTGAGGAACGCCTCCACGTCGGCCGCGCCGAGGTCCCGGGGGTGCCGCCAGCGGCCGGCGACGCGGCAGAAGCGGAGGAAGCTGATCGTCCAGTGCTGGTAGCAGGTGATGGTCGACGGGGACAGGTGCCGCCTCAGGCCCACATCGCGGATGCGGCGGACGAGCGTCATGAAACCTCACATAATCCGAACGGGCTGCAAGAGTCCAGCGCTTTATTATGTGGCGGTGTCGCGGCCCGGGCGTTAGCGTGACGGCACTTACGGGGCGCAGGGCCGCGGGGGTTCTGCGGGTCCGTGCGTCCGTAGAATGGTTGTTATTGTGCCGAGGGGACTTTATGGCGAAGCACTTTTATCGCATCGACTTCCACGAGGGTGCCAAGGACCGCATGTTGTGCGGGTCGTCGCCGCTGGACCCCGCTCAGCTCATGACGGAACTCGCATCGACCGCGTTCATCCGCTTGGATGACTTGTTCTATCGCGACAATCAGAATCGCTTCCGTTCGTGGTCCGAGTGGGACCCGCGGCTCCAGCCCACTGCCTTCATCAACTGCAAGTGCATCAGCACGGTGATGCCTTTTGTCGGCGACCCTCGCGACGGCCAAGCGGCGGCACAATAACCACACGCTGCAATGGACCGGCCCCGCGTCGAGCGTTCTGGTAAAGTGAAAGCCGGTCGGCGCGGTGCCGGCCATTGAACGTCAGTCCGTTAGCCCGCTCCACCGTGAGCCCCGACGCAATAATCGTTCTCCAATGGCTGAAGCCCGATGGTGCCATGGTCCAGAAGGGCGACCTGATTTGCGTAATTCGGACGCCAAGGGCGGCAACGGTTGAGTGCGCGGCTG
>DASYWJ010000029.1:0-97508 GCA_035936155.1 Tepidisphaeraceae bacterium | reverse complement strand
GGCTGGCCGCCGCGTGCGCCGCGTTCATGCATGAACGCAACCGGTCCGGATCCGGCGTGAACTGGCGCTTTACCACCGTCGACGCCCGCATCAAGCTAAAGCGGCTTTACCCGACAATCGAAGTGTGGTGATCCACTAGTGTAGTAACTACAGCTACGGCGCGGAGTTGCGGTTATCCGAATGGCATTCACTCCCGACCCCTTAGATTTGCCCTTGTTGGGTTCTTGGTGTCTTGGTTCTTGTGTCGGCGGCGCGGGAGCTGCGCGATCGGTACCTGGATCTCCACGAATGATTCGTGACGATTCGTGTTCATTCGTGCGATGCAAAGCCCCTCCCCCAGCTCCCCGCGGCAGCGTAGGCGTCGGGGTGTCGGTATACTCCGCCCATGCGGGAAGCGTGGTATCGGCGGGCGGGGATTGAGCTGTTCGTCGCGCTGGTGGCGGTGTTGTTCGTGCTGCCGGTGGTGCTGGTGTACGTCACGTCGCTGAAGCCGGATGCGGAGATCATCAAGCTCCAGTCGATCCTGCCGCAGGATCCGGCCAAGGGGATTCGCGAGAACTTCGCGTACGTCCTTTCGACCCCGGAGGAGATCCCGATCTTCCGGTGGCTGCGCAACAGTTTGCTGGTGTCGACGTCGGTGACGCTGCTGGTGCTGACGGTGGATTCGCTGGCGGCGTACGCGCTGGCGCGGCTGGATCTGCCGGGGAAGCGATACGTGTTCGCGCTGATCATCGGCACGCTGATGGTGCCGGGGCAGATCCTGCTCGTGCCCGTCTACCTGATCCTCAACCATCTCGGCTGGATCGATTCGCTGCTGGCGCTGATCCTGCCGGCGGGGGCGGGAGCATTCGGCGTGTTTCTGCTGCACCAGTTTCTCAAGGCGATCCCGCGCGAGGTGGAAGAGTCGGCCATGCTCGACGGCGCCAATCGCTTTCAGATCTGGTGGCACATCATGCTGCCGCTGTCGCGGCCGGCGCTGGCGACGCTGGCGATCTTCTCCTTCATCGGCTCCTGGAACGATTTCCTCGGGCCGCGCGTCTTTCTCGACTCGGTCGAGCACTACACGTTGCCCGTGGGCATCGAACTGTTCCAATCCAGCTACGCCTCCGAGTACGGCCTTACCCTCGCCGCCAGCGTCATCTGCACGACGCCGATCCTGGTGATCTTCCTTCTCTTCAGCCGCCACATCATCCGCGGCATGGCGATGAGTGGACTGAAGGATTAGAGCGGGTCACATCTCATGCAGCGGTCACCCGCGCATTGCAGCTCGAGATGAGAACGATTCGGCCAGGCGGCGGCCGCGGGCGTGCGCGCTGCTCAGCGGGCCCGGTCAGTGCGGCCAGAAGTAGACCTTCACGTACGCGTAGATGAGCGAGAAGGCGGCGACGATCACGCTGGCCCAGAGGGTGATCTTGAGGATGCGGATGCGATTGGCGATTTCCTTGTCGCGCCACTCGGCCAACCGGCGGTCGATTTCGTCGAGCTTGCGGTCGATGCGCGCTTCGATCTCGTCGAGCTTCTGGTTGACGTAGCTGTCGGCGGACTTCTTGATGCGGCCGGCGATGCCGCCGAAGAGGCCCGACTCTTCGATTTCGTGCTTGATCGTCGCGCTGCTCGTGGGGTGCGCCGGCGCCGCGGGGCCGGCAACGCCACCGGGCGGGGGGAGGAACTGGTAGTCGCTTTGAGACTCGCTCTCGCCGATGATGTTCGAGACGATCTGCCCGATCATCGCCCGGCGCTTGCGGTTGATGCGCTGGAAGATCCCTTCCTGCTTTTTCAGGCGCTTGATGCAGCTGGGGACGGGCTCGTTGTCACTGATCTGCACCCCGCGCAAACGGGCGAGAACGATCAGGCCACGCTGGCTGAGGCCGTCGAAGCGCATCGTCTTGATGCGCGCGATCTCCTGCGCGATCTGCTCCTTGGTGGCGTTGACGGTGACCGGCCGGCGCCCCCATCTGATCACGTCGAGCATCGCCTCGCGGTCCATCGAGGCGATTAACTGCCGCCGCTCGTGCAGTGCGGCGACCAGGTGCTGGCGATGCTTGTAGCGGGTGGGATCGAGGCCGTACTCCTCTGCCAGATGCTCCAGCTCGTCGCGCGGGAGCTCGGACAGCTGGCGGGCAGGGGCGGTCGAGCCGATCACCCCCGTTGCGCTCCCGGTTGCGCTCCCCGTTGCGCTTCCCGTCGCGGGCACGGACGAAGCCTGTCCCCCGCCCACCGGGGGCAGCATCTTCATCTGCGGATTCACCGGATTAGCGCCCATTGCGGATGATGCTTTCGATCTCAAACAGGATGCCGTGCGCTTGCCACAGCATGAAAAACGCGACCGTGAGCAGCACGCAGATGATCACATCCCCCCAGAAGGACGTAAACCGCAGCCGCAGCCCGTGCACAATAATGTATCGCCGTGCCAGCCCGATGAATCGGTCGCTTCCCGCCAGATAAGCGTACCAGCCCCACAGCGACTGCAGCGTGATGACAGTGGCATACACCCCGCCGATGATCGCCAGCGTCCAGCGCCAGAAGTTGAAGAAATCGACGTCCGGCATGGGGGAAAGAAGCCAGTAGCCAGAAGCCAGTAGCCACAGCCAGAATCAAGATCGGCCAGCCTGTCCCTTTTTGCTTTCTGCTGGCTCCTGGCTTTTGGCTACTGGCTTCTCTCGTCCTCCTCGTGGT
The DNA here is from genome assembly GCA_035936155.1 of Tepidisphaeraceae bacterium. GTDB lineage: Bacteria > Planctomycetota > Phycisphaerae > Tepidisphaerales > Tepidisphaeraceae > DASYWJ01. Next base: position 94,832 of record DASYWJ010000029.1, on the reverse strand, counting down.
CCTGCACCTTCCCGCCGAACAGCGCCGTCCCCACGCGCACCATCGTGGAGCCTTCCTCGATCGCGATCTCGAAGTCGTTGCTCATCCCCATGCTCAGGTGCTTGAATCCCGCGCCACCGATTTTGTGCCATTTCATCTCGTCAAAAATCTCGCGCGTGCGGGTGAAGACGTGGCGGATCTGCTTCTCCGTCGCCTCCAGCGGGCCCATCGTCATTAGCCCGATCAGCTGCAGGTGCGGCATGGTGTCGATCTGCTCAGCCAGGTGGAGCGACGCGCCGACGGCCACGCCCGACTTGTTCGGTTCTTCGCTGGCGTTGACCTGCATCAGCACCGGAAGCTTACGATCCGACTTCGTCAGCTGCGCCTCCAGTTCCTCAGCCAGTCGCAGGCTGTCCACGCTGTGGATCAGGCTGATGAGCGGTAACACCGGCTTGATCTTGTTCCGCTGAAGGTGACCGATCATGTGCCAGCGGAGCCTGGGCGCGACCGCGGCATCCCCCTGGCCTTGTCGACGGGCGAAGAATTCGTTGATCTGGCCCGCCCGCTGCGTAAGGACCTGCACCCGGCTTTCGCCTAAGTCGCCGACGCCCAACTGGATGATCTCGCGGATCTGCTCGGGCGCGGCCGTCTTCGTGACCGCAACCAGCGTCACTTCCGACACCTCCCGTTTCGCCTTGGCGCAGGCGGCGGCGATCCGCTCCTTCACCTCGTCCAGTCGCTCCGCCAATGGGCTACGTTTCGCCAACGCCGACTCCTTCCGGTACGAACGGCCGGCATTATAGGGGCAACCCGCCGCCGGGTGTAGGTAAGGGATGACGACCTGCGTCCTCCCTCTCCCCCAAGGACGGGGAAGAGGGAGGACGCGAGTGGTGTGCCGGTAGGGTATTGTTTACTCATGCCGCTCCGCGAGAGTCGCTTCCGCGCCGCCATCGAACGGTTCGACGCCGCCAACGCACGCGATCCCAACCTCACGATCGTCGCTGGAGTCCCGCGGCCGAAGGAACTCGTGTACGCGCAGCGGATGACCGAGTGGCTCGACCGGCTTGCGCCCGATGCATCGGAACCCGTTCGGCTTGCTGCGCGGTCGCAGCACCTCATGCGCTGGTCGATTCCACGCAGCGCCTACCCCATGGACCGCCCCGGCTATCTGAAATGGCGGACGACGCTCTACGACTTCCACGCCGAAAAGGCAGCCGAAATCCTGCGCGATGTCGGCTATGACGACACGACTATCGCGCGGGTCCAGTCACTCGTGCGTAAGCAGGGGATCAAGAGCGATCCGGAGATGCAGCTGCTGGAGGACGTGATCTGCCTTGTATTTCTGGAGAACTACTTCGCCGAGTTCGCCGCCGATCACGACGAGGAGAAGCTCATCCGCATCCTGCGCCGGACGTGGGCCAAGATGTCACCGCGCGGGCATCAAGCGGCGCTGGGACTGGACCTGCCGCAGCGCGAGCGGAACCTGATCGAGAAGGCGCTGCTGTGAACTGTCGACGTGAAACACGGGGTCTCGCGCATGCAGGCATCATCAGCACGGGCGACATGCTCGTGTCACGGTAGCTGCGCGCACGATCGCGCAAAAGGAGTTATGGCAATCCCGATTTCTGTGAAAATCATTTCGCCTGTTTTTCGGGGCTTTTGGCGATGCTCCCCGAATGATTGTGCGCGATCGTGCACATGATCGCGCACGGTCGAGCTGTGGGATAGGCGCGCATCGTGCAGCGACGTTCGGCCGCCGGCGTTCTTTGAAAAGCTCAACTCGGAGACGGGGCGGGCGGCGCAGCCGATGTCTCACAATGTCTCACAATGTCTCACTTTTCGCGGCTGCGTCAATCAGCGCCGGCCGCTGCGCTCGGCGACACCGGGAGTTACGGCAGGCGTGCGAAATTTCTCCTCGCGAGGTGGGACATGGGTCGCGCTGTGTCCGGGGAATGTCCCAAAGGTCCGACTTGCGCAAATCGCCTCGATGGCAGAGAGGTATCTCACTGACGCGGACACGCAAGGCTATGTCACGGCGGTTTCCGCGCCGGTAGTCCGCTGGAGCAGGGATTCGAGCGAGGGGGCCTGCTTCGTCACCACCTCGACCCGGAAGGGGGTTTCGTCCGTACCGACCTGGCGGATCGAAACCTCGCCCCCGTAGGCCTCGGTGAAGAACGCATGGACATCGCCACGGACGGCTTGGAAGGTCTCGGGGGTGCTGGGGGCGTGCAGGCGGTCATGGATCGAGACGAGCAATTCATCGGTCTTGAACTTGATCCGTCCGGCAAGTCGAGCGTCGGCTTCGAGCCGTTTGCACCCTTCGAGCGCGGCGACGAACGCCTGGCGCAAGCGATCGGTGAACGTGCCGGGGAACGGCTGCTTGCGCGCGTACATCAGCCCGAGTCGGCCCTCGCCATGGTCGGTGTAGAAGTTCGCCTCGTGGCTGACGAGCAGCGTGCCGGGACCGTGGTGGACGTGCGCGTAGTCGGACACGTCGATCAGGAGGTGATCGGGCACCGATTGCTGCTGGATCCAGGAGTGGAAGATCGCGACGAACTCGTGCACGTCGAGTTGCGACGAATCTTCCACGAACAGTTTTATGACGAGTTTGTGCGAGTCCATTGCTGCCTGTCGCGTGGCACGGGTTTTCAACCCGTGCCCTTTCGTGCCCGCCAATGTACGGGTTGAAAACCCGTGCCACGGAGAACCAGGAGGTCATGCCGCGGCGTCGCCGGCCGCTGGCGGCGGGGGCGGCGCGTTGAGCACGTTCAGCTTCTGCTGCCACGCCGCGTGGGCCTTATGGGCGGCGTCGATGAACAGGTTCGCCTCTTCGATCAGCTTGTGGGCCGTGTCCTTCGTGAACCGCGCATCTGGGCCGTGCTCGAACCGGTTGAACAGGTAGTTGCTGAACTGGTTCGCGTGGTACTTGTCCCAGAAGATTTTCGTGTCGACGAACCGCTTGCGGAATTCCTCGACAATCAGCTTGTCGTTGTCGCTCGGGACATCCAGCCACTCGAGCTGCACGAGGGTATGGGCGGCCTTGAGCATCGCCTCGTAGGCGCGCTGGTCGGCGAGATGGTAGTTCCCATCATCAAGCAGCAACGACGCCTCGAACGCCAGCGTCTCGGCGGCGGTGAAGCCGAAGTCGGCGAGCGTGACAACTTCACCCGCGCACTCGCCCGTGGCGACGTTCATCTGATAGGCGCGGGGATCCCCCCAGTCCTGATACATCGTCGGATCGACCTGTTGCGGCGGCAGGGGGTTGGTCTTGGTGTCAAATGGATCGACGATGGCTTTGAGCTCCTTCTTGCCGACGCGCTGGCACCACGCCTGGAACGATTCGGCGCCCTGGCGGTCGGTGATGTAGCGCTGTGTGAGCGTGTTGACCAGATCGGGGACGCGCTTGGACGGGACGGCGCCCATGGCCAGCGCGTACGACCCGCCGTTCTCGCTCCACTGCCCGCCCAGCATCACCTGGAAATGCGGGACGCTAAAACCCCCGACGGTGCGGCTGTTGCCGTAGAAGCCGATGTCGGCGACGTGGTGCTGGCCGCAGGAGTTGAAGCAGCCGGAGACCTTTATGCGCAGCTGCTCGACGGCCTGGTCCATGCTCACGACCTGTTCCGCCAGGCGCGTGCGGAGCTCGCCGGCCAGGCCGCGCGACGAGCTGATGCCCAGCTTGCACGTGTCGGTGCCGGGGCATGCGGTGACGTCGACAATCGTGCCGGCGCCGGGCTCGGAGAGGCCGAGCTTCTTCAGGTCGTTGTAGAGCGCTTCGACCTTGTCGGCCGGGACCCATCGGAACACGAGGTTCTGCTCGACCGTTGTACGGACGTTCCCGCCGGCGTACTTGCGCGACAGGTGCGCCAGCGCCCGCATCTGATCGCTCGTGAGGTCGCCCAGCGGGCAGGTGATGGTCGCGACGACGTAGCCACTCTGGCGCTGGGGGTAAATGTTCGTCTGTTCCCACTTCAGGAACTCAGGCGATTTCTTATGACCATTTACACTGAGCTGCACGACCTTCTGGCCCGGGCGCTCATCCCAGCGCGGGATTTCGTCGAAGAACGTCCGCCAGGAGGGGTCTTGCGGCATCGTGCGGCGTTCTTCCTCCACGATGCGGCGGAACTCGTCGATCCCGAGCTTCTGCACGACGAACTTCAATCGCGCGCGGTTGCGGTTTTTCTTTTCGCCCAATCGCGCGAAGACCCGGCCGATCGCGCGCGAGAGCGGCAGCAGCTCTTCCTCGGGGCAGAACTCCATCAGCAGCTTCGCCTGATGCGGGACCGCGCCCAGCCCGCCGCCGACGTACAGCTCGAATCCGCGGACGGTCCTGCCGTTCTCTTCCCGCGCGGCCGCGATACCGCCCAGGTCGTGCATGCTGACCAGCGCGCATGCCTCGTCCCGGCAGCCGGAAAAGGCGATCTTGAACTTTCGGCCGAAGTCCTGCGTGTCGCGGTGGCCCAGCAGGTAAAACGCGACGGCCTTGGCGTAGGGGGTGACGTCGAACGACTCGGTATTGCACACGCCCGCGAGCGGGCAGGCGGTGACGTTGCGGACGGAGTTGCCGCACGCCTCGCGCGTCGTGATGCCGACGGCCGCCAGCCGCCGGAAAATGTCCGGGCAGTCATCGATGTGGATGAAGTGCAGCTGGATGTCCTGGCGGGTCGTGATGTGGCAGATCGCGTCGGAATACTCCTCCGCCAGCTCGGCCAGCACCATCATCTGCTCGGGATTGAGCCCCCCGAACGGGATCTTGATGCGCTGCATGCCGGGGGCGTCCCAGAAGGTCTCGGGACCCTTGGTGAGCGGGGGGTAGGGGAGCTGCTGGGTCTGGAACCCGTCGTGGCGGAAGCCATTGTCGTAGCGCTGTCCGTACGAGCCCCGGCGCAGGCGCGTTTCGGCGAAGACCTTTTCGTCGATGCGCCCGGATTTGCGCAGGGTAATCTGCGCTTCAAAGTCATCGATCTGATTCTCCCACGCAGGCGGGAGCTGGCCGCGAAGACGGTCCTTCCAGGATTGCGAAGCCATAACGTCCTTTCGCTTCTCGCTCCGCCCGGTGTGGCGGCGCGCGTGCCGGTGGCTATGCGCCGGCTCGATCTCCTATTTGTCTATAGGGAAGGCGGAGATCATTGTCAAAGCGAAAATCGTTCGGAATCGAGCAATGCGCCGGCGCGCAGGAAGCGGTCCGCCCGAAGCGGGATTTGCGGCGGAATTGCGAGCCGCTTCGAGCGCTTAGTCCTCGTCGCCCGAAACCTCGTCGTCCTCCGCGGGCGCGGTGACTTTGGCGCGCTTCGGCGGGCGACGCTTCGGCCCCTGCGCCCGCATGATCGCCTGCCAGAACTCCTGCTCCGTCATTTCGACGCCCGAGAGCTTGATAAACTCCTTGCGGGCAGCGTCAATTTCGTCGCTGTAGGGCAGGATTTTCCCCCCTTTTGCGTGGCGGGGGAGCAGGCTCTTCAGCCGCTTCGCCTGCTCGTCATCGAGCTTGCTGTCGGGCTGCTCGGTCGTGGCGTTCGAGCTGCTGCGGACGTACTTCACGATCGCGCCGTAGACCTGCTCGCGCTCGGCGTTCTTGAACGTGCGGTCCTGGAAACCGGACCAGATCTCCTCGAATTTGTCCGAGTACGGCAGCTCATCGCGGGCAACGCCGGCGGCGTTGTAGAGCTCCTGCAGGTGTTCCTGTTCGATCGCGTTCAGTTTCAGCGGCACACGCATGGGGGGCTCCGGTGAGTAAGGTCGAAGCGGAGATTGTAAGGGAACGGGAGGGGCATCGCCAGCACGTCGATCAAGCTGCAGATCTCAAATTCCAAACCCCAGGCAAACGGCAAGGCAGAAACGGCACAAAGCGAAGGGAGGCGAAGCCCTCGCTCGAGCTTTCCTCGTTTTCCGCTTGTCGTTTGTTTGGGATTTGGAATCTGAGATTGGGAGCTTACTTTTCCAGCGATGTGGTTCGAACCTCCGCCGCGCGACCCCGACTGGTCGGCCGCGCAGAAACATCTCCGCCGCGACCCGGTCATGCGCAAGCTGATCGCGCGCGTCGGACCCTGCACGCTGCACCCCCGACGGGACTACTTCGTCGTCCTGTGCAAGTCGATCTTCACCCAGCAGATCTCGACCAACGTCGCAGCGACGCTCTTCGGACGATTCCGCGACCAATTCCCGATGCGCCGCCCCACCCCGGCGCTGGTCGCCCGGTTCCTGACCAGCGGGGACGAGCAGCTCATCGGAACTTGCGGGTTGTCCCGGCAGAAGCGCGCGTACGTGCTCGACCTCGCCCGGCGCTTCGCCGCCGGCGTGATTCCGACCCGGCGGTTCAACCGCATGAGCGACGAGCAGATCATCCAGTCGCTCACCGAAGTCAACGGCGTCGGCCGATGGACGGCAGAGATGTTTCTGATCTTCGTGCTGAACCGTCCCGACGTCCTCCCTGTCGACGACCTGGGTCTGCGCGAGGGTGTGAAGGTGGCTTACGGGTTGAGCGAGCGACCGGGCGCCAAAGCATTGAACGAACTCGGGGACCGCTGGCGCCCGCACCGCACCATCGCAACGTGGTACCTCTGGCGCGGACTGGCAGTACGCCACAAGACACAGGGCAGAAGGAAAAACCAGCAACGGCAAAAAGACGAGCAGGCAGTAGGCTGAGTCTATGTTTTGACACCCTGGCTCTTGCCGCTCAGCCTTTTCCATCACCCGCCGTTGATGCGCGCGGCAGCGGGCCTCGCGTAGCGGGCGACCACCCCCGCCCACGTCTTCTCCAGCTCGTCCACGAGCTTATCGAATGCCGCCGACTCGGTGCGAATTCTGGCCGCGTCGATCGCGTCTTCGTTGGTCCAGGCGCTGGCGAGGCGGTTGTAGGAATCGGTCGCCTCCGCCAGCCCGTAGACATAGCCGTTGCGCGTGTCCATCAGCACGGCCGACGCCGTCGTCGTCACGCGCGCCTGCTGGTTGGGCGAGAGCCCCAGCGAGACGATGCTCAGCGGCTTGGCCATGTCGCGAACGTACACGCTCGTGTCGAGCGTGTAGATGAGCAGCATGTCCGCCTGCATCGAGGCGGCCGCCTCGCGCAGCTCCTGATCGGAGCGCAGGCCGGTGGTGGGCAGCAGCAGCCGGTTAATGGGGCCGATGCCGTCGATCAGCTCGAGCTTCGACAGCTTCTCGAAGTGTTCCGGCTTCTCGACGTCGCGGGTCGTGACGACGGAGTACGCTCCGCCATGCCCGCCGTAGCTGCGCGCCGTGCGCGAGCGGTAGCCCGGCGCCTGCACGCGCGCGACGGCAATGGCGGCGGGGAAGCGCGCCAACGGCTTGCGGTCGAATTTCTCCTGCATCGTGGCGCCGGTCTGCGCCTCCCGGTCGGCGGCAAGCTGTGGCTGGACGCCCATCACCCCGAGGTCCGCCGGCCCTCCGGGCGCGGCGTAGCTGGCGCACCCCGCGATCCCGGCGCACGCCAGCGCCATGGCGGCGGCAGCAGCGGTGGAGCGGGCGGAACGAAGGACGACTGGCATGATCGAGCGCGACATGAGGCCTCCCTGTAAGAGTTAGTGACTGATTACTAACATTGCGGAAGGCTGTCAACCGTTTTTTCCCGGTTGCTGCACCGTTATCCTCCGCACGATGCCGCTGCGCCACCTCACGCTCGCCGTGCTCCTCACGCTGAGCCTGCTCGAGCGGCCCAGCCGTGGGGGCGAACCGTTCACGCTCAAAGAAGACACCGGCTACCGCGGCATCTGGTACCAGATCCCCGGCAAGGACGGCGTCCCCAAATACTCCGGCGGACTCGCCACCTACCCGCAGCAGATCCGCCCGCTGGCCGTCTATGCGAAGCAGGCGAATAAGACGTCTTCGTCTATGGCGGGCGCTCGAAGAACAAGAACGAGCTGCTGCACATGGTCAGCTACTTCGACCACGCTACGGGCACCGTCCCGCGCCCGCGCATCCTGCTGAACAAGAAGACCTCCGACGCCCACGACAACCCCGCCCTGGCGATCGACGCCGCCGGCCACCTGTGGGTCTTCTCCACCACGCACGGGCCCCGGGAGCGGTCGTCGATCCACCGCAGCGTCAAGCCGTACGCGATCGACGCCTTCGAGCCGGTTGCGCAAAACATCTCGCTCTCGTACGGGCAGCCCTGGTTCGTTGAGGGCCACGGATTCCTGCTGATCCAGAACCGCTACACGGACGGAAGGGCGGTGGCGTTTCAGACCAGCGCCGATGGGCGCCCGTGGTCGGAGCCAGAACTGCTCGCGCAGTTCAAGGGCCACTACCAGGTGAGCGGCATCTCGGCGGACGGCAAACGCGTCGGCGTGATGTTCAACTACCACCCGCGGGGCCTCGACACGCGGACGAACCTGTACTACCTCGAGACATACGACTTTGGCGAAACGTGGCGGAACGTGAATGGTGAGCCGCTGGAGGTTCCGCTGAAGGACCCGAAGAACGCCGCCCTCGTGCACGATCACGAGGCGGCGGGCGAACTCGTGTATCTGAAGGACCTGCAATTCGACCAGCGGGGCCGGCCGATCCTGCTGTATCTCACCAGCCAGGGGCATCTCGCTGGCGAGGAGTTCGGCCCGCACGTGTGGCACACCGCTCACTGGACGGGCGAGCACTGGCGTCGCCGAGAAATCACCCGGTCCGATCACAACTACGATTTCGGGCAGCTCTACATCGAGCGCGACGGCTGGAAACTCATCGCGCCGACCGACCCCGGCCCCCAACCCTTCACGACCGGCGGCGAGATCGTCATGTGGTCGAGCCGCGACGAAGGGCAGACGTGGACCAGGCAGCGAACGCTCACGCGAAACTCCCCGCTTCAGCACACGTACGTGCGCCAGCCACTACACGCACACCACGGGTTCTATGCGTTCTGGGCGGACGGAGACGCCCTGCGCACGTCGGAGTCGCGCCTGTACTTCACCGACCGGGAAGGCTCCGTGGTCTGGCAGCTTCCGACGGAGATGGAGGACGAGCCCGCAAAGCCAGGGGTCCTGAAGCGGCAGTGAGGTGCAACAAATGCACAGACGGGGATTCTTTTGGTGGCTGGGGATGGCGACGATCGGATCACTCGTCCTGATGATCCCCGGGGCCATTTTCCATGAGGATGATCCGGTCCTTCCAGCGACGCGGCCGTCGAACGTCGGTCTTCGCCGACTGGCGCGCGGTCGCGGATCGCGACCGGCGGCTTCGTCTGGGCGGGGAACTCGTCGAGGGCCGTCACCTGATCGGCATGAGTACGGACCAGGTCGTCGCGGAACTCGGCCCACCCAATCCCGGCCCGCGCGGCTACGGCAGCTTACCTACATCATCGGGGCGAGCGTCATCGACGACCTCTGGTTGTGCGTGTACCTCGAGGAGGACCGCGTCCACGAGGTGGTGATTCGGTCGGATTGAGCAACCGGTCCTAACCCAACGATCGCCCGCCGAAGAGGTGGCGGAGGGAGCCGAGGAAGCTGGTGTCTTTGTACTGGCGGAATTCGCCGCCGTCGAAGAACGCGCCGTTGCAGACGGCGCAGTATTCGTACTCGATGCTGCGGTTATCCACGTCCTTCAGCCGCGTCATCGGCGCAGTGCAGCGCGGGCAGGACATCTTCTCCGCGGGCGGGTGCGGGTCGCTGGCCAACTGAGCGGGGCCGGTGTCGATCACCTGCGAGCCCGGCCGCTCGCGCAGCTGCCGCTGCTCCATCACGTCAAACCACAGCCCGCCGCAGGTCGTGCAGCGGTCGACGGTGATCTCCTCAAACGTGACGGGCGCCATGGGGCCGCGGCATTTGGGGCAGGTCAGGGCTTCCGACCCGGCGGATGATGCTTCGCTCATGCCGACCAGCATCCCTTGGGACGGGTGGCGACGCAACGCATATCTTGCGGACGATGTGGCCGCGTCGCTTCGTTCGACGTCATTCCCACCCCAACCCGGAGCAACCGTCATGCGTGAACGTTGCTGTTGCAGGCATACGGCCCCCGCAATAGCTTCACTCAGGATGGCCTTTCACATCGAGCTCTCGCCGGACACCCAGGATCATCTGGCAGAGTTGCGAAGATTTGAGCAGCAGAAAATCACTGGCGCGATCGCAGCGCAGTTGAAGACCGACCCGTTGAAGCAGACGCGAAATCGTAAGGCGATGCGGTCAAATCTTATCGCGACGCGCGAACTGCGCATCGGAGATTCGGGTGTACTATGATGTGAATGCGGTCGCCCAACGAGTTCTCGTGCGCGCCGTCGGTGTCAAGCGACACAGCCGTGTGAGCATTGGCGGCTTGGAGGTTGATCTGACATGAAAACCGTTGAGATTGGCAAGGCGACTAAACCACTGTCCGAGTACGCGCGAACGGTCGACCAGGATGCGGTCGTTATCGTCAGGAACGGGAAGCCGGTCGCAGTCCTCAGCTCAGCCAAGGGCATGGACGCGGAATCGATTGCGCTGGCGAACAGTCCGAAGTTCGTAGCGGTCATTCAGAAGGCGCGCGCCCGACACGAGCAGTAGGGCGGGATCAGCTTGGACAAAATGCGCCAACGGCTGGGGCTGACCAAGTCGCAGCAGCGTCGCAAACGCGGCGCGTGACGCGACGCCGTGGCGACGAATCCAAGCACCTGGTCTCGATCGCATGCGTCACGACCGGCGCGGCCGCAACGGGTATCTTGCCCGTTGATGTGGCTCAAGGATGACCCGTAGCCGCTGCCGGTTGTAATGGGCTATGCGGGGGGATTGGTGGCGTCGCCTCATGCGACTTTCGAGGCCCTTCCGTCAGCCGCTTTCGGCCGCTTCCGTGTCCTATCAAGCACTCTCTGCGTCGACCGGTAGAGCGGCCGCAAATCGTGCGGGATCGAATCAATCGGCGTCGCTTCCAGGAGGAGCAGCGGCAAGGGCTCCCCAAGCTTTCCTTCCAGCGCCATCAGATGATCGATCGTCAGGCTGCGCGAGCGCGACTTTACGCGGCTGACGAATGACTTCGTTGCGCCGATCGTCTCGGCGATCGCCGTCAGGGTCATCCCGCGCTTCATCAGAAGGTCAATTACATCGCCGGACAGTGGGGAAGAGACGGAACGCTCAGCCATGACTCACCCCTTTGGGTAGTGAAGCTTCCAATAATCCAGCGCGATCCACCGCGCCGCGGCGTCAGCCCGATTGAGCGCATCGACGTCGACGCGATGATCCGGCTTCTGCAGCTCCGCCTTCATCTCGCCGAGGATGTCCCTGTACTCGTGGAGCACTTGACGGTGCCTCTCCTGCACAGGCGGAAACTGCCGCCGCAGCTGCGTGCGGTGCTTTTGATATGACTCGTATGCCCGGACCGGTTCACGCCGCTGGAGCCCGTTCCCGTTACTTCAGCTCCACCGTCCAATACGCCGTATCCAGGAACTGCTTCCAGCTCGAGTAGCGCTCGTCGGCCAGCCGGATGTTGATCACCGGGCTGCGCTTCGGCTTCATGGGCTTGGTGATCAGGTGCATGTGCGCCTGCTCCGGGGTGCGGCCGCCCTTCTTCACGTTGCACTTGACGCAGCAGCAGACGATGTTGTCCCACGTGGCCTTGCCGCCCTGGCTCTTGGGAATGACGTGGTCGAGGCTCAGCTCCGTGGTGCTCGTGCGCTTTCCGCAATACTGGCACTTGTTGCCGTCGCGGGCGTAGATGTTGCGGCGGTTGAACTTCACGTCCTGCCGCGGGAGCTTCTCGTATCCCAGCAGCCGGATAATGCGCGGGACGGCGATCTGGAACCGCACCGTGTGGATCCAATCATGCGCATCGGGCTCGAACTCGGCCTTAAGCTGGCTCAGCTCTGTCCACTCCGCAAAATCGAAGTTCTGCCACTTGCTCTGCCCAGCGGCATCCGTCTCGATATGCACGACTTCGGCCAACTCGCGGCACAGCAGCGAGAAGGCGCGGCGGACATTGACCACACGGATCGCCTGATAGAATTTGTTCAGGACGAGAACGTTTGCCCCCAGCACGGGGGCAAGGGCGATGGCCGACGCGCTAAAGCCGTGGGGGTGGCCCGTGGCGTGAACGTGATGGTGGTGGCTGTGACTCATGCGTCCGATGCACCTCGACGACTCCGGGCGGCGGCACGCGGGCGCTGCGGCAGCGAGATCTGACGCGATCCTGATGCCCGAGGGAGATCATGGGAACCCCTCATGCCCGGAAAGTCGCTGGAATTGTACCGCTGCAGAATCGGGAAGGCCAGCGGGCGGCGGGGGAGGAGCAGTGCCCCTTCGCTTGCGGCGTCGCGGACCAAAGGGCCTCGATCCGCGAAGCCAAATGCCAGGACGGAAGGGGACGGAACGGGATTGCATACCAGATCGCTCTCGTGGAAATCTTTGCTGTCGCAACTTTCCGAGGCGGCCCGTGTCTTTATCTCGCGGGAGTACCCCTTGGGGGTGGAAGAGTGCCGCGCGCCGGGGAATAATGGCGGGCGGGGGTGCGTTGTTGTTGGATGGGTTCGGAAGGAGTTCTGCATGCGCGCAGCGGCGTTTCTCATCCCTGTGCTTGCGGTGTCGACACTTGTCGCGGCCGAGGCGCCGAAGAAGGAGCTCGTCAAAACCGAGTCGCTCGCGAGCGTCTCGAGCTTCAAGCCGGGCGAGCCGTTCAAGGTCGGAATCCGATTCAAGATCGAGCCTGAGTGGCACATCTACTGGATCAATCCGGGTGAGTCCGGCGAAGCGACGATGGTTGAGTGGACTTTTCCCGAAGGCTACAAGGTGGGCCCGACCGAATACCCCGTGCCCGTCAATTTCCTCCAGCCCGGCGACATCAAGGGCTACGGCTACCTCGATGAAGTGATGCTGATGGCGACCGTCACCCCGCCCGCCGACGCCAGGCCGGGGACGGAGGTGCCCTACAGCGCCGAAGCAAAGTGGCTCGTCTGCCACGACGTGTGCATCCCCGGCAAGGCAAGCTTCGACGGAAAGCTCACCGTCGCTTCCAGCGCCACGCCGACCAACGAGCAACTGTTCAAGAACTGGACCCAGCGGCTGCCCGTGTGGGACTTTCCCAGGATCAAGGACGTTGTCGCGGGCACGAAGTGGTCGCAGCCGAACGGCAGCGACGGCCCCTTTGAGTTGATCGTGAACTGGGCGAATCAGCCGCCGGCCAAGGTTGAATGGTTTATCGGTACGCCCAGCGACATCATGCTAAAGGATGAATCCTCCTCGACCGACGGAAGCCAGTCGAAATTGACCTTTACGCCCGTGCCCGTTCCTGATCAGATCATCAAAGTTCCCGTCGTGGTCGCATTCACCGATGCCGCGGGGAAGCGGCAAGGCGTGGAATTCTCGTTCAAACTCGGCAAAGGTCCGGCGGTTCCAAAGGGTCAGGCCGCCGCCTCCGGAAATAACCCACAGTGACCCAAACCCATTCCCTCTAAAGGAGGATCGCCATGCGTAAGGTACTGATTCCCGCGGCGGCGCTGCTCGCCGTCGCCATCGCGTTCTCGTCCAGCTTCGCCGGGGACGAAAAGGCCAAGACCGCCAAAGTCGGCGAACAGGCCCCGGAGTTCTCGCTCCAGGACCAGAACGGCAAGACGCACAAGCTCTCGGACTACCGGGGCAAGGTCGTCGTGATCGAGATGTTCAACCAGGGCTGCCCCTACGTCGTCCGTCACCACAAGGCCAAGACCATGACCAGCACGGCCGAGAAGTACAAGGACAAGGACGTCGTGTGGCTCGCGGTCAATCCGACCTCGGGCAAGACGGCCGAGGACAACAAGACCTCGGCAGAGGCCTGGGATATTGACTACCCGATCCTGAACGACACGAGCACGGCCGTCGCGCAGCAGTATGGCGCCAAGACGACGCCGCAGATGTACATCATCGATAAGGAAGGCAAGCTGGTCTACAACGGCGCGATCGACGACGACCCGTCCGCCGACGGCGCCAAGGGCGACAAGGCCGTCAATTACGTCGCCAAGGCGTTGGACGAAGTCCTCGCCGGCAAGCCGGTCAGCACGCCCGAGACCAAGCCCTACGGGTGCGGCGTGAAGTACAAGAAGGCCGATTCGTAAGCATCGGTCGGAACATAGAGAGCTGCAAAGCGTGAGAAGGCGCGGGATTGTTCCCGCGCCTTCTCTTGTCCTGAGGGGTGATGGTTTTCGGTCTTTGCGGATATTTACCGCGGCCCAGGAGACGGGCCAGATGTTCCCGCTGCGCCAACTCGACTCGGTTCTCTCCAGCAGCCGTTCCCCAACTTGACACTCTCGCGCACCGCCCCTGTAATCGCACAAGTCATGGCCGCACCGGTTGTCCCCATCTTCGAGGTCGGCAATTACGACGCACAGGTGACGCGCGCGGTTGACTTGCTCGCCAGCGCAGGGGTTGTTGTGCTGCCGACGGAGACCGTTTACGGCGCCGCCGCTCGGCTGGACCAGCCGCAGGCGGTTGCGCGGCTCAATTCCATGCGCGACGGGACGGGCGGAAAGCCATTCACCGTTCATCTCGCGCACCGGGACGATGCACAACGCTACATCGGGGACCCCGGAGAGATGGGTGGGCGGCTCATGAAAAAGCTCTGGCCCGGACCAGTTGCCCTGATGTTCGACGTGCCGCCTGACGTCCGCGCCAGCGTCTGCACGCAGCTTGGGGTCAATGAAGTGGACCTTTACGACAACGGCACGATCACGCTCCGTTGCCCGGACCATATTGTCGCGACGGACGTGATCAGCCGCGTGAGTGCGCCGATCGTCGTGACGGCGGCGAATTCGCCCGCCGAGGCCGCGGATAACGAGAACGTCGATCTCGTGCTCGACGCGGGGCCCACGCGCTTCTCGCGCCCCTCGACCATCGTGCGCGTGAAGAGCGACGGTTACGAGATCGCCCGCCTGGGCGTGTACGACGAGCGTATTATCGAGCGGCTGCTCCGGACGACGATCCTCTTCGTCTGCTCGGGCAACACCTGCCGCTCACCGATGGCCGAGGCGATCGCGCGGGCGGTGCTCGCAGAGCAGCTGCACGTAAACGAGGACGAGCTGGAGCAAAAGGGGATCATTGTGATGTCGGCCGGGAGCTACGCCATGCCCGGGACGCGGGCGGCGACACCGGCGATCGAAGCGCTGCGCGGCGTTTGCGACCTCACGCGCCACCGCTCGCGCCCACTCACGGTGGAGCTGATCCACCAGGCCGACGTCATCTTCACGATGAGCCGCAACCACAATGCTGCCGTCACGGCGCTGGTTCCCTCAGCAGCGGAGAAGACGACCACGCTCGACCCATCGGGCGACATCGACGACCCGATCGGCGGCGATACGGCGCTGTACCAGAAGCTCGCCGCCGAGCTCCGGGTGCTGGTCGAGAAGCGGTTGGCGGAAAAGATTCCCGTCCTCATCTGACTCTCTGAAACAGGGCCACGCGCACATGAAGATCGCGCTCGCCAGCGACCACCGCGGCTACGAGACCAAGCGGCGCCTCATCCCGCTGCTGAAACAGCTGGGGCACGAGGTGCAGGACTTCGGCTGCGATGCGCCAGCGGCATGCGACTACCCCGATTTCGCTCTTCCCGCCGGACAGAGCATCGCCGATGGAACCAATGACGTGGGCATCTTCCTCGATGGCAGCGGCATCGGCATGAGCATCGCCGCCAACAAGATTCCCGGCGTGCGCGCCGCGCTGGTTCATGACGAATTCACCGCCCGCCGCGCCCGCGAGCACAACCACTGCAACGTGCTCTGCCTGGGCAGCGACCTGCTCGGCGAAGAGCAGATCCGCAACATCGTCACGATCTTCCTGAACACGCCGTTCAGCGACGGCCGGCATAGCCAGCGGATCGCCAAGATCGCGGAGTACGAGAAGACGCGATAATCGCCTGCCCGCTCGCCCGGCACTTCAGGAAGAGTAGGATCAGCGTGGGACGAGCATCAGGCCTCAACCCACCGGAAGCTCGTCCCCCTCAGGCACGACCGCCACGACCCACCACAGGATTGCCAACGGCAGGATTCGTCCCAGCAGCATCGCCGCCGACAAGACGAACATTCCGCCCTTGACGATCGAGACGGGGTTCTGCGCCAGCCCTACATTACTGACCGCGCTGATGACGAGGAACAGCAGCCGATCGCCTGGTTGACCGGGTTCTGTTGCCAACAGGCAGAGCAGCGTCACCAGCGCCAGCAGGAAATACAGCCCCACCCAGGTGATCGCGATGCCAAAGATGGGTCCAGGTGTTTCGCCGCGGAGTGCGGCGCGGGTGCCGGTGAAAAGCTTCCACAGCGTCGTCAGCTTGATTCCACCCGCCGCGCCGCCGGAAATTCCGCCGACGGCCATCAGAACCATCAGCGCCCAGTGGGCCGGCCGACCGTCCGCCATCGGGAAGGGCAGGCCCGTCGTGCGACTGTTGATCGCCTGGACCGATGCGGTCGAGAGCGTGTCGCGCCACCGGCCCCCACTGCTCAGGAGCATCAGCACGACAAGCCCGACGACATAGCTCCCCGCCCACAGCGCCAGCGCCAGCCGCACATAAGCCGGCAGTGGTGTGCGACGACGGAGCATCGTCCCGAGCATCAGCAGCACCGGGATTCCCAGCCCGCCTGCCAGCGCCAGCGGCATGAGCACCAGATGAGTCCTCCCGCTATCGACCTGGGGCAGGGCGCCCAGCTGAAGTCCACTGTTCCCGAACGCGCTGACGGCCAGAAACAGCGCTTCGAACCCGTCGCGCCCGCGCCCGAGCAGCGCGAACGTGCCGGCGGATATGACGACGAGTTCCGCAACGCACGCCACGATGACAATGGTGCGGTCCGACCAGCCCAGCCGCGCGACGCGCGACACGGCCATCCCACCCGCGACCAGCGTGGTCAGTGTGCCGCCAATCGTCAGCAGCAGGGCGGCGATCTTGCCGGGCCAGCGGTATTCGTCCACAGCCACCGTTTGCTGGAAGCCCGTGAGCGTGACCGCGTTGATGCTTGTGAACATGGCGCGGTCCACGGACAACTCATTGCCGCGGACCATCGTCGCGGGGTGGCGGAAGACGATGAACCCGATCAGCACGAGCAGCAGATAGACGGCGATGAAGCGCCAGACGATCGACTCGCCCCGCTCCCCTGCGCGCGGCGCGTTGGGCATCTGCGGCGATTTGTTCGGCAGCTTCTTCTGGTCGCGGCGATTCACTGGGGCTTATTTCTTCTGCGAATAGACGTGATCGGGGTCGAACGCCCTGGTCGCGACGATCTTCCAGTCGGCGGCGCCGAAATCGTACTCCCGGAAAAAGCAGCTGCGATACCCTTCGTGGCAGGCGGCCACGAGCTGCTCGACCTTCAAGAGCACCACATCGCGATCGCAATCGGTCAGGATGGTCTTCACGAGCTGAAAGTGCCCGCTCGTCTCCCCCTTCAGCGCCAGCCGGCCGCGGCTGCGGCTGTAGGTGTGCACCTTACCAGTCGTGATTGTCTGCTCGAGTGCCTGGCGATTCATATACGCCATCATGAGGACCTCGCCGTTGGCGTGATCTTGCACAACCACGGGGATCAGGCCATCTGCGTCGAATCTCAGCTTGTCCAGTTGCGGGTCGGAGGGCATGGCGATGTTGTCGGGGCATCCGTAGGGCATGTCAAATCGCAGGCGGAGTGGCCAGCAGGCCCCTGCACCGACTTTCGCCCGCGCGGGGAAGAGTTTACGCTGGTGGCGACGCGGCACGGGATCAATGAAGTCAGAATCACTCCTGCTGAAGCTCACCGGCATCGCCAAATCGTTCGGCGGCGTGCAGGCGCTGCGCGGCGTCTGCTTCGAGCTGGCGCGAGGGGAGATCCATGCGCTGGTCGGGGAGAATGGCGCGGGCAAATCCACCCTCGTAAAAGTCATCACCGGCGCGCACGCGCCCGACGCCGGGACGCTGGAGATCGACGGCCATTCCGTGACGCGCTTCGACCCCCGCGTCGCGCGCTCGCTGGGCATCGCCGCGATATACCAGCAGCCGGCATTGTTCCCGGACCTGACGGTGGCGGAGAACCTCGCCCTGCGCCTGGAGCGTGGCGGAGCGTGGCGGTTCATTTCGTGGCGGCAGCGGGAGCGGGATGCGAAATCGCTACTGGCCCGCGTTGGCGCGGCGCAGATTCCGACCGATGCGCCGGTGCGCGAGCTGACCATGCCGCAGCAGCAGCTGGTTGAGATCGCAGGCGCCGTCGGGAGTGAGGCGCGCATCCTGATCCTCGACGAGCCGACGGCTTCGCTTGGCGAGCGAGACACCCACAACCTCTTCCGCGTCTTGCGCGAGCTGCGCGACCAGGGCGTCGGCATGGTCTACATTTCGCACCGGCTCGACGAGCTGGCCAGCATCGCCGATCGCGTCAGCGTGTTCCGCGACGGCGGATACGTCGGCACGTACCCGATGGCGGAGGTTGATCCGCCGCGATTGATCCGGCTGATGGTCGGCCGGGATGTGTCGGCCGTGTTCCCGAAGCTCCAGACGACCATTGGCCAGACGATCCTGGAGATGCGCAAGCTTCACTGCGCCGCCGCGGGTGTGCACGACGTCAACCTGCACGTCCGCGCGGGCGAGGTGCTCGGACTAGGCGGACTGACCGGCGCAGGCCGCACGGAGCTCGCGCGCGTGCTCTTCGGGCTCACGCCGGCCGACCGCGGGGAGATCCTGCTCAAGGGGCGGCCCGTTTCGATCAACTCGCCGACGCGGGCGGTCGAATTCGGAATCGCCTATCTGCCCGAAGACCGCCGGCGCCATGGCGTCATCCTCGATCTGCCGGTTGCGGCAAACACCACGCTGACGGTGCTCGGGAAGATCTGCAAGCGCGGCATGATCGACTTCAAGCGCGAGCGCGAGCTGTCGGCCGACTTCGTCCGGCGCATGGGCACCAAGACACCGTCTGTGGACATGCTCGTCGGCAACCTGTCAGGCGGCAATCAGCAGAAGGTCGCGCTGAGCAAATGGCTGGCGACGGAGCCGGCGGTGGTCATTCTCGACGAGCCCACGCAGGGTGTGGATATCGGCGCCAAGGCCGAAATCCACCGCCAGATCGGTGAGCTCGCCGCGCGCGGGATGGCCATCATCCTCATCAGCTCGGAGCTGATGGAACTGCTTGGAATGAGCGATCGCATCGCCGTGATGCACGGCGGGCGCGTCGCGGGTGTGCTCGATCGGGCGGACGCGACGCAGGAAGCAGTCCTCGCCCTCGCATTGGGCCACGCCAGCGGCGCGGGGGTCGCGGCATGATGCGGGTGCTGGCGAACTACCGGCGCGAGCTGGCGGTCGCGGGGACTTATCTCGCGCTGCTGCTGCTGCTGGCGGTGCTCACCCCGACGTTCTACCGCGCCCAGTTCCGGGCCACGTGGGTCAGCGCGGCGCCGGTGCTGGTCGTCGCCGTCGGCATGACGCTGGTCATCCTCGCGCGGCACATCGATATCTCCGTCGGCGCTCAGTTTTCGCTGTGCGGGGTGATAGCGGGGCTGCTGGCGCGTGGCGGCATGCCGATGGGCGGCGTGGTCGCGATTACATTGCTGGTCGGCGCGGCGCTGGGCGCGGTCAACGGATCACTCGTCGCAGCGCTGGGGCTGCCGTCGATTGTCGTGACGCTGGCGACGATGGTGATCCTGCGCGAGTCGCTGCGGCTTTGGCGCGAGGGGGACGCGGTTCGCGGGTTGCCGAGCGACTTTCAGTGGTTCGGCGCATCGCAGGAGGCAGGGCAGTGGACGATTGTCCTGTCGGCGCTGCTGGTGTTCGCGCTGTTCGCCTGCGCGATGCGGTGGCTGGCGGCGGGGCGGAACGTCTATGCGGTGGGATCGGACGAGCAGGCCGCGCGGCTCGCCGGCGTGCGGCCGCAGCGCGTCGTGTTCTGGGTTTTTGTGCTGACGGGGGCGCTTACCGGCTTGGCCGCGATTCTCAACGCGGTGCGGTTTGCCAATGTCGACCCCAATGCCGGCAATGGGCTGGAGCTGCAGGTGATTGCCGCCGTCGTCGTCGGCGGTGTGGCAATCACCGGTGGACGCGGCACGCTGTTCGGCACGCTCATCGGTGTCGCCCTGCTCGGCACAATCGGCGCCGCCCTGGTCTTTCTCAAGACGCGCTCCGAATGGGAGCGGGCGATTCAAGGCGCGATCATCCTCATCTCCGCCGCCGCATCGGCGGCGTCGCTTGCGAAACGGAGGTCGAGATAGTGTCCCATTCACTTTCAATCGCGCCGGGCACGTCCTCTCTCTCCCCGAGGTACCGGGAAGAGGGAGGGCGCTGGCCGAGTGCACGAGGGGGGCTCTGACATGTCGGTCACGCCGCAGATCAGCACGCTGCCGCTCGCCGACGACGCCTCCGGGGGGTCGCGCCTGCCGCTGCTGGCGCCGCAGCAGGCGATGCTGCTCGTGCTGATTCTCGTCGAGATCGGTGTCTTCTCCTTCATCGGCACGAACTTCTTCACCGCGGCCAATGCGTTCGAAGTCCCGCGGCTGAGCGTCGAGCTGGGGCTGATCGCGCTGGCGCTGACGCCGGTGATCGTCACCGGCGGGATCGATCTGTCGGTGGGGTCGCTGCTGGGGCTCTGCGCGGTGTTGTTCGGGAAGCTGTGGCGCGACGCGGGGCTCCCGCCGTGGCTTGCCGGGGTGTGCGCTGTCGCGATCGGTGCGGCCGCGGGACTGCTGAACGCGACGCTGATCACCCGGATGCGCATCCCGGCGCTGATCGTGACGCTCGGGTCGTTCTCGCTCTTCCGCGGCATCGGCGAAGGGCTCACGGGCGGCGTTGACAACTTCACCAACTTCCCGGCCAGCTTCCTGCGCCTCGGTCAAGGGTATCTCGGCCCGATCCCGATGCAGTTGCCCGTACTGGTGCTCGCGGCGGTGTTCTTCTGGCTGCTGCTGCACCGCAGCCGCATCGGGCGCGAGCTATCGGCGATCGGGTTCTCATCGGAAGCGGCGCGCTACTCCGGCGTGCGCGTCGAGCGACGCGTGGCGCTCGCATACGTGCTTTCCGGACTGTGCGCGGGGCTCGGGGCCGTAATCTATGTCGCGCGCGTTGGCCAGGCCAAGGCCGACGCCGGCACCGGTTATGAGCTGCTCGCGATCACCGCGGTCGTGCTGGGCGGGACGTCGATCTTCGGCGGGCGCGGGAACGTACTGGGCACATTGCTGGGGCTCTTCTCGATCGCAATCCTTCAGAACGGACTGCGCCTGGCTGATCTCCCGCCCGAGCTGGCCGGCATCCTGACCGGGCTGCTCCTGATCATCGCGATCGGCCTGGACTGGCGGCCATCAACGAAAAACCGCGCCGGGTCGACCAACCTTGCCAGCGCCACCACGACTACAATTCCGGATCAATCCGCGGAGGAAAGTTTCGAAATGAAGAACTCACACGTCGCCGTGCTCAGCGCGGTCATCCTCGTCGCCGCCCTGATCATCACCGGCGGGAACTTCATGCTCGTGCGCTCGCTCGAGCAGCGTACGTCCGGCCGCGCCGGCTCGGACGCCAACGGCGGCGGGCCCGGGAACGCATCCTCGGGCAAACAGGTCACCATCGCCATGATGCCCAAGAGCAAGGGCAACGCCTATTTCATCGCCTGCCGCAGGGGCGCGGAGGAGGCGGCGAAGGAGCTGGGCGTCGAGCTGCTGTGGGATGGTCCAACCGATCCGAACCCCGCCAAGCAGAACGAGATCGTCGAGACGTGGATCACGCGCGGCGTAGATGTTATCGCCGTCGCGGTCGAAAACCGCGAGGGCATCTCCACCGCACTGCGCAAGGCGCAGGAGGCGGGGATCAAGGTCCTCACGTGGGACTCCGATGCCGAGCCGGACGCGCGAAGCTTTTTCGTCAATCAGGCCACCCCGCAAGGCATCGGCACAAAGCTGATGGACACCGGCGCCAAGGCGATGAACGGCAAGGGCGAGTTTGCGGTCATCAGCGCGTCGCTCACCAGCGCCAATCAGAACGAGTGGCTGAAGTACATCGACGAGCGGATGAACGAGAAGTATCCGAACATCGAGCGCGTCGCCAACCGCCCCTGCGATGACCTGCAGAAGAAAGCCTTCGACGAGGCGACGGCGCTGCTGAACAGCCACCCCGACCTGAAGCTGATCATGGCGATCTGCTCGCCCGCCGTCCCCGGCGCCGCCGAGGCGGTGAAGCAGTCCGGCCGCAATGATGTGAAGGTTGTCGGACTTGGACTTCCCAACGACAACAAGCCCTACGTGCACGAGGGCA
Organism: Tepidisphaeraceae bacterium; assembly: GCA_035936155.1. Lineage (GTDB taxonomy): Bacteria > Planctomycetota > Phycisphaerae > Tepidisphaerales > Tepidisphaeraceae > DASYWJ01. The sequence goes on along the minus strand of DASYWJ010000029.1, from coordinate 72,749 downwards.
TCACCGACACGGTCATCCTCTGGAACACGATGGACCTCGGCTACCTCACCGTGTACGCCGCGAAGGCGCTGGCCGACGGTGAGCTTGAGCCTGGTGCGGAAACGTTCGAGGCCGGGCGGCTTGGCAAGCGCGAGATCGAAGGCGACAACATCCTGCTGGGCCAGCCCTTCAGCTTCACGAAAGCAAACATCGATCAGTTCGATTTCTGAGCCGTGGTAGGGGCGGTGAGATTTTCGCGCTGCGTTCTGAGGGCCAAACTGGGCCAAACGGGCGCATTCATCCCAAGGACAGACAGGCGGAGCAGGAGCGGCGTCGTGGAAGCGCCATATGCTGCTGCTTCACAGGCGTGATTGCTCCATTTCCAGATCAAACCGGTCTGCCCCGCCTTTAGCGACGGCGGCCGGGCAGGGCATACACTCTCCACATGCTGCATCCGCCACCAATCCCCGGCCTGCTCGTGACCGGCACCGACACGGGAGTAGGCAAGACGCTGATTGCCGGCGCCGTTGCCGACTGGTTTCGACGGAAGGGGCGGCGCGTGGCTGTCTGCAAACCCGCAGGAAGCGGCTGCGTGCGGCGGCGGGAGGGGCTGGTCAGCGAGGATGCGGAGTTCCTCGCGCATTGTGCCGATTCATCGCACCCGCTGGATCTCATCTGCCCGGTGCGCTTCTCCGAGCCGCTGGCGCCAGCCATCGCGGCCGAACGGGCGAAGGAGCCGCTGGAGTGGGAGCTGATCGATCGCGCCATCGAGATGATGTCGAACGGCAGCGACGTCATGGTCGTCGAGGGGGTCGGCGGGCTGATGGTGCCGATGGACCCGAAGCACACCTTTCTCGACGTGGCGCGCTGGCTGAAGCTACCCGCCATCGTGGTCGCCCGGCCGAGCCTCGGGACGATCAACCACACCTTGCTGACGGTGAATGCACTGCGCAGCGCGGGCGTGAAGGTCGCGGGTGTTGTGGTCAATCGTTACCCCGCGCAGACGGCCGACCTCGCAGCGGAAACCAACCCGCGGGCGATCGAAAAATGGGGCAAGGTCCCGGTGCTGTGCGTCGTGCCTGATGTGCCGGCGGGCCTGAAGGACCGGCTGCACGCGGACATCCTCGCGGCGGTGGGCACGGTTGATTGGGCGCGGTTTCTGGAGATGAAATAGACGAGCGCAGGCTCCGCCGGTTGCAGCTTCGCGACCGAATGCCGCGACCCAATGCCCATGTCGAAACAGGAAGTACAAACACCTATGGATGAGCGTCCCCAATCTAAAACCGACAAGCCAACATCCACCATCCCCCTCGAGCCTTTCTGCAAGCTTGCCGACCCCTCATCGTACGTCGCCTGCGCCTGGGACCTGACTGCCGACATGGCCGCGCGGCGGCACTGGGTGGATTTCTTCAAGCGACACATCCGCACGATCCTGAAGCTGGGGCACGACGCAGGCGTCGCGCGGGGGCGAGTGGCGGAGGAGATGGCGCGGGCTGTCGAGGCGTGTAGCGTGGAGTTTGATGAAACCTTCGACGCCCTGGTCGCGCAGGAAGCGTGCGACGAGCGGCTGACGATCCTCGCGCTGGACGCGCGGCGGGACGCGCTGCTCCAGAAGCATGGGTTTGCGGACGCGTTCATCGACCTGAAGAACCGCGAGAACCAGCGGATGCTCCCGCTGCTCCCGCGCGTGTGCACGCAGATCGACGACCTGAAGGGCCCCGAGCAACTGCGCGCGGTCATCGAAGGCATCTTCGCCGGCAACATCTTTGACATGGGCGCCGAGGCTACGGCCAGCCAATTTCTCAGCCAGGACGCTCCAGACTTCTTTCAGACGCGCAGCAAGCTGCCGAAGCGGCCGTGGCTCATCGATGATTTCGACGCCCTGCAGCGGCGGCTGCTCGATGGCACGCCGTACCGCAAGGCGGTATTTTTCGTCGACAACGCCGGAAGTGATTTTCTACTGGGGGCGCTCCCAATGATCCGCTGGCTCGCGCAGCGCGGCACGCGCGTCGTGCTCACCGCAAACGAGCGGCCGACGCTGAATGACATGACCATCCACGATGTCAATGAATGGTGGCCGCGCATTCTCCGGGTCGAGCCGTCCCTGCGCGACCTGCCGATCGACCGCGCGAGCTCCGGGACGGGCGAGCCCCTGATTGACCTGCTGGGTGTCTCAGCGGAGTTGAACCGCGCCGCAGCCGATGCGGACCTGGTGATCCTGGAAGGCATGGGGCGCGGCGTCGAGAGCAACATCGACGCGCGCTTCAACTGCGATGCGCTGAACCTGGCGATGCTGAAGGACGAGCACGTCGCGGCGCGGATCGGCGGGAAGCTCTACGACGTGGTGTGTCAGTTCAATCAGGTGTGACGGCGGAGTGATGATCCCCGCACCGTTCTGCGCGTTCTGCTAATACGGCGGGACCGGAAGTTGGTTGATCTCGTTCTGCGTCAACGGTCCGTGCGGCTTGAGCCGCGCATCCATATAACCCCACTCGCGCAATGCCGTGCCGTAGCTCCCGCCATGGGCGAGGTTCGCCCCGCGGCAGAGCTTGGCGTCCGGCGTCGGCTCCTTTTCGATGCTCTTGAGCAGCTTAGGAATGACCCAATCCGGAACCTGCTCACGATCGCATGGATAGACGTAGCCGTACAGCATCAAGTGCGCCAGCAGCACGCGCTCGTGCCCGCGAAAACGCCGAATCAGCCGGTCCCAGTCCAGCTGTTTCCCCCGGCCGAGGATCAGGTGAATCACGTCCCCGCCGTCGAAGCGGTCGCGGTCCATGACGAAGGCTTTGCTCCAGAGCTGCTCCTCGGCAGGGGTCAGACGCGTGGGATAGCCGAGCACATCGCACGGGATGGCGTTGTTGATCCAATCGTCGTCGACACGGCAAATGCCGTTGCCCGAGTTGTAGATGATGTCCATGAACGCCTCGCCCGCGACGGCCTTGGCGATCCAGAACGGGTAGAAGTATTCGGTGCGGTATCCGGCCTTGCCCAGGGCATCCAGCGCCCGTTTGTGGTCGTCGGGCTTCATGAAAATGTCCAGGTCCTTGGTATTGCGCTGAATGCCGGTGTAGTACCCCATTGCGTAGCCGCCGCCGACGACATAGGGGACGCGAGCGTCGTCCAGCGTGCGCAGGGCATCGCGGTAGAACTGCTGCGTGTTGAGGTCGGGCTCCACGGGGCTGACAGGCTCCAAAGCAGACACGCAGTTCCTCCGGCCAGCGGGTTGCAAACTGAATGCCGCCGTTGCCACAAAACTTCTCAACCCTTCAGGCGACGCATAGCGGCACCCGCATCTCCTCCGGGCTAAGTCCCGCGTGCTGCCCGATGTACGGCGCCGCCGGCGCGGCGCCCGGAACGCTCACCGGACCATACGCGAGGGTGGCCCGGCGGTAGGGGATGGCGATGAAGTCGCCGAAGCGTGGCCGCACGCGCTGGGCCATCTTCCCCGGTCCGAACAGTTCGAGCCGCTCGGCCTCGCCGGTTTCGAGCAGGATCATCCGGTCGCCGTACCGTTCGCCGAACAAATCCACGAATTGCTCGCGCAGATCGGGTTTGACGTGGAAGATGGGCATTCGGGCGTCGCCCGTCGGAGGCACGCGGAGCATCGCGAGCATCGGGTCGGCGTCGGTGAGAAACGCCTGATCGGAGGTAAGCACATCGATCAGCCCGTGATCGGCGCTCACCACGACCCGCGCGCGCTCCCCCAGGGCGGCGCTGAGCCGATCGAGCTCCGCGTCGATTCTCATCACCACGTTGACGACGTTGGGGTGCTCAACCCCGAGGTGATGACAGACCGTGTCAATGTCCGGCAGGTACAGGTGCGTGTAGGTCGGCCCCTTCGCCCCATTGATGTGCGCGATGATCTTGTCGATGGCGTGGGGAATGCTGCGATACCCCAGGCCGCGCGTATGGCCGCGGGAGTAGCGGGCGAAGCTGGTGTCCATGATCGGCGCGGGCAGCAGCGTGATCGGCTGATGGCTCATCCGCGCCTCGATGGCGCGCAGCGGAAACAGGTCCTCGGGGCGCAGGCCCCGCTCGGTCAGCCACTGCTTGCTGAAGCGCTCCACGAAAGGCAGCGGCAGGATCGTGATCTCCAGCTCCGGGAGATGCGTGAACCAACCCGTCACCCCGTGCTGGTTCGGATAGCTCGCCGTGGCGATGCTGGTCAGGGCGCAGGCGGTGGTGGAGGGACAGGTGGCATTGAGGGTCATTTTATAGTGCCGCGCCAGGAACGAGCTCTGCTGCGGGAGCCGCGCGAGTGTGTTCATCCCCAATCCGTCGCACAGGACGAAGATGAGGTGGTCGGCAGCGCCGATGACGTCTGCGATCCCGCGCGTGGCGGGGGGCGATTCGATCTCGCTCACGCCGGTCAGCGTCGCCAGGGCGCGAACCAGGTGCACGACATTCGGCTGCTCGTGCGTCGGGCGAACGAGCAGCCCCTGCTCGAAGAGCCGTTGAAGGTCCGGTGTCACGGTCGCATCCTATCGGACGTGCCCCGGCTGGGGTGGGTGCAAAAACAGTGGCCGGCGAGGGTTGGGCGTCGATTGACGCTCCACAGGGGCGCGCGTACCATCCGCGGCGCAACGGCGACACCTTAAGGAGAAGAATGTCGAATCTGGAAGCGAAATCGATCGACCCGCGGCTGATCGCGAGCGTGGCGGAGCGGGCGGCGAACACGTCCCTGCGCCTCGCGGACGCCCTCGGCAGCGCCAACGCCGGCGGGGGCAACTTCGGCATCATTCCCGGACGCGGCCCAGTTTCCATGCCCGTGGCCATGCCCGGACCGCCCGGCGGGGGATACAACCGCTACCGTGAAATGACCCTCGAGGAAATGCTCCTCGAAAACCGCGTCGTCTTCCTCGTCGGCGAGATCAACCACGTGTCTGCCTCGCGCGTCATCATGCAGATGCTCTACCTCCAGAGCGTCAAGCGCGACCAGGACATCAACTTCTACATCAACAGCCCCGGCGGCGTCGTCGACGACACGCTGGCTATGTACGACATCATGCGGTTTTTGACCTGTGACATCGCCACCTATTGCATCGGGCGGGCCGAGAGCGGCGGGGCGATCGTCTTCGCCGCCGGCAAGAAGGGCAAACGCTTTATCCTGCCCAACGCCAAGGTCATGATCCACCAGCCGTTCGGCGGCGTGTACGGCCAGACGGCCGACATCGAAATCCAGGCCGAGGAGATCCTCAAGACCAAGGACACGCTGATCAACATCCTGGCCAAGTGCACGGGGCAGACGCCCGACCGTATTCGCGAGGACAGCGAGCGCGACCGGTTCTTCGACGCCCCCGCTGCCGTCAAGTACGGCATCTGTGATGAGGTGATCGGCGAAGAAAGCGACGAAAAGACCGCCGAAGCCGCGGCGGACGCGACAAAGCCGAAATAGCACGAGGAGAGTTGCCAGCTGTCAGTTGCCAGTTGCCAGTAGGTGCAGCCGGCTTCTTTCTTCACTGGCAACTGGCGACTAACAACTGGCAAACCATGAACCTGATTCCCATCGTCATCGAGAAGTCCGGGCGCGGCGAGCGCGCGTATGACATCTATTCGCGGCTGCTCAAGGACCGCATTATCCTGCTCAACGGCCCGGTCATGGACGAATCGGCCGGCGCGATCATCGCGCAGATGCTGTTCCTCTCCAATGACGACCCCAAGACCGACATCCAGTTCTATATCAACTCGCCCGGCGGTTCGGTCAGCGCGGGATTGGGCATCATCGACACGATGAAATACCTCCGCTGCGACGTTGCCACGACCTGCATCGGCATGGCCGCCTCGATGGGCGCGTGCTTGCTCGCGGCCGGAACGAAGGGCAAGCGCAGCGTGCTCCCGAACAGCCAGGTCATGCTCCACCAGCCGCTGATCGGAGGGGTGCTGCAAGGCCCGGCCACGGACTTGGGCATTGAAGCCAAGCACATGATTCGCCTCCGCGACCGGCTGTACAAGCTGATGTCCGAGTACACTGGCAAAGATCCCGAGGCCATCCACCGCGATTTCGACCGGAACAAGTGGTTGTTCTCCGAAGAAGCGGTGGATTACGGATGCGCCGATCGTGTACTCGACCGCGCCCCGGACACGGAATTGCGTCGCCGCCGTGAGGAAGAAGAAGACGAAGACGACAAGGACTGATTTTCCCGCGAGATCCCCTTCACGGGCACTCCATGGCACGACCGACGTTCGCTATTCTCGCCGCCGTGCTGGCGGCCGCGCTGGTGGGATGCGCGGGGCCCAGCAAGGCCAACATCGCGCTGCGCAAGCAGAACGCAGCGCTGCGCAACGAGGTCGCGTCGCTGAAGGTGGCGCGCGAGTCGGACATGGCCGCCATCCGCAGCCTCGAGCGCAATGCCACCACCGTCCCTGTCCTCCCGCACGAACGAGTCAGCAAGCTGTTCACCGCACACGGCCTCAAGCTTGGCAGGCTCACCGGCGGGTGGGATGCGGACGTCGATAAACCCGGCCACGAGGGGCTGCAGATTTACGTCGTCCCCACCGACGAGCAGCGCGACGAAATCAAGGCGGCGGGGACGTTTATCATCGAGGCATTCGACCTTTCCAGGGGTAGCGAGACGCGCCTGGGGCGGTGGGAAATCCCGACCGAAGAGGCATCGAAGCAATGGCTTGGGAACGCGCTACAATACGGCTTCATCTTCGAGCTGCCGTGGCAAAGTGTGCCCAGCGGTGAAGAAGTGACCGTTCGCGTCACTTTCATCGACGAGCTGACGGGGCGGAGGTTTACGGCGCAGCGGCCGGTCAAAGTTGTTCCTCCATCGCCCGCGACGAATCCCGTCATCGCCGGCTAGCGCTATGCCAGATGACCGACACGTCAATCGCCGGCGTTTCTTCCGCGAGGGGCTTCGGGAGCTGCTCAGGCCACTGAGCAAGGCGGTCGAGCCGATCAACGAGGTGGCGCGCCATTTTGGCGAGATGGATTTCAACGCACCGACGCCGCTGAAGCCCAAGACGCCGAAGCAGACGGTCTGGCAGCGCCCGCCCGGGGCGCTGGAAGGCAACAACTTCACCGACGTGTGCAGCCGCTGCGGCGAGTGCGTGAAGGTTTGCCCGGCGGAGTGCATCAGGATCGATCCAACGGGCGAGCGCGGCGACGGGGCGCCCTACATCCAGCCGAACGACATGCCCTGCGTGATGTGCAACGGGCTGCTGTGCATGCACGTCTGCCCCACCGGCGCGCTGCGGCCGATCCCGATCCAGGACATCGACATGGGCACCGCCCGCTGGCGCGAGGAGACCTGCGTCCGCACGATCGGCGAGAACTGCACGATCTGCGTCGACCAGTGCCCCATGGGCGAGGCGGCGCTCGTACTGAACGGCAATCGCGTCGTGGTGAAGGAAGAAGGCTGCACCGGCTGCGGCGTATGCCAGCACTACTGCCCGACGAGCCCCAAGAGCATCGTCGTCACCCCGCGCGACGCCCGCGGCGGCGATCCCTTCGGCGGGACCGTCCCGCGCTCTGGGATTTGACGTGGTCTGGGCGTCCGCCCGAGCGTTCTTTTTTGATGTGGTCAAAGCTCGGGCGGGACCCCCAAGCCAAGGTGAGGATCACCGATTGCCGAGGCGGTCCTCGATCACCCGCCGCATGACGTCGGTCGGGGCCGGCTGATTCGTCCACACCTCGAACTGCCGCGCGGCTTGTCGCACAAACATCTCCACGCCGCCGACGGCGATCGCGCCGGCAGCCTTCGCTTGCTTGAGGAGCTGGGTCTCCATCGGGTTGTAGACGGTGTCGAACACAAGCGTCTGCGGCGACAGTTTCGGAATGCGCTCGCCGAAGGCGCTGGCGTCGACGTTGGGGTGCATGCCCAGCGATGTGGTGTTGATGAAGATCTCACAGCAGCTGTCGCAGAGCTTTTCGATGCGGGCCGAGACGACCTTGCCGGTCGTGCCGTCGAACTCCTTCGCGAGCTCGTCCGCCCGCTCTTTGGTGCGGTTGTAAACGACCACGGTCACACCGTGCGCCGCCAGCGCCGCAACGGCGGTGCGTCCCGTCCCGCCGGCGCCGATGACGGCGACGCGCTTGTCCGCGAGGTCGGTGCGCTGGATCTTCAGCGTGCTGGTGATCATGTCCAGGATAGCGGCGTAATCCGTGTTAAGTCCGCGAAGCCTCAAGCGGCCGTCGGTGCGGTCGATGACGATCGTGTTCACCGCGCCGATCTGCTCCGCCAGCGGCTCGACTTCTGCGCTCTTCTCCTTCAGGTACCGCAGCGCGTTCTCCTTGTGCGGGATCGTTATGGACAAGCCCGACAAATCGAGCGGCACAAACGCGAGGAAGCTCTCCATGAACGCCTTGAAACTCTCGTACCCCGGGTTCACCAGCAGCGGGAGGTATACGCCATCGTGGCCGGCCGTCTCGAACGCCGCATTGTGAATCGCCGGCGACATCGAGTGCATGATCGGCGACCCGACGACGCCGTAGACCTTCGTCTTCGCGTTCAGCGCGTCCCAGCGGTAGAGGCGCTTCATGTCGTGGATCGTGACCTGCCCCGGCGCGGTGGCGCTCTCGTCGCGCAGGGAGGCGAAGGTGAGGAACGCGCCGAACTTCTTCGCCAGCACGCGCGAGATGAGCCCGGCCTCGCCCATGCACAGCGCGATTGTTGGGCGCATGCGCTGCTCGATGATTTCGAGAGCCTCGACGTTGTCACGGATACTTCGGGCCATCCATGCGACCTTGTGCACGTTTGCCAGCCGCTCCGCCATCGACACGATGATTGTGTCCAGGCGCGGTCGCCCTCTGAAGTCATGCGCGCTCACGATCAATCGGTTGGGATGATGTACTAGATCCGCAACGTTGGGACGGCGGCTGTACGTCTCCAGCTCGACGTCGATGTATGCGGCAGACTCTGACATCGCCCCGAGCAGGTCGAGCCGCTGCCCGTCGGAAAGGTCGCTCTCGCCGCCCTCCCAGGTGGGTCGGCACGTCACGATGTATGGGATCGAGAGGTTCGGCAGGACGATCGGCTCTGAGAGCGTATCGAGGCGCAGCTCCACGATGTCCGCGCCGGCCTCGGCGGCCAAGGCGGCGTCGCGTTTCACCTGTTCGGGGGACTCGACGAAAATGGGGACGCAGAGCAGAGTCACGCGACAGGACCTTAGTCCACCGAAGCCGCGAACGGCGCGCCGGCGGTGGCCATGAACAGCTCGATCTGCTTTTTCGTCGCGTCGCTCGCTTCCCACAGCGGCAGCCGCAGGTCGCCGGTGTCCATGCCGGCAACCTTCATCGCGTACTTGATGCCCACCGGGTTGCCGTCGAGAAACATCGCACGCATCAGCGGGAACAGCTTGCGGTGCAGATGGCCGGCCTCGGCGTACTCGCCGTCCTGGGCGTATTTCACGAGCTGCTTGATGTCGCCGGGGATCAGGTTCGAGATGACGCTGATCACCCCCGATGCGCCGATCGACATGAGCGGGATCGTCAGCGAATCGTCGCCGCTGATCACGGTGATGTCGCAGACGCTCATGATCTCGCTGGCCATGTCCAAGGAGCCCGTGGCCTCCTTGATGGCGATGATATTCGGGTGCTCATTGAGCCGGGCGACGGTTTGGGCGGACATCGTGATTCCCGTTCGGCCGGGGATGTTGTAGAGCACGATCGGCAGGTCCACCTGATCGGCCAGCGTCATGAAATGGTGATACAGCCCCTCCTGCGTCGGCTTGTTGTAGTAGGGGTTGACCGAGAGGCCGGCGGTCGCGCCGGCGCGGCGGGCGAACTGGTGAAGCTGCAGTGCCTCGCTCGTGGCGTTGCCGCCCACGCCCGCGATGACCGGCACGCGGCCCGCCGTCACATCGACCGTCAGTGCGATGACGCGCTCGTGCTCGTCAAAATCCAGCGTCGGGCTCTCGCCGGTCGTGCCGACGGGCACGAGCCCGTCGATCCCGCCGCCGATCTGGTACTCGATCTGCTCGCGCAGCCGCGATTCATCCACGCGGCCGTCGCAAAATGGCGTGACCATGGCGGTCATCGCCCCGCTGAGGTGGAGCTTCGACGACTTGTGATTCCCACTGCTTGACATGGTGCGACGATTGTAGAGCGGAGCGGGGGATGATCAAGCGGGGGATGATCAAGCGATGTCCCCGGCGCAGACCCGCCGGTAGCGTCGCACCGTCGCCTTCAGACCAAACTCGAGTGCATCGGCGATCAGCGCATGGCCAATCGACACTTCCAGCACGTTGGGCACGATCCGAAGGAAGGGGGGCAGGTTGTCAAGATTCAAGTCGTGGCCTGCGTTTACGCCGAGTCTCACCTCCGCGGCCCGCCGCGCCGCCCGCGCGAATGGCTCTGCCGCCTGCTGATGACCTTGCGCGAAGCCCGCTGCGTACGGCTCCGTGTAGAGCTCAATCCGGTCCGCGCCGATGGCCGCCGCGATTTCCATCATCTCGGGCACCGGGTCCATGAAGAGGCTGACGCGGCAGCCGAAGTTTTTCAGCTCCGCGATGACCGGCCGAAGACGATCGGCGTCCCTCGCCAGATCCCAACCATGGTCGCTGGTGGACTGCGCCGGCTCATCCGGCACGAGCGTCGCCTGCGTCGGGCGGGTCGTACGGCAGTGGCTCATGTACGCGCCGTGGAATGGGTTGCCCTCGATGTTGAACTCGGCGTCGATGTAGAGCGACACGATGCGTGCGACCTCGGGCACGTCGGCGGCGCGAATGTGCCGCTCGTCCGGCCGAGGGTGAATCGTCATGCCGGCGGCGCCGGCATCGAGGCAGAGCTTGGCGCAGTGCAGCAGGTCGGGGATGTTCAACTGCGGGCGCGTGTTCCTCAGCGTGGCAATCTTGTTGATGTTGACCGAGAGCTTGGTCATCGCAGCAGCATCTTACAGCGCTGCCGCCGCGACCGCTTCGATCAATTCCGGGGGGCACCCGATATCGCCCACCACCACATCGCCGACGAACCGCCTGGCGACGGGATTGCTGAAGCCAAGTTTCTCGGCGACGAACGTGACCGTCACATTCGCGCAAATGCACGGGCCCAGCGGCTTGCCCGTGTCGCAATCCAACCCGCTGGGCACGTCCACGGCGAGTACCGCGCCGGTGTCATCATTGATCGTTTTGCAAAGCGCATCGAACGGCGGGCGCGGCGATTCGCTCAGCCCCGTGCCGAAGATCGCGTCGATGATCAGAGCGCGGCTGTGGTCCCGGACGAACTGCGGCGTCGCCGGTGCATGCCGCAATCCCATCGCACTGGCGATGCGCCAGTTGATCAGCGCATCGCCCTTGTAGCTCGCCGGATCGGTCGCCAGGCCGATGAACACGGGCGTGCCGCGGTTGTGCAGGTGGCGCGCGATGGCCAGGCCATCACCGCCGTTGTTCCCGCCGCCGCAGAGGATCAGGGCCGAGCGCAGCCCCTCGCGCCGCAGCATGCCGCGGGCGACGTCGACGGCTGAGCGCGCCGCGTTCTCCATCAGCACGATGCCCGGGATGTGGTACTCATCGATCGCGCGTCGATCGATCTGGCGCACCTGCGCCCGCGTCAGCCGGATCATTTCTGCCTCGCTTCCCACGGAAGTATACGGGCTTCAATCCCTCTCCCCATGAGTACAAGGGCAGAGGGAGGGGGTACGTTGTGGCACGGCGCCACAAATGGGAGTCGGACCGTATACTCCGCTGCCCATGCTCATTCTATTGACGAACGATGACGGCATCACCGCTCCCGGCCTGGTCGCCTTGTACCACGAGCTGACGAAGCTCGGCGAGGTGCATGTCGTCGCGCCGGAGACGGTGCAGAGCGCAACCGGCCACGGCATTACCATCACCACGCCGCTGCTCACGCAGAGGGTGACGGTGCAGGACGCGTTCACCGGCACTGCCGTTGATGGCCGTCCGGCGGACTGCGTGAAGCTCGCGGTGTCGCAGATCCTCCCGCGGCAGCCGGATCTGGTGGTCAGCGGGATGAACGCCGGGGCGAACACCGGGATCAACGTGATCTACAGCGGCACCGTCGCCGCCGCGATCGAGGCGGCGTTCCTCGGGCTTCCCAGCATCGCCGTGTCGCTGTACCTGCGCGCTGACGTGCCGACAAACTTTGCGAAAGCCGCCACAATCGGCGGCGAGGTGGTGGGGCAGATCATTACAGCCGGCATCCGGCCGGGGCAGGTGGTCAGCGTGAACATCCCTGCCCTGCGCGAGACGGAGCAGCCGACGGGCGTACGTGTCGTCCGCCAATGCACGCGCGCCTGGGCCGACACCTACGAGAAGCGCACCGACCCGCGCGGCCGGGAATATTTCTGGAACTCCAGCGTCTTCACGCTCGGCGACACCGAGGACGACACCGATGTCGCCGCGTTGCGCGATGGATACGTGACAATCACCCCGCTGCAATTCGACCTGACGCACCACATCATGATGCGCGAATGGAAGGACCGGGAGTGGCGGCTGGGTTGAGCACTGGTGGAGGTGGACGTCGCCGCGGTCGAAGCTATCGGGCCAGCGCCGGCTCCGTGCGAAGCACGTCACCGCCGGCCGGATTGCGCCGGATCTCGCGATAGAGCGTGTCGCGTTCGACGGGAACGCGGCCGGCCTCACGAATCAGTCGCCGGATGTCGGATTCGTGCAGCTCCTGGTGGGTCGTGCCGCCGCCGCCCCCAACACCACCCTCGCGGCGCTTGGTGATGTCGTACCACACGACCGTGCCGTCCAGGTCGTCGCAGCCCCAGTCGAGGGCGACCTGCGAGAGCCCGACGCCCTGCATGATCCAGAAGGCCTTGATGTGCGCGATGTTGTCGAGCATCAAACGGGCGATGGCGAGCGTCTTCAGGTCGGTCAGCCCGGTGGGGCCGGGGAGGCTCCCCAGCTCGCTGCCTTCGGGGATGAAGGAGAGGGGGATGACGCAGTTGAAGCAGGCACGAAGGCACGGAGGCACGGAGGCACGAAGGGAGGAAGCAGAGACAGCGGCTTCTTCTTCACTGCGCGCGTGTTGCATTGCCGCCAGCGACTCGGCCTGGAGCTCGCGCAGCGCGATCAGGTGGTTCACCCGTTCCTCGATCGTCTCGACATGGCCATAGAGCATCGTCGCGTTGCTGTAGATGCCCAGGGAATGGGCGGTGCGGTGGACGTCGAACCAGCGATCGGCGCGGACCTTGCCCTTGAAGACTTCATCATGCACGCGGTCATCGAAAATTTCGGCGCCGCCGCCGGGGAGCGAGCCGAGGCCGGCGTCGCGCAGGGCCGTGAGCACCTCGCGAATGCTCGTGCGTGCGACGCGCGAAAAGTGCACGATCTCGATGGCGGTGAACGCCTTGATGTGCAGGTCGGGGCATTCCCGACGGATGCCGCGGAGCAGGTCGAGGTAGTAGTCGAACTTCAGCCAAGGGTGCAGCCCGCCGACGATGTGGACCTCCGTCGCCCCGGCGTCGGCGGCATTCTTTGCGATCTCGATCACCTGCTCGAGGGGCATTTCGTACGCACCCTCCTCGCCGCGCTTGCGGTAGAACGAGCAGAACTTGCACGAGAGGGCGCAGACATTGGTGTAGTTAATGTGCCGGTTGCGGTTGTAGAACGCTTTGTCGCCATGCAGCCGCTCACGGACGAAGTTGGCGAGCCGCCCGATGCCGTGCAGATCGCGGCTCTGATACAGCGCCACGCCGTCAGCGCGCGCGAGGGATTCGCCGGCCATCACCTTCCGGGCGATGGGCATCAGGGTGGGGTCGGCGGTCGGGATCGGATTCGGCATCTGCCTTGAAAAGTATAGGGGACGAGGCAAAACGCTGCACAGTGCCCTGTCGTTTCGGATAATCTGAAAATTGATGAGAAACGGAAGAATCGCCGTCTGCATCGCATTGACCGCCGCCACCGTGGCCACGGCGCCCGCGCTGGGGCAGACGACCCGGCAACAGACGGCGCAGGGGGCGAAAGGGATGGTCGTGACGGGCCACCCAATGGCGACCGACGCAGCTGCGCGAGTGCTGGCGGAGGGGGGGAACGCCATCGACGCCGCCGTCGCGGCGGCGCTGATGCTTGGGGTGGTTGACGGTCACAACTCTGGCATCGGCGGCGGGTGCTTCATGCTCATCCGCACCGCCGACGGACAGACCGTCGCCCTCGACGGTCGCGAGATGGCGCCGGCCGCGGCGACGCGCGACATGTTCATCCGCGACGGCAAGGCCGACACGCGGCTGGCGCAGACCGGAGCGCTTGCCAGTGGAGTGCCGGGATCGCTGCTGGTGTACCAGCACGCGCTGGAGAAGTACGGGAAAAAGCAGCTCGCGGACCTGCTCGAGCCGGCGGCGAAGGTGGCGGAAGAGGGCTTCTTCATCAATCGCTCGTATGCCCGAAAGCTGCGCGACGGTGCCACAGAAATCGCACAGTTCCCCGCATCGAGAGCGATCCTGCTGAGGCCCGACGGCAGTCCGTGGGCCGAGGGCAACGTGCTGCGCCAGCCCGATCTGGCGAAATCGTACCGGGCGATCGCGCAGCAGGGGACCAGCTGGTTCTACGAAGGTGACTTCGCCCGCGCGGTCGGCCAGTGGATGCAGGCGAACGGCGGCATTCTCACTGCGGATGATTTCGCGCGATACGAGATGAAGCAGCGCGAGCCGCTGGTGACGAAATACCGCCGGTTCACGGTTATCGGTTTCCCGCCACCGAGTTCCGGGGGCGTGCACGTGGCGCAGATCCTCGGGATGCTCGAGCGGTTCGACCTCGCAGCGATGGAAAAGAAAAGCCCTGCGGCCCGCCTGCACGTGATGGCCGAGGCGATGAAGCTGGCGTTCGCCGACCGCGCCCACTGGCTGGGCGACCCCGACCATGCCGCCGTCCCACGGGGATTGATCGATCCTGAATACGTGAAGCAGCTTGCGGCGAAGATCGACCCGCAGCGCGTGATCGCTGCCAAATCGCACGGCCAGCCCCCGCGCGCAGCCGAGGATCTGTTCGGCCAGAAGCACACCACCCACATCGCCGCCGCCGACGCCCAGGGCAACTGGGTTGCACTCACGGCAACGGTCAACACCGGTTTCGGCTCAAAGGTGATCGTCCCCGGCACGGGCATCATCCTCAACAACCAGATGGACGACTTCGCCATCCAGCCGGGCGTGCCGAATCACTTCAAGCTGATCGGCGCCGAAGCGAATGCCGTCGCCCCCGGCAAGCGGCCGCTCTCGAGCATGAGCCCGACGATCGTGTTGAAGGATGGTCGCCCGGTGATGACCCTCGGCGCCGCCGGCGGGCCGACCATCATTACGCAGGTCGTACTGGCGATCAGCAATCACCTCGACCTCGGCGACGACCTCGCCGCCGCGCTGAAGCGCCCGCGCATTCACCACCAGTGGCGTCCGGACAAGCTGCGCGTCGAGAAGTCGGTGAGCGACGCCGTCATCGGCGGCCTGGAGGAGATGGGGCATCCGGTTGAACCCGTGGCACCATTCGGCGCGACGAATGCCACCGCGCAACCGGAAGCGAACGGGGCTCTGCTCGGCGCCAGCGACCCCCGCGGTGAAGGCAAAGCAGCAGGGCATTGAGGCGCACCACCACCACCGGCTCAACCGATGAGCACGTCCACGACCCCCATGGTGCCGAGGAGCAAACTCACGATCCCGTTGATGGTGAAAAACGCCAGTCCGACCTTCGACAGGTCGTGCGGCTTGACGATCGCGTGCTCGACGACGAGCAGCAACCCAGCACATGCGACGCCGACGAAGTAGAGCGCGCCCAGCTGCTCTGACAGGACGCCGAGCGTTATCAGCAGCGCGACGCAGGCGACGTGCGTCAATCGGCTCACCCACAGCGCCCGCGCGATGCCCATCTTCGCCGGCACGGAGCTGATTCCATCCCGCACGTCGCAGTCGTAATCCTGGCACGCGTAGATGATGTCGAACCCCGCCGTCCACGTGAGGACCGCCAGCGCCATGATGATCGGCGGCCATGTCATGGATCCCGCTATTGCCACCCACGCGCACACCGGCGCCAGTGCCAGGGCGGCCCCCAGGTAATAGTGACACAACCGCGTGAACCGCTTGAGCAGCGGGTAAGCGCTGACGAACAGCAGCACGGGCGCCGACAGGACCAGGGGCCAGTGGTTGCCGTAGACCAGCCAGAACGCCGCCGTCGCGACAATGAAGACAACGGAGCAGAGACAGAGGACAGCCGCCATGAATGACCGCGACAGCTTCCCGCTGGGCACCGCCCGCAGCGCGGTTCGAGGGTTTTTCGCGTCGATCCCGGCATCTAGCAGCCGATTCGACACCATCGCGACGGTGCGGGCCGCGACCATGCAGACAACGACCAGCGCCAGCTTCCCCGCCAGCGGCCCGCGCACGATCTCCCACGCCATCACGGCAGCGAGGATCGCCCACGGCATCGCGAAGACCGTATGGCTGAATTTGATGTCGGCGGCGAACGTCCGGCATTTGTCGGGAAGTGACAGCGCGGCCATGCCGGCGGGGGGATCGATCGTCATCGGCGAAGGCCTCATCCGTCCTTTTCCTTCTTGCGCCGCAGCGCGTCGGCGTGCTCCTTCGTGTGCACCGGCAGGTGCCGGGGCACATCGAACCCGAGCTGCACGACGGGCGGGCGGATGTCCATCACCGCCACGTGCACGAACGGCCCGATCGGGAACGTCTGCCCGCGCGACGCCTCGTGCACGCGCTCAAACGTCTGCCCATCGTCGGACCCACCGATCATCCGGCCCTTGACGATGAGGCGGACGATTCGCGCGTCGATATCAGTCGGCGACAGCAGCACGTCCGCGCCTACCTGCACCCACTCGTCCACCTTGCGCGACAGGACGATCACCGTTCACCTCGCACCGCTGCTTGGAGTGTCCGCTTACGCGCGAGAATGCTCAGATTGTCAGATCGTGCCGATCCGCTCACGCGCTCGTCCTTTAGATCGTCGCCGGCGGGCGGACGTGTTTCGGGTCCCAGCGCGTGTCCAGCGCATGGCGGACGCCGATCAGGTCCAGCAGCTTTCCGGCGACGAAATCAACGACCTCGCCGACCGTCGTGGGGTTCAGGTAGAAGCCCGGATTGGTCGGCGCGACGATGGCGCCGGCGTCGGTGAGGATCTTGTAGTTGGTCACGTCGATCGGCGACAGCGGCATCTCCCGGTGCGCGATGATCAGCTTGCGCCGCTCTTTCAGTGTCACCGCCGCCGCGCGGGAGATGAGGTTGCCGCCAAGGCCGTGCGCGATTTCGCCCAGCGTGTTGCTCGAGCAGGGGATGATCACCATGCCGTCATGCAGAAAGCTGCCGCTGGCGAGCTTGCTGCCGACGTCGTTGTAGGGGTAGAGGGTGATCGTGTGCTTTTGGGCGCCTGCGAAGAAATCCAGATCGACGGTCTCCATGCCCAGCTCGTCATGCAACAGCCGCCGTCCCAGCGGCGAGACGACCAGGTGCACATTCACCCCCGCGGCGACGAGCCCCTGAATGAACCGCTGCGCGTACAGCGCGCCGCTGGCCCCGGTGATGGCGGTGACGATGTCCATGTGCCAGACAGTCTATCTTGCGGGCGCGCCGGCGTCTTTCAAATCGAAAGTAGACATACGTATGTCAGCTGCCGATAATGACGACATGCGAACCACTATCCGCATGAACGAGGAACTGGCCCGCCGGGCGAAGCAGTACGCCCGCAAGCACGACCGCACGTTCACGCAGGTCATCGAAGAGGCGGTGATGCGCCTGCTCGCCGACGGCACCGCCGCCACTGCGCCCCGGAAGCCCATCATCCTGCCGACGGTCGGGGATCCGAGCAACCCCATCACCGAGG
Source organism: Tepidisphaeraceae bacterium (assembly GCA_035936155.1). GTDB lineage: Bacteria > Planctomycetota > Phycisphaerae > Tepidisphaerales > Tepidisphaeraceae > DASYWJ01. The sequence goes on along the minus strand of DASYWJ010000029.1, from coordinate 55,046 downwards.
AGCAGTACCGGCAGGCGATCGAGGAGATGTACGAGGACGAGGCGAGGGGGATCATAGAGGGCGGCCGTGCTTCTCCTCGACGTTAACCTGCTCGTCTACGCGCACCGTACGGAACTCCCCCAACACCCGGCCGTCGCCGAATTCGTGAAGGCGCTGCTGACGGATGAACGGGCGTTCGGGGTTCCGCAGATTGCGTTGAGCAGCTTCGTGCGGATCGTGACGCAGCGCGCATTTCACCCTCCGAGCCCCACATCAGAAGCGCTGGATTTCTGCGCCGCGATGACGTCGGCGCCAAACTGCATCATCGTGCAGCCGGGTGAGCGGCACTGGGCCATTTTCGACCAGCTTTGTCGGGTGACGAACGCGACAGGGAAGCTGGTGCCTGACGCCTACCTCGCCGCCTTCGCCATCGATCGGGATGATGAGTGGGTGACGGCCGACCGGGACTTCGGGAAGTTTCCGGGACTGACGTGGCGGCTGCTGCCAGAGAATCGCCGGCGGACCAATCCGAGGTAGACACACCCCTTCACGGCGACTGGAGCCGCACCAGCGACCGCACGAATGCCAGGTGCTTTTGATTCACCGGTGCGGGTAGTTCCGCCGGCGGCGCAGGATCTTCAATTTCGGCATAGACGCAGGCGCGCTCGCCGCGCGCCAACAACTCCGCGATCCGGGTGGAGCGAAGGAAGGTGGAAGCTTCGACGGCGGCGTAGTCCGGGAGCGGGATTGGGGCATCGCTGGCTCGCCGCTCGGTGTAGAAGCGCTCGGGCGGGGGCATCTGGAGAGAGCCATCGTCGGCGTTGATGGCTGCGCTGACCTCGGCTGTTTCGCCCGGCTCGATCTGCGGCACATCGAGCTGCGCGACGCCCGTGGCGGTGCGGATGCGGACCTTGCGGAGCGGGCGCTCGCCGCGGTTGGTGATCTTGCCGGTGATCTGCGCGCTCCTCACGGCGAGCGAAGCATCGATCACCGACGGCGACGCGGTCCACCGCTGCACCTCAAGCACGTGCGGCGTCGGGACCTGCGCCGGCAGGCGCACGGGCCACGTGCCGGCCTCGCTCTGTTCGGCGTGGAACTCGCTGCGGGGGGAGGTTGGCGGATCGGTCGGATCGATCGCCGGTCGCCACCATGCGCCGCGCTCCTCGGGAAACGCAAGTGATTCACCCTCCGGCCAGCGCACGGCTACGAAATCCGTCACGATCGCGGCGGCGCGGTCCACCTCGTCAATGATGCGAACGGTGCGATATTCCACCGGCCGCTCCCGATTCTGCTCCCGGACGTTGTGCGTCACCGCCGCGATCAGGCCCGCCCAGCCCAGAACGGTCACGAGCGTCCACGGTCGGCGGCGCAGGAGTTTCAGCAGCAGGCTGTCGAGCGGGCCCACGATCGCGAGGGCAACAATGAGCCAGAGGGGGACAACGCGCGCCCTCCCGGCCGAGGTGTCGCGCAGCCAGCGGGTGACGGTCGCGTCCGGCTGATTGTCGCGCGTGCGGTCCGGCACGCCGTGCAGCATGGAGCCCCAGAACTTCTGGACGGCGAGATTGGACGTGAAGCGCAGCGTCGCCAGGTCGATCGGCGCGATCACGATCTGCCCAAACCCGGTAGGGCGGCGGAAACCGGTGATCCGCTCGCCAATGAGCGCGATTGGCTCGGAATCGGGCACCGGGATGAGGCGTCGCGCACCGATCCGGGCGATGCGCGCCAATCCCACGCTCTCCACCACTTTAGGATCGAGGTCGATCAGCTGGCTTTCACCGATCATCGCGGGGAGGGCGTCGATGAGCGGGCCGCTCTCGGGCGTCGCGCCCGCGCCGGGCCAGAGGACCAGCGTCCCGCCGGCGCGGATCCACTCGATCATCGCCCGCTGCTGGTCCTGGTCGATCTTCGATAGCTCCGGCGCGTTGAGCATCAGCACGTCCAGCGCGTCATACCCCGCGGGCACCACCGGGAGGTAGGGCTGCGCGACGTAGCCCACCGTCGCGGCCCCCTCGAACTGGCCTTTCAGCAAGCTAAACGTTCCCAAGTCCCCGCTGACGCCGATCATCGGTTCACCAAACGGCGCCTGCTGCACCGGCGGGGTCATGGCCAGCCGCGTGCTCGCGAGGCGCTTGCGCGTCTGCGCGTCCCGAAGCGTCAGGACAGTTTCCGCCAGCTCATAGGCCTCACCCAGCGGGAAGTAGACCGTGTGGGTGCTTGAAGCGGGGCTCAGGGCGAAGCGGTTATAGACGGTCATCGCGTGCGGAGCCTGCGTAATCCCCTCGATCTGGGCGATCACCTCCCGCGGCGGAGTGGATTCGGCCGTCACGTACAGGGGATTCCACCGCCCCGCCCGGTAGGTGTTGCCCCAGCCGACTTCCACTGTCACGGCGGGCTCAGCCCGCACTGATGCGGTCAGCGCCAATAGGACCAGGAGGATCGGCGTTTTGCGGCAGTGCATGCGTTGTGGTGGCTGCCGAGACAATAACGTGGCATTTTCCATCGAGAAACACGGCGGCGCGTCCCGACGTATAATGTCATGTCCGCTTGACGCTGCCGGGAGACGGCGGCGATACTCGGGACTGTCCCAATGCGACGAAGCCGACACGTTCTGGCCGCGGTGGTGGTGGCGACGGCGCTGTGCGCCGATCGCGTGGCCACGGCTGCGCCCCAGGCGCGGCCACAGGTCGCGAACCTGGCGCGGACGGTGGCCAGCAAGCTGAGCGCGAGCTTTCAGCGGGTCGTTCCGACCATTCGATTCGTCGAGGACCGGCGGGTGGTGGGGTGCGTCACGTCGACGCTCGCGTCGGCTGAAGCAGCCTCGCCAGCGCTGTCGCACGCATCCGATGCTTCGCCGTTCCGGTTCCGACTTCCGCCCCCAACGCTGTAAACACGCCTATTCGTTTCGCGCGCAGATTCCATGCATCGCGCGCGGGCGCTTCGTCTTTATTCGCAAATCGCAAATCGCAAACTGCCAATCCCAGAAGGTGTTCCATGGCCCTCTCCGTCCAGAAAGTTCTGACCAAGGTGTTCGGCAGCCGCAACGAGCGGCTCCTCAAGCGCTATCGCCGCATCGTCGAGCAGATCAATTCGTTTGAGCCGAAGGTCCAGGTGATGACTGATGAGCAGCTCCGTGCTCGGACGCAGGAGCTCCGCGCTGGTGTGACCGGCGGCCTGTTGAGGTCGGGAGACGTGCTTCCCGAGGCCTTCGCAATTATTCGGGAGTCGATGGACCGGCACATCGGCATCCGCGAGATCTTCAACCCCGAGCAGAACTTCGACCCCGACAAGCTCGATGACGCGATGCTCGAGGCGTACGACTCGGTGCAGCGGCACATGATCGCGACCGGCGAGTCGTGGCAGCAGGTCGCGATCCCGCGCGAGATCTACGATGCGGTGCGCAAGCTTTACCCCGAGTCTCGCCCGCCGTTCCGGGCGCGGCCGTTTGACGTGCAGCTGATCGGCGGACTGGTGCTGTACGAAGGCAAGATTGCGGAGATGGCCACGGGCGAGGGCAAGACGTTCGTGGCGCCGCTCGCGTGTTTCATGCGCGTGCTCGAGGGGCTGCACTGCCATGTCGTGACCGTGAATGACTACCTCGTTCGCCGCGACGCGATGTGGCTGAAGCCGGCGTTTGACAACCTCGGCATCACGGTCGGGTACATCCAGAGCGAGATGGAGCCCGGCGGCGCGAGTCGCCGGGAGATGTACGAGCGCGACATCACCTACGGCACGAACAGCGAGTTTGGTTTCGACTACCTCCGCGACAACATGAAGGAGCGCGCCGACCTGCAGGTGCAGGGGCCGCTGGATTTCGCGATTGTCGACGAGGTGGACTCGATCCTGATCGACGAGGCGCGCACGCCGCTGATCATCTCCGGCGCCGCCCACGACGATGCGCCGAAGTACCGCGCCGCCGACACCGTGGCGCGCAAGCTCATCGAGTTGCACAAGCCCTGGGCACAGGCGGAGAAGGCTGTTGACGCCGCCAAGCGCGCGATCAAGGCCGCCGAGGGCGACGAGGAGAAGGCCAGGGAAAAGGACCAGAAGGAAAAGGCCCGCCAGCGCCGCGCCGAGGCCGAGAAACAGCTCGAAGAGGCCGAGGCGCGCAAGGCCGGGCTCACGCAGTATTACGAGGTGGAGCTGGACAAGAAGAGCGCCCACATGACGCACGACGGCATCGCCGCCGCCCAGGAGGCCGCCGGTGTCGGGTCGTTCTACGTCGGGGCAAACATGGAGTGGCCGCACCTGATGGAGCAGTCGCTCCGCGCTCACGTGGTGTACGAGAAGGACAAGGACTACGTCGTCGAGCGCGGCCCGCGCGGCGAAATGGAAGTGGTCATTGTCGACGAGTACACCGGCCGAAAGATGACTGGCCGGCAGTGGTCCGACGGGCTGCACCAGGCCGTCGAGGCCAAGGAACGCGTCCCGATCAAGACCGAGACGCAGACGCTGGCGACGATCACGCTGCAGAACTTCTTCAAGCTCTATAAGGCGCTGGCCGGCATGACGGGCACCGCCCAGACGGAAGCCGAGGAGTTCGCGAAGATCTACAAGCTGGAAGTCGTGACCATCCCGACCAACCGTCCGGTCATCCGCGAGGACGGCGAAGATCGCGTTTATCGCACCGAAGAGGAGAAGTGGACGGCCATTCTCGAGGAGATCAAGGAGGTTTCGGACAAGGGCCGACCGGTTCTCGTGGGCACGACCAGCGTCGAGAAGAGCGAAATGCTCTCGACGCTGCTCAAGCGCAAGTACGGCATCGAGCACGAGGTGCTCAACGCCAAGTACCACGAGCGCGAGGCGCAGATCGTCGCCGTCGCGGGGCAGCAGCACAAAAACGCGCACGGCGAGACCGTCGGCAATGTGACGATCGCCACGAACATGGCAGGACGCGGGACGGACATCAAATTGTCCCCCGAGGCCCACGCCGCCGGTGGGCTGCACGTGATCGGCACCGAGCGCCATACCGCCCGCCGCATCGACAACCAGCTGCGCGGCCGCGGCGGGCGCCAGGGCGACCCGGGCTCCAGCCGCTTCTACGTCTCCCTGAAGGACGACCTCATGGCGATGTTCGCCGGCGAGTGGACCATCAAGGTCCTCGGCTGGCTGGGCATGGAAGAGGGCATGGCCATCGAGGACAAGCGCATCAGCAAGGGCATCCTTCGCGCGCAAAAGAAGGTCGAGGAGCGGAATTTCCTCAGCCGCAAAAACCTCCTGGAATACGACGAGGTGATGGACCACCAGCGGACGACCTTCTACGGCATGCGCCAGCAGGTGCTGGAGGGCCGCGACGTCGACCAGGTGATCTGGAGCATGATCGGCGACGCGATCAACGATGCGGTCGAGAAGTACATCACCAACGACTATGTCTCGACGGTCATCGCCGAATGGGCGCGCGTGAACTTCGAGGTCAACATCGACCCCGGCGATCTCCGCGGGCTGACCTCGATCAATGAGCTCGAGAGCTACATCAAGGACCAGGCCCGCAACGAGGCTGTCACGAACATCACCGCCACGCTGGGCGAGTTCATCGGCGAAGACACCGAAGACCGCACGGCCTGGGACGTCAAGGGGCTGCAAAGCTGGGCGATGAGCCGATTCCAGGTGCAGCTGAGCCTCAACCAGATCCGCTCGATGGACGCCCACGAGCTGGAGGAGAAGCTCGCGGCCTCAGCCATCGAGCAGATCAACGCGCGCGACGCGGCGGGGCTGGCCAAGTACCTCGTGCCGCACTACGCCGAGACCGAGCTGGCCAACTGGGCGCGCGACAAGTTCGGCATCGAGATCAAGCCCGAGGAGATGATCCTCGACGAGCGCGGCGGGCGCGTCGTGCGCAAACCGCCGGCCGAGATCGTCGACCTGATCGAGGGCCGCGCCCGCGCCGCCTACGCCCGTCGTGAGATCGAGTATCCCGTCGATCACACGCTCACTTTCGCCACGAGCGTCCAGGGAGCGAGCAGCATCGACAACCCCTACGCCGCCGACTACCTCCGCGCGTGGGTGCGCGCGAAGTTCGGCGTGGAGCTGTCCGTAGCGCACGTCCAGGGCACCTCGCTCCGCAAGCTGCGCGAGGAGCTCATCGGCTATCAGCAGGAGTGGATGGGCGACGGCCGGATCGACAACGCGATCGACGCGATCATGCGGCGGGGCGGGAATGCGAACGAGCGCCTCGTGACTGAGTTCAATGCGCGCTTCCCGATCGGCCTGACCGTGGCCGACCTGGAATCAAGGACGCAGCGCGGCAAGAGCGAAGCATCTGTTGGCGATCGCGACGGCGACGGCGCGGTCACCCCGCGCGACGTCATGATCAACGCCGCGCGGCAGTTCCTGCGCAGGGAATTGACCGACCTCGAGCAGTTCGTCCTCATCCAGATCTTCGACCAGAGCTGGAAGGACCACCTCTACGCAATGGACCAGCTCAAGGGGGGCATCGGGCTGCAGGCGTTCGCCGAGCGTGACCCGCGCGTGCTGTACAAGAAGGAAGGCTATCGCTTCTTCCAGGAGATGATGGCCGGCGTGCGGGACAAGGTCACCGACCTGATCTTCCGCGCCCGCGTGGTCGGCCAGGCGCAGACGCGCAGCGCGTACCACGTCACGGCCGCGACGCACGCGGACACCGGCGGCTACGGCGTGAGCGAGAACCTCCGCCAGACCGCCGACCAGGGCGTCCCCGCCCCCGCGGGGGGCGGCGGCGAAATGGCCGCATCATCCGAGCAACCGCAGGGCGACGGCGCCAAGATCAAGACGATCGTCCGCAATCAGCCCAAAGTCGGTCGCAACGAGAACTGCCCCTGCGGCAGCGGCAAAAAATACAAAAAATGCTGCGGCGCCCAGGCGGCGTAGGCGCCCGAGTGTGCCGGGCAACTGTGATTCACATTTGAGTGGCGGGGTGACTTCAGTGACCCTGTCGCCCCACGCCCACGACCCGCCCCACGCGGGAGCGCGAGGACCACGATCTCTCCTCATCGAACATCCTCCAGACTCTTCCACCGCTGGCTCCCATCGCTCAGTGGCGTGAAGTCCGGTTCAGCGGCCGGCGCCGGCAGCGACGACTGCTTCGCCTCCCGATCCAGTTCCACCGCCTTGCGGAAGAAGTAAATCGCCCCCCACGCCGCGAGAAGCGCGATGAGCGCATAAGCGATATGCTGCCACCCAAACCCTGTCGCCCGAATGAGGCGGACGCTCATCCATGTCAATTGCACAACCCCCACGACGCAGACGAGCGCGCCGATGACACAGTATGACCGCGACCGATACGCCGCCCGCCGCGCCCCGGCCAGCTGGCGGATGCGCAGCCCGCTCAGCTCACTCTCGCGGCTTGTCTCGTCTTCCTGCTCGGCGGTGCGCTCGTCCATCGGAACAGCGAAGTACTTTCCGCAGCGCTCGCAGTGGAGCAGATGCGGCTCACCCTCGACCCCGACCACCCCAAGCTCGCAGTCGGGGCAGAAGTAGGCGTCGAAGGCGGCGCTGGGCGGACGCGGGTCGATCTCGTCCATGCCGCAACCGTAGCACCGGCGCGCCATGTCCGCTACAACAGATCGACGGAGGTCCGCATGCATGTTCCGGATGACGTGAAATTCACGATCGGCCGCGCCCTGGGGCGCATTCCCAGCGGCGTGTTCATCCTCACAATGACGCAGGAAAACGAGCCGTTGGCGATGATGGTCAGCTGGGTCCAGCAGGCGGCGTTCGCGCCGCCCAGCGTGAGCGTCGCAATTGCGAAAGAGCGAGCGGCCCACGCGGCGCTGAGCCGTCCCGGCGCGGCTTTCGCGCTGTCGGTTCTTCCCGAAGGGGACACCTCGCTGATGAAGAAATATGCCCGCGGCGTCCCCGCGGGCGCCGACCCGTTCGAGGGTGTCCGCACCACCCGCACGGCCAATGGCGCCGTCGTCCTCGCTGACGCGCTGGCGTACCTCGAATGCCGCGTCAAGGCGTCATGTGCGTTCGACGCCGATCACGACGTCTTCCTCGCAGAGGTTGTCGCCGGACAGATGCTCAACGACGGTGCGTCATTCACGCACCTGCGCGGAAACGGATTTCACTACTGATGAATGAGAGGAGATCCACCGCAGAGGCGCAGAGGGCGCGGAGGAAAAGGCAGTGGGGTTGCACCTCCATTTCGCTGTGCGCCCTCTGCGCCTATGCGGTAACAATCGTAATTGATCCATGCCGCAACAGCCCTGGAGACCAACGCGCCAGCAGATTCTCGCTGCCGCAGGCAAGACGGTGCCGGATCTGATTGCGCTGAACCTGAAGGTCCTGTTCTGCGGCATCAACCCCGGCCTGTACACCGCTGCGATCGGGCACCACTTCGGCCGGCCGGGCAACCGGTTCTGGCCCGCGCTGTTCGCCGCCGGCTTCACGCCGCGCCTGTTCTCGCCATTCGAGGAGTTCGAGCTGCTCCCGCTCGGCTACGGCATCACCAACATCGTCGCCCGCACCACCGCGGCGGCCGATGAACTCTCCGATGAGGAGATCCGCGCGGGCGGCCAAGAGCTGATTGCCAAAGTGAAACGGCATCAGCCCAAGGTCCTCGCGGTGCTCGGCGTCGGCGCGTACCGCGTTGCATTCGGCCGCCCCAAGGCCAAGGTAGGCCGGCAGGACGAGACTATCGGCGCCACGTCCATCTGGGTCCTGCCGAACCCGAGCGGATTGAACGCGCATTACCAGTCTGCCGATCTTGCGAAGGTATTTTGCAAGCTGCGCGAGGCGGTGGAGTAGTGGGCAAAAGCTGCTTACGGCGCCGCTGCGCCGGGCGGCGGCTTGTATTCGCACAGCTCCAGCAGGTTGCCCTCCGGGTCGTGGAAGTAGACCAGCCGCTTGCGCACGCCGCCGGCGTAGGTCACCTGCGACGGCGGCACGTCCTGAATTCCGCTGAAGAACGTCACGCTGGCCTCGCGCAGGCGCGCCATAGCGGCGTCGATGTCGTCAACGCGGAACGCGATGTGGCGCAGCCCCGGCGTATTCGACGTGCCAAGCTCGCCGGGACGCAGCGCGGGCGGGTGGACGTATTTCAGCAGCTCGATTCGCGGGCCCTGCCCCAGATCCAGGTACACGCACTCGGCCGTCACGTCGCGGAGTCCAACCGTCTGGTCGATCCACGCGCCGCTGATGGTCACGCGCTTCGTCTCGCGCAGGCCGAGCACGCGCGTATAAAACTGCGTCATCCGCGGCAGGTCGTTCACGACGATGTTCACGTGGTCGATGGATTCGAGCATGCGCTTCGCATTATGATCGCCCGCCGCATGTGCGGCATCAGTCCGAAATATCGTCCCCACCCAGGGGGACGTAGCCGGCGATTTCGGCTTCAATCACGGTGGACGTATCGAGCTCGTCCGATGGCTGCTCTTCCTTGAACAGCGCCTGCTGCTGCAACCGCCTGGCGCGGCGGGAGCCTTCGCCGGCGAGCATGAGAGACTCGCTGCCGAGCAACTGCTGAAGGTCGTCAACCAACGCCTTGGTGATGCGCACGCCGCGCTCGCCGCCGATCCGCATCGACACTCTTTTCCCGTCGCTCGTGGCGACTTGGATGAAAAAGTCCTTCTTCCCCGGGTGGTTCCCGAGCACGACGGCGAGCTGGGGGAGCACGTCGTCGGGATGTCGCCTGCGGTCGAGTTTGACGCCGATGTTCGTCGTCAGCTTCTCGACGGCCGCCTCGATGGGCAGCACGTCGTTGACCATCAGGGACGGCGTCTCGCGCTTCCTGTCGACCTTGCCCTTGACGAACACGATGCGCTCGCTCGTCAGCACGCCGGCGTAACGCGTTGTAATGTCCGCGTACGACTCGGCGAAGCACATCCCCTCGATCTTGCCCTCGAGGTCTTCCAGCTCGAGGATCGCCCACTTCATCCCGGCGCTGCGCCCGCTCTTGGCGACCTTGGGCCGAACGGCCGACAGCATCCCGCCGATCATCACCTCCGTGCCCTCGGGCAAATTCATCGCCTCTTTCGTGCTGGCGGTGCTGTAGCGCTCCAGGGCCGCCTGGTGCTCGGCCAGCGGATGGCTTGTGATGTAGAAGCCCAGGAGTTCCTTCTCGAATTTCAGCAGCTCGGCGCTGGGGATTTCCTCCACGTCCGGCAGCGCATTTCCCATCGTCTGCGCGATGCTCTGCGCCGCCTCTGGTGAGCCTGTCGAACCAAACATATTCAACTGACCGCTGCGCTTGTCGTGCTGGCTCTGCTGGCCCATCTCGACGGCTTTCTCGAGGATCTCCAGCAGCGGGGCGCGCTTGGGGCTGACGCTGGAGAACGCGCCGCACTTGATCAGCGCTTCGAGCGTCCCGCGCGTCACCTGCCGCTGGTCGACGCGCTCGGTGAAGTCATACAGGCTGCGGAACGCCCCGCCCTTCGTCCGCTCCTCGACGATCGCCTCGACCGCCTTCTCCCCCACCCCGCGCACCGCGGTGAGACCGAACCGGATCACGCCTTTCTTCCCCTTCGTGCCTTTGTGCCTTCGTAGCTTCGTGCCTTCCTCATCCACGTAGACCGGCGTGAAGTCTTTGTCCGAAATGTTGATGTCCGGCGGGAGCACGCCGATGCCGCGGCTGCCGTCCAGCAGCGTCATGCGCTTGCACTCCTCGATGTATTCGACCATCTTCGTCGAGTCGCCCATTTCGTACGTCAGCACGGACGCCATGTACTCCACGGGGTGGTACGTCTTCATGTACGCCGTCTGGTACGCGACGATCGCGTAGCGGCTCGAGTGACTCTTGTTGAACCCGTACCCGCCGAACTTCAGGATCAGATCGAAGATCTCCTCGGCCTTCTCCCGGCTGACGCCCTTAGCCATCGTGCCTTCGATAAACGCCGGCTGGAACTTGGCGATGACATCGATCGTCTTCTTGCTGATCGCCTTGATCAGCTTGTACGCGTTGGCCAGCTCGATCCCGCCGAGCTGGTTGAAGATCTGCATCACCTGCTCTTGATAAACCATAATTCCGTAGGTTTCTCGCAGGATTTCATCCATGAGCGGATGCACTTCCGGGACCTTCTCCCGCCCATGCTTGCGGGCGCAGTAGGTCGGGATCAGCTCCATCGGCCCCGGGCGATACAACGCGTTGGCGGCGATCAGGTCTTCGATGCGGTCCGGCTGCATCTTCATCAGCAGGTCCTGCATCCCGCCGGATTCGAACTGGAACACGCCCTTGGTCTCCCCGCGCTGGAAGAGCTTGAACACGTTTGCATCCGTCAGGTCGGTCTTCTCGATGTCGATTCGACCTTTCTCATCCATCGGCGGCGGGGGCTGCGTGGGCAGCCACTTGACCGGGCGGATGTCGCGCGTCTGGTGTTCGAGTTCGATCGAGCGCGTCAGCGTCGTGAGCGTGCGGAGGCCGAGGAAGTCCATCTTCAGCAGGCCGCACTTCTCGGCGATGGGGCCTTCAAACTGCGTGAGGACGTTGTCTTCCTTGTCCCGGCAGAGCGGGATGACGCCGTCGAGCGGCTGGTCGGCGATGATCACGCCGGCCGCGTGAACCCCCGCGTTGCGGCAGAGCCCTTCGAGCTTCTTCCCGAGGTCGATCACCTGCTTGATCGTGGGGTTTGCGTTGTACAGGTCCGCCAGCTCCGGCACCTGCTTCATGGCCTTGTCCAGCGTCATGTTCGGGACGCCGGGGATCAGCTTCGTGAGCTTGTCGATCTCCGCCAGCGGCACGCCGAGCACGCGGCCGACGTCCTTGCACGCCGCCTTCGCCGCCAGCGTGCCAAACGTGATGATCTGCGCGACGTGCCCGTATTTCTGGCGGACATAATCGATCACTTTCCCCCGGCCGTCCTGGCAGATGTCGATGTCGATATCGGGCATTTCGTTGCGGCTGGGGTCCATGAACCGCTCGAACAGCAGTCCATAGGTGATCGGATCGACGTTGCAGAGCCCAAGCAGGTATCCGACCATGGTGCCGACGCCCGAGCCGCGAGCGCCGACGGGGATGCCGTTGTCGCGCGCGTAGTTGCAGAAGTCCCAGACGATCAGGAAGTAGGAGCAGAACCCCTTCATCGCGATGATGTCGATTTCCTTCTCCAGCCGCTCGCGAACGGCCGGCGATACCTCGGTCGTGCCATATCGCCAGACGAGCCCCTCCTCGCAGAGTTGGCGGAGGTAGCGCTCGTCGTCTTGGGTAGCACGGGTTTCCAACCCGTGTTCTGGTTCTTCTCCCTGCACGGGTTGAAAACCCGTGCTACCTTTCGATAACAGCTTGTCCTTCGGCACGCGGTAGACCGGTGCGTAGCGTTTGGAGAAATCCAGCTCAACGTTGCACATCGCCGCGATCCGGGCGGTGTTGTCGATCGCGCCGTCGTAGTGGCCGAGCACCTCCTGCATTTCCTGCGGGCTCTTGAGGTACAGTTCCGTCGGGTATTTCAGCCGTCCCTCGTTGGTCTGTAGCTTCCCCATGCTGATGCAACACAGCACATCATGGGCGAAGTGGTCCTCCTTGTTGAGGAAGTGCACATCGTTCGTCGCCACCAGCCCGACGCCCAGCTTTTTCGCCACCTCGACGAGCTCGGGGTTGACCTGATCCTGCTGCTTGATGTGCTTCTGGACCTCGATGAAGAACCGCTCGCCGAAGATTTCCGCGTAGACTTGAGCCGCGGCGCGGGCGGCCTTGGCATCGCGCTTGATGAGCGACGACGCGACCTCCCCGCCCAGGCAGGCGCTGGTGGCGATAATCCCCTTGCTGTACTGGCGCAGAACTTCCTTATCGATCCGCGGCTTGTAGTAAAACCCCTCGCGGTAAGCGATCGACGACAGCTTGATGAGGTTCTGGTACCCCTCCAGGTCCTGCGCCAGCAGCAGCAGGTGAAACGCCGACTCGCCGTTGACCTGCTGCCGATCCCGCCGATCTCCGGGGGCCATGTAGGCCTCCATCCCGAGGATCGGCTTGATCCCCTCCTTCTTCGCCTCGTTATAAAACTCGATCACGCCGTACATGCACCCGTGGTCACTGATGGCGAGAGAATCCATCCCCAGCGCTTTTGTCCGCTTGACGAGGTCTGAGCAGCGGCAGGCGCCGTCGAGCAGGGAGTAATGCGTGTGAACGTGAAGGTGAGTGAACGTACCAGCCATCGCGGGGTTATACCCCGCCCGCACAGCCCTAACAATTGCCGCACGGTCGGCGACAAGTTCTCCACCGCCAATCCACCCGGTGACAAAGACGCGCAACAAGAGGAGCTTCGAGCAAGTCCTTGCGTTGTTGACGCGTGATGTATGGAGGTGCTGGAGCTGACCGGAGGGTGACAGGCACCCTCGGAAAAGGCAAAGCACCGCGCAGGCCGTGCTGGTCGCGTCGCGGCGCGGGAAGCCGGCGCGTAGAATCGCGGCCATGTCCCTCAACGAGCAGCTCGCCGAGCTCTTTCATTCACTGGCAGCGCTCATGGAGCTGCGCGGCGACAACGTGTTCAAGGTGATCGCGTTCCAGAAAGTCGGGCGGATCATCCGCGACTCCAACATCGACTTCAAAAAGTGCATGGAGGAGGGGAAGCTCTGCGAGATCGAGGGCATCGGAAAGGGCAGCCAGCAGATCATCGAGGAGTTTATCCAGACGGGGAAGAGTGCGGTATTCGAGGAGGTGGCCACAACCGTGCCGGCCGGGCTCGTCCCGCTGATGTCGATCGAGGGGCTGGGGCCGAAGACGATCAACATGCTGTGGAAGGAGCGGGGGATTACCGGCCTGGCGGAGCTGGAAGAGGCGCTGGCGAGCGGCGCGCTGAAGGGGGTCAAGGGGCTGGGCGAGAAGAAACTTACGACGATCAAGGCGGGAATCGATCGCTACAAGTCGGCCGCGGCAAGCGGGCCGGTGCAGCGGCGCACGGGCATCCCGCAGGCGACGGAGCAGGGGGAGGCGCTGCTGGCGGAGGTGCGGAAGATCCAAGGCGTCGTCCGCGCCGAGCTGGCCGGGAGCTTGCGGCGCCGCCGCGAGACGATCGCCGACCTCGACATCGTCGCCGCCATCAACGACCCGACCATCGGCGGCGACGTCAGCGCCGCGTTCTGCAACCTCCCAGGGACGATCCAGACCATTGTCACCGGCCAGAGCAAGTGCAGCGTGCGCATTGCCAACGGCATGCAGGCCGACCTGCGCATCGTCCCGGAAGAAAACTTCGGCGCGGCGCTGCTCTATTTCACAGGCTCCAAGGAGCACAACGTCAAAATCCGCTCCCTGGCGCTGAAGAAGAAGATGACGCTCAACGAGTGGGGCCTCTACAGGCTCGAAGCCTACGAAGACACCGACAAGCAACCTGCAAAGCCGCCGCCAGTGGCGGCGCTCGCCTCCGCAACCGAAACCGACATCTACCAGGCCCTGGGCCTCTCCTACATTGAGCCGGAGCTCCGTGAAGACCGGGGCGAGATCGACGCGGCCCGGGAGAATCGCCTCCCCAAACTCCTCACCCTGAGCGACATCCGCGGCGACCTCCACGCCCATACAACCGAATCCGACGGCACCGCCAGCATCGAGCAGATGGCGCTGGCCGCCAAGGCGCTCGGCTACGAGTTCCTCGCCATCACCGACCACTCCAAGGCGCTGGCGATGACCAACGGACTTTCGCCGGAGCGGCTGCTCGCCCACGTTGAGAACGTTCACCGCATCTCGGACAAATTGAAAGGCATCACGCTGCTGGCTGGCTCCGAGGTGGACATCCTCGCCGACGGGCGAATGGACTACGACGACGACGTGCTGAAGGAGCTGGACATCGTCATCGCCAGCCCGCACATCTCGCTGAAACAGGACACGCGCAAGGCGACCGATCGGCTCCTCCGCGCGATCGACAACCGCTACGTGAACGTGATCGGCCATCCTACCGGCCGGCTGATCAACGGCCGCGATGGGTTGCCGCTGGAATTGGAGCGGATTTTCAAGTCCGCCGCCAAGACGGGGACCGCGATGGAGATCAACGCGAGCTACCCGCGGCTGGACCTCAGCGATGTAAACGCGAAAAACGCCCATGACGCCGGGGTGATGATCTCGATCAACACCGACGCTCACAGTACGGGCGAGTTCTACCTGATGCCCTTCGGCATCGACGTGGCGCGACGCGCCTGGCTGACGCCAAAGGACGTGATCAACTGCATGCCGCTGGCGACGCTGAGAAAGTTCCTCGCCGCCAAGCGCGGGCGGTAGCGCGCCTCCGTCGCAGCCTACCGGGTTCTCGGAAGGAGCTCGCGATCTTCATTCGTCACTCCGACGTCGCAAGCGTCGCTGGCGCCGCTTCGCTGCGGATCAACAGCGGCTGGATCTGCTGGTGGATCTGGTCCATTGCTTCCCGCAGGGTCGTCATGACCGCGACGCTGCCGACGCAGGTGATGCGCTCGGTGGCTTTCTTCAGATCGCCGTGGAAGCTCCACAGGCCGACGATCATTCGGACACCCGGGTACTTGGTGTTGATGCGCTTGCACAGGTACCGCGAGTGTGCGACGGCGGCGGGGGGCATCGCCGATACGACAACCACGTCCGCCGAGCGCTGCTCGACCATTTCGACCATCTCCCCGGCCAGCGAGGAGATGGAAGCGGCGTGCGCGCAGTATCCCTGAAGATCGAGCAATTGTGCGAGCATCAAAGCGATGATCTCGTCGGCCTCGTCGTGCGCGGGGAGGACGAGCACGTTGACGGTGCACTCCCTGGGCAGCCGGGTGCGCTGCTTCGGCTCCTCCGGGTGAAGATCGACAGAGCCTCCGGGCTTTGCCCTCTTCGCTGATGCCTGCTTGCCGTTGCCGGAGTTACCGCCGCCGCTGCTGCTGCTGTGGGGCACGAGGGCATCGACCACGCCCTTAGCTGCGCTGACGACCGCATCGGCGGCATCCCCGGCGGACATCTTCGCCTCGGCGCGCGCCTGCTGCTCGTCGCGCTGGCGCTGCGTGTCGCCCAGCTCTTCGATCACGTCGCGAAGGGCCTTTCGGATGAACTTCTGCCGGCGCTCGTCCAGTCGCCCGCGGTGGCGGTCCTGCTCGGCCATCGCCAGCGCGGGCATGAGCACTTCGTCGTGCACCTGCTCGAGCGATTTCTCGTGCAGGTACTGGTGCGCGACATCCGTCACTTCCTCCTGGTCCATCGCCAGCAGCCGCTGGTAGACGCGCTCGGGTGGGGAGAGGACCGGCTCGTCGCCGAGCAGCACGTCGAGAAACGCCAGTTGGGGCACGTACTTGCCGAGCACGACGAGACACACCGTCATCGGCGTCGCCAGCAACAGCCCCACCGGGCCCCACAAAAACGTCCAGAACACCGCCGACACGAGAATGGCCACCGGCGACATCCCGGTGCTCGACCCATACAGCCACGGCTCCATCAGGTTATTGCTGAGCAGCTCGATCACGATGAACATCACACCCGTCGCGATGAACACGCCATAGCCGGGGTATACCGCGAACGACACCGCAACCGGAAAGGCGGCCGCGATCCATGGGCCGATGTAGGGGATGAAGCGCAGCACGGCGCACAGCAGCCCCCAAAGGATGAAGTTGGGGAACGACTGGCTTCCCAGCGTAGCGCCGATGATCCACAGCCCCACGGCGATGGCGACGCCGTAAGTGCCGTTCACGATCGCCTGCGCCAGAAGATATTTGCTGATGCGTTGGCCGGCGTCGTCGATGGCGCTGGTTGTGACGTTGAGATGCCCCTGGCCCATCAACCGGATAAGCCGGTCGCGGAGATCCTCGCGTCCGATCAGGATGAAGATGACGAAGACAACGACGAGCCCGGCGATGCCGAACGGACCAAGGATCAACCCGAGGTTCTTGCCCAGGCGCTCCAGCGCCGACTGGGGTTCGGGCATGGCGATCGTCCACAGCGGCTTGTCCTTTGACAGGCCGGGCAGGGAGACTGCGCTGGCGTCGTGGGCCGCGCTATCGTCGCCGCGGGCGGGGTCGGTGGGAACTTCCGGCGCGCGCTGGATTCCCAGGCGCGCCTCCGCCTCGGTCGGCGCTCGCGCCTGCGTCGTCGCTGGCTCGTTCACCGCCTTCTGAACGTCGTCGATCGCCTCGGCCGCCTTGTCCATCGCGCTGGCGCCGTCGCCGCGCACGATCTGGAGCTTGCTGATGATCTCGTCGCGGTACTGCGGAAGCTGCCGGGCGAAATCGAAGACCTCGTGGGTGACGACGTAGCCGATCGCGCCGATCAGCAGCAGGCACGCGATGGCGACGACCATCACGGCGCCGACCCGGTGCAGCCCCAGGCGCTGAAGGCGCGTGACGAGCGGCGCGAGCAGAAAGCTGATCAGGACCGCCAGCGCGAGCGGGATCAGCACGTCCTGCATGAACCACAGCGACGCGACGATCAGGCAGAACGACGCGATCACGATCAAACCGCTGCCGCGGGGAGCTACGATCTCAGTTCGGGCCATGGATCTCCGCGCGGAACGCACTTGGCACCGGCGGCGGCGGCGGCGCCGGCGCGCCCTCCTGGTGCTCGCTGGAAAGTGTAACCGCCGGTCAATGCCGGGGGAGCGGGAAATCGGTGCGACGCGCCGGCAGGCCGTCCGATAATCCATCCGTTCACTCCGCGCAGCGGTCACTGCCGATGATGTTCAACGATGAAGCCCATTTCTTCTCGATCTGTTGCGGCGCTGGTCGTTCTGTTGCTCACCGGATCCGCTTCGGCGCAGACAACCCGACCCGCCGCCGACGCGGCGCCGGCGCCCTGGGGCAGCACGGTCGAGCAAGTGGCTAAAGCGACCGAGCTTGGCAACGTCCCGCAGGTGGTTTCGCTCCTGGCGCGCGACGCGCACGTCCGCGCATTTGAGAGCCCCGATCCCGCCGCCGCTCGCACCCTGATCGACGCCGCCGCCGACTGGAAGCTGCTTGGGACGCATGCCTACCAGTTCCCTCCCGTTTCGCTGGCGCGCGACATTGCCGCCGACGTGAAGCGCTCGGACCTGGTCCCCGAGGCCGACAAGCGCAAAATCGTCCCCTACGATGACGCCGAGGAAGCCCGCGCCAACACGACCGCCGCCGACTGGGTCGCCCAGACCCTCGCCGCCGAGCGCGACCAGCTCATCGGCGTTGCCGTCTTCTGGAACACGCGCAACAACCGCCCGATGTTCGTGCTTATGAAAGGCCAGGCAAGCGGGGAGGACTACGCGGTGAAGCTCGCCGTATACGGCGATCCGATGGCGCGGCGGGACAGGTAAGAATCAGGAGAAGTCGTCGCTTTTTCGTTTTCCATCCCTCCGCCTTCGTCCCTGAATTCGCTATTGTGCGATCATGTTACGCCATGTCGCCTTCGTTGCGTTTGTGCTCGTAGTGTTCACGTCGCACCTGTTTGGCTGGAGCACGAAGGAGCACGTTCAGCTCACGCGCATCGCCGCCAACCGGCTGATCGCCGATCCCTCGACCCCGCCGGCGATGAAGACGTGGCTGGAGCAGAACACGCCCGGTCCCCGCGACATGGCCGCGGAGCGCGAATACCTGCTCAACGCGCGGATGGGCATTATCCCGCGAAACACTGACGGGTTGCCGTATTGGTCCGTCATGCCTGCTGCATTACATCGACCTGGAGTTCTTCGTCTCCGACGAGGCGCGGCGCGACTACCGCCACGACCTCAGCGGCAAGCCGAAGCTGGCGGACATCCCGCGCGACATGAAGGACAAGCGTTACGAGCGCGCCGGGATGCTGCCGTTCCGCGTCGAGGAGTGTTACCGGAAGCTGGTGGAGTCGATCCGCGCCGGCCGATTGAGCGATCAGCCCGGCCAGTTCCCCCGCGACGAGCACGCCGCCAAGTGGGCCGGCTATCTCGCCCACTATGTCGCCGACAACACCCAGCCGCACCACGCGACGATCGATTACCAGAGCCAGACGTACTTCGCCCACAAGCGCAACGCGCCGCGGGTTCACTTTGAGATGGAGTTCCGGCTCGTCGACGACGAGCACGCCGACTTCCCGCAGACGCGCGCGCTGTATTGGGACGCCTTCGACGCCGCCTTGAAGACGGTCGAGGACCTCGTCCAGACGGACGACCTGTGGCAGGCGACCTGCGAAGTGTCGCTGCTGAGCTACGACGCGTTGCCGCTGATCGGCTTGGCCGCCATGCACGCCGCCGCGCAGGCCGGCACCCCCGACAAACCACAGGGACCCGCGGCGGAGAAGTTCGACACCGAAGCGTTTTTCCGCTTCAAAGGCAGCTACCTCGGCCGAGACATGACTGTCGCCGAAATGAAAGCCCACCAGCAGGCGTGGGCGGTCAAGCGCATCGAGAAGCTGTGGCGCAAGGCATGGGACGAGGCGAGCGCGGAATGAGTCCGGCGCGCAAAAAGGAGTTATGGCAATCCCGATTTCTGTGAAAATCATTTCGCCTGTTTTTCGGGGCTTTTGGCGATGCGCCCCGAATGGTTGTGCGCGATCGTGCACATGATCGCGCACGGTCGAGCTGTGGGATAGGCGCGCATCGTGCAGCGAGTTCCGCCGCCGGCGTTCTTTGAAAAGCTCAACTCGGAGACGGGGCGGGCGGCGCAGCCGATGTCTCACAATGTCTCACTTTTCGCGGCTGCGTCAATCAGCGCCGGCCGCTGCGCTCGGCGGGGCCGGGAGTTATGGCAGGCACGTGGAATTTCTCGCCCCGAGGTGGGACATGCGTCGCGCTGGAAGATCACCGGACTACTGGCTTGTTGAAGCCCCGGGTGGCTCGGGCGCTTCGGCTTCGGCGATCGGCGGGGGCACTTGCGTCGTGGCCTGCGGGGCGAGCTTGAAGATCCGGCCCGTGCGCGGCTTGACGAACTCGCGCCCCTTGCGCATTTCCAGGACGCCGAAGTCGACCAGGTACATGGAGCCGTCGGCGGGGTCGAACGTCACCGCCACCGGGCGCTCCAGCGCGACGTGGTGGTAAGTAAGCCGCTGGCGACTGCGGGGAACGCCTGCGGTGTTGCGGACGAAATCGATCACCTCGCGCTCGCGCGGATCTTTTCTCATGTCGAGGCGGACGACGCGGTAACCGGTGGGGCCCCTGAGCTTCAGGCCGCTCGTGGCGAACGGGGCGCGATCTCCACTGAGGGCGACGATGGCCTGGCCGCTGTATCGCGCGAGCGGCCCTTCGGGTGGAACGAAGGCGACGCCCGCGGCGCCGGAAAGTGGCTCAAAGACGCCGTTGACCAGGTGAGCCAGCGGCGCCATCAGCCGTGAGCCGGGCGGGCCGCTTGCCTCGTGGTCGATGACTTCGGTGAGCTCCTGATACGTTACCAGCAGCTCCTGCGGCGGCTGAAAGCGCTGGGCGGAGATGGGCCTCAGATCGGCGGAGAAGTCGGGCCAGCCGTACCAGGTGACAGAGACGATGCGGATCAGCGTGTCGGGGTCGTCCTTGACCGGGCGGGTGCCGCGCAGCTCCATGCCGTTGTTCGTTGCGTAAGGGACGCCATCCTCGTTGAAGGCGATCCCGCGCGGGAAGCGGATGCCCCAGGCCTCGACGCGGAGGTCTCCGCCGGCCGGGGAGCAGGAGTACACCGCCGCCGTCGGCCGGCCATTCTCTGCCGGAGGGATGCGCCCGCGGTAGCGGCTGTTGAACGGCTGGAACGGCGCCGTGCCCGCCACGTCTTTCCCGCCGAAGAGCCCCGCCCGCGGGTTGGGCGTATCGAACCGGTATCCGAGCAGCCGCAGCTCCGTGAACGGCTTGTCGCTGAAGCTCGGATAGCGCTTGACCCACCCTGCCGCCCAGTTGTCCAACCCCACTACCCCGCTGTTCGTCGCCGCCCCGACACCGAACCAAAGCCGGCCCTGGAACGGGTCGATGGCGATGTCGCCCATGCCGTAATCGCCCTGAGCAGGGAGCTTGCCGACGATGGTCCGGTGCTGCCCGTCGTAGGTAAAGGCGGTGATCGTGCCGAAGCCGTGTCGGTCCCGGTGGGAGACGAAGATCTGGCCGTCGTGGACGGCAATCCCTCCGACCGGCCCGTAGATGCGGAAGCCCCCCTTGATCCAGCTCAGTGGGAACGGGAGCGGCCGATGGGCGGGGTAGATGTTGAAGGTCGTGCCATCCTTGCGGATGCCGTAGAGGCGCGGGTCGTACTTTCCGTGTCCACCCTCAGCGACGATCAGGTTGCCGGCCTTGTCGACGGCGCAGTCCACGGGTCCGGTCAGGTCCTGGGCAACCACCTGCAACTCCACGCCGGCGGGGTACTCCACGAGCTTGCGGTCGATCGTCGTCCGCTCGGCAGGGGGAATGACCGTCGGCCCGCGCGCGCACCCGGCGGCGCCGAAAACACCTGCGGCGGCGAGCGCCGCCGCCAGCAACAATCTCCGCAGCAGCGACAGACGAGTCTGGTACATCGTTTCCTATGAATACCGCTTGGCGCGGGCTTTGTCACATGCGCCGGTGTGGAACCGGCGCGGTTCGGCTTCGTCCTCTGCTTAGCATGCGCGGTTGCCGTTCTCGTCGCGGCTGCTCGGCGCCTTTATGCTTGTGGGGTGAACCCCAGGACGATGTCGAACCGCGCCGCCAGCTCGTCCGCGGTGGAATCCTGGATGGGGGCGAAATCCACCTGCACGGAGGCGCGCTGCTTGTCATCGCGCACGCCGCGCAGCACGCCGTCCCGTGCGTTTTGTGGATGGCCCTTGATGTAGCACTGGGTGGTGAACGGTTCCCGGCCCTTCAGTTTTATCTTGTAGTGGATATGCGGGGTGCGGCCGGGGTAGCTGACGGGTTTGATCGTGCGGAAGTAGTATTCGCCGCTGGAGCCGGTGAGGAATCGGCCGAAGCCCTGGAAATTGCCGTCGCGCTGCTCGGCGTTGGCGCTGCGGGTGTGGACGTAGGCGCCGCTGGCGTCGGTCTGCCAGATTTCGACGACTGCGTTGCGGATTGGGTTGCCGGAGGCGCCCAGGATGCGGCCGGTGAGGTGCGTGATCTCGCCGACGGCGGGGGTGAGATGATCGTTGAGGATGATCAGATCGTTGTCCGTGTCGAGGGGAAGCCGGTCGGGATAGAACGGCCCTTCCGTCTGCCGCGGCGTGCGCGTCAGCTCCTCGGCCAGGGCGCCGCGGGCGAAGAGGTCCGTTGCGACCAGCGCAGCGGCGCCGGTCGTGATGCAGCGCAGAAAGCGGCGACGCGACGCGAGGAAAGGAAAGACGTCGTTCATGAGCGTGCCCCTGGTCCGAGGGTGATGCTGCCGGTGAAACCGAACGCGCTGGTGCGGATCATGCATGGCAGAATCATGCATGGCCAATTGTAGCCGGTCGGAGGCCCGACGGTTCTACATTACTTCGCCGCGGAGGGTTTAGATTGGAGGCGGTGTGGTTGAATTGCCGGTGGCCCGCAAGCTCCCCCAAGCTTTTTTTAGAACCACCAGTCGTTGTACGTGCCGTTGCGGATCGACATGTCCTCGAACGGGCGCCACGATACGTGGCCGTCGAGGAAGAGGATATTCCCGCCAGCAGGTTTGTCGCCGGAGCGGAGGTGGCTTGTCTGGTTGGGGTTGGCCCGGTCATTTTCCGCATCGGAGAGGTTGACGTCCAAGCCAATGAATCGGCCTTTGAAGGAGTAGACAAGGTCGGCGGCAAGTTCCAGCGCGGCGGCGTTAGGCTCCTTCATGGAGGCAACGTAGCGCTTCGGTGGGCTGAGCGGGGGCGGCGCGGTGGGCGGGCGGCGGATCAGCCAGGCGTAAGCCGTGGTGCAGAAGCGCGAGTCCGGGCCGAGCTCATCCCAAAGCGCGTTGGTCGGTGTAAGGTCGCCGCTGGGGCAATACAAAAAGTCCCGCCTGGTCCCGCGCGGCGCGAGCACCTCGGCGGTGCTGCGCGGCAGGTGGTAAGGAAACGAAGCGTCCCCGCCCATCGCCAGCGGGTGCTGCGGCAACTTGCTGTGATTGGCGTTGGCGTAAACCTGCAGGGCGGAATAAGACTGCTGAAGGTTTCGCGCACACACAGTCCGCCGCCCCATCTCGCGCACCTTCGAGAGCACGGGCAAGAGGATCGCGAGCAGGATCGCGATAATGCCGATTACCACGAGCACTTCGACGAGGCTGAACGCGCGGGCACGACGGCCATGAGTCATGATGATGCTCCACCCATCTATTTCCGCCCGCGCGAAACTGGGGACACGGCAACTGAGCGATGACAACCTCCGCCTAGAAAGCCGTGGATTGTTCTGGGAGCACGGTTTTGCGTCTTGCCGTTTCCGCGCTACATCTTCACGACCTTCACCAGGTCCTTCACGTGCTCGACGCTGGTCTGGAACATCTTGCGTTCCTCGTCGTCCAACTCGATCTCGATGACGCGCTCGACGCCCGCCGTGCCCAGCACGCAGGGGACGCCGACGAAGTAGCCGCCGATGCCGTATTCCTTGTCGCAATAGGCGGCGCAGGGGAGGATGCGCTTCTTGTCCTTGATGATGGACTCGGCCATCTGCACGGTTGCGGCGGCGGGGGCGTAATAGGCGCTGCCCGTCTTGAGCAGTTGCACGATCTCGGCCCCGCCGTTGCGGGCGCGCTTAATGATTTCCTCGAGCCGCTCGGGCTTTACGAGCTGGGTGATCGGAATGCCGCCGGCGAATGTATAGCGCTTCAGCGGGACCATATCGTCCCCGTGGCCCCCGAGCAGCAGCGCCTGCACGTCCTCGACGCTGCAGCCGACCTCCTGGGCGAGGAAGCTGCGGTAGCGGGCGGTGTCGAGCACGCCAGCCTGGCCGATCACGCGCTTCGTCGGAAACCCGCTGGCCTTCCAGGCCACGTACACCATCGCGTCCAGCGGGTTGCTGACCACGATCATCGCCGCGTTGGGCGAGTGCTTGGCAACGTTCTCGGCGACGCTCTTGACGATGTTCGTGTTGGTCGCGATCAGGTCGTCGCGGCTCATCCCCGGCTTGCGCGCGATGCCCGCCGTCACGATCACGACATCGCTGTCGGCTGTCGGCTCATAGGTCGTGGTCCCGGTGATTTTGCAGTCGTAGCCCTCGACGGGCGAGGCTTCGTAGAGGTCCAGCGCCTTGCCCTGCGGCATGCCTTCGACCTGCGGGATGTCAACCAGGACAATGTCCCCGAGCTCCTTGGAGGCGGCCCAGTGGGCGCAGGTCGCGCCGACGTTGCCGGCGCCGATGATGCTGATCTTTGCACGTCGCATGAAGGGTCCTTTCCCGGAAAATACGCTCTTGCCGTTTTGGGAGGGGCGATTATCGGCAACGGGCGTGGAGTTTCAAATCGCGAAGCGGCATTGCGTTGCGGCGGGAGAAACCGGACGATAGAGGGAGCAGGAGAACTCGTGATGCTCCCCCTCCTTATTGCGCTCGCCATCGGACAGGAGAATCTGCGCGTGCCGCTGACGCCGATTGCCGACGGGCGGCACGTGATCGTCCACCTCGTCAGCCGCGACCACGTCGTGAGCGTCACGAGCGGCCCCGATGGCCCGCTGTATTCGGCGAAGACGAAGGACGGGGTGATGGTGGCGACCGGGGTGACGCTGCAGCAGCTCCGCGAGAATCACCCCGACGTCTACCGTAAGCTCCACCCCGCCATCAGCGCCGACGCCAGCGCCGCCCGCGACTGACACGCGCGTGTGGGCCCTGCTGTGGCAACGCGGCTTCTCACCCGACATACAATTTGCAGTTGCGGAATCAGCGCGGCCGCATGCTTGAAGTCCTTATCGTTGGTCCAGACCTGCGCGCCCGCTTGAAGAGCCAGGGAGATCAGCGCAGCGTCTTGAAAGGACACCTGCACTCCCCCCGTGCGCAGTTGGAACAGGACGCGCCCACCTGTTGCCAAAGCGTGTCCGGAAACGGCGCCTGAAGGAGGCCATCTAACGCGAGAAATAAATCATCAAAGTCCTGTTGGTTCCTGGCGTGCGCGGGTAACGCCGCAGAGGTGCGGATCAACCGCGAGAAGCGCTGCTCGCGATTGGGCTGTCGGCTTTCGTAGAAAGGGAATGAGGATACTGGAGTCGACCAGGATCAAAGCTTGCTCTTCTCACGCAGTGCGCGAATGGCAGCTTCGTCCAGATCAATCTTTCCCGCGAAATCTTCGAGAGATCGCTCCTCGTCCTGGGCCGAATCTTTTCAACGACGGTAATTTCAACGTCACGCCCGACCAGTTCTCGCAGTTCAGGCAGATGAAGGGTGTCAAAATCCAAGTGGCGTTCGATCTTGATCGCTTTCATTACGGCCTCGCTCCCCGACACTATACCACGCATCATCCCCCCAGGTACGCCTTCTTCACGTCCGGGTCTTCCAGCAGCTTCGAGGCCTTGTCAGATTTGATAACGCGCCCGGTCTGGAGCACGTATGCGCGGTGGGCGATGCTTAGGGCCATGTGGGCATTCTGCTCGACGAGGAAGACGGTCGTGCCGGCGGCGTTGATCTCGCGGATGATCTGGAAGATTTTGCGGACGATCAGCGGGGCCAAACCCAGCGACGGCTCGTCGAGGAGCAGGAGTTTTGGGCGGGCCATGAGCGCCCGGCCGATGGCGAGCATCTGCTGCTCCCCGCCGGAGAGCGTGCCGGCCTTCTGATCGCGGCGCTCGGAGAGGACGGGGAACAGCGCATGACAGCGGTCGATGGCGGCGCGGATTTGGTCAGGGTTGGTCTGCTGGTAAGCGCCCAGAAGCAAGTTTTCGCGGACGGTCAGGTTAGAGAAGACCTGCCGCCCCTCGGGCACGTGCGACACGCCGCGGCAGACAATCTCGTGCGGCCGGAGGCGCTGGATCTGGCCGACGCCGTCGAGGGTGATGATCCCGCGCTGCGGCTTCACCAGCCCGCTGATCGCGCGCAGCAGCGTCGTCTTGCCGGCGCCGTTGGCGCCGATCAGCGTGACGATCTCGCCGCGGTCGATCTCGACTGAGACGTCCTGCAGCGCACTGATCACGCCGTAGCAGACTTCGAGGTTGGAGACGGAGAGCAGCATGAAAGAGAGATACTGGATACTGGATACTGGCTACTTGGGGCTCGGGCGGGTCTGTTGCTTTGCCGCGGTCATCAATTTGCGAATGGCGTTGCGGTAGGCGTTGAGGCGGGGGCCGAGTTCGGCGAGGCATTCCCGGAGAAGCGCAACTTGCTCCCTCGGTAGCAGCTTTCGGCGGTACGCTCGACGAAGCCAGTGACGCGTTTCGTACAGGGAACCGCGCGCCATATCAATGAACCGGTGGTTGTCCTTGTACGTGCCGCGTCCGCTGCCTTCGGCCAAGTTTGCGCCGATAGAATCAACCGCCCGGATCAGCTGCTTTCCGACCGTGTCTCCTGCCAAAGGCTTCCAGGCATTCACGACGGCCCACACGTCGTCAGCCAACCGCTCCGACAGCCGATACACGTGAAGATTCTCGAACCCTCGCTTCGTCGTCTTCATGACCGGCCTCCTATGTGCTGAAGTGCTCTTCAAGTATCAAGTATCAGTATCACCCGACCGGCTCCCCCAGATACGCCTCGATCACCTTCGGATCGTTCTGCACTTCGCTCGGCGTCCCCTGCGCGATTGTTTCGCCGTGGTCCAGCACGGTGATGCGTTCGCAGATCGTCATCACCAGCTTCATGTCGTGCTCGATGAGCCAGATGCCGACGCCGAAGCGGTCGCGAACCAGCCGGATCAGCGCCATGAGCTCGATCTTTTCCTGCGGGTTCATGCCGGCGGCGGGTTCGTCGAGGAGGAGGATTTTTGGCCGCGTTGCCAGCGCGCGGGCGATTTCCAGGCGGCGCTGGTCGCCGTAGGGGAGGTTCTTCGCCATGACATCCGCGCGGTCGGCGAGGCCGAGGGTGCCCAGCAGGCGCATGGCCTCGGCTTCGTGCTCGATCTCTTCGCGCTGGTGGCGCGGGGAGCGGAGCAGCGTGCCCCAGAACCCGTGGGTGACCGAGCTGTTCAGCCCCACCAGCACATTGTCGAGCACCGTCATCGCCGCGAAGAGACGGATGTTCTGAAACGTGCGGGCGATGCCCATGCGGTTGATGCGGAATGAGGGGGCGCCGGCGATGCACTGCCCCTCCAGCATGAGCCGCCCGCTGGTCGGGGCGTACACGCCCGTGACGACGTTGAAGGCGGTGGTCTTGCCGGCGCCGTTCGGCCCGATCAGCCCGACAAGCTGGCCGCGGTCGAGGCTGAAGTTGAAGTTTGACAGCGCAGTCAATCCGCCGAAGCACAGGGAAAGGTCACGGATCTCAAGGAGGGGCATTGGAACCTCCTTCCGGCGTCGTGGGTGAAGGAACCGGCGCTCTTCGACGCGCGAACCGTGGGATCAAGTCCCAGATCTCGCGGCTGCCCATGAGTCCCTGCGGCCGAAGCAGCATCATGCCGATCAGCAGCGCGGCGTAGACGATCATGCGCCACTCGGCAAACCCGCGCAACAGCTCCGGGAGCGTGGTCAGGACGATGGCGGTGATGATCGCGCCGCTGATGCTGCCCAGGCCGCCCAACGTGACCATTACGACAATCTCGACAGAGCGGAGGAAGCCAAACTCCTGCGGATTGAGGTAGCTGCTGAAGTGCGCGAACATCCCGCCGGCCACGCCGGCCAGAAACGCGCCGACGACGAAGGCGAGCACCTTATGCCGCGTAGGATCGATGCCGATGGCGGCGGCGGCGATCTCGTCCTCGCGCACGGCGGTGATGTTGCGGCCTTTGGCCGAGCGCGCAATGCGCCAGACGACCAGGATCGTGACAATCACGCCCCCGTAGACCCAGCCAAAGTTCGCCAGGCGCGGGATGCCGCTCATTCCGGTGGCGCGCCCGAGCGGGGCGGAATTGGTAATCACGACGCGGATGATCTCGGCGAATCCCAGCGTCGCGATGGCCAGATAATCGCCGCGCAGCCGTAGCGTCGGGAGGCCGACGACGAGCCCCGCGACGGCGGCGCACAGCCCGCCGCCGATCAGGACGATCAGGAAGCTGAGCGTCGGCCGCGCGGCCGCGGGCATGAAGGTGGAGATGTTGTTCGCGACGGGCAGTGACACCGCGAGGATGCCGTCGAACAGGTCGACCAGTAGCGCAAACGATCGCGACCAGACAAAGTGCGCTGGCGGCATCTCATACTTGGCCGCGCGAGCGACATCCACGAGAAACCACGCGCCCACGATCAGCAGCAGCAGCGACGGCATCACTGGATGAAGCCGACCGCTACGGCGGATGAGAAAGAAAATCGCGAACAGCACGCCCGCCGTAATGCCCACCACCGCCGCCAATGCGATGAAGTACGCGACGAGCCCCATTGGGTTCTGCGGGTCGTACGTGCGCATGGGGTATGCCGACAGATACGCGCCCACCGCCATGAAACCCGCGTGACCCAGGGAAAACTGCCCGCTGATCCCGTTGATGAGCTGCAGGCTCACCGCCAGCATCATGCTCACCCCGACCAGCATGATGATCCGCCGCTGATAAGAGTCGATCGCGCCGCTGTCGTGGACGAGCCAGTTGGCCGGCCACAGGAGCAGCAGGACCAAGGGGATCATCCAGTTGCTGCGGATGGTCTGCCACAGGGGCGAGACTGAAGCAGCGTGCGGCGGCTCGAACGCGGAGGCCGACGGCGGCGCGGCGCCAGCGGGGGGGCGGTCGGGATTTTCAGACTTTTTCCGCGACATGCTTACCGAACAGCCCCGACGGCTTCACGAGCAGGATGACGATCAGAATGACGAAGGCGACGCCGTCGCGGTACTGCGACCCGCCAGGCAGATAGGCGACGACCATCACTTCGGTCAGCCCGAGCACGAACGCGCCGACGACGGCGCCGGCGATGTTGCCGATCCCCCCGAGCACCGCTGCGATGAATGCCTTCAGGCCCGGAATCAGGCCCATGAGCGGGTCGATCTGCCGGTACTTGATGCCCCACAGCACGCCCGCCACCGCCGCCAGGGCCGAGCCGAGGATGAACGTATAGCTGATGATGCGATCGGTGTTGATGCCCATCAGCATGGCGGTGTCGAACCGGTGGGAGACGGCGCGCAGCGCCATGCCGGTGCGCGTGAACTTCACAAGATAGCTCAGCCCGAGCATGAGCGTGATCGTGAGCACAAAGATGACGATGTCGACGGTGCTGATGACAATGCCGTCAGCTGCTGCTGCGGCGGTGGCGGGGAGCAGCTCGGGGAACGGGCGTGGCGTGGCGCCGAAGACCTGCGGGTGCTGGGCGCCGAATTCGAGCAGCATCGACACGCCGATCGCCGTGATAAGCACCGTGAGCCGCGGCTGATCGCGCAGCGGGCGGTAGGCGAATCGCTCGATGACGAACCCGAGCACGCCGCAGATGAGCATCGCCGTGATCAGCACGAGCGGCAGCGCCATCCACCACGGCGCCTGCACCAGCCCGAACCACTTGGTGACTGCAAACAGCCCCGCGAACGCGCCGACCATGAACACGTCGCCGTGCGCGAAGTTGATCAGCCGCAACACCCCGTACACCATCGTGTACCCGACCGCGATCAGCGCGTACACCGCGCCCACCGACAGCCCGTTGATCATCTGCTGGAGGAACTCTTGCATGAGTAGTTGCTAGTTACTGGTTGCTGGTAGCTGGTAAAGCACCGCCGCAGATGCATTTGCTAGCAACTAGCAACTAGCAACGTCGTCAGGGTTTGATGCTGGTGACGAACTTCTGCTGGCCGTTCTCGAACTTGAGGATGACGATTGGCTTCTGCGCGTTGCGGTTTTCGTCGATGGTGATGGTGCCGCTGGCGCCGGGGAAGTTTTTGGTCGCCGCCAGGGCGTCGCGGATTTTTGCGCCATCGGTCGACCCGGCGCGCCTGATGGCGTCGGCCATGAGCCGCATGGCGTCGTAGCCGAGAATGGCCATGGCATCAGGCGTCTGGTTGTACTTCTTGCGGTAGCCCTCGACGAACGTCTTGACCTCGGGTCGGTCTTCCTCGGGCGAGTAGTGGTTCGTGAAGTAGTTCCCGTTAATCGCATCGCCGCCGATCTCGACGGTCTTCTCGCTGTCCCACCCGTCCCCGCCGAGCAGCGGGACGTTGATGCCAAGCTCTTTGGCCTGCCGGGCGATGGCGCCCACCTGCGTGTAGTACCCGGGGACGTAGATTGCGTCCGGGTTCGCGTTCTTGATCTTCGTGAGCTGACCGCGAAAGTCCTGGTCCTGCTGGGTGTAGGCCTCGTCCGCCACGATCTGCCCGCCGCTGCGCTTGATTTCCTCGGTGAAGAACTGCCGCAGCCCCATGCTGTAGTCGCTGTTGACGTCGTACAGGATCGCGAGCCGCTTGGCCTTGAGATCGTTCAGCGCAAACTTCGCCATCACGCCGCCCTGGAACGGATCGATGAAGCACGATCGGAAGATGTAGTCGCCGACTTCGGTCACTTTGGGGTTCGTGCTGGCGGGCGTGAGCATGGGGATGCCTGCGGCCTGCGCGACGGGCGCGGCCGCCAGGGAGTTGGAACTCGCGACCTCGCCGATCACCGCGATCACGTTGTCGCGGCTGATGAGCTTTTCGACGGCGTTCACGGCCTCGGTCGGCTTCGACTGATCGTCCTCGGTGATCACCCGGATCGGTTTTCCGAGCACGCCGCCCGCGCCGTTGATCTCATCAAGCGCCAGCCGAATGCCTTTGTCGGTCGACTGGCCGAACGTCGCGGTGGGGCCGGTCATCGAGCCGTAATGCCCGATGACGATTTCATTCCCGCCGCCGCCGGAGGAGGAGGACTGGTCGTTCTCGCATCCGGAGATAAGGACGAACGCGCCGGCGGCAACAATTAGTGCGAACGGGACGAGGAGGCAATGGGGTCGAATCATAAGCGGTCTCCCGGAGGTGGGCTTTTGTCCCCGCGATAGCGGACGAAATCTAGTCGGAGTGCGCCCGCGTCGCAAGGACAGTAGCAACGGATGATCACCCCGAGATTCCTCGGAGTACCTCGGGATGAAAACGCACTTTCAGCGTCGATCCTCACCTTCGTTCAGACGGCCGCTGCGCTCCGCGCACGTTCGTTTTGATCGCGTACAGCGACGTTCGCGCCGTGACGAACAGCGTCTTTCCGTCCGCGCCCCCGAAGCACAGGTTCGCGGGGGATTCGGGGACGGGGACCCGGCCGATGAGCTTCCCGTCCGCCGCGAACACCGCCACGCCATCACCGGCGCTGGACCAGACGTTCCCCCGCTCGTCGCAGCGGATACCGTCAGGGACTCCCTTGTCGATCGTGCAGAACACCTTCCCGTTGCTCAGCGTGTTGTCGGGATTCACGTCAAAGACGCGGATGTGCCGCGGCTTCCCGGAATCGGCAACATAAAGTTTTTTCTCGTCCGGGGAGAAGCACAGCCCGTTCGGCTGGACGAAGTCCGAAACCACCGGCTTGATCTGCTCCGTCTGGGGGTTGAACACGAACACGTGGTTGGCCGACTGCTCCTTCGCCCGATCCCCCAGCCCATAGGTCGGGTCGGTGAACCAGATCGTGCCGTCGGACTTCACGACAGCGTCGTTCGGGCTGTTGAGCCGCTTCCCGTCGTAGCGCTCGACCAACGTGACGGTGTCTGCGTTGCTTTGGGACATCGTGACGCGGCGCGTCGCGTGCTCGCAGGAGATCAGCCGGCCTTGGCGATTGCGCGTGTTGCCGTTCGTCTGGTTGGAGTCAGTCCTCCACGTCTTAACGCCGTCGGATTTCGTCCAGACCTTCAATTCGCTCGCCGGAATATCGCTGAAAATGAGGAAGCCGCCGTTCTCGTCGCTCCAGACGGGCCCCTCGGTGAACTTCATGCCCGTGCCGAGCGTCTCGAGATCGGCGTCGGCGGGCACGAGGTCCTGCAAGGCACCATTGTCCTGTGCCAGCCCCGAGATTGCGGCGCTGATCATGATCAACCATCCGACAGCGAAGGTGCGTGTGTTCATCACGAACAGGATGGTACCCGGAGACGCGCGGCTGTGGCAAAGCGGGGGCGCGGCGGGTAGCGTTTGGGCGCGATGCAAAGGTTCGTCACATCCCTGATGCTGCTGGTGCTCACATCGGCATGCTCGCGCGAAGAGCCGGAGGCGGAGCGCGTCCCGATGAGCTTTCCACCGCGCCCGGTTGCCACCCTGCTGGCGAAGCAGGTGCAGCATTTCGATGTCGTGCTGAAGGGCGAGGGCCCCGGGCAGACGATGCGCCTGTGGGTGTACCTGCCGCCGGGCAATCACGCCGCCACGTCGCTGCCGTGCGTGTTGATCGCTCCGGCGGGGTCGAACCTGATCGCCGGCATGAACCTCGGTGAGGGCGACCGATCCGAGCACCTCCCGTACGCCAGCGCCGGATTCGCGGTGGTCGCATACGAGCTCGACGGCGCACTACCCGAATACGCCAAACCCGACCAGGAGGTGGCTGCGATCAAGGGCTACCTGGCATCGAAGGGCGGCGTGCTCAACGCGCAGACCGCGATTGACTATGTCACTGAGCGCATGCCCGAGATCGACCCGAATCGGTTCTACGCCGCCGGCCACAGCTCGGCCGGGACGGTCGCGCTGGTGCTGGCCGCGAGTGAGCCGCGCGTGAAAGGCGCCGTCGCCTATGCCCCCGTCGTCAGCCTGCGAGCGTTCCTTGGCCCGGATATGGCCAAGTCGCTGGTCAAGTCGGTCCCCAAGGCCGCGACCTTTCTTGATTACGGCTCGCCCGACCAGCGCATCGCGGACCTGACGACGCCCGTAATGCTCTTCGTTGCCCGCGACGACAACACGGTCGCCCCGCAGCGCGTGATCGATTTCGCAAAGGCGCTCGAGGATTCCGGCAAGGCGGCGGAACTCGTCGTGGTCGATGAAGGTGGCCACTACGACGCGATGATCCGCGAAGGCATCCCCAGGGGCATCGCGTGGCTGAAAAAGATCGACGCGCGCTAGTTTCGTCACACGTCCAACACCTTGTAGGTCTTGTCCCGATAGCCGCTGCCGATGTTGACGGCGCGAATATGCCCAACCGTCGCCTCGGCGGGGAAGTGGCTGTGGCCGCAGAAGACCTTGGTGACGGCGGGGCAGCGCAGGAGTACCTCGCCAAGGCGGCGGCTGCCGAGGTACGCCTTGGCAAAATCCCACTGCGCGGTCCGGGGCGGCGGGAGCAGCTCGCGGAACGGGAGGTGGTGAATGGCGGCAATGATCCGCTTCCCCGCGCGAGCCATGAGCTGCGCCTCGAGCTGATCGCACAGCAGCTCCGTAAAAGTCGCATCGCTGCGCTTGAGCTTCACGAACTTCCCGTCGTTCCACCGCGCGACGACCTCCCGCGCGTGGGGCGGGACGTCATCTTCGCGATCGAGCAGGAATGACCACTCATCCAGCTGCTCGGCCGCTCCGGGCGAAATCTTCGCTTCGTAAAACCGCTGTGGGATCCCGAGGCTCTCCTGCGCGAGGGAATAGTCGTACCACCCGATGCTGCCGACGATGGTGGCGTCGCCGGCGATGAATGGCTCGTCCTGGAGCCAGCGCCAGCCGAGCCCGCGCACCCGGCGCGGGAGCTGATGGTTGAAGAGCTCAAAACTGTCAGGCCCGTTCGTCCACAGCTCGTGATTGCCGGCGACGAACAGCTTCTCGCCAGCGAAGCGGAAGCGCGAGAGGCACCGCTCCAGCCAATCGCCATCCGAGGCCGCGGTATCACCAACCACGAGCAGCACGTCGCCACCCGCATCGTTGATGCTGTCGATCAGTTCCTCCGCGAGCGGCTGGCTCTTAGGGTGGTTGTAGTGCAGATCCGCCGTGATCAGTACGCGCATCGTTTGATTGTAGTTGCGACGCCTGCGTCGCCTCTGGGCTTTTTGTGAGGAGGCGACGCAGGCATCGCAACTACAGCACAGGACGCCATGCTGTCTTGGCTGGTTGCTATCGCTCGAATAGCCCGCCCGGCTCTGGCGGCGGCTTGGGCTGCGGGAGGCCGATCATCGACCGGAACTGTCGCAGCGTCTCGATGGCAAAACCGCTGTAATCGTTGTTGAACAGCACCCAGATCTGCTTCGGCGGCGGGTCGATGGCGATCAATCGATCGCGCCAACTGCGGAGGTTCGCGCTGACGTCGATCTGGACCGTGTTCATGAGCTTGATCCGGCCGTGTTCGCCGATCAGTCGCACGTAAAGCAGGTCGGTGGTCGGGACGATCGCGCGTGGCTCGGCCACGTACTCGGCGCTGGTCCACGCGACGCGGTACGACTTCAGCAGGTCAGTGGTCTGCGCGTTCCACCACGACTCGTGCCGGAACTCGGCGGCGAGTTCCACATCATTGGGCAGCTCGCGGAGGAGTTTCTCCAGCTTTGGCATCCCATCCCGCGCCCCCAAGCCGGGCGGGAACTGCAGCAGCACCAGGCCGAGCTTTTCGCCCATCCCGCGCTGCATCACGCGCAGGAAGTCGATCATCGCCGGCGCCGCGCGGTCGAGATCCGTCTCATGCGTGACGGCCTTGGGGACCTTGGCGGAGAAGCGAAACTCCGCCGGCGTCGCCTCGGCCCACTTCTGCACGCGCTCGAGCGGCGGCGTCGCATAAAAGGTGGTGTCCAGCTCGACGGCGTCGAAATGCTTCGCGTAGTGTTCGAGATAGTCCGACGACTTGATCCCTTCGGGGTAAAACACGCCCGCCCAGTCGGCATAGCCGAACCCCATCGTCCCGAGTCGCCAGTCGACCTGTCCGAGCAGTGCCATGTTCAGCATCCATGCCGGGCCACTCCGACCGACGGGGCCTCAGGCAACGTCCGTTTGATCCGGCTCGATATCGACGGGGGCATCTGGTTTAGTCTCATCCTCCTCGTCGCGCGACTCGTCCTTCCCGTCGATGGCGGCGGGGGGCATTTTCGAGTGCTGCGTCGGGGCGGGGCCAAGGAAGCGCGATCGGCCACGCTCGGTTTCGTCACCGGTGGGGTCCAAGATGCTGCGGGTCATTTTCAAGCTCCTTTCGCCTATTCGTGACGCAACGGGCGTACCGCCGATATCCTCCACATGACCGCCGCCATCCTGCTGCTCATCTCCAACATCTTCATGACCTTCGCCTGGTATGGCCATCTCAAATACAAGAGCACGCCCATCTGGATCGCGGTCCTCGCCAGTTGGGGCATCGCGTTCTTCGAGTACTGCTTCCAGGTCCCCGCCAACCGCATCGGCCACGGACAGTTCACCGCGACGCAACTCAAGATCATGCAGGAAGGGATCACGCTGGTGGTGTTTGTCGTCTTCGCAAAGCTGTATTTCGCCGGTGAGCCGATCAAGTGGAATTACATTGTCGGCATGGCGCTGATTTTCAGCGCGGCATTCATCGTGTTTTATG
The DNA here is from genome assembly GCA_035936155.1 of Tepidisphaeraceae bacterium. Taxonomy (GTDB): domain Bacteria; phylum Planctomycetota; class Phycisphaerae; order Tepidisphaerales; family Tepidisphaeraceae; genus DASYWJ01. The sequence continues at coordinate 20,003 of DASYWJ010000029.1, read as the reverse complement.
AATGGAAGTAGCCTTCCCGTCACCTTCGATATTATATGCTTGCCGCGGGGCGGGATGAGCGTAGACTGCGGTTGATGAACCTCCCGAAGTATTGTGCCGCCGCAGCCCTGCCGCTCCTGGCGGGGACGCCGATCCTTTACGCCGACGCAGAGAACCTCGCCGGCATCCATTGGTGGGGCCTCAAGCCGGGCACCAACAGCTATGCCCAGGGGATCGACGATGCGCCGGCAACGCTGCTGGATTCTGCCCGATCCGGCGGGTGGGATGTCGAGACGCTTCTGACCGACATGAACCCATGGGACACCGGGTCGTTCTACCAGCCGCTCTACGACGACCTGCGTGCGAACAAGAACGTCTCGGTCATCACGCGCGTCGATTACAAGTGGGGCCATACCGTTCCGTCGCCGGCCGAGCTGAGCGCCGCCGCATGGGCGAACAAGGTCCGCGATGACATCTACAACCAGGTGAAGCAAGGCGGACGCATTTTCCAGATCGGCAACGAGCCGAACCTGCTCGGCGAAGGGCAGGGCTGGGCAAACCAGCAGATCACGCCCGCAGGTTACGCGGAGATTTACCGCAGCGTGCGCAACGCCATACGGGCTGCGCCGCAGGGCGCCGCTGGGACGCCGCAGGTCCTTCTCGCGCCGGTGAGCCCCGGTGGGGTGGTCGACGGCGTGCGCTGGAAGAGCGGCATCGACTGGCTGAAGGAAACCATCGCGGCGTTTCCCGACAAATCCGAAATTGACGGCATCGCCATCCATGCGTACGGCGGGGGCACGGGTCAGGCGGCGATCGACAGCTTCCGGTTGGGCCTGGCCGAGCAGATGGAGGCGATCGACGCGGCGGGGTTGTCGCACGTGCCCGTCTATATCTCCGAGTGGAACAAGGATATGCCCGGCTTCCCCGCCGCCGATGAAGCGGCCGCGGCGCAGTTCGTCCGCGACGCGTTCAAAGTCGTCGATACCTGGAACAAGCGGCCGGGGAACCACAACATCGTCTCGATGAGCTATTTCGTGCACGACGACGCCGACGTGAACAACACGGGCGGGTGGGACACCTACTCGCTCGAATATTGGAAAAACCACGGCAACGCCGAAGGAACCAATGGGGATCTGTACACCGCGTTCAAGCAGAGCGCTGCCGCCGGTTACAAGGCGGGGCTCGCCGGGACGCGACCGATGCCCGCGGGCGTGAGCGTTCTGGATGACTTCAAGATCGACCAGGGCCGCTTCTACCGAAGCCCCAGCTTCTCGGGGACGTCGGTGGGCGAATACACCGAGTCCACGGCGCCGAACCCGAACCTGGTGAGCACCGCGTGGCGGCACATCGAGGACGGCTTCACCGGGATGGCGGGGCAGAAGCTGCGGATCTTTGATAATCCAACGGAGCACGTCGACGGCGCCCCCGGCTGGCGCGTCCGCCACCTCTGTGGCAGCGGAAATCCGAGCGAGAACGCACCGATCACGGTGGGCGAGGGCAGTGACGGGTATATCGGATTTTTCCTGCGCATGCTGTCGCCGATTACCGACGAACAGGTGTTCACGGCGCAGCTGGCGATTGAGACGAATACGACCGGCGGGCTCGATGCAGGGGTCGCGCGGCGGATCGTCGCCGACGGGGAATGGCATTACTATGAGTGGAACCTTGACGACCCGTCGCACTGGACGCAATTCCCCGGCGGCGTGGGCGACGGGATCGTTGCGACGAGCGGCACGATCTACATTGATTCGATCCTGTTCAACGGCGGCGCGTTTGATGTCGAGTTCCTCCTCGACACGATCGTGCACAACCGCAGCGGGAGTCTGGCCGCGCTCGTGCCGGAACCGGGGGGTGCGTCAGCTTGCCTCATGGCCGGAGGGCTCTTGCTCGGCCGCCGCCGCAGCCGGCTCTTTAGTCCTCAAGCGGCGCAGCCTCCGCGGGCGCGTGCAGCTGGGGCTTCATCAACTCGCGCAGCAGCACCGTCGCGAACGACCCGGCCGGGAAGGTGAACGCGATGGTCACGAAAGCGCCGTGATCGTCCACCCCGCCCTCAAGCTGAACCTCCTTCGGCTGCACGCGCAGCGGCCGGCGCGCCCCTTTCACCTTGTGCTTGCCCGCCTGGCGGAACGCCTCGGGCGTCAGCGCGGACGCGGCGAGGACCTCCTGCTCGATGCGCGCGGGCTCGCCCCCGGGCATGGTCATGCGGTAACCCACCAGCGGTCCGGTCGGGCTGATCTCGAACCCATCAGCGCGCGACTGCTCCACGGCGGCATGTTCAACGCGGAAGCAGGCGCCGTTCTCGTGCTTGTACGCCAGATCGCCGTCCATTAATCGGTCGAGGGTGCCGATACGTCGCGACAGCACCTCGTTGAACATCTTCGATTGCAGCGCCGACACCCACAGCCGGCGGATCTTCTCGTCGATCATGCGTACGGCCGCGCCGGGGCGGCGCTCTTTCGCGAAGCGCGCAAGGATCCGCCGCTCCATTCCACTGCGGCGGGGGAACAGCCGCATCGCCTTCGGAAAGTCGCCGGCGTCGAACGCGCGGCGGGCTTCGACGGTCTCCTCGTCGTCGATCGCCGGGTCGGGCGAACCGAGCAGGAGGTGCAGGACCTGCTTGTTGTCCCCGCGGATCAGCGCTGCGCCGAGCCGGTCGTTGTCGTTGCGCCGGCCGAAGCGCTGCTCGCCGAAATAATTGGGCATCCCGCGTTTCTGAATCTCGTCGAGCACCGGCTGCAGCCTCACGACGTCGGTTGGATTGATGTCGCGAATCTTGATCGCGAACCGGTTGCCTGCCAGGTGCCCCAGCCGCAGCTTGTTGTCATGGCGGACGGCCCAGTTGATGGTCACGTCCGGCACGCGCAGGTCCATCACCGCCTGTTCCGTGGTTCCAACGATCGACAGCACCTGCCGGCTCACGGCCTTGGCGTCCTTCAGCCCGGAAAAGCCGATGTCGCGCGGTGACACGCGCAAACACGCCGCGATGCGGTTGACGGCCTCGAAGGTCGTGAGGTTGACCTTCTGAATCTCGCAGTACACGTGCTCGCCCGTGCCGCTGGGCTCATAGAGCGGGATTTCCTGGACGAAAAAGTCCTCGGCGCGGTTTTTGATCGTCCCGCCGATGCCGGGGAAATCCGGAGTGAGGTAGGGGAGGTTCATAAAGGCGGGTCTTACCGCACAGGGGCAGAGAACGCAGAGGAGAAAAACCTGATCATCACTTTGGTCAGTCGCACAGCCCGTAGCGCTGCAGCGCCGCGTGCACGCCGTGGTCGTTGTTCGAGGGGGCGACCCAGTCGGCGACCTGTTTCACGACCGGGTGCGCATTGTCCATCGCCACGGCGACGCCGGCCAGTTGCAGCATGCCGACGTCATTTGGTGCATCTCCGATCGCCAGCACCTGGTCCATCGGGATGCCGTAATGCGCTGCCACCTTCTTCAGCGCAACAGCCTTGCTCACGCGCGGGTCCATGATCTGGAGGATGTCATCATCCGTCTTCACGATTGTCACCTCGTTGATGAACTGTTCGACGAGCAGCGCCTCGAGGCGCAAGATGATTCGCGGCTCGCCGAGGAGCATCAGCTTGGTGACGTGCGTGGCGCAGATTTCATCCAGCGGGGCGATCAGGTCGGGCTTGAACAGCCGCCCGGTCTCGGTTGTGTGGGACTGGTCGTCGCGATCGGTGTACCACTTGTCGAGCAGCTCGCAGGTGACGATCACCTCGTCGAACATGTCGCGCGAGAGATCGACGATTCTGCGGACGAGCGAGCCCTTGAGCGGGCGGTGGAAGATCGGCCGCTGGTTCGGCTCATCCCAGATCAGGGCGCCGTTGTAGTTGATCTGCCAGGTGTCGAGCCCGAGCGCCTTGTATACCTGCCGCACGCTGCGCGGCGGGCGCGCCGAGGCAATGACCACCTTCACGTCGCGCCGCGGCAAACAGCACAGCGCCGTGCTGGTCTGATCGCTGACCCGCTTTGAATCGTTCAGCAGCGTGCCATCCAGATCGATCGCAACCAGGCGCACGGGAAGATTCGACCCCGCCGGCGAGGCGGCCGGCGCCGAGGCATGGGCTGAAGTTGTCGCGGGGCTCTGGTGCTGCATGACGTGGTTAGCGCCGGGCCTTTGAGGACGATCGTCGGTCACGGCGATCTACGCGGCGGGTCGATTCGCAACCTCGACGGCGACAACCTGGCCGACGCTGATATTTACGAACCGATCGTCCTCGGTGATGTAGGTGACGATATGCCCCCGCCGGCTCCGCGCGAAATAATCCGGGGGGTCGATCGTGTAGACGCGACCGTCGGATGTGCGCACATCAATGGGCACGAACGGGTCAGCGTCCACGAGCTGCAACAACCGTTCGTAAAGGGTATCCTCCATGGCGCCTGCGATTATACCGCGCGGGGCACCGCATGCATCCGGGCTGCAAGACCCCTCCGGTTGCTCCTCCGCGTCCTGGGGCGCCTTTGCGGAATCCGACCTTTTTAGTGGCTCTGAAACGATGCCACCTCCCGTGCCGCGAGGAACACGAGGTGCACCACGCCGACCGGCCTTCCGGTCGCGCTGCTCACTGCGCGACGGTACAGGTCCATCTGCGGGCGGTAAAAATCGACGCGGGCGGCGAGGGCGTCGGTGGTGATGGCGTCGGTTTTGTAATCCACCAGTTCCAGCCCCGCGTCCGCTTCCACGAGCACGTCGATGCGGCTGCGGATCATCACGCGATCCATCGGATCGGCCGAGGCTAGCGGGGAGCCGTCGGGCGCCTCCGGTTCCCGCGGGAAATAGATCGGCAGCTCGCGCCGGAGCGTCGACGCATGCTTCCGCAGCGTCCGCCCCAGCGGAGTGGCGGCGAACCAGGCAATTGCCTCCGCGTCCACGATCTGCTGCACCGCCGGCGTGATGAGCCGGCGCTGGACGAGGCGGGCGATCTGCCCGTGCACATCGGGAGGGTCGCACGGACGCGAGAAGTCCAGGTGCTGGAGCACGAGGTGGTGGGCTGTGCCAATGTCGGTCGCGGTGGATGTTACGTCGATTGAGGCAATCCGGGGCGCGGGGAGGACGCGGTCGAATGCGACGAGGCCGCGCGACGAAGGGCAACCGACGCGCGCGAACCGTCCGTGCTTGGACAGGTCGCTGACCGACGCGGCCGCCGCCACGTCGGCGAATGGTGCGTGCGGCCGCTGAAATGTCAGCCGTTGGGCAATCGCCTCCGCCTGCGCGTTCGGAGGCGGTGGGGGGTCGAGCGGTTGCAGCGCGATGAGCTGCTGCAGGCGCGGCGAAGGCCTGGGACGCAGATCCTCCGGGCTGGGCCATGCCGCAACATCATCGGCAGTGTGCTGCGTGAGGTGGATTGGCGCTTCGGCCAAGGACGCGGTCGCGGCGGCGACGGGACCGAGCCAGTCGAGCATGGTGCACGCGCCAAGCACGACGTCCGCGGGCAGCGCGCCAGCGTGGCCCGCCCAGCGTGTGGCCCACGTCTGGCAGGCGCTGTCGCGGCACGTGCCGATCAGGATCAGGTGCTCCCTCGCACGGGTCATCGCCACGTACAGCACGCGCAGCTCCTCGGCCAGACTCTGCTGCCGCAGCCGGGTCTGCACGAGCATGGATGCCAGCGAGGGATACCGGATCCGCCGCGCTTCGTCGGCGACGGAAACCCCCGCTCCGGCGTGGCGGTCGATCAGGATCGAGCCGCTGCAGTCGGACAGGTTGATGCGCTTGCCGAGGTCGGGAAGGATCACCACCGGAAACTCCAGCCCCTTGGAGGAGTGGACGCTCATGATGCGCACAACATCATCCGCGGCGCTGGCGACGCTCGGCTGCCCGAGGTCCGATTGATCGCGGAGCTGCTCCAGGAAGTTGAGGAATCGCGCAAGCCCCTGCTTCTGGAATGAGCCGAACTGGCGGGCGCGCTCGTGCAGGTCGATCAGGTTGGCAACGCGCTGCTCGCCACCCAACAGCCCGGCGCAGAACGCGAGGTACCCCGTTTCCTGATAAATTGTCCACAACACTTCAGCGAGTGGCCGTCGCTGGCTAAGGACGCGCCACCGCTTCAACTGCTCGAGGAAGTCCGTCAGCTTCGCCGCGAGCTCGTCGTGCTGCTCGCTCGCGTAGCGAACGACCGCCTGGTGAAATGCGACGTCGCCGCTGTACGCGAGGCGGATGCGGGCGAGCGAATCCTCCGGCTCGGGCAGCGCCGCCAGCGGACCGCGCAGGACGCCGGCCAGCGGGACGTCCTGCCGCTGGTTGTCGAGCAGCGCGAGCAGCGCGAGCATGTCACGCACTTCCATCGATTCGAAATATCCCGTGCCGCTCTCGCTATGCACAGGGATGCCGCTTTGCCGCAGCACGTCGGCGTATTGGTCTGCCTTGAACTTCATCGAGCGAAGGAGAATCACGATGTCGCTGTAGCGGATGTCGCGCGGCGCCATGGTCCCGGTCGCGCTGCGCTCGAAGACCTGCATCCGCCGACCGGCGCTAGCGTCCGCGCCCATTATTTCGCGGATGCGCCGGGCGATGAGCACCGCCTCGCGCGCCGTGCGATCGGGGGGATCGGCTTCCGCGTCGTCGGAGTCGGGATCGTCATCGTCGGCGGAGGTCGATGCGTGCATCGGCAGCACGTGCAGCTCGATCGGTGCGCCGCGGAAGGACGAAATCCCGTCGCCGTCGGGGTACGTGACGCCGGCGCGAAGTTCGTGGGATGCGTCGTACTCGATGTCCGCGGCCTGCCTGGTCATTAGCGTCGCAAAGACGCGGTTCAGCGCCGCCAGCAGCGGGCCGCGGCTGCGGAAGTTCGCCTGCAGGTCGATGACGGTCCCGGCGGCGCCCGTTGCGCGGAACTGCTCGTCGCGCTCGAGAAACCGCGCCGGCTCAGCGAGACGAAATCGGTAGATGCTCTGCTTCACGTCGCCGACGGTGAACAAGTTGCCGCACTCGCCCTCGCTCGCTATGCATTCGCGGCTGACGAGGCGCAGGATGGCGTCCTGCACCTCGTTGATGTCCTGGTACTCATCGACGAGCACGTGCTTGAACCGCCGGTGCTGGAGCCGCGCGATGGCCGAGGGGGCGAGGCCGGGCGACGTGCTGTCACGTAGCGCGCGCAGCGAGAGACGCTCGAGGTCCGCGAAGTCGACCGCGCGCGCCGCCCGCTTCGCCGCGCCGTAGCGCTGGCCGAACTCCTCTACCAGACCGAGAAACACGTCCACGTGCGGACGGATGGCGCGCAGCCCATCCACCCACTGCCTGGTGTCGAACCGGAGGATTGAGGCGAGGAGCGATTTTTCGTCCGTGAGCTCCGCGCGCAACCCTTTGAGCAATCCCTGCACGAACTCTTTGCCCGCCGTGCCCGCCGAAACGGGCGGCATGCTTGGAAACTTCAGGTCACGCACGACCTCCGCGATCGCGTCGATCCCGCCGTCGCCATCGAGCGTTTCCCTCAGATGAACAAGCACCTGCCGCGTCTCGTTCAGTGCTGCAAGGTACTTGCCGAAACCGCCCATCCGCGCGACCGTCGCCAGCGCCGCGTCGCAGCGGCGCGTGAGCTCGGCGAGGCGACGGCGGACCAGTGTTTCCAGCTCGCGCCCCAGCTCCGACTGTCGGAGCTCACCGGCGAGCGCCTCATCCAGCCGGCGGCGCGCGGCGGCGAGCCAGCCGTCCGGGTCGAGCAGGCTGGCGAGCAATTCATGGGTCGCGATCACCTTGCGGACGAGCCGCTCATCGTTGCCGTCGCCGTACGCGTCGATGAATGCGTGAAAGGCCGCGGCGTCGTTGGATTCGTAGCGGTCGGAAAACAGCTCGCGCGCGATCTCGGCCCGCATCAGCTCGGATTCGTCGCCGCCGAGAATCTCGAACCCGGGGTCGAGCTCAAGCAGGTGGAAGTGCTGTCGGCACAACCGGGCGCAGAAGCCGTGCAGCGTGCTGACCTGCGCGTGATCGATCAGCGCGAGCTGTTTCAGCAGGCGTGCTTCGTCACTTGCTTCAAGGCGCTGGCGCAGCGACTGCTGAATGCGCAAGCGCATTTCGGCGGCGGCGGCTTCGGTGAAGGTGACCACGAGCAGCTCATCGACATCGCACGCGGGCGACGCGTCGCACACGAGGTGGACGCAGCGCTCTGCCAGTACGGCGGTCTTTCCGGATCCTGCGGCGGCGGAAACCAGAACGCTGCGGTCGCAGGTGCGGATCGCGTCGAGCTGCTGCGGCGTCCAGCCGCGCGCGGCAGACGCCGGCGGCTTCACAGTGGTGCGATCCTCCATCGGAAAGAGAGATTCGGCGGCGGCGCCGGTGGGCTTTGCCACCCGATTGGGAGCGGTGCCTCGCTTTGCAGGCGCTTTATGCTTCACGACGCACCCTCAGCAAGCCGCTGAAACACCTCGCTGCGCTTCATCGCGTGGAGCGTGTGGTAACGGTTCACACCCGGGTCGAATCGGCACACCGGGCGGAAGTCGCACTGCGGGCAGGGCGTCAGCTTGTTGATCCGGTAGGGCGCGATGTTGACCCGGCCGGCGATGATCTCATCCGCCAGCTCGCCCACGCGCCTTCGCACGTGCGCGAGCAGCGCGGCAAACGCGTCGCGCTCGGCGACGTCGCTGCGGTCAACATCGCCAAAGGTGCCATCCTTTTTGATGTAAAACTGCACAACCGGCGACGCGCCGCCGGCCTGGCAGTCGCTGTCGAGGTGGTCGATGCAGTCGCCGTCAAAGATCCCGCGTGGCTTTTCCTTCAGGTCGAATGCCGGGTCGTCGGGCGCCAGCGCGAGGTCGGGGTGTTTCACCTCGTCGAGCGAGCGCAGGAGCTTGACGTAAAACGCGGCGGAGGGCGTGAGCTTGCGCCCGAACACGCGCTCGCCCTCGGCCTCGAGCACGAGCAGGTACGTCAGCAGTTGCAGTGAAATCCCGTGGTACACGCGGTCGAGCGCGAGTGGGCGCCCCGTGAGCTTGTAATCGATGACAGCGAACTCCGCCCCGCCCTCGACCAGATCGACGCGGTCGATCTTGCCGTGCAGAAACACATCACGGCCGGCGGGCGTCTTCAGCGCAAAGGGCGGGAGTGCGCCACCTTGGATTCCGAATCCCAGCTCGGCGACGGCGGGGCGGAAGTTGCCGCGGCGCATCGCGGCCCGCTGCGACGCGATCACGCAATTGAGCGTCTTCTCGATATGCCCGAGCAGATACCGGTTGCGCGCGCTGCTCATCATCAGCTCGCCACGCAGCGAGCGCCCGACTTCCTCGGCGTAGTCGTGGATCATCGCGTCGGTGACGCTCGTCTCCAGGTCCGCCCAATCGGCGCGGGATTTGAGCACCTCGCGGATGACGCGCTCCAGGATGCTGTGATAAACGTTGCCCAGGTCCATCACGGTCACGTCCGCATCCTCCCGCGGCCGCAGCTTCAAGCCGTACTGGACGTAGTGCTTGAAGGGGCAGGTCGCGAAGGACTCGATCCGCGTGACGCTCGCATGCAGCGGCGTCGCGAAGAGCTTTTTCGCGATCTCGGGAGAGAGGCTGGCCTCGTTCGCATAACCCAGCGCTTTCCACGCGCGATAGCGCATGATGCCGATCCCGTCATCGCAGCACGTGCGCGTGGCCAGCCACTGGTACAGCGCCGGCCAGGGCATTGCGGACGAGGCGTCGCCGTCGCGGGCGCCATTGCGGGCCCAATGGACGAGGGCGTTGACCATCTGCCGTGGCGTGCCGATGGTGTCGGCGGGGGCGGCATCGTGCCGAATCTCGAGCGGCCGCGCCTCTGGGAGCAGCCGGCGCAGCCGGAACCAGTAGGCCGACGGGCCCAGGGGCTTACCGTCATCATCGGACGTCGCGCGGGTGACGACTAGGCGCCGGCTCGCGCGCGTGAAGCCGATGTAGCCGAGGAGCTGTTCGTTCAGGAGCCGCCGCTCGCTGTCGGGCTCCAGGTCAACCCGCCGCTGCTGCAGCCGCGCGCGCTCGCTGTCGGAGAGGATCGAATCCTCGCGCACCGCCCGCGGGAACTCACCCTCGTGCAGCCCGACGAGAAACGCGGTATTCAGCGACGGGCAGCGCGTGCGGTCGATCTGGCCCACAAGGACCTGGTCGACCGTCGGCGGGGTGAGGGCGAGATCGAACTGCTCCAGGCCCGCCTCCAGGATCTCGATGAAGTCACCGATCGATACCAGCTCATCCCCGAGCAGGTCGACCATCTGGTCGAGGAGCGAGACCAGCTCAGACCAGACCTGCTCGTGCTCGCCGCGCTGCTCGAGCTCACCCGCCTCGGCGGCTTCGTCCATCCACTTGACGAGGCACTGGCGGACGCCGAATGCTTCGTAGAGCTGGAACAGGTCCAGGACCGTCTGCCGCAGGGAGCGCGTGTCTGCGGAGCGGAGCTTGTCGATGAACAGGTTCAGCCGGTCGACGACCTGCCGGCGGATGCGGTCGACGCGCGCGGCCTCGACTGTTTCAAGCTCGGGGAGATCCTGATCCCCGCCGCGCGTCTGCTTGCGCTGGTACGCCCATGCGCGGATGTCGCCCCACGCGTTGCCGCGGATGCGGTGGAGTAAGACGTAGTTTTCAACCTCGTCGGCCTCGTCGGGCGTCACGTCGGCCAAGCCGCTCTTGAGCAGCGCGATGACCTGCTCGTGGGGCCAGCCGCCGCGGGCAATGGCCAGTGCGGCGCGGGTGAACACGAGCAGCGGGTGATGCGCCGCGGTGCGTCTGCGGTCGGCGAAGTAGGGGATGGCATGCTCGCGAAAGCTCGCGTCGATCAGCTCGTGGTACGGCTCCAGATCGCGCACGAGAACGGCGATCTGCCGCAGCCGCACGTTCTCGGCCAGCAGCGCGAGAATGCGGCGGGCGACGGCATCCACCTCCGCCCGCCGGTCGTGCGCCTCGATCAGCTCGACGGGCACCCCGCCGTGGAGTGGTTTCGGGCGGTCGCTGAAGAGCCAGCGCTCGACATACTCAAGCGGCTTCTGCTCGAACCGCTCGGCCTCTCTCAATACGAGCGGCTCCATCATCGCGACGCCTTCTTCGGCAAAGGCAAAATGGAGCTGGCGGTACGTCTGGAGGGTCTGATGAAACAGGTCCATCGCATCGGGCAGGTGGTGCACGTCGCGGATCGTTGCGTGAGCTGGTTCGACGAGCAGCGCGATCTCCACGCGCTGTGCGAAGCGGGCGAGGCGCGCCAGCGTCCGGCGCTCGCTCTCGGTGAACTCGGCAAAGCCATCCACGAAAATCGTCGCACCGCGGAAGGCGCTGGAGTCGTGCAGGCACTGAAGCATCTGCGCCAGGCGACCATGCGGGTCGAGCCGCTCCTGGCCGAGGAACGCGGTGTATTTGGTGTAGAGCAGCCGGAAGTCCTGCATCTTTCGCAGGAGCAGCTCACCTTCGGCATCGGTGGCGGTGGTTTTCAGCTCGTCGATGAGCACGTTCAGCGCGGCGGGGTCTTTGCCGCTGCGCTGGAACTCGTCGAACGTCGCACCAAGTCGCGCCGCCAACCCCGGTTGATGCGCTGCGCCGTCGTAGAACGTGAGCTGCGCCGCGTGCTGCCGCAGCAGGTGGCCGAGGAGCATCTGCCGACCCATCGGCGTGACCTCGGGAATCGCGCCGCCGCCGCATTCAGCCAGGACGGTGCGACTGAGTTCGTCAAAAGAGAGCACGTGCGCCCGGCAGAACCCGCTCAGGCCGCTGTTGCACGTCAACTTGCGCTCGGCGGAGAACGTCGCCTGCTTCGGGAGGATGAGATAAATCGGCGTGCCCAGCGGATCGGCGCGCATCGCGTCGACCATCGAGCGGAAGACGTGACGGGTTTTCCCCGACCCCGCACGGCCGATGACGAAGCGGACCGGCATGCACTCCCCGCGAATTGCGGCGTTCGGAACAGCATCTCCTTCATGTAGTTGCGCCGCCGCCATGCCCTCCTCTTGAGCGGGAAGAGGCGACGCAGGCGTCGCAACTACAGGGAGAACGTGAAGGTCACTTCCCCGGTCCCAGCGTCACGATCGACATCGGGTCAAACGTGAACTCGCGCATCAGCGCCCGCAGTGAATCCGCGTTCACCGCGGTGAGCGTCGCCATGTCCATTTCGAGCGAGCGGTACTGCTTATTGTAGATCCACTGCCCGCCGATCGAGCGCATCCGGCCGATGGGAACTTCGCCCGACAGAACGAGGCTGCTGGCGATCTTGTTCTTCGCGCGCTCGACCTCGTCGTCATTGAGGTCATCCTTGACCTTCGACAGCTCCTTCTGCGCGATCTCCAGCGCCTGAGCGGTCCGCTCGGGGTCGGTCGTGAGCGAGAGGTAGAAGGAACCGCACATGTCGTGGGGATAGAAGCCGAAGTCGGCGTCTTCCGCGATGGCGTTGTCGACCAGGGCCCAGTAGAAGCGGCTGCCGTCGGAGTCGCCGATGACGTCGGAGAGCACGCGGGCGGCGAAGCGCCGGTCGTCCTGGGCGCTGGGCCCGGGCATCATGCCCATCGTGTACTGGCGGTTGAGCTTCGGATCCGCCAGATCGACCCGCTGGGACTTAAACAGCGGCGCCGGCTGCTCCCGTGTCGCGTTAACGCGCTCCCATGAGCCGCAGTACTTCTCCGCGAGCCGCACGACTTCGTTAAAGTCCATTCGCCCCGTAACCGACAGCACCATATTGCCCGGCCCGTAGCGGCGCGCGAAGTACTCCGCCATCTGATCGCGCTCCAGCCGCTTGATCGACTCGGCCGTCCCCAGCACGCTGAGGCTCAGCGGATGATTGCCGAAGTGCACCTCCATCAGCTTCTCGTACAGCCGGTGCCCGGGATCGTCGAGATACATCGCGATCTCTTCGAGGATCACCTTCTTTTCGGTCGTAAAGTCCTCGTCGCGGATGGCGGGGCGCAGCAGGTGCGAGAGGTGCTCAATGGCCCGCTCGGTGAATTCCGGCAGGACATTGGCATAATATGCGGTCATCTCCTGACTGGTGAAGGCGTTGTAGCGCGCGCCCATTTCATCGAAGATGCGGTTGACGTCCTCCCACGTGTGTTTGCTCGACCCCTTGAACATCATGTGCTCGAGGAAGTGCGACACGCCGTTGACCGCGACGTCCTCGTCGCGCGCCCCGGTCTTGACGAAGAGACCCGCGGCGAACGAGTGGGAATCAGGGTTCTCCTCCGCGACGATGTCGAGGCCGTTGGGAAGCTGCTTGTGGTGGAATTTCAGAGCCATTTTCAAACCATCCATCGCTGTGCGCCGTCGTGATGCGTGAGTTCGATCTTCGGCCGCGGGCGGGCGACAACCAGGCGAAACGAGACGGGGACGACGATGCTCATCAGCGTCGGCGCGTTAGCCAGGTCGGAACGACCGACGAGTTCCAACTGTTTGTTCGCGAGGCGGTACAGCTCCAGACCCCATGGGTTGCGGTCCACCAGCAGCAGCTCGCGCACGCCGACGTGCGCGTAGAAGTCGAGCTTGTCACGGGTGCGGTCGCCGGGGCTGATGATTTCGACGCAAAAATCGGGGCCGCCGCACCAGTGCGTGCCACAGTCACGAGCCACGCTCCCGGGGAGGACGACGACGACATCCGGGCAACGGTAGTTCTGCGTCCAGCCATCCTCGCGGTCGCTGACGTTGGCGCCGGCTTGAACCAGTTCGGGACCTGTCGGTCCCAGCGCATCCTGCAACGCGCGAGTCAGCCGCGCTTGAAGAAACTGATGCTCGTTGTTGGCAAGTGGCGCCATCATGTAAACGCCCTCCCAAACTTCGTCGAATCGATCAGCACCAGACGCCGCACGCTCGGCCTTCAGCCGCTCCTCGTCTTGTGCATCCAGAACCATCAGTGCCATGACAACCTCCGGCTGCTATCTGAGATCAGCCAGCTGTAACTCCTTCGGCCCCACCGTCACGATCGTGAACGGCCCCGGCGTGTTCTGCTTCAGGTACGCGTTTACGCGATCCACCGTCACCGCGTCGATTGCGCTCTTGATCTCGTCCAGCGTTCGGATGCGCCCGCGCATGAAGTAATCGTGGGCGATGGTGCCCGCTCGGCTGCTCGTGCTTTCGCCGGACATGATCGTGCTCGCCTTGAGTCCCGTCTTGGCGCGGTCCAGCTCGGCTTCGGTGACGCCGTCGCTCAAGCGCTGCACCTCCGTCATGAGGCACTCGAGCGTTGCCTGGGCGCGGTCGTTGCTCGTCCCGGCATACCCCAGGATGCTCCCCTGGCCCTTCAAGCTGCTGTAGCCAGCCCACACCGAGTAGCACAGCCCGCGCTTCTCTCGGACTTCGGTGAACAGCCGCCCGCTCATTCCGCCGCTGAGAATTTCGACCGCCAGGCGGACGGTGTAGTAGTCCTCGTGCGTCTCGGGGATCGACGGATAGGCGATCCCGATATGCGTCTGCTCGCTGGGCTGCTCCTCGTGGTGAAAGTTCCCCGGCGGGGGCATCACCTTGATGTCGTCCTGCGTTCGCCCATTCCACGAACCGAAGTGCTTTTGCACCTCGTCCTGGATCTCATGAAAATCGATGTTGCCGGCGACGGCGAGGATCGAGCCGTCGGCGTGATAGCGCTGCGCGTGATCCGCCTTGGCCAGCGCCAGCGTGAGCTTCTCGAGGTTGTCCTTTTTGCCCATCGAGCTCCGGCCGTAGGGGCTGGGCAGATGCCATTCGCGGAGCTTGATCAACAGCTTCTGTCGCGGCTCGTCATCGAGCCCCGCCAGTGACTGCAGCGCCAGGTCCCGCGCCGCCTCGAAGCCCGGCTGCGGGAGGTGTGGCCGCCGGACGATGTCGGCATAGGCACCCAGCCCCTCCATCACGCGCTCGCTCAGCCCCGCGCAGGCGAATCGCGAATGGTGTACGCCGACGCTACTGGAGCGCTGCAAACCGAGCTTGTCGAGGTAATCCGTCAGCTGCTTGCTGTCGCGCGATCCGGCGCCGCGCAGGACCAGATCCGACAGGACCGTCGCCGAGCCCAGCCGGTCCACGGGATCGGTCGCCGACCCCGCCGGCAGCAACAGCGTCATCGCCGCTGACTGCATGCCCGGCATCCGCTCGCCCAGGAGGGTCAAACCGTTGGAAAACGTGTGCTGAAAGTACCGCTCGGGCAAGGCGCGACTCCCTTCGGGACAAACAGAACGATAACTTCGTAGATCAGACGCGAATTATAGGCTTATCACCACCCCCCGCCAGTGTGGCCGCCCCGAGCCAATTTGGCGGTTTGCAGCCCGGTCTGTACCATCTCTGTTTGTGCCGGCCCCGTCACCTCAGCCGGCCACGAGTGGGGGTGTACGCGTAACCGGGGACATGTCATGGCCATCGACGTCGAATGCAGGGGTTGTAACGCGAAATACCGCGTGAAGGAGGAGCTGGCCGGCCGGATGGTCGAGTGCAAGCACTGCGGGCAGAAGTTCCGCGTGCCGTACCGCTCGGCCGTCGTGCGCCTTGGCGAGGACGAAGAGCTCGCGCCGCCCCTCGCGCCACCCCCGCCGGTCTCGATAAAGAAGTCGGCCCACCCGCACGCAGAGCGCAATTTTGTCGAGTATGGCCTCGACCCCAACGACCCCACCGCGCCGATCGGTAAACCGAGGAAGGATCGCCCTCGCGTCCAGCAGGGGCTGCTCCCTGACCTGGTGCTCGACTTGTGGATGCCCCTGGGACTGATCGTCGTCCTGTACGGCATCGCCCTCTATACCGCCATCAACTACATCTCGCGATCGAACGGCCCGCTTGCGGGGTTCATCCTTCTGTTCATCGTGGTCTCGATGTTCTTCGCGCTCGTGATCCCGATGACCATGCGAATGATCGAAGGCGCGAGCAAGACACTCGACTTTGAAGCGCCCAACGCCATCTGGATGCACACCGCCAGCTGCATCGCGCTGCCGACGATGGGGATGACGATTGGCTTCTTCGGCGCCGGCTCGATCGCCGCGATGATCGCGTTCGGCCTGATCGGGCTCGTCGTGATGGTCCCGCTGATGGCGCTGATGTTCCGGGTCGATCTGGTCAAGGGGGTGCAGGCCGCGGTGCTCGCGGCGATGTTCTACGTGCTGTCACTCGCGGCAACGGGCGCGGTGCTCGCGGCGGTGGGATTGTGGCTGATGCCGGTCTGGAGCATGACGCGCCCGTGGGACGATGCACCGGTGCCTGAAGCAGTCGCCAGCGAGATACCCGCGCCCGCCCCGGAAGTTCCCCCGGAAGACCGGCCGGATGCGGCGCGTGTCGAGGTGGCGGCGGCGACGCCGGCGCCGATTTCGTCCACCCCCCAGGTCACGGCGCCCGCAGAGCCCGCGGCGGCAAGTGACCCGTGGGAGGTCGCAATGGACGCCTGGCCCGGTCCCGGCCGCTGGCCAGGTCAGGCGCACCACGTGCTGCACGTACGCCCGCCCCTCACCCTGCTGAACACGGCATCACACGAACCGTATGCCGCTCTGGTCGATGCCGAAGGGTTGAAAATCTTCGACCTGCGCTCGGGCGAGCGCATCGGCGCGATCAACGAGCGCCCGCGCGAGGCCGCCGCGGCCATCAGCCGGGACGGCGCGTACATTGCCTTCCAAGTCGTCATGACAAGCAGCTCGATGCCCCCGTCGATCGAAGTGTGGTCGGTGAAAGACGGGCGGATGATTCTTCGCGTGCCCTCGAATGGCAAGGTGCGCGCGTTGGGCTTCGACCCCAGCGGGCGCGTCTTCGTCCTCAACAGCGAGGCGGGCAAGCGCGTTGTGCAGGGGTGGGACGTGCGCACGCGACGGCAGGTCTCATCCACACCGCTGGACGCCGATCTCGACGCGTTCGCCATCAGCGCCAACGCGCGGCTGCTGGCTGCCGTCAGCCCCGGCCACCTGCACGTCTACGACCTGCTCGAGGCCAAGCTCGCTGGCCACCGCACGATCGAGCCGGGGTTCCGGCAGGCGGGTCCCGTCGCGTTCAGCCCCGACGGCAAGCGGCTGCTCTCGGCGGTCGTGGCGGATCCGGCGGCAGCGCCGCGCGTGCTCGTGTGGGACCTCTCCGACGGCAAGATGGAGGCGCCGATCCAGCTGGCGAACGTCCAAAGCGGCGACCTCTCGAATCTCGACCTGCAATGGCTCCCCGATGGCGAAGGTTTTTTGTGCAACAATGAAATGATCGACCGCGCCACGAGCCGGACGATCGTTACCCTCCAGCCGCTGGTCGCGTTCGGCGCCACCGGCCGGCCTCGGCTGGCGCTGTCCAACTTCCGCGTCATGTACGAGATCCCGCCTGGGGCGGAGAACGAGCGGCTGATCTACCGCCTGGTGTCGCTCCCGCGAGGTGAGATCGTCACGTCGCTCAAGCGCATCCGCGGGGACGACTGGGAGCCGGGCGCTGACGTCGAGACGCCCGCGGCGCTGGCCACGGCTTCGGCGGCGCCGGTTTCGGAACCATCCACCCCTTCGGAGGTCGCCACGCCCGCCACGCGGCCCGTGAATCCGGCAACGCTGAAGGAGTGGACAGTCGCCGTCCTCGCCGTCACGGCCCCTGATGGGCCGTCGCTCGAGCGGCAGATCATGGCGGCGCAGCAGAAGCTCCGTCCGCTCGAGGGCAAGCACCGGGCCGCCGAAGCCCGCGCCGACGGGCTCGCCGGCGAGTACATCATCGTCCGTGACGCCTCCGGCGCGCAGCAGAAGAAACGCCGCTTCACCGCCAGAGAAATCGCTGAGGCCAAGGGCGCCGAAAAGCGCGCGCTGGAGGAGGTGAAGGACGTGAAGATTCAGATCGCGCGCCTCGAACGCGAGCTGCGCACAGTGCAGACCGCGCGCACCGTCACCGGCACGCTCGACGACGACACGCCCGTGACAATGATCATCGACAACGCCGCCCACGCGCAGCTCGTGGACCCGCTCGCCCCCGGCACCAGGTTGATCGTCACCGGCGGCCCGCGCTTTATGAACGGCACCCTGGAGGTCAAGGTGCGGACGGTAAGCCTCGCCGAGTGATGCGACCAGCGCTGCAGCGGGCGGTACGCCGATGAGCGGCCGCCACCGCGCCAGCCGGGCCTTGCCCCTGCGCGGGCGGTCGTGGGAGTCTGCTCAGTGCTCCAGAGTCACCATTGCAGGTTCTCGAGGTGCCGCTGGATATCGCCGGCGCTTTGGAAGCGCTGGAGGATGAGCGAGTCTTTCAGCCCGCGCACGATGTCCTTCACCACCTGCGGCTGCCTGGCGTAGTGCCTGCGGCCGCCGCAGATTACGTGGAAGACCTCGACGAGGTTCAGCACGTCCTTGTGGATCTTGGTCCTGGTTGGCTTGCCCAGATCGAAAAAATCGAGCAGCTTCACCTCGAAGCCGATGCCCTGGCGGCGGATCATGATGTTGTCGTCGTGGATGTCGCCGTGGTACTCGCCGCGGGCGTGGATCGGGCTGATGCCTTTGGCCAGCACGTACAGCACGTTCAGCGCTTCAAACGTGCTGAGGCCCATGGTTTGGTCCGCAAGGAATTCCGAAAGCTTCTGGCCCTCGACCAGTTCGCTGATCACCACCGTCACCTTCCGCCGTTTGACGTACGCGATCTCCTGGTGGTGATATTGCATGAGGATGGGGCAATGGCGGAGGGCGTCGAGCTTGCGTGCATAGGCAATGGCGGCCTTGCCCATCGGGTCGCGGTGGGGGTAGTAGAACTTGGCCGCACGGCGGATGCCGGTGGTCCGCTCTACAATGACGTAAACCTCGCCCTCCCAGCCGCTTCCAAGCGGGCGCTCAATGTCGTACTTGCCCGCGACGCGCCGCCCGGGCGCGAAGTCGAACCGCTTGACCTTGCTCCGGGGGTAGTTCACTGCGGCGGCCATCATCGCGGGGGCGATTTCGGCGTCAACGGAGCCCCAAACGGACACCGCTTGGGGGAGAATCCAGCACGTGGTGTAGTGGGATCGATCAGCCCGGGCCGATATCCTCCGGGCTTCACAGGAAAGGGGTCGCGGTGGAATGCCGTTCGGTTAAGTATTTCCCCCTGATTGTCGCGGCGATTTCATCTGTTCCCGCGGCCTGACCAGCAGGTCGTATGCTTTCATCCGCCGGCGGATCACGCGCAGCTGGCAGCGGCCGTGGCGGTTGGGGTTGACGATCAGCGTGTCGACGCCCGCCAGTCCCAGCATCCGGCAGGCAAGCCAGCGCATTGCGTCCACGAAGCTCACGCGGCTCGGCGCCACGCCCTGACGCGCCGCGGCCTTGAGCATCGCCAGGCGGACCAGGTTGTAGGCCAGCAGGTACATCGCCAGTTCCTTGGTCACACCCTGCACGCTCTTGCACTTGAGCATGTTCATTCCCATCGTCGTCTTCAGATGGTCGAAGCACGTCTCGATCTCCCACCGCTTGCCGTACAGGGCTGCCACCGCCGCGTCGGGCCAGGCGTCTTCATCGAGCGTGGTGGCGACGGTGACGTGTGTCGTGCGGAAGCCGGGTCGGTTCACCGCGTAGCTCACCAGCCGCACGTCCACCCACGCCGGCAGCAGCGCGAACTGCAGGGGGTTCATCCACAGCGGCGCCTTGGGAGGCTTGGCCCAGCGCTGGCGTCGCGCGCCGCGGGCGGCCTTGCGCCGCTGGTGGAGGTGGAAGCAGGCGAGCACGCCGCAGGCGTTCAGCAGCGCGACGTGCACGAACGAGCAGAACGCCCGGTCCCCCAGCAGGACGTCGCCCGCCCGCAGCAGCGGGTGCACGCGCGTGACCTGCCCGGCCTCGTGGCTCAGCAGCGGCGTCGCCAGCAGCTCGACGAACAGTCCGCTGGCCGCATCGAGCAGGCCCAGGAGCTTGCCCATCGGATACGCCACGCCCGCCTTGGCGCCGGGGTAGATGCCCAAGTGCGACCGCAGCCCCTTGGTATCGGGGGTCGAGAAGGTCGAGCCGTTGGCGACCAGCACCCGCGGCCCCAGACGCGTGGGGTCGCGACGCACGTGCCGCTCGGCCCACTGCCGCAGCGTATCAAGCAACCCGACGATCGCCGCCAGCGGCAGCCGCTCCCGCGCCTCGCAATAACTGCCCGGGGCGAAGGACAACCCAGAGAGCTGCCGCAGGTGCGTGATCGACGTGTTGCCGTGCAGGACCTGCAGCAGAAACAGCCGCAGCGTGACCAGCGGCGACAGCACCCGGTCGCGCCAG
>DASYWJ010000028.1:0-72957 GCA_035936155.1 Tepidisphaeraceae bacterium | reverse complement strand
GCAATGAACAAATTCATTTTGTCGAAGAAATTTTTCACTCACGACGCAGCAGCGCCCGGACGTGAAATGAGTCGCGCGGAAAGTGCGCGACTGAAATGAATCGCACCTGCGCGATCCTCAATAGCCCGCTGACCCACGGTGGACCTGTGCGCCGCAACAGCATCGGAGACGAGTATATGAGGCACAGTTGAGGCGGTGCCGTCGAGATACATGACGTTCCCGCCGCGGACCCGTAGGAGCAGCACATCGCCCGCGTCATCGATGGCGACTGCCCAGGCCGCGAGCCTTCACATCGGGTGTGCGGACACGCTGATCCTGCCGCGGAGTAGCAAGCCCCACGTACCCAATCGACTCGGCTCGTGGCGGGGACGCCGCGCACGGTCGAAGGCCCGCTCACCGACTTCTCGCTCGACCCGCCGCTGCACGCGCGCGAAGCCAAAGCCGTCGACCGTCGCCATGACGAACGGCCGCTTACCCTGTCCACCATTCATTCGCCAAAAAGGGCTTAGAAGGACGGAACGTGTACGTGATCGCCCTCGACGGACGCTTGCCCAGCGCCCGCGCGTTGAACGACGCCGAGGAGTTGGAGAAGAGTATCGGCTCCTTTAAGTGGTGGTTACGGAGTCCGCCGGCGGCTCGAACCTCTCGATGAAGTCGCGGAACCGCACGTACCGCGCGTAGGCCAATCGCGATCCGAATGGATCGATCGCGGCGTAGAAGACGATCGAGTCGCACAGCGACCGATCGAGGCTTTGCGGCGGGCGCGAGTGTCGCCCCGAGCCGGCGCAGCTCTGGCTGTTCAGCATTCTGTTCATGGTGATCCGTTGGAAGGAGGACAGGCCGCGGCGGTCTGCCGCGGCCCGAAATGTTAGACTATTTTAGTTAAAAGGACGGTAGTGCTCCACGGGGCGGCGCTTCTTCCCCTGCGACTTGAGCCCGTACACGCCCTTAAACTGGGCCAGGGCTGCTGCGCCTTGTCCCACAGCTCCTCGCAGATCCGGGCTAGCGACCTTCGTCACCTTCTGGTAGGGCAGGGGCTTCACCTGCTTGTTGTCGCCCGCGCTGTTGCGCACGGTGATCGTCTTGCCGTACTCCCAGATGCCGATGTACTTCTCGTTCGCCAAGATGCGCCGGACGTGCTGGTGATGGATGTGGGTCTTCGTGATGTGCGGGTAGTCGTCTTTGTGCCCCTCCCACCAGCGAACGACGGAGCTGATGAAGTCCTGGGTGAACCGCTTGAAGATCCTCGACGACGGCCGCCGCCACCGCGTGGATGACGACACATTTTGTCGGCTTGGGCCGCGGCCGCGGTAGTTGGTGCCGTCGAAGACGCTGGTGTAACGGTAGGGGTAGTCGCCCGCAGGAACGTTGGGTTTCTCGACCCTCAGCTCCTGCTGGGGGCAGGTGCTGGCGGACCTCCCGCTCCTGGGCCTCCTTGCTCTCCTGGCGCTGCTTCGGGGTCGCTGTAGCGGGTGTCACAAGCAGGCGCCGGCGGACGCGTCGTCGGTCGTCGCATCGCTCCAAAAGCATCGTTGCGCCCGAAATTGCGCCCGAAATTAAAAAGGGCTCTCAAAATCCCCTGAAAAACGGCGGGTGAAAATGCAGGAGAGGGGGGTCGAACCCCTACACCTTTCGGTACAGGATCCTAAGTCCTGCGCGTCTGCCAATTCCGCCACTCCTGCGCGGTGCATCGAATTAAACGAGCGGCGGCGGGGCATGTCAATTTGGTGGGCCCATGGCGATGGGCCAGCAAGGGCTGCGGACACGTCGAGATGATCGGCAGACTCTCCCAAAACCGCCCGAACCGGCTGATCGGAAAGGCCGTACGAACTGAACGACCCGGGGGCGCGGCGACCGCAGCTCGGGCGGGCTTTTTTGGGCATTGACAGCGATCGTGGGCTATTATCTCCACTCGCGTCGCCGCTACTACCGTCTTTCGTTCCCGTACTTGCTGGAGGAGGGCTCTTCTGACGAATCTGGCGCCTACATCGTCCTACCCTTACAGCGCCTCCAGCGGCACCGTGCCCGCTGCGCAGGAGGGGCTCGCTGAGCCGCTTTATGCGGGGCTGAAGCTCGAAACATGGCTGAAGATCGGCACCATCACCGCGTTGTTCGCTGCCGTGTTCTGGCCGAACCTGCGGCGGCTGTGGGATAAGACGAACCCGATCTACGGCGAGCCCAACTGGGGCCACGCCATCTGTGTTCCCATAATCGGTCTCTATTTCCTCTACACGAACCGCGATGAACTGCTCCGCCAGCCGGTCCAGACCCGCTGGGAAGGGCTCCTGATCATGCTCGGCGGGATCCTGTTCTACGGCTGGGCGATTTGGCCGGGGCAGAATGACTTCTTCAAAGATTTCGGAATGGTGATCGCCCTTTTCGGGCTCGTGCTGCTGCTGACCGGGTGGCACGTGATGAAGATCGCCTGGTTCCCCATTGCTTATCTCGTGTGCGCGATTCCGTGGCCGTCGCTGTTTTACAGCCGGCTGGCCAGCCCGCTGCAGGCGCTGGCGGCGAGCGTGTCGGTGGGGGTGCTGCGGCTCACGGGCGTCGAAGCGATCAACACGGGGACCAAGATCCGCATGATGCCCTTTACGGCGCAGGAGCGCGTGCTCAATGTCGCCGAGGCGTGTGCGGGGCTGCGGTCGCTGATGACCTTCATCACGGTAGGCGCGGCCGTCGCGTTTCTGTCGAATCGCCCGCTGTGGCAGAAGATCCTGATCACGCTCTCGGCGATCCCGATCGCGATCTTCTGCAACGTGATGCGCGTGGCCGGGCAGGGGCTGCTGGACTATTACGTGAGCCACGAGTTGTCCGAAGGGTTCGCCCACCAATTTGCGGGCATCGTGATGCTCGTGCCGGCGTTTTTCCTGATCCTGCTGGTGGGCTGGGTGCTGGACCACCTGTTCATCGAAGAAGTGGACGAGACGCCAGCGGTGATCGAGACGCGTCCGGCCGCCGCCGCACCGGGTGTTGCGCTTGCTGCCGCGGCGCCGAAGCCGGCACCGGCGGCGCCGAAGCGCGAGCTGGTGATCGAAATCCCCCGGACGGCCAACGCCCGCGCCGCTCAGAACCGGGGAAAGGCACAATGAACACAAACCTGACCACAACGACAACGAAGCCGGCGACAAGCGCGATCAGGCGCATGGCCCGCCAGCCCGGGTTCGTCGCGGCGGTGATCATTCTCGCCGCCGCCGCCGCGGGTCTGAATGCCTCGGTTGGCTACATGAAGCTGCACTTCAAGAAGCAGCCCGTGCCAATGGCCCGCCCGCTGGCGACGATGCCTGCGGACCTGGGCGTGTGGCAGCAGGTGTCGATGGATGAGGCGCTGGACCCGGAAGTCGAGCACGCGCTGGGGACGAACGAGTACATCTTCCGCGACTACATGGATACTCGCGTCGTCGGTTCGGAGACCATCGCTGAAATCCGCCGCATGAACGAGCGCGTCCTCGATGCCAGGACCCCCGAGGAAATCAAGCGGTTAAAGACCGAGCGCGCCACCCTCATCGGCCGCACGCGCATGGCGCACCCGACGGGCGTCGTGAACCTTGCCGTTACCTATTACACGGGACTGGTTGATACCGTCGCGCACGTGCCCGACCGGTGCTATGTCGCTGATGGTTACGAGCCCAAGACGTGGGAAGAGGTGAACTGGAACATTGATGACGGCCGGCCCGTCGAGGTGCGGTACATCAACTTCGAAGACGGCACCGGGCGGTCGAGCGCGACACGGAGCGTGGCGTACTTCTTCCACGTCAACGGCGGCTTTCAGTCCTCGCCTAACGCCGTGCGGCTCGCGCTGCAGAACCTCTTCGAGCGCTACGGATATTACGCGAAGGTGGAAGTGATGACGCTCATCAACGACAAGGATACATCGGCGAAGGTGATGGAAGACTTCCTGACAGCGGCGATGCCGGAGATCCGAAAGAGCCTGCCCGATTGGGAGGCGGTGACGCGAGACGGCGTGCCGCCGGCGCCAGCGGGCGCGGTGCCGAATACCAACGCGCCGCAGCAGTAGTCAGGTGGCGCGGGCACCGCAGAGCCCGCGGAAGGCAGACCGCACAACGAAGATTCAACTCCAACGGTTAACGCAATGGCAAGACGACGAGTCAACACGAAATTCCTCATCATCCTGACGGTGGTCGTGGTCGGTCTGGGTATGTCCGGGCTGATCGTCGCTAAGCTGCGCCGTGGCGACCCGGAGAAGTACGTGAAGGCGGCCAATGCGCTGGTGGCCGAGGGGAACCACACGGAGGCGGTGAAGAACTTCCAGCAGGCGCTGTCGATCGAGGCGCGTCAGCCAGACGTGTGGGTGGCATACGGCGACGCGCATGCGCAGCTCGCGCCCGAGGACGATGAGAACATCCGCCATGCAATCAACGCCTGGCGGCAGGCGCTGCAGCTGGACCCGTCCAACAAGCTGGCGATGTCGCGAATGCTCGCGGTGCGGCTCGCGCAGGTCGAGCGCCCATCAAGCGACCTGCAGAACATCATTACCGAGGGTCGCGAACTGGCAGCCCGGCTGGCCGCTGCCGATCCCAGCGATCTCACGGCGGCGTCGGCGGGCCCGCTGTTCACGGTCCGCGGCGCGCAGCACGGCGTGCAGACGGACCCCGAGCGGCTGGCTGAGGCCGTCAAGCAGCTTGTTGATCTGTCGGCCAAGCATCCGGAGAACCCCGAGCTGGCCGCGCGTGCCACCAGCGCCAAACTGATTCAGGCGCAGCTCGCGGGGAACGCGCAGCCGGCCCAAGCGCGCGAGCTGATCAACGAGGCCGGTGCGGTCATGGAGGCCTCGCTCAAGGCCGCCCCGACCAGCGCGGCGATGCAGTTCCAGGCGTTTCAGATCTTCAGCATCCAGGGGAACGCCGCGCAAAACCCGGAGCTGCGCCAGGAACGCCTGGACGCGGCGAAGGCGGCGCTGGCCGAGGCGTTGAAGCTCGTCAAGCCCGACGATGACGCATTCCACGCGATTTACATGGTGCAGGCGAACCAGCTCCGTGGGGCGGATCGCCCGGCGGCGGAAAAGCTCGTCCGCGAGCTGCTCGCGGCCAAGCCCAATGACCCCAACGTCCGCCTCAGTGTCGCCGAGTGGCTGGCAACGGACCCATCCAAGCGCGGCGAGGCCATCGAGATCCTCGAGCGACCGCTCGCGCCCCAGCCGGTCGACCCGGCCAAGATTCTCGCCGCTGGCAGCTCGGAAATCCCGATCCTGCTGGCGCTGACCAATCTCCGGCTTGACGAGTTCGCCGCGACCAGCGACCCCGCCGCACGCCAGGCGATGCACGCGAAAATTGAAGAAGGCATCTCGAAATATATTGCCCGCGTCAGCGGCGGCGCCGATCATCCGTACGCGCTGCGCCTGCGCGGCAAGTACCAGCGCCTGCGCGGCGAAAATGTCGCCGCCATTCAAACCCTGAGCAAGGCCGTGTCGCTCATGGAGGCTCAGGGCATGTCGCGCGAGGGCATGTATCTCGACACGCTCAACCTCCTCGCGCACGCGTATGTCGACACGAAGCAGCACGGGCCGGCGAAGGAGCTGCTCGGTCGCATTGTGCAGCAGGTTCCTACGCATGTTCCGTCCCGGCTGCTGCTGGCGCAGCTGCTCGTGCGGGAGCGCGACGTGGACGCGGCCCGCCCGCACATCGATTTCCTCGAGAAGCAGTTCCCCGACCTGCCCAACGTGATCAAGCTGCGGCTGGCGACGCTCGATGGGGAGAAGGACAAGGAGCAGATCGACGCCGTCTACGCGCGGCTCCCGGAGACCACGCGTGGTGAAATCCTCGAGAAGGCGGCCACCGCACATGTGCTGGGGAGGCCGGCGGAAGTCGAGCGGCTGCTCAGCGCCCAGCTGGCGCAGACGCCCGGCGACCCCGGCGTCAGCATGATGCTCGCCCGCGCCTACGCCGCGCAGGATCAGCGCGACAAAGCGACCAGGCTCATCACCGAGGCGCTTGCGGCGCACCCCGAGAACCGGCAGCTCCAGTTCGAGCAGAAGCGGCTGGCCAACGCCTCGCCGGAAGAGATGCGGCAGTGGCGGATGGAGTCAATCGAGGAGCTGACGGACCCGACGCAGAAGGCGATCCAGCTCGCCGAGCTCGCCGCCGGCGAGGGCAAGCCCGACGAAGCCCTCAAGCAGTTGCAGGAAGCCGAGCACGCGAGCCCGGACAACCTGAGCATCAAGAAAGCGCTGTTCGACCAGCACCTGGCGCGCCGGCAATGGGCTGAGGCCGGGCGCTACGCCGACCTGCTGGCCAAGGCCAATCACGACCAGGCCGACGGCCTGCTGTACCGGTTGCGGCTCGCGCTGGCCAAGGCGCGCAGCGCCGCCACGCCCGCGGAACAGCAGGCGGAGGCCGCGCGGGCTGCGAAATACGGCCTGGAGCTCACGCAGCGCCTCCCCCAGTTCGGCGAGAGCTGGCTTGCATACGGCCAGGCGCTGCAGGCGCAGGGCAAGCTGCAGGAGGCCACCGAGCGCTTCGCCACCGCGCTGGAAAAGCAGCCAGACAATTTCGAGGCCATGCGCGGAATGATCGAGTCCTATGCCGCGCTCAACCGTCCGGCCGACGTGAAGCGCTATATCGACGCGGGGCTCCGGCTTAGTCCCAACAACGCGTATTTCATCGAACAGCAGACGATGTACGAGCTCGCCTATGGCGACCCGACCCGCGCCCTCCCGCAGCGCGAGGCCACCCTGAAGAACAACCCCGACAATCCGCAGGCGTGGTCGGCGATGGCGCAGGCGTACTTCGCCGCAGCCCGCTTCCACACCGCCAAACAGAATGAAGCCGGCGCCAAGGAGATGCTAGCCAAGGCCGCCGACACGCTCAAGCAGGCCATGGCGAAGTTCCCCGACGAAGCCGGCTTCTACGCCAGCTATGTCGAAGCCGCTCTCGCATTGAAGGACCCCGCCGGCGCCGAAACCGCCATCAAGCAGCTGGCCGCGCGCGACGCCTGGAAGGACAAGCCCGAGCCGCAGCTGATGATGGCCGAGTTTCTCGCGCGCACAGGGAAGCTCGATGAATCCGAAGCGCTGCTCCGCGAGCTGGTGGCGAAGCGCCCGGCGGATGTAAACATCCAACTGGCTCTGGTGTCGCTGCTCACCCAGCGCGGCAAGGCGGATGATGCGCTGGCCGCGCTGGCGGCCAATTCCAGCGACCCGCGCGTCCGCCAGCAGCTCGTGCAGCTGCAGATGAACCTGGGCAAGCTGGAAGAAGCCGACAAGACGATCCAGACCGCGCTGGCAGCCGATCCGAAGTCGGTGCCGTACCAGGCGCTGTCTGGTTTCATCAGCATGAACCGGGGCCGCTGGGACGAGGCCGATCAGCGGCTGCAGGCGGCGCTGAAACTCGATCCGCGCAATCCGATCGCGCTGTTCTACCACGGTCTCGTGCGGCTGAACCAGCCAACGCCGAACCTGGACGAGGCCGTGCAGCGGTTGACGGCGGCGCGGGAGGCGCAGCCGGCTGGAAACTTGCTCGTGGAAATCCGCGCAGCGCTGGCGCAGGCGCTGGCGGCGCGCAACGACATCGAGGGGGCTGCGCGCGAGCTGGAGGCGGCGCTGGCGGCGCAGCCGAACAACAAGCAGCTGCGCATGAGCCTGATCAACGTGTACATGAGCGGCGCCTCACCGCGCTTCGTGGACGCCGAACGGACGATCCGCGAAGGCCGCGAGCTGAACAAGAACGATCCCGACCTCCTGCTGGCCGAGGCGCGCATGTGGCTCGGCCGCAACGACAGCCGCAAGGCCGTCGCCGCCGTCCGGCAGGCGGTCGCAGCGGCACCCGAGAGCGATCAGCTGAAATACGAACTGCTCAACACGCTGCTCGCCGCCGCCGACTATCCGGCCTTGATCAAGGAAGCCGACCAGATGCTGGGGGCGGACAAGAACCGCTGGTGGGCTTACATGTTCCGCGGCGCCGCCAAGCGCTCCGCGGGCGAGCGGGATAGCGCGATTCAGGACTTTGAGACGGCCTTGACCATGGCTGGCGAGCAGGGCAACGAGAACGCCGCGCAGGAAGTGATCGGGCGACTGGCCAGCACCGTCGGGATTGATCATGCGCTGGATCGCATCCTCCCCCGCGCGAAGACCGAAAACCGCTGGCGGATGATCGCCGCTCAGCTTTACTTCCAGAAGCAGGACCATGACCGGGCCGCCGAGATGATCGAGCGCGTCCTGGTCGAAGGCGACAAGCTCAGCCCGCAGGAGCGCGCCCGCGCACTGGGGTTAGCAGGCACCATTTACCTCTCCGATCAGCCAGCACAGGCGGAGAAGGCGCACCAGGTGTACCTCAAGCTCCTGGACATCGCCCCCAACGACTGGGCCGCGCTGAACAACATGGCCTCGCTCCTGACCGACACGGTCACCCCGCCGCGCCCGCAGGAGGCGCTGAAGTACAGCCAGCGCGCCTATGACATCGTGCAGAGTTCCGGCCTGCGCAGCGAGATTGTGCTTGACACGCACGGATGGGCGCTGACGCTGAACGGGAAGGCGCACGAGGGGATCGACCTGCTTCGCCGGGCGATCGCGATGCGGTCTTTCCCGCACGCCCACTACCACCTGGGCGAGGCGTATTTGAAAACCGCCGCCCCGGAAGACGCGCAAAAGCAGCTTGAGCTTGCTGCCGAGCAGCTTCGTCAGCAGGAGCAGAAGAAGCAGCAGGTCGACCAGGCGCTGCTGAACAAGGTTGAGGCCGCCCTGCTCCGGGCGAAAGAGTCGATCCGCAGCAAGAGCGCAGCGGCGGCGCCATAGCCGGTTTGAGAGAACCGGCTGCAAGATTCGGTCGTAACGACAGTTCCGATAAGATTTGCGGCAAAGGAGGGCCGACCGACCGCGAAACGTGCAAAAAGCGCTTTTGCGGTGGGTTTCGGGCCGCGTGATGGCGCATGGACCGCGGGTTGGGTGCATAATACGTCACCAGCGAAAGTTACGCATACGCCATTGAATGAGAGAATCTGCGGCCCGCGCAGCGGCCGCCGCCATTAGGCGGGGGGATCCCGCGATTCACGGCAGGAGAGAAATTGATATGACGACGCTGCCCCAGACGACTTCCGTTCGCATGCCGCGCCCCAGCAACGGCGCGGCGATCACCGCTCCCGGACCGGTCGGCGCCCCCTACAGTGGCGGGAGCGGCGCCGCCGCGGGCGGCGGCTTCAACATGACCGGCGCCGACGTCTGGCGCGTCATCCGCACCAACCTCTGGCTCATCCTCGCTGTGCTCCTGCTCTCCACCCTCGTCGGCGGTGGGCTCTACTACTATCTGCTCAAGAAGCACGCGAGCTATACCGCCAGCGGCTACATCCAGATCCAGCCCCTGACTCGTTTTGATCTTTCCCGCCCGGTCACCCCCGAGCTGAATCAGCAGGCACTCGCGATCGAGCAGCGCACGCAAGCGCAGCTGCTCACGAGCGAAGGCCTCCTCGCCCGCTTGTTCAGCAATCCGAACAAGGCCATCCGCGAGACCAGCTGGTTTCAGCAGTTTGCCGACGAACCGAACCCCGTCGCTGAAGCCAAGCGCGATCTGGTCAAGAGAATGGACGTTCGCGCGATCCCCGACTCCAAGCTGCTGCAGGTCTCGATGTCCTATAAGGACCCCAAGGAGGCGGCCACGATCGTCAATGACATCGTGAGCGAGCACCTCGACGGCCAGCGCAGCGAGAACGTCTCGAAGGTGCAGCAGCAGACGCTGCAGTATCAGGGCGCCCGGCGCAAGTACGTGCGCGAGCGGGACGACGTGCTGATGCAGATCCGGGAGCACGCGACGCAGCTGAGCATCGACGGCGCCGGCACGCCCGGTCGCCTCATTCCGCAGGAGGAAGAGCTCCGCCAGCTGATTCGGGCGCATTTTGATATTCAGAAGAACGCCCGGGACGCACGCGAGCAGTACGAGAGCGTCGTGGAGCAGCAGCAGAACGGCGTCGATCCGCCCGTCGTTGAGGAACTGATCAACCGCGACCAGGAAGTCGCGATGCTGCGGCAGGTGCTCACGAACATCGACGTCCAGATCGCCGGCATGGCGAACTTGGGGGAGAGCCATCGCGAGGTGCTCAAGGCCAAGGCCGAGCGCGAAACAATCGCGAAGAAGCTCGAGGAGGTCCGCGCCGGCGTCCGCACGACGGCGACGGCCCAGATCGTCGAGCAGGCCCGCTTAATGAAAGAGGCCACTGAGTCGCAGGTCGAGGAGATGGGCAAGCGGATCGCTGCGGCGACCACGGCGCTTGGCGACCTGCAGTACAAGATGACCCAGTATCTCACCCTCAGGGACCAGGAGGAGGTCTACCGCCTCCTGATCCAGAAGGTCGACGAGCGGTTGGACGAGCTGGACCAGTCTGCGCGTGCGCAGGATTTCAGCAGCGTCTCCTGGGCGCAGCGGCCGGAAACGCCGGACCGCCCCAGCTTCCCGAAGATCCCGATCGTCGTCGGCGGCTGCATCGCGCTGGGCCTGACGTTGTCGCTGGGGCTGGCGTTCCTCCGCGAGGTGCTGGACACTTCGGTGCGCTCACCGCGCGACATCGCGCGGGTCGGGCAGCTCACGCTGCTGGGCATGATCCCGCACGAGGACGAGGACCCCCAGTCGGCGGGCGTCCCACTGGCGACCGTCATCTTCCAGTCGCCGCACTCGATGATGGCCGAGCAGTTCCGCCAGGTGCGCACGCGCCTGCAGCACGCGGCGGCGCTGGACTCGACCAAGAGCATCCTCGTCACCAGCCCCGGGCCGCAGGACGGCAAGAGCATGGTCGCCGCCAATCTCGCTGCCGGCCTGGCGCTTAATGGGCGACGCATTCTCCTCGTGGACGGCAACTTCCGCCGCCCCGAGATTCACAAGATCTTCAACCTCTCCAACGAAACCGGCTTCAGCACCGCCCTCAGTTCGTTGGAAAGCTTCGCCGAGACCGTCCAGCAGACGCAGGTGCCAAACCTCGACGTCCTGCCGAGCGGACCGAAGCCGGCCAATGCGACGGAGCTGCTCGAGAGCCAGCTGCTCATCGACTTCATCGAGCGGGCGCTGGAAGAGTATGACCACGTCATCTTCGACTCCGGCCCGCTGCTCGTCGTCTCCGAAACCGTGGCGCTGGCGCCGCGGGTGGATGGGGTGATCACGGTGGTCCGCGCCCGCAACAACAGCCGCGGATTGCTCCAGCGGATGCGCGACAGCCTCCGCCAGATCAAGGCCGAAAACCTCGGCGTCGTCCTCAACGCCGTCCGCGCCCAGGCCGGCGGGTACTACAACCGCAGCATGAAGACCTACTATGCGTACCAGAACGGGCATGGCGCGTAAGGAGACGCCAAGTCCAAGAACCAAAAAGCAAGAACCAAACTCCAAACAAGCTCCAAGGGAGAAAAAGAGAAAGCTCCAAACCGGACGTTTGGAGCTCTCTTGTTTTCCCGTATTGGTTCTTGTTTGGAACTTGTTTTTTGGTTCTTGGAACTTGCCGGTACTCCGGGTTTGGAACTTGGTTTTTGGTGCTTGGAACTTCCGGTACTCCGGCCGCTACACTGCCGCCGGTGAGGGGGCGACGAGGGGGCGGTCCCAGGCGAGCTTGCGGGCGCCGACGGGCATGCCGATCGTCTTGGCGCTGATCTTGTCCTGCAGCCGCATGATGCCTTCCATCAGCGCTTCCGGACGCGGGGGGCAGCCGGGGACGTAGACGTCAACCGGCACGACGAGGTCCACGCCCTTCACCACGTTGTACCCGTACTTGAAGTACGGTCCGCCGCCCACCGTGCAGGCTCCCATCGCGATCACATACTTCGGATCGGGCATCTGGTGGTACAGACGCTTGAGGCGCGAAGCCATCTTATAGTTCACGGTCCCCGCCACGATCATCAGGTCGCTCTGCCGTGGCGTGGCGCGGAACGCGCCGGCGCCGAAGCGGTCGAGGTCGAAGCGCGATGCGCCGACCGCCATCATCTCGATGGCGCAGCACGCCAGCCCAAACGTCATCGGCCACAGCGAGTTCCGCCTCGCCCAGTTGATGGCGAAATCGAGGCTGGTGACGATGAGGCCTTCTTCGAAGCGGTTTTCGATCCAGGACATTGAAAGTTCCTTCGGCGCATGAGCGATTTAGACGCCAGCGGCGTGCTTCGCGCGCCATTGTTCGAGTTGTCGCCGCGCTGCTGCCAGGAGTTCAGCGTCATCAACGTCCCAAACGGCCTCGGTCGATAATCCTCGCGCGAGGTATGAAAGATTCGTGATGAGCTGGCCCAGTCGAACCTCCGGCTGCACTTCGCTCAACTCCGCGAGAATGCGAAAGAGCTCGTTCCGCGTTGCGTGGGTCATGACAATCGGTCTCCAACCGTCGGCAGTCGATCAGCTGGGGCGCTAAGGTCGCCGACAACTTCGACTGACACAGTCTTACCGGGCACCAGCAGCGCCACTCGCGTGGCGCGAGTGACACCGTCGTAAATCACCAACTCACCGTCGGACGCGCGGTACACGAACAGCGGCGGCATCGCGTCGGTTGTTCGCCCGAACAGCGCGATCTGCCGTTGCAGCTTCGCGGGGTCTGCGCCACTCGCCCTGGCGGGTGGAAGTCGAAGAATACGTGGGTCGACGTCAATTTCATTGCCGCTACCCACTGCGGTGATTATAGCAGGAAAGACGCAGTCGCGTCATCCATTGCCCCGCTACCATTCGTGAGTCGTTGTACGCTCAAGCCAGGGCCGATCCTCTTCAGTCCTCTTCACGGCATTCTCCCAACTCCCTGACCCTTCCACACAATTCCGCAGTCCTGGAAGGTCCGACGCGGTCCGGCATCGTGGCGGTATCGGCTGAAGATAGCCGACATCGCTCATCTCCTGCTTCGCGGCTTTGTGCATTCCTTGCAGAATCTCATCCCGGCCGTCATCCATCGACCGCAACGCTCACAAGGAAGGGGAACGCTAACCTCCCAGAATCGCAAGAGAGATGGACGCCGGTCCTGATGATACCAGGCGATCGCGCGGTTCGCGCTTCCAACGCGCGCGTATGACACCAGCGCAAAGAGAGCCGTACTCGAATAGTGTGATAAAACAGTGCTATGCGAGAAGGATTGGAACTCCTGCCGCTTCCCCGCTTTCTACATTTCACGCTTGGGCGCGTATCGGTACCGACGCTTACAACTGAGACAATCGACCCTGCCGTTGCGCACCCGCAGGGTTACCGCATCGACATCGCCCCCGGACGCGTCGACCTCATCGGCCACGACCCGCCCGGGCTGTTCTAACGCGCGGCAGACGCTCGTGCAGCTCCGGCGGCAGTACGCGATCGAGCTGCCGATCGGGACGATCGAGGACTGGCCGGACTTCCCGGTCCGAGGCGTGATGCTCGACGTGTCGCGCGACAAGGTGCCGACGATGGCGACGCTGTTCGGCCTGATCGACCTGCTCGCGGAGTTGAAGATTAACCAGCTCCAGCTCTACACCGAACACACATTCGCGTATTCGAAGCATCGTGACGTGTGGCGCGACGCCTCGCCCATGACGGCCGAGGAAGTCCGCCAACTCGACAAGTACTGCCGGGCGCGATTCATCGAGCTCGTGCCGAACCAGAATTCGTTCGGGCACATGGAGCGGTGGCTGAAACACCCGCGCTACGAGTCGCTGGCTGAGAAGCCGGAAGGGTTCACGTTCCCATGGGGCACGCACCACCCCGGCGGCTTCTCGCTCAACCCGCTCGACCCGCGCAGCCTGGAGCTGGTCGAGGGGCTGTACGATGAGCTGCTGCCAAACTTCACCTCGCGACTGTTCAACGTCGGCTGCGATGAGACGTTCGACCTCGGCCTCGGCAAGAGCAAGCTCGAGTGCGAGCGGCGGGGGAAGGAGCGGTACCTCGAGTTCCTCCTGAAGATTTACGATGCGTTGAAGCGGCGCGGGCGCACCATGCAGTTCTGGGGCGACATCATCCTGCACAAGCCGGAGCTGATCTCAGAGCTGCCAAAAGATGTGATCGCCCTGAATTGGGGCTACGAGTTCGACCATCCCTTCGACACCGAGGCCGCCGCCTTCGCAAATGCCGGGGTGCCGTTCTATGTCTGCCCGGGAACATCAAGCTGGCTGTCGATCAGCGGGCGGACCGACGTCGCGCTGGGCAACCTGAAGAACGCGGCGCAGAACGGGTTGAAGCACGGTGCCGCCGGCTACCTCAATACCGACTGGGGCGACTACGGGCACCTCCAGTACCTCCCCATCAGTTACCTCGGCCTCGCTGCGGGGGCTGCTTGTTCGTGGTGCTACGAGACCACCCGTGACGCGTCGATTGCCGAGGCGCTGGACCTGCACATCTTCCGCGACGCAGCGGGCGTAATGGGAAAACTCATGCACGACTTCGGCAACGTGTACCAGGGCATACGCGAACGGCTGAAGATGTCGTCTCGGCTGTTTTGGACGCTGGTGGGTGGGGAAGACCGGCTGCGCCTGTTCAAGGATGTGACGGTCGAGGAATACGATGCCGCCGAAGCGCGGATCAACGCGGCGCTGGCGCCGCTCGATCGGGCGCAGATGGACCGCCCGGACGCGCAGCTCATCCGGGATGAAGTCCGCAACGCCGCCGCCATGCTGCGCTACGCCTGCGAGCGCGGGCGCCGCCGTCTGCGCGAGAACCGGCTACCCGGGCACAACGATCCTGCGGCGCAGTCGATCGTCAAGGAGCACCGCCGCCTGTGGCTTGCGCGGAACCGTCCCGGCGGCTTGAACAGCAGTGTCGCACATCTCACCGGCGCGTCATCGACGACGTTTTAGGCACCGATTGATCACCGAGAGAGGCGCAGAGGACGCAGAGGAAAAGGAGGAGAAAATCAATGGGAGCAGATCGGTCCCGCGCTTTGCTCTGCGCTTCCGCGCCACTGCGCTGAGCGAGCGCTGGTTCATCACTGGTTCCTTCGGCGGGCGGGAAGTAGCATGCGCGGGATCATGCATCGCTTCATCACCGTCGTGGTTGTCCTGCTGATCGCGTCCGCAGCCGACGTTCGCGCCCAGGCGACGCAGCCGAGCTTTGTGCTGTGCATGGCGGACGATCAGGGGTTTGGCGATGTGCACTACAACGGCGAGGCAAAGCTGCAGACCCCCGTGCTGGACGAGATGGCGCGGACCGGGTTGCGGCTCGATCGGTTCTATGCCGCGGCGCCAGTGTGTTCACCGACGCGCGGGAGCTTCCTGACCGGCCGGCATCCCAATCGGTTCGGCTGCTTCAAGTGGGGTCATACCCTTCGCCCACAGGAGCTCACGCTGGCCGAAGCCCTGAAGGGTGCGGGATATCGGACGGGGCACTTCGGGAAGTGGCACCTCGGCTCGGTGCGCGCGCAGAGCCCGGTCTCACCGGGCAACAGCGGCTTTGATACGTGGGTGTCGGCGCCAAACTACATCGATAATGATCCGCTGCTCAGTCACGGCGGAACCGTCAAGCGCCATGCGGGCGAGAGCTCGATGATCTGCGTCGATGAAGCATTGAAGTTCATCCGCGAGGCATCGCACAACCGCGAGCCGTTCTGCGCCGTCATCTGGTTCGGTTCGCCGCACAATCCGCACCGCGGGACCGACGAGCTGATGAAGCTGTACGAGGGGCAGGGGCTGGACGTGAAGCAGCAGGCGTATTTCGCCGAAATCACCGGCATCGACCGCGCCATGGGCAAGCTGCGCCAGCAGTTGCGCGAGATGAAGCTGGCCGACAGGACGCTGCTGCTGTACACGAGCGACAACGGCCCGCAGGGACCGGATGCGAAGCGGCCTGGCTCGGCGGGTGTGTTCAGGGGCCGCAAGGCCCAGCTCCTCGAGGGCGGCATTCGCGTGCCGGCGATCATCGAGTGGCCCGCCGTCATCACCGCGCCGCGCCCCAGTGACGCACCGTGCAACTCCAGCGACGTTTATCCCACGGTTCTGGAACTGGCCGGCGTCGAGGTGAGCGATCAGGTTCGTCCGCTCGATGGCGTCAGCCTCGCATCGCTCATCCGCACCGGCACGTTCGGGCGCAGGCAACCGATGGGCTTCTGGGATTACCCCGCCCGCGGGGTGCGCAGCCCCAGTGAGCAATTGCTCGAAGAGCAGCAGCTGGGCATGCCGTCCACCATATATGATGACACTGCGCTCTCGCGGATCACCAGGCAGTACGACGCCAATGACCGCTCCGGCGATGCCGCCTGGATCGACGGCGACTGGAAGCTCCTCCGCCGCGCGCAACCAAACGACGCGCCGCCGACGGTTGAGCTGTTCAATGTCGTGGACGATCCGGCAGAGCGCCACGATCGCGCCGCGGAGCACCCCGACCGCGTCGAGCGCATGCAGCAGGCCCTGGAGCACTGGCAGGCGTCCGTCATCCACAGCCTCAATGGCGGGGACTACGGACAGTGACCTGCCGAGTGCGCCGCTGCGATGAATTCTTTTTTGACGCTCGCGCCTGCGGTTGCGTTCCGTAGCATCATCCCGAGCAGTTTGCCATGAAAAGCCGCGCCCAGTTTAAGAGTCATCCGCTTCACCCCGCGCTGATCGCGTTCCCCATCGCGTTCCTCTATGGCTGTCTGGTAGCCGACCTGCTGGGGTGGCTGCTCGAACGTCCGAGCGTGCTCGCGGCCGGGGGGTACATGAGCGTCGCCGCCGTGGTCAGCGGCCTGATCGCCGGCGTGCCGGGGTTCATCGATTACCTCTATGTCGTCCCGCCCAACAGCTCCGGCAAGAAGCGGGCGACGCAGCACATGATCGTGAACCTGGCCGCGCTGGCGCTGGTCGCGCTCGGGTGGATTTTTCGCGACTGGGACTCGATGCAGCCAGGCTGGCTCACGATCGCGCTGGAGCTTTGCGGCGCGGGGCTGGTGACGGCCGGCGGGTGGATGGGCGGCACCCTCGTGTACCGCAACGAAATCGGCGTGGATCATCGCTACGCCCACGCCGGCAAATGGCGCGAGCAGGCAATCAGCGGCTCGCCCGGCCAGACGATCGCGATCGATGACGCCGCCGACATGAAGCCCGGCCAGATGCGGCTCCTGCGCTGGACTCCGACTGACTCCGCCGAGGCGACTTCGACAGGCGCCAGCCAACGTCGTCTGGTCCTCGCTCGCACAGACGAGGGGTTCGCCGCCTTCGACGACCACTGCACGCACAGCGGCGGTTCTCTCGCAGACGGCGCATTGATCTGCAACACCGTCCAATGCCCATGGCACGGTTCGCAATTCGACGTGACCACCGGAGAAGTCAAAGCCGGCCCTGCCGAGAAACCCATCTCTGCTTATCGCGCTGAGCTGCGCGAGGGCAAAGTGCACCTGACCCTCCCGTCCCCGCGCGATCCTCCGCCAGGCGGCAGTTGACCTTTGCGCAAACAACGGTCCAGTCGCAGCGTTCGACGATGAGCGGCTACTTGAGGTTCAGGAACTCCATCATGTGCTGATCGAAGATCTTCTGCGCCTGCGGGTCCGACAGCGGCAGGCGCATTTCGTTGATGACCTTTGTCCCCATCCCGATCCACTCCTTCCAGCAGTCGGCGCAGATGTTGTCCTGGATCAACTTGCCCTGGGCGTTGCTGAAGGGCGGGTTCGCCATCCGCGGCATGACACGGCTGCAGCGCTGGCATAGGACCTGGCCTTCCCCGACCACTTGTGCGGCGGGGTCTTTGCCGGCCAGCTCCGGGACAGGGGCGCCCAGCTGCTTCAGCGACTCGATCATCGCGTTCTTGGGCATCAGGTCGCCGCGCTCGTTGGCGATGCGAACGCCCCTGGTCAGTGTTTCGATCGCCGCTTCGCGCTCGTTCAGCTTCAGCTGCGCGTCGGCCATGAGCTGGTAAGCCTTGCTGATGTTGGGGTTCAGCTCGACCACGCGGCGGAGCGAACCCACGGCGTCGGCGTACTGGCCGGCGTCAAGGTATGCACGGCCGAGCGAAAAGTGACCCAGCTCGTTAGTCGGGTCGGCCTCGGCCATCTTCTTGAACTGTTCGATGCGGGACGCGGTGTCTGCTGCTGCCACGAAAGCTCCTGTAGGGTGCGGATTATAGTCATTCCACCGCGGGGTAGTTGGCGCCGTCGTCGGGGCCGTCGTTGGCGATGGCGCAGGAAGGGCCAGGATCCGTTTCAACTCTTCCAGAACGGTGCCCGCGGGGACGACGCTGCCGCTCAGACGGTCGTAATAGACCACGTGCCGGTCCGGTTGACGCTGCGCGTAGTAGCCCAGCAGTTCGACGTTGCGCTGGCCGAGGTCGTGCGCGAAGATGATCGGGTTGTCGTCGATCCGGGCCGCCCCCCAGTTGTAGACGGGCTCGGCGTGGATGTTCTGATCGCGGACGGAGGTAAAGTTTACGAACACGAGCGCCGGCCGCCTCACCCGCGGGTCGGACGGGATCGTTTCCCGCGCCACGGCCATCTCCGGGTAGTCGAACGGGTCGTCGTACTGCATGCGGCTGACTTCGGGAAGGGCGACTACGCACGAGCCGATGATCGCCGCCGTGCAGAACAACACGAGCCCGACCCGCGCCGCCGGCACGAGGATCTCCACCTGCCGCGCCCCGAGCACGCCGAGCAGGATCGTCGCCGGCGCGACGACGGGCGTGTAGTGCTGCAGCAGCGCGGCGTAGAACAGGTAAACGGCGCAGTACAGCGGCAGCACGGCCGCCAGCACCCAGCGCGGGCGCGCCGCCCCCACGCCCAGCACCCCGGCGGCGACGAACGGCATGAGCGCGAGCGACGGCGTGGTCGACTTCAGCAGCGTCGCGATCCGCCCGGTGTCCCCGAACCACGTCTCGCGCAGCCGCTCGGGGCGGTGGCGCTTGATCAGGTCCGCATTGTAGTGGAGGTGATAGACCCGCTTCTGAACGATCGGCGACTTCGCGTTCAGCGCAGGGTCGTAGCGGTGAAACCCGAAGGAGAGCTGCGGCGCATCGCGGTCGAGGTAGACGCGGTAGGGGCTCGTGAGCAGGCTGCCGCTGACGCTGTGGTTGAACACGAGTTGCAGCGCCAGGAACGGCGCGGCGGCGGCGACGATGGCGGCAGTGGTCTGGAGCAGGGCCGCCAGCCAGCGCGGGCTAGCGCCGCGCAGGTCGAGCAGGATGGCGACGCCGACGGGCAGCGCATAGCACAGCGCGTCGGCCGGGCGCGTGATGGCGCCGAAGCCGGCGAACGCGCCGATCAGCAGCGCCCAGCGGAGTCGCTTCTCGCCCCGCCACCGGAGGTAGCTCCAGATCATGGCCAGCCCGGTCAGCAGCAGCACGTGGTGCGACATGAGCATCGGGGAGAGGTGTCGGAACCACGTCAGCGAGATGAGCCACACCGCCGCGAGGAGCCCGGCGAGTCCGTCGACCCCCTCGGCGATCACGCGGTACAGCATCGCCACGCACCCTGCGGATACGGCGAGCGGCACGACGCACCACTGCAGGTCCAGCAGCACGCCGACCGCGAACAGCATGGCCGCGCCCGGGAAGTACATCGAGGCGTAGACGGGCCGCCCGATCACGTGGAACGTGTCGAAGAAGTCGGCGTGCGGGTGGGGCGGGAGCCACAGCCGTCCGGTGGCGATGATCTGCGCCTGGATCGCGTAGCTCTGGTTGTCGTGGTACTTCGGGTACAGCGGCCGGCCCTGCCGCAACGCCGTGAACGTGAGGTAGCCGGCGGCGAGGACGAAGACGGCGGCGGTGATCCTCGCGCGGGTGCGCGGCGAGACGTGCCATATGCGCTGGATGGCGTGGAAGACGGCCCGGCGCACCTGGGGTATTGCGGCCAGCACCGCGGCGATGGCAACCACGTACATCTGCTGGGGGCGCAGCGTCGGATCAAACAGCAGCCACAGTTGCACACCGACGACCAGGAGCAGGGGAATGGCAATCTGGCGGGCACGGGGGGTCATCATGGTTGGCCCGACGGAGTATCTCCGTGCCCGCAAGCCATTGTCAATCCGGCCTTGAATCTGGCCTCAGCCAGGCCTCAGCTCATGCGCAACCGGATGAGATTGAAAGGATTTATGCACGAGCTATGATACGCCGCCCCCCGTCGAAGTCCTTAGCGGGTCGTGACGAGCGCGCTTCGCAGGAACGGTGAGACGTTGACCCAGACCCTCGCAAACCCCCAACCGGAAACGGTCGAACGGCAGGATGCAGCCCGCCTGGCCTATACCGATGCGCGGCGCCGGCACTGGGACCAGCAGGCGATCGCGTCCGACACCTACAAGGGGTGGGGCGGGGCCTACCACCGGCGGTTGCTGGAGATTTATCGTTTTGCGGTCACGCCGGGGCTCCGCGTGCTCGAGGTGGGATGCGGCACGGGCGACCTGCTCGCCGCGTTGCGGCCGTCATATGGCGTGGGCGTAGACCTCTCCGACGAGATGATCGCCCGCGCCAGGGCTCGTCACCCGCAGTTGCACTTTGTCCAAGGCGACGCTCATGATTTCACATTCGACGGAACCTTCGACGTCATCATCCTGTCGGACCTCGTCAACGATCTGTGGGACGTCCAGCAGGTGCTCGAGCGACTGCGCCCGCTGTGTCATCCGCGCACGCGGCTGATGCTCAACATGTACAGCAAGCTGTGGGAATGGCCGCTGGGGTTCGCGCAGCGCACGGGGCTGTCCCGGCGGCAGCTGCGGCAGAATTGGTTCACGCCGGGCGACCTGGCCAACCTCCTGTACCTCTCCGGGTTTGAAGTGATGCGCCACCAGCAGGAAGTGCTTTGGCCCGTGCGCACGCCGCTTGTCGAGGGGCTGTGCAACCGGTTCCTCGTGAAGCTCTGGCCGTTCCGGCACTTCGCGCTGACGAACTTCATTCTCGCGCGCCCGCAGCCCAAGCCCGAGCGCCGCGCGCCGGTTGTGTCGGTCGTGGTGGCGGCGCGCAACGAGGAGGGGAACATCGAGAGCATCTTCAACCGCGTGCCGCAGATGGGCGGCGGGACAGAGCTGATCTTCGTCGAGGGACACTCCAGGGATGACACGTACGGCGCCATCGAGCGCGCGATTGCGTCGCGGCCGGGCACCAACGCGAAACTCTTCCGCCAGAGCGGCAAGGGCAAGGGCGATGCTGTCCGCAAGGGGTTCGCCGAAGCCAGCGGCGACGTGCTGATGATCCTCGACGCCGACCTCACCGTCCCGCCGGAGGACCTCCCGCGCTTCTACGATGCGCTGGTCAGCGGCAAGGGCGAGTTCGTCAACGGCGTGCGCCTGGTGTACCCGATGGAATCTCAGGCCATGCGCCCGCTGAACCTCATCGGCAACAAGTTCTTCAGCCTGGCGTTTTCCTGGCTGCTCGGCCAGCCCATCAAGGACACGCTCTGCGGCACGAAGGTGCTATGGCGGGACGAGTACCGGCTGCTCGTCGCCAATCGCCCGTACTTCGGAGACTTCGACCCCTTCGGCGACTTCGACCTCATCTTCGGCGCTGCCAAGCTCAACCTGAAGATCGTCGACCTTCCCGTGCGTTACCGGGACCGCACCTACGGCACGACGAATATCAGCCGTTTCCGCCACGGATGGCTGCTCCTGCAAATGACCGCCGTCGCGGCACGGCGGTTGAAGTTCATCTAGGGTCTTCGATGATGGCGCACGATCTGACGACGAGCGAAGCGGCGCTGGACCGCGCTGCCCGCGAAGTGGAACACGGAAAATTTCTCGCCAGCGGGGACCCGGAGCTGACGTGGGGCTGGGGCACGCCGGCGGGCAAGCTCCGCGCTGCGCGCCGTGGTGAGGTGATCGCCGAGGGCGCCGGTCTTCGGCCGGGAATGCGCGTGCTGGAAATTGGCTGCGGCTCGGGGCTGTTCACCGCGATGTTCGCCAAGACGGGCGCGCGGATCATCGCCGTCGACATCTCCCCGGATCTGCTCGAGCGCGCCCGCGCCCGCGGTCTGCCGGAAGACCAGGTCACGTTCATGGCCAAGGCCTTCGAGGACTGCGACGTCGACGGCCCGTTCGACGCGATCATCGGCAGCTCGATCCTGCACCACCTCGACTTCTCGCCCGCGCTGCGCCGCATCTACGACCTGCTCCGCCCCGGCGGGGTGATCAGCTTTGCCGAGCCGAACATGCTCAACCCGCAGGTCATGGCGATGAAAAAAGTGCCGTGGGTCCGGGAGCGCCTGGGCGAGTCGCCGGATGAGACGGCGTTTATCCGCTGGCGGCTGCGCCGCGTGCTGCTCAACCGCGGGTTCGTCGACATCCATCTCAAGCCCTTCGACTGGCTGCACATGTCCACGCCGCCGCCGCTGATCCCCACGGTCCGCACGGCCGGGCGCCTGCTGGAGCACATCCCGCTGGCGCGCGAGTTTTCCGGCTCGCTGCACATCGTCGCGCGTCGGCCACAGACGTCGGAAGAGACAACCAAATCGTTGGCACCGACCAGGGAGCACCCGCGCACGCCGAAGCTCAAGCTGCTCCCCAACGAGCAGTACACGGGCGTGAACCGCAACG
The DNA here is from genome assembly GCA_035936155.1 of Tepidisphaeraceae bacterium. Taxonomy (GTDB): domain Bacteria; phylum Planctomycetota; class Phycisphaerae; order Tepidisphaerales; family Tepidisphaeraceae; genus DASYWJ01. Next base: position 50,621 of record DASYWJ010000028.1, on the reverse strand, counting down.
ATCCGATCCGGTTCTATTCCTATCCGGTGTTCGGCCGCATGTACCGCCAGCGCGTCGAGCTGAGCCTGGCCGAGCTGACGGGCGGGAAGCGCATTCTCGAAGTGGGCTACGGCACCGGGTTGACCTTCCTGAACCTTCGCGACCTGTATGAAGAGATTCACGGGTTGGACCTGACGGCCGAGGTCGAGTCGATCACCAGGCTGTGGGAGCGGCACAACGTGAAAACGCAACTGCGCGCCGGCAGCGTGCTGGACATGCCCTACGCCGACGACACGTTCGACTCGGTGCTGCTGATCAGCATCCTCGAGCACCTCAAGCCGCAGGAGCAGGCCAGGGCGATGAGCGAGATCCGCCGCGTGCTGCGCCCCGGGGGGCAGATGGTGTACGGCGTGCCCGTCGAGCGTCCGTTCATGGCCTTCATGTTCCGTGTGCTCGGATACGACATCCGCGAGCACCACTTCTCGACCGAAAAAGACGTCGAAGCCGCCGCGGCCGAGCAGATGCAGAGGGTGCGGGTGGTGTCGATGAAGGGGAGGCCATCGGTCGTCGGGCCGGTTTATGAGGTCGGCCATTTTGTGAAACGCTAGCCGGTCGCGCGCCCCCGCCCCCCATGATTCCGATCCCGCCACGAGCACGATTGCGGCTTCACCTGCGGTTCCACCCGCTGCGGCTGATCGGGCTGGCCCTGCTCTGCTTCTGGGCGTACTTCTGGTACATCAACCTCCAGCAAAACAAGCTCATCGGCCGCTTTTCACTTTGGTGGATGCCCAAGTGGAGCTTCCTCGGTCTCGACTTCCTCAACAGCTACTTCGCCGTGCCGCACTGGCTCCAGGGCGGGAACATTTACGTTGAGGATTTCGGCGATCCGATCGGACGGCCCTACGCCTACGCGCCCGTCGTGCTCGTGCTGTTCCTCTGGTGCAACTGGATCGGCCCGATGACGGGGATCTGGGTGTGGACGGGGATCAGCGCGCTGATCATCTTCGTGGCCGCATGCGCCGTGTGGCAGACGCGCATGGAGCTGCGGCTGCCGGATTTGTCGGTGCCGTTCATCCTCGCCGTCACGCTGTGGTCGATGCCCGTCGTGTTCGCGATGGAGCGGGGAAACAACGACGTGTTGATCATCCTGATCCTCGTGTTCGTCGCGCGCCTGCTCCGCCGCGACTCGCTTGCGGTCGATGTGATCGTCGGCGCGCTGATGGCGTTCGCGGTGTGGGCCAAGCTGTACCCGATCCTGCTGCTGCCGGGGCTGATCGTGCTCGGCCACTTCCGCGCCGCCGCCTTCGCGGCGATGTTCGGGCCCCTGATCGGGCTGATCTTCTTGCGCGATAACCTCGACTGGATCGAGATCTCGCGGCGCGTAACCGGCAACTACCCGATGAACGGGTTGCACTACGCCCACTCGATCAGCGGCGCTTGGCCGTTCCTCTGGAGGGACCTTGGCGTGGGTTTTCTCGCGCGCATCCCCGGACTCATCGGTGCAACCGTCCTGCTCGCGCCGCTCGCCGGGTGGGTAAGCTGGGACGTATACCGCTGCCGGCAGCGCGTCGTGCTCGCGTATCCGTACCTGCTGTGGCTCAGCGCCTGCGCGACGTTCTGGTTCCCTGTGTCGATGGACTACAAGCTCATCTCGCTGCCGCTGGCGGCGTTGGCTCTGTGGCACCACCGCGATCGCCTGCTGGCGCAGGCGCTGCTGGGTGTAATGCTCCTCTGGTGGCAGCCGCTGGCGTTGCCGATCGACGCATGGACGCTGCTGCTGTTGAAGTTCTGTGGGCTGATCGGCGTGGCGGTCTGCCTCGTGGACCGCACGAGAGAGCTTGATACCGATCCGCAGGCGGCGCCCATCCCCGCGGAGGCGGTGGCGCGGCAGAGGCCACAGATGGATTCGACGCGAGTGCTGACGCTCCACCGTGAACGACGATATGCTCGACGGCACTACGATGAACTCGCCGCCGCCGCCGCACAATTCTCCTGACGCGCCCGAGTCTCCCGCCCACCTGCTGCACGCGCGTACCCACCAGGTCCAGATCGTGCTCACGGTGCTCGGCATCGCGCTGATGCTCCTGTGGTGCTGGTTCTGGCTCCACACGTTGCGGACGGGGCGGCTGGCGCTGGCGGAACACCTGCGCATTCCCGCGTGGAGCTTTCTCGGTTTCGATTTCCTGCACAACTACTGGGCCGTTCGCCTTTGGGTGAGCGGGGGCAATCCGTATCTCGACGCGTTTGGCGACTGGCGCGGAAAGTACGCCTATCCACCCGTCGTGCTGCTGCTGTACTTGTGGAGCGCGCTGTTCAGCCGCGGCGTGGCCGTGGTGCTCTGGATGGGGTACATCTCGGCCGCCATGACGGCGGCGGTGTGGATTGCCGGGCGGACGCGCAGCGTGCTTGGGCTGATGCGCCTCCCGCTCGTGTTGATGCTCGGGCTGATGCTGTGGTCGATGCCCGTCCTCTTCGCGACGGAGCGCGGGCAGGGGGATGCGATCTGCCTGTTGCTGATCCTCGTCGCCGCCCTGGCGTATCAGCGGCCGAAATCATGGGCCGCCGACGCCGTCATCGGCGCGTGCATCGCTCTGGCGGCGTGGGTGAAGGTGTATCCGGCGGTTCTAATTCTCGGATTGCTGGCGATGCGCGCATGGCGACCGTTCGCACTATCGATCCTCATGGCGGCGCTGATCGGCATCATCCCATACCGGGCCACGATGCAGTTCGTCACCGCATCGATGGCGGCGCAGCAGGACCGCGTGGGTTTCCTGTCCGAGGTGTACCAGTGGCTCTTTCACCCCAGTCAGCACCGCCCCGCGCAGCTGACGCTCTACCCCACCATCGGCGTGGATTCGCACTCGCTGACCACATACTGGGGATCTTTCTGGACGTATACCGAGGCGGCGTCGCTCCAGCGCATGCCTGGCGTGATCGGCGCGGCGATAATCCTGGGGCCGCCCACGCTCTGGCTGAGCGTGCGGATGCTCCGGGCCTCCGACCGCGCGCGGGCAGCGCTGGCCTTCCCGTACCTGCTGTGGCTCGCGGCGATGGCGACGTTTATCATGCCGGTGTCCTACGACTACAACCTGTTCTACCTCCCGCTGGCGGCGCTGGCGGTATGCGATCGGCGGGACCCGCTCATCGTGGGGCTGGCGCTGATCGCGCTGGTCGCGTGGTGCCAGCCGTTCAAAGTGCCTGTCCCCAACGCCAGCGATTTGCTGTTCTTCCTGAAGCTGTTCTCGTTACTGGGAATCGGTGTCAGCCTGCTCGCGCGCGGGCGGGAGCTGGATCGGGCCACCTTATCGGACGCCGGTAACGCGGAACGACTGTCTACGATCGCTGCGGCGGCGTGAGCGGAGGGGCCGCCGCCTGTACAATGCCGCTGCTAATGGGCAATGGTCCGGACGCTCCACGCACTGAGAGAATCTCGCACCCATGTACTCGACCATCACCCGCTGCCGGGCGTGCGGCAACACACATCTCGTCTCCGTCCTCAGCCTCGGTGAACAGTACCTCACCGGCATCTTCCCCTGCGATCCGGAGCGCACGATCACCCGCGGACCGCTCGAACTCGTGAAGTGCCAGGGCGACAGCGCCAGCGACTACTGCGGGCTCGTGCAGCTTCGCCATTCCTACGACCTGGGCGAGATGTATGGCGAAAACTACGGCTACCGCTCGTCGCTGAACAAGTCGATGGTCGCGCACCTGAGCGACATCGTCGCAAAACTGACGGCGCGGGTGCCGGTCGGGAAGGGCGATCTGGTCATCGACATCGGCAGCAATGACGGCACGCTGCTGTCGCACTACTCGCAAAACGGCCCGACTCTCGTCGGCATGGACCCCTCTGCCGAGCGGTTCCGCAAATACTACCGCGACGACATTCAGCTGATCGTCGATTTCTTCCCCGGGGGCCTGGCCAAAGCCGGGCTGGGCGGGCGCAAGGCGAAGATCGTCACATCCATCGCGATGTTTTATGACCTGGAGGACCCGATTGATTTCATGCGCAAGATCGAGAGCGTGCTGGCCGAGGACGGCGTGTGGCACTTCGAGCAGAGCTACATGCCCGAGATGCTCCGCGTCAATGCCTACGACACGATCTGCCATGAGCACCTGGAGTATTACGGCCTCACTCAGGTCCAGTGGATGGCCAGGCGCACCGGGCTGAAGCTCCTCGACGTGGAGATCAACGACGTCAACGGCGGGAGCTTTGCCGTCACGGCGGCGAAGGAGTCGTCCCCGCACCAGCCGGATACCCGGGCGATCGAAGCGATCCTGGCGGAGGAAAAGCGGCTGGGATTGCACACGCTCGTGCCATACGAGCAGTTCGCCGAGCGCGTCTTCGCCCACCGCGACGCCCTGCTCGACACGCTGCGGCGGATCAAGGCCGAGAGGAAGACCATCTTCGGCTACGGCGCGTCGACCAAGGGCAATGTCATCCTCCAGTTCTGCGGCCTGACGCGAGAGGACCTGCCTTGCATCGCGGAAGTGAACGCGGACAAATTCGGCTGCTCCACGCCGGGGACGAAGATCCCGATCGTGCCCGAGCAAGAGGCGCGGGCGAAGAAGCCGGATTACTTCCTCGTCCTGCCGTGGCACTTCAAGCGCAATTTGCTCGAACGCGAGGCGGAGTACCTGCGCCAGGGAGGCCGAATGCTGTTCCCGCTCCCGGAAATCGAGGTCGTGCCGTCATGAGCAGCGCCTTGATCATCGGCGCGGGCGGGCAGGACGGGCGGCTGCTGACAGAGCAGCTGTCGGCCCATGGATGGCAGGTCAGGGGGCTGCTGCGGGAGCGCGGTGGCGATTTGATGTTGTCCAACCCGCGTGCGATGCGCGAGTTTCTCGTTTCGGTCAACCCGATCCACATCTACTACCTCGCCGCCCACCACCACTCAGCGCAGGATCGACCGCCCGAACCGGCGGAGCTCTTCCGCGCCAGCGCGGCCGCCCACGTGGACGGGTTCGTGAATGTGCTCGAAGCAATGCGGCTCGATGCGCCGCAAGCGCGGCTGTTCTACGCCGCCTCATCACACTGCTTCGGGAGCCACCCGCCCACGCCCGTGCAGGATGAGGCGACGCCCCTGATCCCCGACAACATCTACGGCATCACCAAGACCGCCGGCGTCCATCTGTGCCGGTACTACCGCAATGACTTCGGGCTCTTCGCGTCGGTGGGATTTCTGTACAACCACGAGTCCCCATACCGTCGGCCGGAGTTCGTGACCAGCAAGATCATCCGCGCCGCGATCGACATCAGCCGCGGCAAGCGCGACCTGCTCGTGCTCGGCGACCTCTCAGCCCAGGTCGACTGGGGATGGGCGCCAGACTACGTTGATGCCATGGCGCGCATCCTGCGACTCGATTGTCCCGACGACTTCGTCATCGCCACAGGCGAGCCGCATACGGTCGGCGAATTCGCGCAACTGGCGTTCGCGGGCGTGGGGCTCGACTGGCGCGAGCACGTCGAGGAAAACCCCGGTATCATCACCAAGCGAAAGCTCGGGCTCGTTGGGAATCCCGCGAAACTCAAGGCCGCCACCGGATGGTCGCCCACCGTGACCTTCGAGCAGATGATCCGCAGGCTGTTGGAGCAGCATCAAATGAATGGCAGTGCCTGATCATGTCATCCTGAAGGTACGCCGAAGGATCTCCCACATCCGACATAAGAGATCGTTCGGAGTACCTCATGATGAGAGACGGAAGAGCCAGAGCGCCGCAGGAGATACACGATCAAGCGCAGCAACACCCTCATCTTCATCCCCACCTACAACGAGCGCGACAACGTCGAAAACATGTGCAGGGAGCTTCTCGCCCTGAACCTGGGCGCTGATCTCTGCTTCCTCGACGACAACTCGCCCGACGGCACCGGCCGAACCCTCGACGCGCTGGCGGAGAAGCATCCGGAAGTGTCGGTCGTGCATCGTCCCGGGAAGCTCGGCATCGGCACAGCCCATCAGGATGGCATCCGCCGGGCGTACGACTTGGGATACGACCGGCTGATCACGATGGACTGCGACTTCACCCACGCGCCCGCCGACGTGCTTCGGCTCGTGCGCGCGTCTGAAGGCTGCGATATCACCGTCGGCTCGCGCTACATGGAAAAGGGCAGCCTGCCCGGCTGGAACCCGCTGCGCCGCTTCCTCACGTGGTTCGGGCATTTCCTCACCGTGCGGCTGCTGAAGATGCAATACGACGCCACGGGGGCGCTGCGCGTCTACAACCTCAGGACCATCCCCCGCGGGCTGTTCGGCATGATCGTCTCGCGCGGGTACTCGTTCTTCTTCGAGAGCCTGTTCCTGATGGTCCAGAACGGACTGAAGGTGAAGGAGGTCCCGATCGTGCTGCCCGCGCGAACGTATGGCACCTCGAAAATGTCGATGGGCGAGGCCTTCCATAGCCTGCGGCAGCTCGTGTCGCTGTACGCATCCACGTTGAGCAACCCCAGCCAGTTCCGCTACGTCGACCGCGCCGTCGTCGTCAATCCGAATCTCGTTGACCCGCAGGGCTGGGACGAATACTGGCGCTCGAAGCAGCGCACGAGCACGTTTGCCTACGAGATCGCCGCCGCCGTCTACCGCCATTTGACGCTCAAGGGGCGGCTGAACCATTTCATCCGCAGGCACTTTGCCCCGCACTCGAGATTACTGCACGCCGGCTGCGGCGGGGGGCAGGTCGACCAGGACATCCAGCGCGAGATGCACATCACGCCGCTGGACATCTCCGTGCCCGCTCTGCAGCTGTACCAGCGGAACAACCCCGACACGCCCGAGCCAAAGCACGGCGACATCCTCGCCCTCCCGTTTGAGGCCAACACCTTCGACGGTGTCTACAACCTTGGCGTGATGGAACACTTCACGGGCGAACAGATCGACCGCATCCTGCAGGAGTTCAAGCGCGTCCTCAAGCCCGGCGGGAAGGTGCTGCTCTTCTGGCCCTACCAGCACGCCACCAGTGTGCTGCTGCTCAACACGATCCACTACATCCTCAATGACGTGCTGCACAAGCAGGTCAGGCTCCACCCCGCGGAGATCTCACTCTTGAAAGGAAGAAAGCAGGCGGAGCACTACATCGAGCGCGCGGGGTTTGAGATGATTGATTACTACTTCGGCGCCCGCGACGGTCTGATTCAGGCGGTGATCGTGGGACGGAAGCCGCGCTAGGAACGAACAAGAAGGCGGCGGCAAGACGTTCTGACGTAGCAGTTACTGCCGGGTGCCCTTGCGGAGGATGGTCTCGAAGGTCTTCCAGATGATCTTCATGTCCAGCCACCAGGAGCGGTTCTCGACGTATTCGATGTCGTAGCGGATCCACTCCTGAAAATCGCTGCCGGCGCGGCGGGTGCGGCGGACCTGCCAAAGGCCCGTGATGCCGGGGCGGACGCTCAGGCGCGCCTCGCGCCAGGGGGGGCAGAATTGGTTCTCGCGGTGGGGGCTGGGGCGCGGGCCGACGATCGACATGTCCCCCAGCAGCACGTTCCAGAACTGCGGGATCTCATCGAGGTTCACCTTGCGGAGGAACTTGCCCACGCGCGTCAGCCGCGGGTCGTTCTCGATGTAGAACTGCGGGCCATCCGCCTGGTTCAGCTTCCTCAGTTGCTCCTTAATCTTCTCCGCATCCTTGCGCATCGAGCGGAACTTGAGGCACCCGAACTCGCGCCCGCCGATGGTCTCGCGCTTGTGGGCGAAAAAGAACGGGCGCCCGTCCTCGATCCAGATGGCGAGCATGATGAACGGGTACATCCAAATCGTGAGGCACAGGCCAACGATGCTGGCGACGATGTCGAACAGGCGCTTGAACGCACGATCGAGCGGGGTGACGTCGCGCGGCGCGGGGTCGGGGGGCGGCGCCGTTGGCTCGATGGCGAGCCACTGGATCGCTTCGGTGGTCGGCCTGGCATCGGGCGCATCCCAGACGACGGCGGGGCCGATCACGGTCTGCCCGTCGTTCACGTGCCTGCCCGCGCCGACCCAGACGGGTCCGATGAACTTGGCGCCCGGGTCGATCCGCGCCTGCGGATCGCGCCACACGTCTCCCGTCGCGCGCTGCGCGCGGGTGATGGTCGAGTCCGGACGCTTCCACTGCGCCAGCAGGTCGGCAACGAACGCCGCCACATCCTGCTCAGAACCTTGGTCGTACACGTCTCCGTCGATCGAGTGGGTCACCCGATCGATGCGCGGCGTGAAGCGGCGGAGTCTTCGCCAGCCGGTCAGCGGGTCCGGCGCGCTCTGCCACAGCTGCGCCACCTCGCGCTCCGGCGTCAGCACGACCCGCGCCAGATGGTCGGCGGCATCGTATACGCGCTGGAAGCGGACGAACCGGTCCATTTCGTCGGTCACCACCCGCTCGCGGTACGCGCGCTCGCGCGTGTCATGCAATCGCACGAACAGCACCTGCGGCTGCACCCAGTTGAGGATGTCCATCACCGGCGCGAGCTTGAACAGCACGAGCGAGCGCGGGTCCGTCAGGAGGAAGAGTTCGGCATGACGGACAATTTCGGACGGCTCGCCCTGGCGGACCACTTGCACCCCGTGGGCGGCCCAGAAGCGGGTGTGCAACTGGAACGGGTCCAGCCCCCAGACGGTGCGGCTCGTGCTGCGACGCGCAGCTGGAGCCATTCCCGTGCCCATCGGGCCGGCGGCGGCAGCAGGGGAGTGATGATTTACCGGACTGACCATAGCGTGGACTCTCTTACCCCCTTCATCGACCAAAACCCCCGCCGGCACTGAGCAAACAGCGCCGGAAGCCTCACATGGTACTCCAGTTGGCCACCGCCGAGAACGGGCCGCGATGCAAACTACCGCGGCCGACACGACGCAAACCGGCCCGCCGAAATGAAGCTGTGGCCCGTTTTCTGGGCTACTAACTGAGCCGCGTCCCCCCCGTCTCAGCCGGTCCCATGCGCAAAATGCCGGCGGTACTCGGTGGCGGCAATCTTGAAGTGGGACTTGAACCGCCGTGCGAAATAGTTGGGGTCGTGCCAGCCGACGTCGGCGGCGATGTCGGCGATCGGGAGGTCGGTGCGCAGCAGCATGACGGCGGCGCGCTCGGCGCGGGCGCGGGCGAGATAGGCGATGGGGCTTAGCCCGGTTGAGCGCTTGAACAGTCGCACGAGGTAAGAGTCGTCGATGTCGAGCTGCTCCGAAAGCGTGCTGAGGGTCCAGCACTTCGCCAAGTCGTTTTCCAGCAGTCGGACCCCCCGCACCACCGCATCGTGCTGCTGGGGCGCTTTCCGGACCGCAACGTCGCGCCGGTCCAGTTGCTGTGCCATCGCCGAGAGGAACAACAGGAGCCGCCCGATCTGTTCGGCGCGATTGCTGCTCGCGGCCGCTTGCGTCGATTGTCCTACCGCGTCGAGCAGCGTGCGCGCGCGGCGGAGCATGGGCCTGGAGAGGGCCAGGCGCATGATTCCCCGCCGCTCCGTCTCTGCCGGGCCCGTCCAGAGCAGGTAGTTCATCAGCGGATCCTCCCTGGTCCAGGCCAGCTCGCGCTGAAGAAGCTCGATCCCGAGCAGAAGGTTGTAAACCAGCAGGTGGCGTGACTGCACGTAAGCGTGCCATGCGCCGGGGACGACCACGAATGCGTCGCCAGCGCCGATGCGCTGATCCCCATAGATGGTGCGATGGACGGCGGTGCCCTTGAGCACGACGGCCATCTCCACAAAGGTGTGATCGTGGGTGATGTCGTCGCCTTCGTGGAGCCACGTCTGCGCCATGAGCGGCGTGTGCTCATCAGGAAAGATGCCGGACGTGACATGCCCGACCAGTTCGGCTGTGCTGGACATTACACTGAACTACCGTCCGGGAACGAATAAGTCAATATTGTGCTAGCCATTCGCGCATCGCGTTCTAACCCCCACTGGGTTTGGGTGGCATACTCGCACACATGCTGGAGGAGGCTTTTCCCGAATGCCTCGATGAGAAGCACAAGAGCGGGCGGCGGACGGATGTTTGGCACTTCCCCAATTTTGGAGGACGAGAGATGAGAGACATGTCTTCGGTTGCTTCAGGCGTCTTTTCAATTCGATGGCTGCCCTCGCTGGCGGCGGCGGCATTAACGGCAATGGTCGGCGTCAGCACGGCCAACGCCGGCCACGGCGCCGGCGGTGACCCATACGTGTTTACCAACGCGAGCGGCGTTGGTAGCGGTGACCGACTCTGGAGCAATGCCGCCAACTGGAACCAGCCCGAAGAACCGGGACCGGGACACGTTGCCTGGATCAACTTCGGGGCTCCTCCAGCTATCATTAACTATGCTGCCCCTTCCGTCGGCGAGTTTTATGTTGGCCAAGGTGGTGGCGACGGTGGTGTGGTCGTCACCAGTGGCGGCTCGATCATTTCGGGCGTGGGCAGCGCGGCTGTTGGGTCGATGCACCTGGCGCGTGACAGCGGCAGAAACGGAACGCTCCTCGTGGAGGGAACCGGTTACTTGCAGCTTGGAGCCCTGGGCACCACGGGACAATCGAGTGGGGGCACACTTCAGATTGGACATGAAGGAGGCACCGCGACCGCCACGATCACCAACGGCACCGTTTTCACCGGCGCCACCACCATCGCCAATACCGGCATCGCCGCTGGGCTACCGGCAGCGAACGGCAGCCTCACCATCACCGGGGGAGCCCTCAATGCGCTTCAGATCGGTGTCGGCCAGAACAATGCCGTCTCTTCCGGCGGCGTCGGGCACCTCACCATCGGCGGCGATGCGACGGTTAACACCGTCAATCACATCTTCCTGCGCCCCGGCGGCCGCGGCAACTTCACGGTTGATGGCTCCGGTGCCACGATCAGCCTCAACCGAGCCGGCAGTACCGGTTTTGAAGTCACCAATGGCAGCGTCGTGAACTTCAACGCCGACTCCGGTGGCTTCTCCACCGTCAATATCCCCGATTCGACCATGCGCTTCTCCGGCCCCGACGGGATCATCAACGTCGATGCCACCGCGCTTGGGATCGGTACGTACGATCTATTCACCTTCGGCCGTGGTTATTTCAGCACGACCGCCACCAACAGTTGGAGCACTGAGAACCTTACGTTCGCTCCGGGGCTTTCCGGCGACATCTTGTACAACGCCAATAGCATTCAGCTTTCGGTTGTTCCTGAGCCGGCTTCGCTCGGCCTGCTGGCCATCGGTGGGCTGTTTGGCCTGCGCCGTCGCCGCCGCGCCTGATCATTCGCCCCCGCCTGCTTAACAGCAGGCCCTGGGGCTTGTTCGTCAAGTACGGGACTCTGCACGATCTGTCGGAAGCGCGTTTTATGGACCGTGTCCGCTCCATCCGCCTTCTCTCGACCCTCGCTTTGATGAGCCTCGCTGCGTCGGCTGTGCGCGGCAGTGACTATGAGCTGGTCAAGGTCGGCAACGGCGCGGGCAACGGCCGCATCACCTTCCGCGGAACCTCCCAGCCCAACGGTCCGCACCACCTGACCGTCGCGGCCAATCCCGTCATCAACGGCAAGAACCTCTACGCACCCGACCTGCTCCGCGTCGGCGACGGCTGGAACAACTACTTCGGCGGGTGGATGAGCGATTCGGACGTCAACGATCGCATCTACCTCGGCACGCGCCCCGATCGCGAAGTTAACGGCGACTGGGAGCAGAAACTGGCGATCAGCAACGGCGTGTACATTCACGTGCACGATCCGTCCGTGGTGCGCCACGACAGCCAGTGGCACATGGTCTACACCGCCGCCCGCAATGTCGGCGAAAGATTCACCGACTGGATCAACTATTCCAGCTCGACCAACGGGATCAACTGGACGCCGGCGGCCGGCACTGTTTCCACACAGCTGGTGATGACTGATCCGCTGGGCGTCGCCGGCGGCGCAATCTCCGACATCGCCCGTCCATCGCTGGTGAAGACCGACACCGGCTGGAAAATGTGGTTCGATGCCCGCGTCGAGGGCGGCGCCCCTCACAGCTACCTGGCGCACAGCGCCGGGCCGGCGCCGACGCAGTTTCAGCTCGTGCGCAAGTACGATGACGCTGCCGGCTTCCCCGGGTTTTTCGAGCCCGACATCGTCCGCCGGCCCGACGGCACCTACGCTGGCGTCATCCAGCGAGGCTTCGCGACGCTGCACCTGGTGAGCAGCACCGATGGCGTCAACTTCACCGTCGGCAAGCCGGTCGTCAACGTCGCCGATCCCTTCTTCACCCGGGAAAAGGTGAGCAACCCGGGGCTGGTTTACGACCAGCTCAGCGATGAGATCCTCGGCATCGGCTTCGGCATGACCGATTCACCGGATCTGGTCGGCCACGACATCGGCTTCACCCATCCACATCTGCAGGTCCAGGTGCGCAGCCCCGATGGGGTGTGGCACGTCTTCGCGCAGGCCAACGCGATGGACGAGCAGTTCGTCCACGTCTTCAACTACACCCGCTTCGACCAGGTGCGCGTGACCGATCCGAGCAGCGGAAAAGTCGTTCTCCAGCGGGAGTTCAACGAGGCTCAGGTCGGCGACATCTGGAGGTTGCAGGCGATTCCAGAGCCTTCGGCACTGGCGCCGGTGATCTCCGGAGCACTCCTGCTGCTGAAGCGCTCTCCTGCCACGCAGCCACCAGCGCCTCGTCCGGAATGAGATCCCCTTCAAACGGAGCCGCCATGAAAAAGAGATCCGCTTTTACACTCGTTGAGCTGCTGGTTGTTATTGGCATCATTGCGCTGTTGATCAGCGTCCTGCTGCCGGCCTTGAGCAAGGCGCAGCGACAGGCGCGAACTATTACCTGCATGAGCAACGTTCGGCAACTGGCGATCGCGTTCAGCTCATATGTGGCCGAGAACAAGCACAAGGCGCCGATGTACCAAGGCTCCATCGGCGGATTGGATTGGATGGAAGCACTGCGTCCCTGGTATCGCAGTGACGGCATCCGGACTTGTCCTGAGGCACAGCAGCGGGCGGCAATCGACGCCGCGAATCCCTTCGGCTTTGGTAGTGCTCTGGAGGCGTGGCATTTCTTTGGCGTGCGGGTGGATCCAAATTTCCAGATCACACCCGATGGAAAGCCGCTCGACGGCAGCTACGGCCTGAACGCGTATGTCTATGTGCCGAACCGGCTCGATCAGCCGGTTTCCTCAATCCCCGGCGGGCGCAACGCAATGATCGTGCCCGGCAGCCGATCCCGCGAGTCGACGCGCATCCCGTTGTTCATCGATTCGGTCTGGATTAACGGATCCCCAATTCCGAGCAACAACCCGCCGCAAAATCTCTTCCTGGGCTCGCGCGTTCCGGCGCCCGAACCGGGCAATATCATGGGACGTTTCTGCATCGACCGACATCGCAAGGCCGTGAACGTTGCCTTTCTCGATGGACATGCGCAGACGGTCCCGCTGCGCGAGCTGTGGCAACTGAAATGGTCCAACATTTGGACGCCGCGATATGATGTCGTTATCCGGTAGACGCGCCTACCACTGACAGATCGGCCCTGGCCCCGGGTTGGCTTCGGATTGGCCGGTCGAAGAAGGACCACTGGCACCGTACAACAGGGGCGATGATCCACCGACTCCTCCTCGCGTGGTTGATCGCTGTCCTGTCCCTCGCCTGCACCGCCCGTGCCGCGGACACGAAACCGAACGTTCTGTTCATCGCGGTGGACGATCTGAACCACTGGGTGGGCTACCTGGGCCGTAACCCGCAGACGGCGACGCCCAACATCGACCGGTTGGCAAAGCGGGGCGTGCGCTTTACCCAAGCCTACTGCGCCGCGCCCAGCTGCACGCCCTCACGCGCGGCGCTGATGTCGGGCTTGCGGCCGAGCACGAGCGGTGTGTACGACAACCACAACGACTGGCGTGCCGCCATCCCGGTGGAGAAATGCCTGCCCGCGCAGTTCCGCGCGGGCGGGTACGTGACGCTCGCTGCCGGGAAGATCTACCACGGCGGGGTGGGACGGCCCGACGAGTGGGATGAATTTATGTCGTACGAGGGTGGTAATCCGAACCACCCGGCCGGCATTGCCCCGCTCCCGGCGGGCGCCGATCGCGGCGTCGGGGGCATCCGCTTCGCGCCACTCGACTGCGAGGACAAGGACCTTCAGGACTATCGCGTCACCGACTGGTGCATCGAGCAACTCGGAAAGACGCACGACAAGCCGCTGTTCCTCGCCTGCGGACTGTACAAGCCGCACATGCCGTGGAACGTGCCGAAGAAGTGGTTCGATAAGTTCCCGCTGGAATCCATCCAGCTTCCGCCGACTATTCCAGATGATCTGGCCGATGTCCCGCCCGCGGGTATGGGTATGGCCAAGCCCGAGACCACGCGCGCATGCTCGAATCGGGGCGGTGGAAGGAAGCGGTCCAGGGCTACCTCGCGGCCATCGCCTACACCGACATGAACATCGGCCGGCTGCTCGACGCACTGGACGCCAGCCCGCACAAGGACAACACCATCATCGTCCTCTGGGGCGATCACGGCTGGCATCTCGGTGAGAAGCAGCACTGGCGGAAGTTCGCGCTGTGGGAGGAGGCGACGCGGGCGCCGCTGATCTGGGTCGCGCCGGGCGTGACGACGCCCAACGCGGTGTGCGCGCGCGCGGTCGACTTCATGTCGATCTATCCCACGCTGACAGACCTCTGTGGCCTGCCGACGCCGAAGCACGTCGAGGGAAAGAGCATCCGCTCGCTCCTGAAGGACCCGGCGTCCGCCTGGGACCACCCGGCCATCACGACCTACCTGTTCAACAACCACGCCGTCCGCAGCGACGGCTGGCGCTACATCCGCTACGCCGACGGCGGCGAAGAGCTTTACGACCACCTCGCTGACCCGCTGGAGCTTACCAACCTCGCCGCCAATCCCGAACATGCCCGGCGCAAGCAGGAACTGGCGAAGTGGCTTCCGACGAAGAACACGCCCGACAGGGGTCGTAAGAAGGGTCAGGCCAACCGCAGGGTAGCCCCGGAAGCCGATGAATAGCGCCGGGTGCTCCGCCTTGGGCCCAGGGCGTGTGCGTATGGGTGTGGCCACCCGACGCCTCATCCGGACTGCTTGCACGGCTGCTCTAATTGAAGGATTTTCATCAATTTGGAAACCATTGTCCTACTCGGGCGTCGGTGGATAAGATGTATTTGGTTCGCTCCCCGTCTGGCCGATAAGAGTCCTTGCGGCGGTTCCCCGGGGCGGGCCGATGAGGTGACACCATGACCAGAAAAATGAAAACCAGCTCGCGAACGAAGTGGATCCTGCTGGCGGCGATCGCGGCGGTGCCGGTTGCCGGAGTGACGGCGCCGGCGGGGGCGCAGTACCAGCGAGTAGACCGGGGCGACGCGCTCGACTCCAACCGCCGCATCGGCGACGACCGCCGCAACTCCGTCTCCAGCAGCTACCGCGTCGACAACACCCGCATCGAGGCCGTGCGCCAGCCCACCGGCAATCAGATCGTTACCGGGAATGTCACGGGCAACCGTCACTTCCGCGGCGACCCCGGTTATCGTTCGGACCGCGAGTTCCGCGCCAACACCGCCAGCGATGTGTCCGACAGCTTCATCCGCTCCTCGGCAGGCACGGCCGGCGCGAGCAATCGCGTCACGAACTACAACGTCGCTGTCCCGTTTTACCCCGCCGGCCGCACCGTCGACCCGCCGCCGGGCTTCGTGCAGCAGAACCTCGCCGGCGGGGGGTATGTGCCGCCCAGCGCGCTGGACAACCGCATCGACCGCGGCGCCGTCACGCCCCGCGGGGGATCACTGATTCTGGGCTCTCCCGCGCAGCCTCAGGATCCGCTCGACACCCGCTCGGTGATTACCGCCTCCCCGCTGCTCGGCGTTCAGCAGTTGCCCTATGACTATCAGCAGACGGCGTACGGCCAGCCGATGCTGGGGCAGCGATCCAGCGTTCTGGATGAAGCGACGATCCTGCGGATGCGTGAGGAGCTGCGCACGGGCACGATGTCGCCCCAGAGCCGCACGGGGAATCCGCCTGCCGGGGCGCCGCAGAGCGGATCGCAGCTGCCTGGCGTCGGCGGGACCGACGGCTCGGAAAGCGCCGCCGGGCAGGTACAGCCCCTCGGGCAGCAGACAGTTGGCAACCGGCTGCAGAACCTCACAGGCGACGCCGCTGGTCTGGAGCAGGACCAAGAGCAACAGCCGGGCGGTCCGCTCGGCGCGCAGCCGCTGAGCGGCGGAACGGTCGGGAACATCACCGGCCAAGCCACGCGCCGCCGACCGCTTCCCACGCCGGGCGAGCAGACGCCGGCGTACGCGGAGCTGCAGCGCCGGCTCCAGCAGTTTGCCAACGACCCGAACCTGACGGACGAAGAGGCGTTCCGCGCTGCACAGCGCGCGCGTCAGGAGGCGGACGCGGCCCAGAGAAGCGCCACGGCGGCCGAGCCGACACCGCCCGCGGCGCCGGGCGCCGCTCCCGGTCAGCCGCAGCAGGCGCAGGACCCCGATGCCCCCGAGAGCAGAGCCGAGCGGCTGGGCCTGACCGATTTCACCAAGCAAAATGAAGAGCTGTTCAAGGGCGGCGCCCCCGACGAGCGGGCGGCGCCCGCGTCTCCACCGCAATCGCCCCGCGGAGAGCCTCCAGCGCCGCGCGCTGTGCTCACGCCCCCGCAGGCGCAGCAACAAAAAACAGAAGCCCCGGCGGCGCCCCCGGCGCGCGGGGCCAAGCCCTCGCCGGTCAAGATCACCTCCCTCGCCGCGGGCGTCCCGGGCAAGGGGCTGGCCGATCTGCTCACCAGCGCCGAGTCCCTCATGAAAGAAGGCCGCTTTTCGTCGGCGCTGGAGAAGTACGATGCCGCCGAGCAGGTCGCGCCGAACAACCCGCTGATTAAGCTCGGCCGCGCAAACGCCGAACTTGGCGCCAGCTATTTCGCCCGCGCCGAGCAGCACCTGCGCGAAGCGTTCGCCGCCGACGAAGCCCTGCTCATGGGGCAGTACGACCTTCGCGCGTTCTTCGGCGAAGACCGCTTGAAGGTGATCGCCAACGACCTGAAGGAGATCGCCAATAAGGAGCCGTCGCAGGTCACGCCGGTTTTCCTCCTCGCGTATGTCGCCTACAACAGCGAGAACGAGCACATGGCCACCGGCTACCTTGACCTGGCTGAGAAGCGCTCGGGCGGAAAAGATCCGCTGATCCAGAAGATCCGCCAGTACTGGGTCCTGCCGGGCACCGAAGAAGCGGCGCCCGCAGCGCCGGCGGAGGAACCGGCGGAGGCGAACAAGTAACGCCCGTCACTCCGAATCGATAACGCAGCGGCGGTCAAAGCGCTCCTCCCTCTCCCCCGGATGCCGCGCCGGAGGGAGGACGTACCTGGTGCGTTTCTCGCCGCCGCGCGCTCTCCACATCTTTTGCGCCTGCGGTATCATCCCCGGTCGCTGGCAACAAACCTCTCTCGGAGCATACACATGTCCAGAGCATATCGATCTCTCATCCGGCACGGGTTGCAGCGCGGGCTTCCGTCGCGCGCGGGATTCTCGCGGCGTGACTTGCTCCGCCGCAGCGCCGCCCTCACCGTCAGCGCGGCGACCATGTCCAGCCTCGGATGGCTCACCGGCGGCTGCGCGTCCAGCGGCAAAGACGATGCACCGCAGGGCGAGGGACTTCGCGTCGTGGTGATCGGCGCGGGGTTCGCCGGCCTCGCGTGCGCCGACCAGCTCCATCGCAACGGCGCCGACGTCACCGTTCTCGAAGCCGCCGACCGTCCCGGAGGGCGCGTCTTCACCGACCGGCAGTTCATTCCGGGCAAGCACGTGGAGCTGGGCGGTGAGTTCATCGGCGAAAACCATCCCACATGGATCGCGTTGGCCAGGCAATACAAGATCGAGCTCGAAGAAGTCCCCGAATACGAAGGCGACACCGCCTTGATCTTCGGCGGGCAGGTCGTGCCGGCGGAGAAGGCCGATGCGCTGTACGAAGAGGTGGACGCCGCCCTGGCCGAGCTGATCGAGCGGTCAAAGTCAATCGACCCGGTCCGGCCGTGGACGTCCTCAAACGCCAACGAACTCGACAACACCACCTTCCGCGACGCGATCGAGAAGATGCCGATCAGTCAAGACGCAAAGCGGCTCATGCTCATCGAAGAGGAGTCGGACCAGGGCGTCCCGCCTGAGAAGATGTCGCTCCTGTGCTACCTGGCGCTGGTGAACGGCCATGGCGGGAAGCTGTACTACGAAATCACCGAGACGCACCGCCTCGCCGGCGGGAACGACGCGCTGGCCAGCGCGATCGCCAACGCGCTGCGCGAGCAGGTGCGCTATAAGTCCGTCGCCGTCGCCATCGAGCGGCGGGAAAATAGCGCGACCGTGAAGACCAACGACGGCAAGAGCTATGACGCCGATGCCGTGGTCCTCGCCATCCCGCCCAGCGTGTGGAACACCGTCCAGATGACGCCCCGGCTTGACCCGGCGCTGCGGCCGCAGATGGGCTCGAACGTTAAGCTGCTGACCGCGCTAAACAAGCCGGTCTGGGAGGATGCAAAGCTCCACCCGGATCTCGTTGCCGATGGACCGGTCAACCTCACCTGGATCTCCACCGACGGCACGGGCGGCGATGACCTCATCGGCTTCACGTTCTTCTCCGGCGGGCGGTACTCGGAGAAGCTGCGCAGCATCACCCCGCCCGAGGAGCGCACGCGGCAGGCGATCGCTTCGGTCGCCCCCGCGTACCCGAACCTCGCCGACCACGTGAAGAAGGACCGGTTCATGGACTGGCCCGCCCACCCGCGCGCCAAGGCAAGCTACAGCTTCCCCGCGCCCGGACAGGTGACGGCCTTCGGCCCCACGTTGGTGGATGGCATTCACGATGGGCTGGCGCCGTTGCGCTTCGCGGGCGAGCATACGAACTACGGGTTCATCGGGTACATGGAAGGGGCGCTGTCGAGCGGCGTGCGCGTCGCCAAGGATCTGTTGAAGCAGCATGCGGTGAAATAGCGTGTTTCCGCCGCCTGAGGCTTCGCGGGCCCGCATGGTCTGATCCGCGAAGCCGCAAGCGGCCCCCATTCAGCTATCGCGCGGGAGGCAAGTCATGTTGCGCGACATCCGCGAATCGGACTGGAAGGTGCTCCGCGAGCTCAAGCCGCTGGCGCTGGCCCGCTACTGCGACCGGGTGCTCACCGACGTGGTCGCGCTGGCGTCGGACGGGAACCAGGGAAGCCACGAGCGGTATCTTGCGGTATTCAGTCTCATCCAGCAGCGCGACGAGGTGTTGGCCAATGCGTTCAATTCGCTCAGCCGCTCCAATGCGCTGTGGAAGCTGGCGGCGATGCGAAAGCTTGATCTCCTGACGGAGGAGGAATTCTTTCGCTTCAGCCCGGAAACGCGCCAAGCGGTAGACCGGATGCTCTCCGATGGCGTCAAGCGACAAACGATCATCATCGCTTGACACCCCATCACCGCCCTCTAGACTCCTGTTTTGCACCACGGATTGATGAAAACGTACCGCTTTCGAATCGCGCGCACCGGCCCGCCCGACACCGTGTGCGAGTTTACGGTGACGCTCGAAGACCGCATGACGGTCCTCGACGCGCTGTTCGAGATCCAGCGCAAGCAGGACCCCTCGCTGTCGTTCCGCTGCTCCTGCCGCGTCGGGATGTGCGGGACCTGCGGGATGACCATCAACTGGCAGCCGCGCCTGGCCTGCCAGACGCGCGTGGCGACGCTCAAGGCCGACCGCATCGTCGTCGAGCCGCTGGCGACGCTGCCGGTGGTGAAAGACCTCGTCGTCTCGCTCGAGCCGTTTTTCGACAAGTGGAAACGGGTGAAGCCGGCCCTGCACCCGTCGCGCAGGGGATCGAAGGAGCTGGCGGTCGTTCCGCCGACCAGCGAGTTCGGCAAACAGTCGGCGAAGAAGTGGGATTGCATCACCTGCGGCTGCTGCTACAGCGCCTGCGGCATGACCGACACGCACAAGGGGTACCTCGGGCCCGCGGCGATCAACAAGGCGATGCTCAGACTGCTCGACCCCAGAGACAATGCCACCGAGGAGCGCCTGAAGGTGCTCAATGACGAGGAGGGCGTGTGGCGCTGTCACACGCAGTTCAACTGCGTGGCAGCCTGCCCGAAGGGCATCAATCTGACTGACTCGATCATGAAGATGAAGCGCGGGCTGCTGTTTCCGAAGAAGTTCAACGACAAGTCGGCTTTCGTGAAATGACCAGTCCTTTCTCGCTAGCAGTCCGCAAGTACGGCTGGAAGTACGCCGGGCATCTGGGATTCTGGATCCAGCGAATCACTGGGTTGGCGCTG
The DNA here is from genome assembly GCA_035936155.1 of Tepidisphaeraceae bacterium. GTDB lineage: Bacteria > Planctomycetota > Phycisphaerae > Tepidisphaerales > Tepidisphaeraceae > DASYWJ01. The sequence goes on along the minus strand of DASYWJ010000028.1, from coordinate 30,472 downwards.
GTGTTTTACCTCGTGCTGCACGTCCGCACGATCCACGACCTGCGCGACCCCCAGCGCTTCGACCTGGCCATGCAGACGTTCGGCAAGCCGCTGTTCAAGATCGGGGAGATCCTGCTGCTGGGCGCGGTGATCCTGCACGCGCTGAACGGCATTCGGCTGACGATGGTGGACATGGGCGTGGGGCTGACGAACCAGCGGCAGTGGTTCTGGTATTTCGCCATCGGCGTGGGCGCCGTGCTTTTCATCGCCGGCGCGCTGCCCATCATCATCTACGGCATCCTCTACCCGCCGGGGCACTGACAACAAAAATTTGAACCGCAGATGAACGCAGATGAAACGCAGATGGGTCGAAAAATAGTCCTTCTTATCCGCGTTTATCTGCGTTCATCTGCGGTTCAATAAGTCCTGATTTATGAACGCACGCGCCTTCAACTGGTATCTGCAGCGCATCACCGGGGCGGCCCTGCTGGTGCTGCTGATCATGCATTTCTGGGTCGAGCATTATTCGGTCGAGGCGCGCACGCAGGGGATCACCTACGAGGTGGTACAGGCCCGATTCTTCCGCAATCCGTGGTTCGTCGCGGTGGACTTGTCATTCCTGTTCATCGCGCTCTACCACGGCCTCAACGGCGTGCGGAACATCATTCTCGACTTCAGCTGGGTCAGGCGTACCGCCCGGCCATTCGTCACCGGGGGGCTGGTTGGTTTCGGCCTACTCGTGGCCTGGTGGGGCGTGACTGCGTTTATTGGAAATGACCAGTTCTTCCAGCCGCCAGCGACATTAGGAGAAACAACCGTTGCTCCCGCTCGATGAGATCAGTTGCCAGATCCTGATTCTCGGTGCGGGCGGCGCGGGGATGCTGGCGGCGCTGCACGCGACCGACGCCGACCCGCGCACGCGCATCGTCATTGCGGTCAAGGGGCTGATCGGCCAGTCCGGCTGCACGCGCATGGTCCAGGGCGGGTACAACTGCGTCCTGAACTCCAACGATTCGCTCCAGAAGCACTTCGAAGACACCGTCAAAGGCGGGCAGTTCCTCAACAACCAGGACCTGGCGTGGGCGCTGGTGAGTGACTCGCCGGACCGGATCGTCGAGCTGGAGAACTCGATCGGCTGTCTGTTCGACCGCAACCCCGACGGCACGATCCACCAGAAGCCGTTCGCCGGACAGAGTTTTGATCGCACGGTGCACAAGGGCGACCTGACCGGCATCGAGATCATGTCGAATCTGCGCGACTGGGTGTTCGAGCAGCCGAATATCACGGTGCTGGAGGAGACGCGGGGGCTGGACTTTATTCAGGACGGCGAGGGCAGAGTGGTCGGGGCGGTGCTGCTCGACAACCGCCGGGGGCGCTTCGTGGCGGTGAAGGCGAGCGCGACGCTGTCGGCCACCGGCGCCGGCGCCACCATGTACCAGATCTCCTCCCCATCGCTGGAGAAAGCCGCCGACGGGCAGGCGATGGCGGCGCGGATCGGGTGCGAGTTCATCGACATGGAGATGATGCAGTTCCACCCGACGGGGCTGCTGGTGGGCAAATCGATTGCGACAGGTGGGCTGCTCGAGGAAGGGCTTCGGGGCGCGGGGTCGCACCTGTACAACGCGCGCGGCGAGCGATTCATGCAGCGCTACGCGCCGGACAAGCTCGAGCGCGCCACGCGCGACGTCGTCAGCCGCTCCAGCTATATGGAAATCATGGCCGGCCGGGGCACGCCGGCCGGTGGGGTGCTCATCGACGCGTCCCACCTGGGCGAAAAATTCCTGCTCGACAACTTCAGCGGCATGGTCGAGCGCTGCCACGAGTACGGGTTCGATCTGCTGCACGATCGCGTCGAGGTCTCGCCCAGCGCCCATTATCACATGGGCGGGATCAAGATAGATGTGAACGGCTACACCAGCATCGACGGGTTGTTCGCCGCGGGCGAGGACGCCGGCGGGGTGCATGGCGGCAACCGGCTGGGCGGCAACGGCGTCGCCGACTCCATCGTCTTCGGCGCCCGCGCAGGCGACGCGATGGCGGAGTACATCAAGACGGCGAGGCTTTCCGGGGACGTAACCATCCAGGCCAGGGCGATTTGCGAGCGCTGGTCGGCCTCGCTGAATCGCGCGGGCGGGGAGAATCCGTTCGCTTTGCGCGATCAGCTCGAAGCTACAATGTGGAAGAAAGTCGGCGTCGTCCGCAACGGCCCCGACATGACCGAGGCCGTCCCGGAGATCCAGTCGATCCGCGAGCGGGTGAAGCAGGCCGACGGCTCGGGCGCACCGATCTACAACGCCCGCTGGAACGAGGCGATCAACGCGGAAAACCTTGCCGCCATCGCCGAGATGATCGCCCGCAGCGCGCTTCTCCGCGAAGAGTCGCGCGGCGCGCATTATCGCAGCGATTTTGCCGAGCGGGACGTCAACTGGCTCAAAAACATCTGCATGAAGCCCGGCGGCAGCGATTTCAATATCTGGTATGAGCCCGTGAAGTTCACGCGCCTGACCCCGCCGGAGCTGGAGGATACGAAGCAACCGGTTTCTGTGTGACGCAAAGAGCGCAGAGGCCGCAAAGAGCGCAGAGGCCGCAAAGAGCGCAGAGAAGACAACAATGATTGCTTTATTCTTTGCGAGCTTTGCGCTGTTTGTGATCTTTGCGTTGAGAGGATTGCCATGACAGTGACTGATACCGAAACGATGTACGACCAAGTTGAAGAAGCCTGCAAAGAGCTCTACATCCGCGCGCTGAAGGACATCCCTCAGGACGTGCGCGCCGGATTGCAGAAGGGCTATGACGCTGAAGTCGCCTCGGGGCAGAAGACGTCGTCGAAGGTGATGCTCACCGTGCTGGAGAACATCCAGCTGGCGGATGAGAAGAACATGATGGTCTGCCAGGACACCGGACTGGCGATTTACAAGGTGCTCATCGGCTCGAAGGTCGGTGTCGATGGGGCGGAGATCAAGCGGCGCATCCGCATCGCCGCCGAGCGGGCGACGAAGGAGCATCCGCTGCGCTCGAACACCGTGCACCCGATCACGCGCAAGAACACACAGACGAACACGGGGCAGGGCATTCCGATCATCAAGATCGATTTCGTGCCCGATTCCGAGAAGCTCGAGATCTGGATGGCCCCGAAAGGCTCGGGCTCGGAAAACATGAGCTTTTTGCGCATGCTCAAGCCCGCTGACGGGATGAAGGCGGTGAAAAAATTCGTGCTGGAGTGCGTGTTCGACAGCGGCGCCAATCCCTGCCCGCCGACGATCGTGGGCATCGGGTTGGGCGGCACGAGCGACCTCGCGGCCGCCATGGCCAAGGAGGCGAGCTGCTTCCGCAAGGTCGGCACGCGAAACGCCGACCCGCTGGTCGCCCAGCTCGAAGCGGAGCTGCTCGACCTGATCAACCAGACTGGCATCGGCCCCCAGGGGCTTGGCGGCGTGACCACCGCGATGGCGGTGAACATCGAGTGGGCCCATACGCACATCAGCCAGCTCCCGGTGGCCGTCAACATGCAGTGCTGGCGCGGCGAGCGCGCCTGCGCGGTGATCGACGCGGATGGGAACGTGACGTACTCGAACTAAGAATCAGCCACCGATGGGGCACCGATTGACACCGAGAAGGATTCAATGTTGTCTTGATCGGTGCTCATCGGTGCCCCATCGGTGGCAAAAATGGATTTTAATTTCATGCCTGAAATCACGCTTCAGACACCGTTGACGGAACAGATGGTTCGCGAGCTTAAACTCGAAGACACCGTCTACATCAACGGCCACGTCTACGGTATCCGGGATGCGACGCAGATTCGCATCTTTGACGAGGGCGTGCCGCCGCCGACGGATCTCACCGGGGCGGTCTGCATCCACACCGCGCCCGGCGTGCGCAAGCTGCCCAACGGGAAGTACGAGAAGATCTGCATCGGCACCACCACCTCCACGCGCATGAACCGGTTCTACCCCCCGCTGATCGAGCAGTACGGCGTGCGCGCGATGGTCGGGAAGGGCGGGTTCCTCCAGGACACCGTCGAGGCCATGAAAGAGCACGGCGGGGTGTACCTGGCCATCGTGGGCGGGGCGGCTGCATTGGAGACGATGCAGATCGAGGAGATCGAAGAGGTCTGGTGGGAAGACCTGATGCCCGAGTGTTTGTGGAAGTTCCGCGTCAAGGATTTCGGCCCCCTCATCGTCGCCATCGATGCCCACGGCAACAGCCTCTACAAAGACATCAAGGCCCAGGCGGCCGAGCGGATCAAGGCCATGAACCTGGGGTGATCCGCCGTCAGCTCTTGCGCCCCGACGGCGCTTCAGAACGACAGAGGCCGGTCCAGCTGGACCGGCCTCTTGCCATGATCATGTTGCAGTGAAGACTATCGGCGCGAGCGGCGGGCCAGCATCCCAGCGGCCCCGAGACCGAGGACACTGAGCATCGCGGGCTCGGGAACCGGTGTCACGTCCGCCCAGCTGGTACCGATTCGCAATTCGTCCATCACAAGGTGCGGCGCCGGGCTCTGCCGCGCGATGATGCTGCCAATCTGGTTTAAATCCGCGCCCCCGGTGTGCGTGAAATGCGCCGCCGGAGCATTTTCATCACCGAGGTTACCGGGATTAATCCAAAGACTGGAGACATCGTTCGTCGTGCCGTCGGGGTTGAAGGTGTAAGCGGCGACCACGAAGACCTCATCGCCGACGGTCAGCCCGGAGCTCCAGGAAGTCGCAGCGGCTGTTGCCCCCGTATTGGAGAAGACGCCGAGGTTGTACTTCGTCGCATCCGTCGGATCGATCCGCATTTGCAGGCGCGCTCCAACAACGCTGGGGTTGGTCGTTTGGGAACTGTTTCCAGTGTTGTTTAAGCCTGTAAAGAATCCACCGATCGACGTGTTCGATCCGGTCAGGCTGGTGACCTTCATGGGGAACGAAAAGTAAACCGTGCCCGAGGTGATGAAGCCGGTTTCCGTCCCAGTGGGCCCCTGCGTCAGGGCAAGGCGATTGGTCGCACCCGATGCCCCTCCAGTGCCGGTGATGGTGAGGGAACTGCCGACTGCGGGCGGAAGCAACGCCGGAGGCGTGAGATTTCCGCCGATGACGTTGATCGCAGCGGGCGGATCGGCCGTTCCCGCGCGTAGCCACTGGCGGCCGTTGGACGCGTTCGTGTTGCCTTGAAGCGGTCCGGCGACATAATCAAACGGCTCATAAACCAAGGCCGCCGCCGAAGCATGGGCGACCGGAACGACAAGAACGGCCGCGGCAATCAGAAGTCGATTCATTCTCAAGCCCTCGCTTAAAACGTTGATGTGCAACGACTACCGCCCTCACTTGGCAGTATGACGGCTGGGGCAGGGAATCCAAGCGAAAATGGGAAATAATCGATTGGAATCGTTTGCGTTATCACTCCGCTGTAGCCGTGGTTACACAGATGAGGCCCATCGCGGGCACATCCAGCGGCAGTGGTCCCCCGCCCCAAACGGGCAATTTCATCCTTGACGTCCGCTTCAGTGACACTGCCGTCGGCGCCCCAGTTTGGCGTCGCATACAGGTATGGATCGAACTGCGCCCCAAACCCGACGAGCGGAGGGCCGAGAAACTCGTCGGGGGCGAACGGTGAACGTTGCCACGTCCGCCGCGCGCGCCGCTGAGCCGGCAAACAACAGAATCAGCAGCGAAGCGAGCAGGGCGCGTGGCGTCATTACAGGTGCCCGAGAAAAGGAAAGCTTCACCGCGGCGGCGCCGCCAGCACGAAGGAACTCACCGCGTGAGCCGGCGAAAAGATAAGGGCGACGCCGCCGCTGATTCGCGGCGACGTCGCCCTCGGATAACGAGAGACACTGTTCCTCGATCCCGCCGGATCACCAGATCGCGGGATTCGCGATCGCGTATCGCGGCTTCACTTCGTCTGGACGCTTCGGCTCGGCGTGACCATCTGCGTAAAGGTTGTTCTTCCAGGCGGCCTTGATGTAGGAGGTGTCGGTCGCGTTTGAGACCACCATTCCCACCCTGCCGTGCAGGAACAGCCACCCGCCGCCCTGCTGGCGCGACTTGTCGGTGGCGATGGCGATCTCGCTCGCGTTCTTCTGACCCAGCTTGGAGTAGTACTCATCGTGCGAGACGCCGTTGCCGTTCACGTCAATCCACTGCCGATACCCGAATGTGCCGGCCACGATTTCCGGCGAGGTGGGAACCAGCGGCGTCGGCCCGCCCGGACCACCGGGACGCCATGGGTTACCCATGTACCAGTAGCCGATGATGCAGGCGCCCTGGAAGCCCGGCTCGCCCGGGTAAATCAGTGCTTGTGGCGCCTTGAATGCTTGCACGAGGGCATTAGCGGGGCCTCCATCGAGAAACTGGGTGTTACTATCAAGTAAATTTGCAGGGCAGTAGAAGATCTCGGTGGCATTTTTCAGCCGATTATTCAGATCCTGGCGCAAGCGGTGTGAAGGCCCATTGGGATTGCCAGCCATCATTCCGCCGCCGGTGATATTGCGAATCGAGTCAGGTTGCGCCGGTGGCAGCCAGCCCTTATTCTCCGTGGCGTACTGGTAGCAGATCTGTCCGATCTGCCGGAGGTTGCTCAGGCACTGGACGCTAACGGCGTGCGCGCGGGCGCGATTCAGCGCCGGCAGCAGCAGGGCGATCAGAATCGCGATGATGCCGATGACAACGAGCAGTTCCACGAGTGTAAAGGCGTGGCGGCGTCGCATGAGGAACTCCTTATGAAGAGCAACGGGGACCAAAGAACGGTGAAAACGGGGCAACATGGAAGTGAACAATCGTTTGGAATCGATTACCCGGAAATAAATCATACCACCCGGTTTGCGCGATGCAACAACATCATCTAAAAACCCCCTTCCCGCCCCTGCCGTCACTCGGGAGGTGCGCTTTCGCAGGTAATTCCCTCATCCGCTGGACATATCTTGCACTGCGCCCGGTTCGGCTTATACGGCTCCCGGTTCCGACCAGTTCGCCGGCAGCGACGCGATCAGCAGCGTCTGATCGTCGGCGGCGGGGATGCTCGCCATCCACCCGTCCAGCGCCGCGCGCAGGGCGGCGGCGAGATCGGGCGACGACGCCCCGCCGGCGCCGTCGATCGCCCGAATCGTGCGCTCGACGCCGAACTGCTCGCCCGCGCTGTTGCGCGCTTCGATGATGCCGTCGCTCACCACGATCAGCGTCGACCCGGGCGCGAGCTCCACGTTGCACGTCGTGCACTCCGCCCAGGCATCCATCACGCCCAACGGCGCCTCCGTGGGCAGGACTTCTTCGATCGGCTGACTCGCGCCCCGGCGCACGAGGATCGGCCCATGGCCGGCGCTGACGAACCGCGCCGTGCCGTCGCTCGCCAGCATCGCGAAAAAGGCGGTGACGAAGCGCACCTCATCCAGGTCCGCGTGCAGCCGCGCGTTCACGCGGTTGAGCACGGCCCACGGGTCGATCTCGATCTCCGACAGCGAGCGCACAAGGCTGCGCACCTGCGAGACGACGAGCGTCGGCCCCAGCCCATGCCCGCAGGCGTCGGCGAGGAATAGCCCGAGCCGCCCGTCGGGGAGCTTCCAGAAGTCGTAGCAGTCGCCCGCCGTCACCGACGCCGGCCGCGCCCAGCCGGCAACGTCGATCTTCCCGACTTGCGGCGCCGTTCCCTCCACCGGCAGCATGCGCTCCTGCACGCGCCGCGCCAGCTCGACTTCCCGCCGCAGCGTCGCCGCCTGCATCGCGTCCTGCTGCAGCCGATAACGCTGTATCGCCACGCCCGCCTGATCCGCCAGCAGCTGGATGAGCAGCCGATCCGACTCGTCAAAACGATCCGACCGGCTGTTGATCACCTGCAACACGCCCAGCGGCCGACCCGTCACATCCGCCATCGCCGCCGAGAGGATGTCCCGCGTCTTGAAGCCGGTGCTGCGATCCACGTCGCGGTTGAACCGCGCATCCGCATACGCATCGGGCACGTGCACGACCTGCCCCGAGGCAAACGCCGCCCCCACGATCCCCCGCCCGGCCGGCACGCGAATCGTCGCCGAACCCATCGCCACTCTCGTCACCAGCTCGTCGCGCTCCGCATCATGCAAAAATATGCTCGCCCGCTCCGCCCCCAGCACGTCCACTGCCGCCTCCGCGATCCGCTGCAGCAACGGATCCAGCTCCGTCGTCACCGCCAGCAGCCGCGTCACCTCCAGCAGGTGCTTCATCTGAGCCGGGCTGAGCAGATTCATTTCGGACATCGTGGAGGTGAAGCGTAGAGACTGGCGGGCACGACGCAACACCGCCACGGCGTGCGCGCTCGGGCGCACCGGGCGCGCAATCGCGCAAAAGGAGTTACGGCAATTTCGCCGGAATGCAGAATTATTTGCGTGGTTTTACGGAGGGTTTTGGAAGATCCCCTGCCGGGCGGTGCGTCGACGTGTGCACGATCGCGCACGGCTGGGGTGGAGGGATAGGCGCAGCGACGATTGATCGGCGGGGGTCGGTTGAGATCGAGCAGCGGAGACTTGCGATGTCTCACAATATCTCAAAATGTCTCACCGGCGCCGCTCGTTGCGAGGGGCTCGCGGCCGTTGCGCGTGGGCTGGCCGAGACTTACGCGCGACGTGCCGGGCGGGAGGTCGCGGGAGTGGGACATCGGCGTGGGGTGCGTGTTTGCGTTACATCCATCCGGCGATGCGCGGCAGGAAGGTGGCGAACCATGGGACGTAGGTCACGAGCAGCAGCGAGACGATCATCGCGATCCAGAACGGGATCATCGCCTTCGATGCCGACTCGATCCGCGTCTTCCCGACCCCGCAGGCGATGAACAGGCACGTGCCGACGGGCGGGGTGCACAGCCCGATGCACAGGTTCATGATCAGCACGATGCCGAAGTGCGTCGGGTCCATCCCGAGCCCGACTGCGACGGGGAGGAAGATGGGGGTGAAGATCAGCACGGCGGGGGTCATGTCCATGAACGTTCCGACGATCAGCAGCGTGAGGTTGATGATCAGCAGGAGCACGATGGGGCTTCGGCTGAGCGAGAGCATGGCGTCGGCGACGGCCTGGGGAATCTGCTGGCGCGTGAGAATCCAGGCCATGGCCTGGCTGGCGGCGATGAGGAGAAAAACAACGCCGGTCGTCTTCGCGCTGCGCAGGAGCAGTTCGGGCAGGGCGGACATCGGCAGCTCGCGGTAGATCAGCACGCCGAGGATAAAGGCGTAGGCGACGGCGATGGCGGCGGCTTCGGTGGCGGAGAACGCGCCGCCGAGAATCCCGCCGAGGACGATGATGATGAGGATCAGCGAGGGGAGGGCGCCGATCGCCTTGCGAAGGAAAGACGGCTCGCTCACCGCGCCGGGGGTGGCGTAGGAGAGGGTCGCGTCACTCGCGGCGGGCACGGGCGCCGCCGCAGCCGCAGGGGCGGGCGCCGCGATCGGCCGGCGGACGAGCACGAAGAAGGAGGCGGCCATCAGCGCGGTTCCCATGATCGCGCCGGGGATGAACCCGGCGAGGAAGATGGCCGCGATCGACACGTTCTGCGCGACGACGGCGTAGACGATCATGATGTTGCTGGGCGGGATGACCAGACCGGTCGTCGCACTGCACGCGGTGACGGCGACGCCGAACTCGCGCTTGTATCCGGCGCGCTCCATCTGCGGGATCATGATCCCGCCGATGGACGAGACGGCGGCGGCGGCGGAACCGGAAATGGCGCCGAACATCATGCACGAGATCGTGTTCACGTAAGCCAGCCCGCCGCGGAAGCGCCCGACCATCCCTTCGGCCAGGATGAGCAACCGCCGCGCCATCCCGCCCCCGCTCATCAGCTCACCGGCGACGACAAAGAACGGGATCGCCAGGAGAGGGAAGCTGTCGATGCCCGTCGCCATCGTGCGCGACACCTGCAGCGGTGCGGGGAGCGTGCCGATCGACAGCACCGCGAGGAACGTCGAGATCCCCAGCGCGAACGCGACCGGCATCCCGATGATCAGCAGCGTGACAAACGCGAGGATGAGGATCAGGGCCTGTGGATCCATTCCGCTTGTTCCCTCTCTTGCCTCATCTCAACCATCCGCGTTCGTCTGCGTTCATCTGCGGCCCAGTCACCTCTTCAGATCATGTCCCCGCCGGTCGAGGCGCCGGTGCCTTCCTCAGCGGGGACCAGCGGAGCTCTGGGCGTGGGCCAGATCAGCTCATGGAGGCTGTACCCGATGATGAAGACCCCCGCCACGGGCACGGCCAGGTACATCCACGCCTTGCTCCATCCCAGGCCCGGCAGCACCTGCCCCGCGCGGAAGCGGTCCTGCACGAGCAGCGCCCCGCCGTACACCATCACGACGACGGCGAAACCGATGATCAGCACGTGGATGAAGCGCGCGACGACGCCGGCGATGCGCGGGTCGATGCGCTCGATGAGCCAGCTGACTCCCAGGTGCGACGCCTGGCGATGCGCCAGCGCCGCGCCGAGCATGGCGATCCAGATGAGCATGAACGTCGCCAGCTCATCGGTCCAGCGGCTGGGGGAGCGGAAGACGAAGCGCGAGAGCACGCCCCAGATCACGTCGAGGATCATCACAGCCATCATGGTGATGCACGCCCATTCAAGCGAGCGCGTGAACGCGGCCCGCCATCGGGAGGTTGTGCTCACCGTGGTGTTCGTTGGCATGGTGCTCAAGGAATTTTGCCGATCTCTTCGATCAGCTTCCCGACGGGCGTGCCATCGAGCTTGCGGATCATCGGCTGCACGGCATCGACGAACGGCTTGGTATCGACCTGGTAGATCTTCACGCCCGCCTTCTCCAGCGCCGCCATGGATTCGGCGCTTTTCTCCTTCCACAGCTCGCGCTGGTACTGCATCGATTCTCGGGCCGCCTGCTGGATGAGCCGACGCTCCTCCTCGCTCAGCGTTTTCCAGGTGCTGGCGGCGATGAGGATGATGTCGGGGGTTCGCGTGTGCTCATTGAGGACATAATGCTTGGCGACCTCATAGTGACGGCTGGAATGGAAGCTGGGCGGGTTGTTCTCCGCGCCATCGACCATGCGCTGCTGGAGGGCGGAATACAGCTCACCCCAGGCGATGGGGGTCGGTAGCCCGCCCATTGCTTCGACCATGTCCATGGCGGTCTTGCTCTTTTGCACGCGGATGGTCTGTCCGCGCAGGTGGTCGGGCGTGATCGCGGGCTTGGAGGCGGTGTAGAAGCTGCGCGCGCCGGCGTCGTAGTAGCAGAGCCCGTGGACGTTCGCGCTGTCGCCCGCGCTGAGCAGGCGCAGCCCCAGCGGGCTTTCGAGCACGCGCCAGAAGTGGTCGTGGTCGCGGAAGACGTAGGGCACGCCGAAGATCGCCATCTCCGGGACGAAGCTCTCGAGCGGAGAGGTGGAGACCTTGGTGATGTCGAGCGAGCCGCCCTGGAGCTGCTCGAGCAAGTCGGTCTCCGCGCCGAGCTGCCCACTGTGGTACACGGTGACGCGCAGGCTGCCGCCGGACAGCTCTTCGACGCGCTTGGCCATCTTCTCCATCGCGAGGTGGACGGGGTGGGTCGGCTCCAGGGCGTGGGCAAGGGTCAGCGTCCGTCCGGCCGCCCCGAGCGGGCCGCCTCCGGTGCCGCTGACGCGCGCCTTGAGCACCAGCGCGAACCCCGCCGTCGCCAGGAACAGCGCCACCGCGAACCCGGCGAAGAAGGAGTAAACCGCGCCCGAGGATCCCTGCTCTGTCGGCATGGCGCTCTTTGTACCGCGGGGATGCGGGTGATTTCAACTTTTCCCGCAGGAACTCGTGCTCATCAGAAGCAGGCGCTAGGGGGTCACGTAGATCGCGCCGTCTTCGATGCTCAGCTCGACGCCCGCGTTCTTCGCCGCTTCCTTCAGCGCCGCGTCGAGCATGACGACGGAGTCTTTGCTGACCTCGAGGCGGCGCATGATGCCGTCGCCTTTTTTCGAGCCCACGGTCAGCGTGACCTTCAGCCCGCGGCGCTTGGCGCGGACGGCCGTCCCGTCAGGGAGCTTTGCGTTCAGCGGCTTGAGGTAAGCATCGACGTAGTGCACGCCGATGCCCGATTTGTCGTCCATCTTCCCGGGCAGCTTCTCCGCCGCTGCGGCGTTCACGTCGCAGAGTTTCGTTTTCATGTTCTCATTCCAATCATTTTGAACCGCAGATGAACGCAGATAAGTGCGGATAAGAAAAGAGAATCACTTCCATCGGGGTTTCTCTTATCCGCGTTCATCTGCGGCTCGTTCCTCTTGCCGATTTCACCGAGACGCGAAGTATTCGTCCATGGCTCCGCGGAAGGCGCGGATGTGGTCGGGGGTGCTGCCGCAGCAGGCGCCGATGATGTTGGTGCCTGTCTCCAGCAGCGGGACCACGCCTTTGACCATCTGCTCGGGCGTCTCGTCGTACACGACCTTCATGTTGACCAGCTTCGGCTGGCCGGCGTTGGGCTGGGCCATGACGGGGAGGTTCGTCGCTTCCTTGTATCGGCGGATCGCCTCGTTGGCCCGCGGCATGTCCATTCCGGTGCCGCAGTTGAGGGCGACGACATCGGCGCCGGCGTCCTGCATGAACTCGGCGGCCCGCTCGGGGTCGATGCCCATCATCGTGCGGAAGGTCGAGCCGTCGAGCGTGACATCGTAGGCGAGCGAGCCGATGACACACGGCGCGCCCGCCGCCTTCGCGGCGGCGATGGCGATGCCGAGTTCCTCGAGCCCGGTCTGCGTCTCGATAATGATCCCGTCGGCGCCGGCGTCGACCAGTGCCCTGGACTGCTCCTCGAAGGCCTCGCGGACCTGCTGTTCGGTGAACTCGCCGTACGGCTCCATGAGCCCCCCGAATGGGCCGATATCGCCGATCACGTAGCCGTCGCGACCCGCCTCGGTGAACGCCTGGCGGACGATATCGACGGCGGCCTTGTTGATCGCGACGACGTTGTCGGCGTTGCCGTGGCGGTTGAGCATGATGCGGCTCCCGCCGAACGTGTTCGTCAGAATCAGGTCGCTGCCGGCCTCGGCGTAGCGGCGCTGAATGCCGCGCACGCGCTCGGGGTGGTGCAGGTTCCACTCTTCGCCGCAAGCGCCTGATTCCAGACCGGCCATCATCAGCTGCGTGCCCATCGCGCCGTCCCCGAGCAGCGGGCGCTGCTTGATCGCTTCAAGTAAGGTCGGTTTGCTCATGTTTTCTTACCCCCTCGCCCGGTACTCCGGGAGAGGGCTGGAGAGGGCTGGGGTGAGGGTGATGCGAAGCTCGACTGGCAGCCAATGCGCAGACGAGCACGTTCGGCAGGTCGACATCACCCTCATCCTAAACCTTCCCGCGGAATCTCGGGAGAAGGGACCAGGCTCGCGCGGCGCATCGGTTCGGTGAACACCACCGGCGCCGACGCGCTTTTCTCGCGTTGGACGAGCGCGTAATGGATCGTTTCCAGCACCAGTCCCCACTTGTGTTTGCGGCTGTTTGGCTCGCAGTAGCAGCCGGCGCCGTTCAGGGGACGTTTCCACGCGATGACGTCGTTGAGCTTCTGGCCGAGCAACGGCTTTTCGCGCTCCATGGCGACCATCAAATGTTCGGCGTTGTTCATGTAGCGGCACATGTAGGTGTATCCATCATCACCGCGCGTGGGTTGGCAGCGCTGTTCGCGGATGGGGTAGCCCTCGCTGCGCGGCCCGAGCTTAACCCTGTAATCGAAGCGGATTGCGCGACCCGTGTTGCTGCACGTGGTGCCCTCGTAGCGGAACAGTGCTTCGACTGTGCCGTCGTCGGAGAAGGTGAGCGTCAGCCGTTCATCCGCCCAGCGGCGCAGCGCCTTGACGCTGATCGAGTAGTTCGCCGTGGCGTCAATGGGCTCGACGGTCTCCTCGATGATCTCATCCACCGCCGCTTGCGCCTCCACGCGCGCCACGCCCTCCGTCTGCGCATAGGCCAAGGCGCGCTGGTACGGCGCCCTGCGGTACTGGCAGTTGCTCAGCGAGCAGTTCTGGCAGGGAACCAGATCCGTCAGCTTTCGCACGCGCTGCGTCTGGTGCGTCAAGCCAAAGACGGCGAGCAGCGACTTCTTCGGACGGAGCATCCCGGATTCCAGCACTTCGACCTGCGCCGGCAACTGCTGCACGCGCGTGCGGCGGATCAGATCCAGCAGCCGCGGCTGCTCCGCGATGTCCCATTCGGGGTAGCCGGGGCTGTAGTGGGGGAGCACCGCCATCCCGCGCGCGTCCGCCCAGGCGCACAGCCGTGCGCCCGTCGTCGTGACGAGGTGCTCGACAACGACCGAGCCGAAGATCTCGACAAAGAAATACTCATCCGGCTTCTCTTGCGTCCACAGCCGCTGCGCTTCGGCTTCGACCTCCGGCCCCGCGCTGACGGCGACCAGCACCACCCCGTCCGCCTCCGCCTGCTCGAGCATCGAGTGAAGCCGCTTGCTGACGAAGGGTATGCCGTCGATTTGGATGGACCCGTTATGGAACGAAACTTGTTTCGCCTGCCGAGCGTAGACCCATGGCCGGCCATGCGCTGAATACCAGGCACGGGCCTGCTCGGCCAAGGCCCGTGCGCGCCCGCTGAGGACGTGGTCGCGCGGGTACCCGAGCAGCCGCTTGTACTCCGCCGGCTGCACGTTGATGTCGGGCAATGTGTCGACGAGCTCGATCATATAGTGGCACGGGCATCTTGCCCGTGATCTGCATCCGCAGAGCCCAGAAGACACGGGCTGGAAGTCCGTGCCACTGCCTCCACCGGCTTAAACTGGCACCCCTCGACGAAGAAGTCGAAGAAGCTGGGGTGCGTCTCGAGCCGGCAGTGCTCGACGCGCTTGACCAGCGCCTCGAGCTCCGCCCGCTTCGTCTTTGAGAGCAGGGCGATGCATGCGCCTTCGATGGCGGCGTTACCCACCTGCACGACTTTCTCGTCGGGCAAGTTCGGGATCAGCCCGATGCGCCGCGATGCGTCGATCTTCAAATGCCGCCCGAACCCGCCCGCCAGATAGAACACGCCGATATCGTCAAACGAGATGCCGTAATTGCTGACGACGGTTTGCAGCCCCGCGACATTTGCCCCCTTCGCCTGGGCCAGCTCGTTCACGTCGCTCTCGAGCAGGAAAATTTCCCGCCGCTCGTCGAGCATGATGCGCGACGAGCCGTCCTCGAACCGACCGAACTCGTTCATTCGGCCCGTGCGGAGCAGCTCGCTCATCAGGTCAACGAGTCCGGAGCCGCAGATCCCTTCGGGCGCGGCGTCGCCGATCACGCCAACCTGGATCTCGCCCGTTGTGTCATCAATCCGCACGTCCTCAATCGCGCCGTCGAGCCCGGGCATGCCGCAGGCGATCGCACCGCCCTCGAACGCCGGACCGGCGGGGCATGACGCGGCGAGGATCCGGTCCTTGTTGCCGAGGATCAGCTCCGTGTTCGTCCCGATGTCCATCACCGCGACGAGCCGGTCCTCGTGCAGGATGTCGATCGCGAGCATGCACGCTGCGGCATCCGCGCCGACGTGGCCGCTGATGATCGGCCCGCCGTACACGCGCGCCTTGGGATGAATCGGCAACAGCAGCCGCTTGGCGTTTTCGCACAGGCTCGTGGTCGTCCGCTTGCCCTCGGCCATCTCGATCTCGGTGATCGAACGGTAGGGGGTCTGCCCGATCGGATAAACATCCTGGCGGAAGAACAGGTCGCGCATCGTCGAGTTGCCGACGACGACCATCTCGTAGATGGACCTGGGATCGACGGGGAATTGCTCGATGGCATGCGTGAGGTAGCCGGCGAGCGTGCGCATGAGCAGGAACTGCCCGATTGTCGTGTCGTAGTGGATGCGCGACATGACGTCGGAACCGCCGAAGCGCTGGGGGTTCTCGAAGGACGCGTCGGCGATGAGTTCCCCCGTCTCCAGGTTCAAGAGCCGCAGGACGCAGGTCGTCGTGCCCAGATCCATGGCGATGCCGTGGATCGGACCCGTGCGGCGGTCGATCTCGACGCCGTCGAGGAGGATGCGCTCACCGTCACGGGTGACGCAGGGATCCAGCGGCATCGGTTTGCCGCTCGTGGGAAGGCCCAGCGCGTGCCGCTCGATGCGCAGCTGCCCGCGGCGCATCGTGTGGCACTTGACCTCCCCCTCGGCGCCGGAGACGAAACACTGGCAGGAGAGCCGGAAGTTGTCCTTCAGGTGTGATTCGGCAGCGGTGGGGGGGGAGAGCAGCTCGAGCCCTTCGCTCACCTCGACAATGCACTCCTTGCACTTGCCATTCTTGCGGCATGACGTGGGCACGCGCACGCCAAGCTGCTCGGCATGGTCGAACAGCGACAGGCCGTGCATCGTTTCGGTGCGGTTGCCGTTGATGGTCAGGGTGATGGACATCACTCCACTTCCGAGATGATCTGCTTTGGATCACGTGGGACCAGCTGCTGTTCCGCGCAATCGATGATCAGGTCAAGGTCTTTCAAGACGATGGCGCCGATCAGCGAGTCCCGGTCCGGCTCGATGATCGCCTTGAAGTTAGCGCACTGTCGTGGTGTCAACTCTTGCTAATCCGTCTACCACGTCGCCGCGGATTCCAATTCGCGTTTGACGGCTTCGGCGACCTCTTTGGCCGAGCCGTTGCGCTGCTGCTCGTCGCTCCATTTCCATTGCGCCATGTAGGCATCGCCGCTTGAGAAGCCGCGCTGGGCGGCCATGCGGTCGATGTACTCGGCGAACTTCGGTGAAAGCTCGAGGCTCACCTCGTTGCCGGCGTCATCTTCAGCCTTCACCTGCGATGGAATTTCCTGCCAGTAGAGCACCTTGTACGTGCTGGTTTTGCCCTGCCGACCATCCAGGTTTTCCGCTGCGGCAGGCTTAGTGGGCGCGGCCGACGGGCGTGGGGCTTGTTCACCCTTGGCCAGGCGCAGGAACAGGTCGACGGCGGCCGACGCGTTCTGGCCATAGCCGTCGGCGCCGATCTCGTCGGCGAACATCTGGCTGATCGGCGCGCCCCCGACGCACATCTTGATGTGCCCGCGTCCTGCGGCTTCGAAGCCGTCGATTACCGTCTTCATGTACGTCATCGTCGTCGTGAGCAGCGCGCTCATCCCGATGATCGTCGGGTTCACCTTGTCGGCGGCGGCCATGAACTTCTCGACCGATTGATCCACACCGATGTCGTGCACCTCAAAGCCCGCGCCCTCGGCCATCATGCAGACGAGGTTCTTGCCGATGTCGTGCAGATCCCCGCGCACCGTCCCCATAAGCAGCGTGCCGACGGGCTCCGAGCCGCTGTCCTTCGCAGACAGCAGCGGCTTGAGCACCGCCATGCCCGCCTTCATCGCCCGGGCGGCGATGAGCACCTCGGGGACGTAGAGGATGTTGTGCTTGAAGTCCTCGCCGACGACGCTCATGCCGGCAATGAGTCCTTCCGAGAGCACCTCCGAGAAGTGGCGCCCCTCGGCCAGGGCGTCCTTGGTCATCTGCTCGACTTCCTTGGCCTTGCCCTCGTAGAGGTTTTGGTTCATTAACGCGTAATCGACCATCGAATGCTCCGCTGCTGCTGGGTTACTGGATACTTGATATTGGTTATTCGCAGGGCCTTTGCATCCGGAAGCTTGCGACGAGTATCAAGTATCCAGGATCAAGTAACCTCCTTCAGACCTGCGCCAACCGCTTCGAATTGAACTGCTCGAGCGCTTCGAGCATCGCGACAATGTTCTCCCTCGGCATGCCGGGGCTCGTGCCGCCGCCGACGGAGAGGATCATCCCCTTGCCGTCAGGCTCTGTGCCGCCTTCGAGCACGTCGAGCGTCGCTTCCATCACTTCCTCCGGCGTCCCGCGCACCGCCACTTCCAGCGGGTTCACGTTGCCCATCAGGCACATCCGGTCGCCGACCCGCTGCTTCACCTCGCGGATGTCCTTCTGCTTGCCCCAGTTGAGGACATTGAAACCCGCATCCGGCAGATGATCGAGGCAGGCGTCGACTTCCGCATCGTTGTGATACAGCTTCACCCAGTCCTTGGGGAACGCGTCGCAGATGCGCTTGAGGTACGGGTGGGCGAACTCCTCGTAGTGCTCCTCGTTGATGAAGCCGACGATGTCGTCGAGAATGAAGATTCCTTCAACCGTCTCCCCGAGCACTTTGTGCTGCGCCTTGAGCCAGTCGATGATCACGTTGGTGCACAGATCGATCAGCTTGTGACACTCCTGGGGCTTCTCGACGATCTCGACCATCAGGTTCGTCGTGCTGCGGACGAACCCGGCCGTACACAGCGGCCCGCGGGCGGTCACGAACGGCAGGATGTAGCCGTGGTCGAGGATCTGCTGCTTGTGCATCTTGTAGCGGTGCAGCGTCATGGCGGCGAACGCGTCGGCCTCCACCTCGTACTCGGGGAACTCGGCGATGTCTTCCAACCGGTAGAGCGTGTGGTATTCGCTGGGCGTGTTGTCTTCCCAGAACTTGATCTTCGCGCCCAGGATCGACGGCTCGGCGGCCATCCCGTACTCCATCCACCACGAGGGGACGAAGATGATGTCCGGGAACTCGCGCATGATCTTGAGGTTGGACTCAAACCAGAGGTCCGGGTTGAGGTAGTAGTCCATGTGCTTGATCCCGAGGTATCCGGGGATCCATGGGCTGTCGATGATCAGGGCCATCGGGATCTTCTCGAGCTTCTCGAGGCGGGCGGCCTTCTTGTATGTCTCCCATTGTTCTGGCAGCATGTGACGATTCCTTCCAATTTTCGATTGTGCGGAAAAGCGATTTAGTTCGTGCGCCCCAAGAAGTTACAACGGATTGATACCGTTTGGACAGCGGGCTTGCAAGAAGATCTGTATACAATATGATTGTATACAAGTTCCAAGGCCCGCTGCAACCTCGTCCGCCAGCGAATCGATCATGCATAGCCTCCGTGAACAGCTCGCCGATCATAGCCGCTTCTTGCTCGGCGTCGAGCTCGTCTCTACGCGCGGGACAATGGCGGACGATCAGGCCCAGGTCACGCGGGCCTTCGCGACGCAACTCACGCACTCCCACCGCATTGACTGGGTCTCGATCACCGACAACGCCGGCGGAAACCCGCAGCTCAGCCCGATGGCGCTGGGCAAGCCGATCCTCTACGCCGGAAAAGAGGTGCTCATCCACCTCTCCTGCAAGGACTTTAACCGCAACGGGCTGGAGAGCGCAGCGTGGGAGCTGGCCAGCGAGGGGTTTCACAACATCCTCGCGCTGTCGGGCGACTACCCCGCTGCCGGGTATCACGGGCGCGGCAAGCCGGTCTTCGACATCGACTCGATCGGGCTGCTCACGATGCTCGACGAGATGAACCGTGGCCTGTCGCGCCCCAAGCTGGGCAAGAACGGTCAGACGCAGGCGGCGGCGACGAACTTCTTCGCCGGCGCGGTGGCGACGAACTTCAAGAAGTTCGAGAACGAAGTCGTCCCGCAGCTGCTCAAGCTCGAAAAGAAGATCGAGCAGGGGGCGAAGTTCATCATCGCCCAGATCGGCTTCGACGCGCGCAAGAGCCACGAGATGCTGTGCTACCTGCAGAGGCGGGGGATGGGGCACATCCCGCTGATCGGCAACGTCTTCCTGCTCAGCGCGTCCGTCGTCCGCTTCTTTCGCAAGCGCACGATCCCCGGCGTCGTGATCAGCGATTCGTTGTTCGAGCTCTGCGAGGGGCACGCCGCCAGCCCCGACAGGGGCGCGAGCTTCTTCCGCGAGCTTGCGGCCAAACAGCTGGCCATCTTCCGCGGCCTCGGATTTGCCGGGGGGTACCTCGGCGGGGTGCACCGGATGGACGAGGTCGACGCGATCCTCGACCTCCAAGCGACGTTCGCACCCGATGATTGGAAGCAGTTCGCCCGCGAGCTGCAGTATCCCGTGCAGGACGAGTTCTACTACTTCGCGCAGGACCCGCAGACGCGCCTCGCCGATGCGTCGCGCCTCGAGCCGGCGTACGAAGCGTCGCTCAAGACGCGCAAGCCCACCCGCAACGTCACGCTCGGCTACCGCTTCAGCAAGGCCGTGCATGACTCGGTCTTCACGCCGGGCACCACGCTGAACCGCATGGGAAAATGGGTCTATTCCCACTCCAGGGACCCGATGCAGGGTCCGCGGAGCCTGCGCGTCCTGGAGCACGCGAGCAAGGCAGCGATGTTCAAGTGCAAGGACTGCGGGGATTGCTCGCTTCCCGACATCGCTTTCCTCTGCCCCGAATCCCAGTGTGCCAAGAACCAGCGCAACGGTCCCTGCGGCGGCACGCGCGACGGCAAGTGCGAGGTCCACGATTTCGAGTGCATCTGGAGCCGCGCCTACGACCGCGCCAAGTACGACGGCTGCGAGCAGGACATGCTCGCCCACGCCCCGGTCATCCAGGATGAATCCCTGCGGGGCACTTCGAGCTGGGCCAATGCCCTCCTTGGACGCGACCATACCGCTGGCAAGGCCCCGCACCCCGCATGCTCCGAATCGGCCGGCGTGGTCGCTTCAGCGACCCCGCCAACAACCACCAAGACAGTCGAAAACCCAACCGAGAGGACTTCCAATGTCTCTAGCGCACCCGGTCGCGTACAACCCCGCGCTCTCACCCGCGCCCAGAACCCGGCGACCGTTCCAACTGATCGGTGAGCTGATCAACCACTCGTTCGCTCGCGCCGCGCGCGCGTGGAACGATCGCGACATCGCCGGCTACCAGAAGCTCGCCAAGCTCCAGGCGGACCTCGGCGCCGATTACATCACGCTGAACATCGACGGCACCCAGTCCATGCGCGTCACGCCGCAGGACATGTTCGACCTGCTGCCGGACCTGATCCCGGCAATTCAGGAGGTCACGAGGGTGCCTATCGCGTTCGACAACCCGTCGGCCGAGTTCCACCGTCGCTGCCTGGCCGTCTATGACCGCGACCGCTCGGGCCGCCCCATCGTGAACTCGGTGGCGGCGTCCCGTCACAACCTCGACGAGATGCTCGAGCTCGTCGCCGAGCACGACACCATGGTGATCGGCATGGCCAGCGAAAAATTCCTCGATGAAGCATCAGGGGGCGGCGGGGCACAATGCCTTTGCGCCGACGACGTCTACGGCGCCGCGCAGGACCTGGTCGCGCTGCTCCACGAGAAGGCGGGCCGACAGAACGACCAGATCATCCTCGACCCCGGACTCGCCCCGGTCGGCGCCGACACCTACGGGCTGGTCAACATGGGGCTGGACGCCATGCGAATGATCCGCAAAAACCCCGATCTCGCCGGCGTGCACCTGTCGGTGGGCCTCACGAACTTCTCGTTCGGCATGCCGCGGGAAATGCGCGAGAGCGTCGAGAGCGCTTATTTGACCATTGCGGTGGAAGCCGGGCTGGATTTTGTCCTGGGCAACCCGGAGAAGAACCTGCACCTGCTCGATCGCGACGACAAGTTCGTCCGCGGGATCGAAGCCGCCCTCGCAGCCGGCCGCCCGCAGGACGGCGAAACCCAGGAGGAAGCGGGCTTCCGCCAGGCGTCGAAGATCATCGAGATGTTCGAGCACCATGACAGCCATTAGGTCAGTCTAATCACGGCGGCCATCCGGTTCGATGGGTCATCCTGAGGTACTCCGAAGGATCTCCACCGTCCGGACGCCCAAAGATCCTTCGGAGTACGTTCAGGATGACACCGGGCGCGAGTCTACAACCGGTTGCGGCACGTGACACGTCGCTCGACGACCTCGCCCGCCTCTCCCTGGAGCGGCCCGTTTGGCTGCGCGTCGGACAGTTGATCGACGGCGTCTCGGATGCGCCGCTGCGCAACGCCGACGTCGTATTTGACGCGATGTCTGTCCAGTTCGTCGGCCGCGATCCGGGTCGCGAGATTTTGCAGGACGGTCAACGCACCCCCGACGCGACGCTGCCGGATATTACCCTCCTGCCATGCCTCATCGAGGCGCATGCGCACCTGTTTCTCGATGGCGCGCCCGTGTGCTTCGCCGACCGCGAGCGCTACCTGAAGGAATCGACGCCCGACGAAATGCTCAGGCGCGCCAGATCGCGCTGGCCGAAGATCCTTCAGTCCGGCGTCGGCGCCGTTCGCGACGCCGGCGACAAGCACGCCGTCGGGCTGACGCTCGCAGCCGAGGCCAAGGCGCATTTCGGAAAGCGCGCCACCACCCCCTTCATCGACAGCCCCGGCGCCGCCATTCACCATAAGGGCCGCTACGGCTCGTTCATGGGAAGCCCGATCGAGGAGTTCGCCTCCCCCGCCGACTGTGTCGCGGCGCGGCTAGCCGGCGGGGCCGACCGGATCAAGCTGCTGGTCAGCGGGATCATCAACTTCAAGGAAGGGCAGGTCACCACGCCCCCGCAGATGCCAGTCGAGGAAGTGCGGGCGCTGGTCGAGGCGGCGAGGTCATACGGGAAGCAGACCTTCGCGCACGCGTCCGGAACCGAAGGCGTCGAGAATTCAATCGAAGGCGGCGTGAACAGTGTCGAGCATGGGTTCTTCATCACCGAGGAGCAATTGATGAAGATGCGCGACCGGCGGATAGCGTGGGTGCCGACGTTCGCCCCCGTGCAGCTTCAGATCGACCGCGCCGCCGAGCTGGGATGGGATGACGTCGTCGTAGGCCACCTCAAGCGCATCATCGCGTCGCACCAGGACATGCTCCGCCGCGCCGGCGAGATGGGCGTGCCGATCGTCGCCGGCAGCGACGCCGGCTCCTGCGGGGTGCCGCACGGCATCGGCTTCATCGAAGAACTCTGCCACATGGAGCGCGCCGGCATGTTGCCGATGGCGATTCTCCGGGCGGCGACGGGCGTGAGCGCGAACATGCTCGCGTTCCCCGAACCCATTGGTCGCGTCGCGACCGGCTGCCGCTCGCGCTTCATTCTCACGACCCGCGACCCGCTGCAAACGGTCGCAAACCTGCACAAGGCGAAGACGATCCTGTTCGACGGTGCGGCCATGGCCTGCTCGGACGACCTGGACACTGAGGGGCTGTAGTCGTCGTGGCACGGGAGAGGTCGCCCGTGCCAAGGCCAAGCTTCTTTCTCCTCTGCAACCCCGCACACTTATTCGAATGCTGTCTGTTCCAGCACGAGCGCTTTTTCACCCGCGAATCTTACGGCCACCTCCGTGGCGCCACCCGGGAGGGGAGAGCGCACGGTGATCGTCGTCCCGGGCGCAACGGACGCAGGTTGGCCAGCTTGCCTGCCGTTGATCCCGACATGCAGCGTCGCGGGCTCGCTGCCGCCGTTGCGGACGGTCGTCACCATTGTCGAGCGGCCCTTCGGCAATCGGGCATAGAACATGCCGTAGCCCGTCTTTTCCTCGGGCTTCGGATCGCGCAGGCTCGTGGCGGTGCTGTAACCGAATGGCCCGATGGGTCGGCGGCCGCTGGGCACGAACTGGTTGCCGGGGTCCGTGTTCCACGCGCCCGTGTTGTCCGGGAGCGGCTGTGCGTTCGGCTCGGTGGGCGGCTTGACCCACACGGCGTTGATGACCAGGCCGTGCAACGGCCCGGTGATCAGCCCGCGCTCGGTGGGGTAGTCGCCCCAGTGGATCGGCTTTTCGATCAGTGGATACACCTCGTGCTCCTCGCTCGACCCGGCGTAGGCGATGAGGTTCACCAGCAACCGGTCGGCAGCCGGATCCAGTCCGACGTGGTCCACCAGATCGAAGGCGCTGAGCAGGACCGAGCCCTTGCCGGCGAACATCTCGCACAGCGCAACGCCCTCTAAACCGCGATCGTAGTTGGCGAGCACCGCGGTGCTCTTCAGCGCCGCCGGATCGAGCAGCTTAAAGCCATACTTCACGGGATAGACGGCCGGGAAGCCGGGCTTGGTCTGGTCCCATTTCGTGTAGTCCGACCACAGGCGCAGCCGCTCGCGGGGCAGCCCCTGGAACACGGGGTGCCACGGGCGCTGGGGGTTGATGTTGTGCTGCTCGCGGAAGGGGCGGGAGCTGGGGAGGTATTCGGGGCTGTTGGCGCTGAGCGTCAGCGGCTCGATCTTCACCGGGAGCCAGGCGTGCTTGAACCGGTCGGGCTCCTGCCCCAGGACGAGGAGGCGTCCGCCCTGAGCCACGAAGCGCATCAGGCCATCGCCGGAGATTCTGTCATTCCAGGCCTCTTCTCCGATGACAACCACAGCGCCACGGGTGCCCCTACCGAGCTGGTCGAGGTCTGAAGCGCTCATTGCCCGGAACGGGAGATTCAGCGTTTTCAGCGCCTTGGCGGTTTTGCCTTTGGGGTCGTAGAGCGCAACCTTCGCATCGGTTTGGCGCTGCGGCTTGCTCCAGGCGTCCGACGCGATGAACAGGTCGCACGTGTTGGTCGTGACCTGCTTCTCGCCGATCATCACACGCCCGATGAGCGTGTAGTCGCCTTCGGCTGCATCCTCCGGTATCGCGATCGAGAACGGCGTCTTCCATACGCCGTAGTAGGGGACGTCGGCAATTTTGACTTCCCCCTCGGCTACCTTGGCGTTCTTGTCGCCCTTTGCGCCCTTGGCGGTTAGTTCGTAGCGCAACGTCGCGCCCTTCAGCGCGCCGCCGTCGTCGGCGTCATTGATTACGTGCGCGAACCCGCTGATCGTCGTCCCCGCGTACACCTGCGGGGTCCACATCTCCCAGCTCAGCAGCACCGGCGCATAGCTCATCGCCAGCTGCTCCATCGCCGGCTTGGGATTCATCTGATCGAATGAGGAGATGCCGCGCCAGTGGTGGAAGAGGATGGTGAACGGCATGATTCCCGCCAGCCGCGGGTTCTGCGGGCGCAGGCGTCGGAACAGCTCCGTCGCCTGCTTGATCACCCGCTTCTGGTTCTCCAGCGCATCGTCGGCCTGGTTCTCCGAATGTCCCGTCCACCCCAGCTGCGCGGCCATCTGCCGGTTGACGACGATGTTGTACGCGCCATTGACCCCCGTGTAGTTGCCCACGCACTCGCTGAACGTCACCGGCTGCTGCTTGTCCGGCTGATCGGGGTCGCCGAAGATCGCGCGCGTGTCACGGAGGTTGAGGTACGTGAGGAACGAGTTGTAGTACCAGCCCCAGTAGCGGTGGACGTCGTTGACGTCGCCCTCGCGGCCCTCGCCGTAGCCGGCGTTGCCGATGAAGGTCGTCTCCGGGCTCCACTGCTTCAGGTGCGCGTGCGCCTTCACGATGAAATCATGCCATGCGCGCCCGCGCGGCAGGTGAATGCGCGGAAGCTCGTTGGACAGAACGTAGATGACGATCGAAGGGTGCTGCGGGTAGTTCTTGAACAGCTCGAGGTACCCGGCCATGCTGGCTTGGAAATCCTCCGGCGGGCCGTCGCGCGCGGTGGCGTTCACCCCCGGCGCCGTCGGCGGGGCGCCGTAGCGCCCCTGGAACACCATCATTCCCAGCTCGTCGCAGACGTCGAACCATACCGGTGACTCCGGCTCCATCCGGATCAGGTTCACGCCGCGGCTCTTCATGTAGCGGACATAGTCCTCGGCGAACTTGCGTGTCTCGCCCACCTCGGGCGGGATGCCCCGGCCGGGTGGATTGATCGCGATGCCGCGCAGGAAGATCGGCCGCCCGTTCAGGTGAAACTGCGCGTTTTTCACCTCGAACGACCGGAAGCCGAAGCGAGTCGTACGCGTGGCCACTGCCGTGCCGTCGCGCGAGACGGTCACGATCAGGTTGTACAAGTGGGGCGAATCCGGCTCCCAAAGCTTCGGCTTCAGATTATTTATCCGATGCGGGAGCGTGGCGGGGGAGTTGGGGCCGACATTGGCCACACCAATCGAACCGGTCCACAGCGCCTCGCCAGGCGCCACGGGGACGATTCGCGCCGCGACTTGCAGGTTCTTCGCCGGCTCGCTCGAGCTGAGTTTCACGTCGAAGCGCACGCTGTCGGCGGTGGCAAAGGGGATCACCTGCTCGATCACGACCCCTTGGGGCGCGGCGGCCGGCGCCACCGGTGGATTCTCACCACGAGATGCGCACACTGCCGCGAGCAGGCAGGCCATGGGGGCGAAGACAAATCGAATTCTCATGACGCTCCGACGCAGTTGAGGTGGGTTTGTCAGGTTCTTGTAGAAATTATTGTGGTTGTATACTGTGAAATCGGTAAGACATTGCAAGAGGTTTCATGCCCTCCGTACTCATGCAGGCCAATTCGCTCAAAGGTCCCGAGGTGGTCGACAGCGACTGGAACGCGCCGCGCCACGCGCGCCGCAGCAGGGTGGTCTACGGCATTCTTCACGCGATCTTCAAGGGTGAGCTGGCGGGGGGGGATCGCCTGGTCGAGGAGGAGCTTGGCGCGAAATTCGGCGTCTCCCGCACGCCGGTGCGCGAAGCCCTGACGGAATTGGCCGCCATTGGCGTGATCTGGTTGAAGCCCAACCACGGCGCGATGGTTCGCCCGTTCGGGACCAAGCAGCTGGTCGAGATTTACCAGGTTCGACGCGTGCTGGAGATGGAAGCGGCCCGGCTGGCGCACGAGACGATCGACCGCGAGCTGCTCGTGCAGATCCGCCACCGCACGCAGCAGCTGCTGGAGTCTGCCGACCGTGGAAAGGCATGGTCGGAGGAAGCGCTGGCCGTCGATCAGATGTTCCACGAGCTGATTGCCAAGAGCAGCCGCAGCGAGCGCCTGGCCGAGGAAATCCGCCGCTACTGGACACTCGCCCGCTCGATCGGCGAGGCGGTGGGGAACGCCGCGTACACGCAGGACCACGCGCTGGTCGAGCACACCGCCATCATGGATTGCCTGCTGGCGCACGATGGGGACGCCGCCGCCGAAGCCATGAGCCGCCACCTCACCCGCCGCATGGACGCCGCGTTAGCGACCATCTGCCCGACCCCCAACCCGCCATCGGCGGACTCGCCCTAAGGGGTTGTCTTCCGCAAACAAGAGATTTGCTTAATCGCATTTCGTTGTATACAATCCCGATTGACATCATCTCGCCCCCGGATAGCGGTTTCGGGGGCAGCTTCTCAAATTGTTCGCTGTCACACCGTCCCTCGTTGACAGCACAGGAGCTTCATCATGACCCGTGCCCCCCGTCGCCCCACCGGATTCACCCTGGTCGAACTGCTCGTCGTCATCGGCATCATCGCGGTGCTGATCTCAATGCTGCTGCCGGCGCTGAACAAGGCACGCGAGGCGGCCAAGCGAACGCAGTGTCTAGCGAACCTCAATCAGATCAACACGATGCTCCGGATGTACAGCATTGCGTACAAGGATCAGGTCCCGCTCGGCATCAGCGGTGGGACGAGCGCCGTTACCGTTTCCAGCAATTACTACCTCGCGCGCAATGCCCCGGCCTCGCCGGATGGTGATCCACCGCAGAAGGTTCGATACGTGGGGTTGGGCCTCCTGTTTAAGTCTGGCATGGTAAAGGAGGGCAGCGGCCAGGTGTTCTTCTGCCCTAGCTGGCAGGACCACCAGTTTGCTTACGCGGCCATCTCGAATCCCTGGCCCCCGTCCGAGGGTCAGGTGCGATCGACCTACAGCGTGCGGCACTACAACGTGCAGCCCGATCCCCGACCGGGCGTCCGCGCAGCGGATACGGTCTTCTGGTTGACCGGCAGCTCCACAACGCACCCGTTCCACCCGGTGAAGCGAGAACCATCAAATGGAAACGCCATCATTCCTTCCGAACAGCCCATGCTCCGCCTGGCCCGGCTGAAGAGCCGCGCCATCGTCGCAGACATCTTCCACCACAATCAGCGTCTGGATCGCGCACACGTGAAGGGGTTCAACGTCCTCTACGCCAATGGCGGCGCACGCTGGGTCGATCGCAAGCTCATTCAGAAGCAGTTGAACCTTCCAAACAACAAGTTCCATCCGGCGAACGACTGGATCCACGAGCAGATGTGGAACAACCTCGATGCAGATCAGCAGCTTTACTAGGCCCCCGACAGCCGTGACGTGTCCTTGGCTGGCGACGGCTTCGTCGCCACGACGCATGACAGACAAATGCGCGATGGTGGACGGCTGAGAGTCCGACGGGGCGAAGTGGGTCCCCAGCGGGCTGATGGAAGGACTAGTGAGATGCTGTTTACGGCGGCCGTCCCATGTTCGGAACCGGCGCGCAGTACGCCGTCCTGACCGACCAGGTGTGGAACAATCTCGACGCGGAGCAGCAGCTCTACCCGACCGCGCCGTAACTGAAGTTCACGGGTCTCGACAGCATAGTCCTCGGCTTGGGCGGCCTGGGGGTTGATGCGTCGTCGGCGCGGTTCGTAGCCACCCCTCCGAGATGGCGATTAAAAGACGGTGAAAGCGGGGTAGATCAACGATCTACCCCGCTTTGCATGGCACGGCAGCGGAAAACGTCGCTCTTGGCGAAAGTTCAGGCTTTTCCTTGCTTCGTTAAAGGCCTTTCCTCGTTGGCGTCAGGCCCGTCCGGTATACAATTGCCGGGACACCCGAAATTACTGTTCTTGGGGGTCCATCACATCAGGCCGGCTTGCGTCATTTTCCCTCCCAAGACGTGTGCGGCCGACGAGAGGAGAGCCGATGCGAGGCAAGCATGTTCTGGCTGCCGGTGTAGCCAGTGTTCTTTTCGCCGCAGGTGCAGGCGCGGCGCCGGTCGACATCGTCAGCAGCGTTGCCGACTACGAGCCGCGACTGGAGCAGAATTCCAGTTCCGAGCCCTTCTACCTGAACAACATCGATGATCTTTCGTCGATCGGCACCACGGCCGGTGACGGAAACATCGATATCCCCAGCGACTCCGGAATCCTGCGCGTTGGCGGACAAAGCCGCCACAAGATGAACGCCGCCTTGTTCTTCCTGCTGCCCGAATCGTCCACGGTAGGGAGCGTTTCCAGCGCCAACTTCAAGATGACGCAGGTCGCCATCTCGGGCGCACCTGTGGCCAATGCCGACCTCTGGGCCGTCGGCCTTTACTCCGGCATCTCGGTCAGCAACGACTTTGATAGTCCCCAGGTGAACGAGACCATCACCAACGGCACCGACATCAACACCGGCCTTGCCGCTCGACTCTACCTTGAGGGCGATGCCGAGACCGACCCGACGGGGTTGAACACCACCGTTCCGCGGCAGAAGATCGCGGACAACTGGCTGAACCCGACCGATCACACGCTGGTTACGGGCAGCGCCGACGCAGTCCGAGAGACCGACGCTGCCGCCGATGCGGCGCTGGTCGCCTACCTCAACAACCTCTACAGCTCGACCACCATTGGGCCAGACACCTGGCTGGTGCTGCGCCTCAACCCGGATGCAGAGATCGGAACGAGCACGAACCAGTACCGATTCGCCTCGGCCAACGATGGCGACGTGGCCGATCGGCCAACCCTGACGCTGGACATCGTCCCCGTCCCCGAGCCCGCCGGCCTCGCCACCCTCGCCCTCGCCGCCGCAGGCCTGCTCACCCGCCGACGCTTTCGATAACCCCTCAACCTTCCAGCCCGCAGAACGCCCGAAGTGGGGTAGATCACGCATGATCTACCCCACTTCTCATTCCGCCCCGCCCGCGGACGCTCGCCGCTTGTGAATCAGCCGGAAGCTCGCTCTACGATGTGGTGTCGCGCCTGATCGCTTCGTGGAGCGTATCGGCCGCGTCGAGGCAGGTGGTGAGGAATTCGCTGACGCGGTCCTGCGCTACCGCTGGATAACGGACCAGCATTCAACGGCCGGCCGGGCGCCGAGCCGCGTTGGAATCACAAGGACCGTTCCGCCCGGCCGGTCCGTTGCAGTGCGTGGTTATCTGCCGCCGTGGACGCCGCGAGCGATGCCGCCAAGAAACTCTAACAAATCGAACGCGGGGCCCTCATCTTCTTCGCGGTAGCCCGCACGGACAACGCACTTGCCGAATGTTTCGCCGATTAGCGCCTCGGGCATGTGCGCCTCATAGGCACGATTGACGAACAGGAAGATCATCGACTTCGTGCCTTCTCCATCGCCATACGAGCGTTTCAAACCGTCGATGGTTTCCGCTTCGAGCCATGCCCGAAACCGCTCATCGGCGGCCTTGTCGGTCGAGGTTGCGAAGTCGTGCTTCATCCGAGGCAGATAACCATTGATTATACTGACCGGTGCGCCGAATAGCATTCTGCGTTGCGAGCGGTCTGCGGGGCGCAAGTCGGGGCCGGTCCGCGGGCTGCGGCGCGTGATTGCCCATAATAACATCCTGTTTTCGCAATGCGCTGTTGACCATCGAACAAACACGGCGGGAGCGTGATCCTGGGTGGCAGGACTTTGAGTTCGTCAGCCAGACGGAGCGGCTGGTGCGGCTGGCGCTGATGATTGGCTTCGCCATCGCCGCGGGGGAGTGCTACAAGCGGGCGAGGGGATCGGGACGGCGTGGGGGGTGAGGTTCGCGGCGGCACGCCGGTTGTGGCTGTATCGAGCTGAAAAACGAGGCGAAGAAAAGCTTGATCGCCGAAGCAAGACTGCTCAGCGGCGTGGTGCAACGGGCGCCAGGAACCACGAATGCGATGCGCCTCAGCCTGGGCCTGACCCCCAAGGACTCAGAACCGACCCCGGTTCATCCACCGGCACTAGTGGATCACCACACTTCGATTGTCGGGTAAAGCCGCTTTAGCTTGATGCGGGCGTCGACGGTGGTAAAGCGCCAGTTCACGCCGGATCCGGACCGGTTGCGTTCATGCATGAACGCGGCGCACGCGGCGGCCAGC